>NZ_JBWKPP010000001.1:0-724989 GCF_059418305.1 Acidovorax sp. GW821-FHT09B03
GCAGTCAGCTCTTGTCAGCGCAGCCTTAGATTGTATACCGAGAAATCAGCGACTTTTCTAAAACTACCGAAGTTTTTTCAAACCCCGCCTCCGTCTGCCCAGAACCTCCAAAGAAGGAAAGGACCTCCGTGCAGCGAAGCCCTCGACTATAGCATGAGTTTTGGGGCTGCCGGGGGAGTTGCCGACTTATCGCGCGGACAAGGCAGCCAGGGCCGCCTCCAGTGCATCGATGAACAGGGCTGCCACGTCGCAGCCGGTCTGGTCGAAGATCTCCTGGAAGCAGGTGGGGCTGGTGACGTTGATCTCGGTGACGCAGTCACCGATCACATCGACACCGGCCAGCAGCAGGCCGCGCTCCTGCAGGATGGGACCCAGGGCATTGCCGATCTCCCAGTCGCGCTCGGACAAGGGGCGGGCCACGCCCTTGCCGCCAGCGGCCAAGTTGCCGCGCACTTCGGTTCCCTGGGGAATGCGCGCCAGGCAATAGGGGACCGGCTTGCCGCCAATGACCAGCACGCGCTTGTCGCCTTCGGAGATCTGGGGCAGGAATTTCTGCACCATCACGCTCTCGGCGCCATCCTTGTTCAGCGTCTCGATGATGCTGCCCAGGTTCAGGCCGTCCGGCCCCACGCGGAAGATGCCCATGCCGCCCATGCCGTCCAGCGGCTTGAGGATGATGTCCTTGTGCTCGGCGTGGAAGCTGCGGATGTCTGCCGGGTCGCGCGTGACCAGGGTGGGGCCGATGAACTGCGGGAACTCCATGATCGCCAGCTTCTCTGGGTGGTCGCGCAATGCCCGGGGCTTGTTGAACACGCGCGCACCATCGCGCTCGGCCTGTTCCAGCATGTGGGTGGCGTAGAAGTATTCGCTGTCGAACGGCGGGTCCTTGCGCATCAGCACCGCGCCGAAGTCGGCCAGCACGGCAGTGCGCACGGGCTGCTCGGTGTACCAGTCGTCCGGGTGGCCGGTGAGCACGATGTCGCGCACGCGCGCCGTCACCTTGCCGCCGCGCTGCCAGCTGACGTCCTGCGGGCCGCACACCGTGATCGTGTGACCACGGCGCTGGGCCTCGCGCATCATGGCGAAGGTGGTGTCCTTGTAGATCTTGAAGCTGGCCAGCGGGTCGGCGATGAAGAGGATTTGCATGGACTGGAAGATGGATGGATGTGGAAAAGACCGGCGCCCCATGGCCAGGGAGGGCTTCTCTATATACAGAGGGGAAGGAAGCCGTCAGCCGCCCTGGGTGCGCGTACGCCCGTACTGTTGCACAAATAGCGCAAGGCTGCCTGCGACCACGCCCCAGAAAGCCGAGCCCACGCCCGCCACCACCACGCCGCTGAGCGTGACCAGGAAGGTGATGAGCGCCGCCTCGCGGTGCCCCTCCTCGCGCAGCGCAGTCGCCAGGCCATTGCCGATGGTGCCCAGCAGGGCCAGCCCGGCGATGGCGGCGATCAGCTCCTTGGGAAAGGCGGTGAGCAGGCCGGTGATCACCGCGCCAAAAATCCCGATCACCACGTAGATGGCTCCGCAGGACACGGCGGCCGTGTAGCGGCGTGCACGGTCCTCATGGGCTTCGGGCCCCATGCACATGGCGGCCGTGATGGCGCTGAAATTGAGGGCGAAGGCTCCGAAGGGTGCCAGAACCAGGGTAGCGAGCCCCGATAGCGTGAGCAGGCGCGAGACCGGCAGCGGGTAACCCGATGCACGGATGACCGCCACGCCAGGCAGGTTCTGCGAGGCCATGGTCACCACGAACAGGGGGATGGCCAGGCTCACCAGGGCCGACAGGCTGAACTGCGGCGTGGTCCAGACCGGCACCGCCAACGAGAACTGAACGGCCGACCAGGCCATCTGCCCACGCAGCGCCACCCAGGCGATGCCTACGGCCAGCGTGAGCACCACGGCATAGCGCGGCAGCAGGCGGCGACCCAGCAGGTAAGTGCCCAGCATCAGCAGCACCAGGGGCAGTGCGGTCTGCGCCGCTGTGAAGGCCTGGATGCCGAAGCGCGCCAGCACGCCGGCCAGCAGCGCGGCCGCAATCTCCATGGGAATGCGGTTCATGATGCGCTCGAACCAGCCGGTGATGCCGCACAGCGTGATCAGCACGGCACTGACCATGAAGGCACCGACGGCCTCGGCCATGCTGAAGCCACCGGCCAACCCGGCGGTGGCCAGCACCGCCGCGCCCGGCGTGGACCAGGCGATCATGACCGGCATGCGCAGGATGAGTGATGGCACCAGGGAGCACAGCCCCATGCCCAGCCCCAGCGCCCACATCCAGGACGTGATCTGCCCCGGCGTGGCGTGGAAGGCCTGGGCCGCCTGGAAGACGATGGCCACCGAGCTCGTGAAGCCCACCAACACCGCCACGAAGCCCGCGGTGAAAGCCGACAGGCTCAGGTCTTTGAAAAACTGCATGGGCAGGATTCTGCATCGCGCACCGAAGCGGTGCACGGCGGGGGCTATCGGCCCCGCAGTCCCCTGCCCCAGGGGCGTCAGATCTCGATCTTCGAGCCCAGCTCCACCACCGCATTGTTGGGCAGGTGCAGGAAGTCCGCAGCGCCACTGGCATTGTGGTGCATCTGGGCGAAGAGTTTCTCGCGCCAGGGCGCCATGCCGCTGCCGATGGTGGGCACCACGGTATCGCGCGACAGGAAGTAGCTCGTGGTCATCGGCTCCATGCCGCAGCCCCGGCCGCGCAGTTGCTCCAGCGCGCGTGGCAGGTCCGGATCGTTCTTGAAGCCGTAGTGCACCACCACCTGCCAGCAGTCATGGCCCAGCGCATCCACCTGCAGGCGCTTGTCCATGCCGATCCAGGGCACCTCATGGCTCTTGACCGTCACGAACAGGTTCTGCTCGTGCAGCACCTTGTTGTGCTTGAGGTTGTGCAAGAGCGCATTGGGCACGACACCCGTCTCGGCCGTGAGGAACACTGCCGTGCCTTCCACGCGCGTGGGCGGGCTGATGAACACCGACTCCAGGAAGTCCTTGAGGTCGATGGCATCGGCGCGCAGCTTGTCGTTGACCAGGTGGCGCCCTTGCTTCCAGGTCATCATCAAGGTGAAGACGACCCCGCCGATCATCAGCGGGAACCAGCCGCCCGCGAACAGCTTGAGCAGGTTGGAGGCAAAGAAGGCCAGGTCCACCACGAAGAAGCAGCCCGTGGCGGCCACGCACAGCGCCAGAGGATAGCCCCAGCCGTAGCGGATCACGAAGAAGGTCAGCGTGGTGGTGATCAGCATGTCCAGCGTCACCGCGATGCCGTAGGCAGCGGCCAGGTTGCTCGACGAGCGGAACATCACCACCGCGAGCACGATGGCCACGAACAGGCCCCAGTTCACGAGCGGCATGTAGATCTGGCCGGTATCGCGCACGCTGGTGTGCTGGATGTTCAGGCGCGGCAGGTAGCCGAGCTGGATGGCCTGCTTGGTCACGCTGAAGGCGCCCGTGATCAGCGCCTGCGAGGCGATCACCGTGGCCATGGTGGCCAGCACCACCAGGGGCAGCAGGGCCCAGCTGGGGGCCATCATGAAGAACGGGTTCTTCACGGCCTCGGGCTCGGCCAGCAGCAGGGCGCCCTGGCCGAAGTAGTTGAGGACGAGTGCCGGCATGGCCACGCAGAACCAGGCCAGGCGGATGGGCCGCTTGCCGAAATGCCCGAGATCGGCATACAGCGCCTCGGCCCCGGTCACGCACAGCACCACAGCGCCCAGGATGATGAAACTGGTGCCTGGATTGGCCCACATGAAGCCCAGGGCGTAGTGCGGGCTCATCGCCCAGAGAATTTCGGGGTGGGTGACGATGTGGGACACGCCCAGGATGGCCAGGGTAGCGAACCACACCAGGGTGATGGGCCCGAAGAACTTGCCGATGCCGCTGGTGCCGCGCTTTTGCACCAGGAACAGGCAGAACAGCACGACCAGGGTCAGCGGTATCACGTACTGCTTGAAGTGCGGAGAGACCACCTCCAGCCCTTCCACCGCCGACAGCACCGAGATCGCCGGTGTGATGACCCCATCGCCGTAGAACAGCGAGGTGCCGAAGATGCCCACGCCCAGCAGCAGGCCGCGCAGGCGGGGTTTGTCCTTCACGGCCTGGGAGGCCAGGGCCAGCATGGCGATCAGCCCGCCCTCGCCGTTGTTGTCGGCGCGCAGCACCAACACCACGTACTTCAGTGACACGATGACCGTGAGCGTCCAGAACAGGATGGACAGGATGCCGTAGATGTTGTCCTGGGTGAAGGGCACATGCCCCGACCCGAAGACCTCCTTGACCGCATACAGCACGCTGGTGCCGATATCACCGTAGACAACACCGATGGCGCCCAGCGTGAGCGCTGCGAGCGAGGATTTGGAGCTTTGCACTGACCGCACCCGGCACACGTGGCTGCCGGGGTTCCGTTACTTTTGGGAACGCTATTGTGCTCCTGCGGTGGTGCAGCGGCGCACCAGCCCGGGGCATGTTGCAACGCAGCAACTGCCCTCTGGCGCCCCGTTGGCAGACGTGGCAGGCAGGTGTGTGGGGCCTGTTGGCCCGCCTTCCACCCTCTTTAGAGAGGGCACCTCAGTCGTAGACTTCGGCGTCCGGATTGGTGGCTTCGAGCTCGTAGCTGGCAGCGAGCATGGCCAGGCGAGCGACCACGCCGTACATGTAAAAGCGGTTGGGTGCGCTCACGCCCGGGCGCATGCCCGGCTGGGGCATGTGCGTGCTGTGCTCGAAGGCCAGGGGCACAAAGCTCGCGCCCGGTGCGTTCAGGTTCTCGTCGGTGCCGCGCTCGGCGTGCATGCGGTAGAAGCCGCCCACCACGTAGCGGTCCATCATGTAGACCACGGGTTCGGCCACGGCATCGTTCACGCGCTCCTGGGTGAGCACGCCCTCCTGGATGATCACGTCGTTGACCACCTGACCGTCCTTGATCACGGCCATCTTGTTGCGCGTCTTGCGGTTGAGCGCGTCGAGCTCCTTGGCGTCGCGCACCGTCATGATGCCCATGCCGTAGGTGCCGTTGTTGGCCTTGACGATCACGAAGGGCTTTTCGTTGATGCCGTATTCCTTGTACTTGCGGCGCACCTTGGTGAGCAGGGCGTCCACATTCGTCTGCAGGTTCTCCATGCCTGCACCTTCGGAGAAGTCCACATCGCCGCACTGGCTGAACATGGGATTCACCAGCCAGGGGTCGATGCCCAGCATCTTGCCGAAGCGCTTGGCCACCTCCTCGTAGTTCTTGAAGTGGGTGCTCTTCTTGCGCACGCTCCAGCCGGCGTGCAGCGGCGGCAGCAGGTACTGCTCGTGGATGTCTTCCAGGATGCCCGGTGCGCCCGCCGTGAGGTCGTTGTTGAGCAGGATGGTGCAGGGGTCGAAGTCCTTGAGCCCCAGGCGGCGCTTGGTGCGCACCACGGGCTCCAGCGTCACCGTGTCACCATTGGGCAGCTCGATCAGGGTGGGCTTCTTGATCTCGGGGCTGATGGAGCCCACGCGCACGTTGAGCCCGGCCATGTTGAAGATGCGCTGCAGCTGCACCACATTCGACAGGTAGAAGGTGTTGCGCGTGTGGTTCTCGGGAATGATCAGCAGGTTGCGTGCCTCGGGGCAGATCTTCTCGATGGCGGCCATGGCGGCCTGCACGGCCAGCGGCAGCATCTCCTTGGTCAGGTTGTTCCAGCCGCCGGGAAACAGATTGGTGTCCACCGGGGCCAGCTTGAAGCCAGCATTGCGGATGTCCACCGAGGTGTAGAACGGCGGGGTGTGCTCCATCCACTCCAGGCGGAACCAGCGCTCGATGGCGGGCATGGAGTCGAGCACACGCTGCTCGAGTTCGTTGATCGGCCCGGTCAGGGCCGTGATGAGGTGCGGAACCATGGAAAACCTTACGTGGAGGCGGGTCTATTGCGGTGGCAGGCCATTGTAGGGTGGGGGCGTGACCAATTGTTCGCAAGCCCGCCCGGCGGCTTTCTTTCACCGCCGCCAGAACGACGGCGTCAGCAGCGCCATGAAGCTCAGGATCTCGAGCCGCCCGAGCAGCATGGCGAGGGTGCAGACCCAGATCTGAAAATCGGTGAGCACCGAGAAATTCGACGCCGGCCCCACGCTGCCCAGGCCGGGCCCGGCGCAGTTGACGCTGGCCAGCACCACCGAGAAGGCGGTCACCGGGTCCAGGTCGGTCAGCAGCAGCACCATGCTCAGCCCGAAGACCGTGCCACCGTACACCAGCATGAAGGCCAGCACCGAGAAGATCACGCGGTTGTCCACCACGCCGCCGCCCAGGCACACCGGCTGCACTGCGCGCGGGTGCACCAGGCGGTTCATCTCGCGGCGCGCCTGCTTGACCAGGATGAGCATGCGCACCATCTTGATCCCGCCACCGGTCGACCCGGCACTGGTGGCCACACCCGACAGCAGCAGCATGAACACGGGCGCGAACACCGGCCAGGCCAGGTAGTCCACCGTGGCATAGCCGGTGGTGGTGGCCAGCGATATGGTGTTGAACATGCCATGGCGCAGTGCATCGAGCGGCGCGTACACCCCCTTGGCCCAGAGCAGCAGCGCCACCACCAGCCCGCCGCCGGTCAGCGCGAACAGCGTGGCGCGCAGCTCCGGGTCGCCCCAGAAGCCGCGCCAGTGCCCCTTGCGGAAGGCCACGAAGTACAGCGCGAAGTTGCAGCTGGCGACCAGCATGAAGAAGATGCAGATGGCTTCGAGCAGTGGCGACTGGAAATGTCCGAAGCTCGCATCATAGGAAGACAACCCCCCCAGGCTCACCGTGGTGAACATGTGCATCAGCGCATCCAGCGGCGCCATGCCGGCGAGCCAGTAGGCCAGGCCGCAGGACACGGAGAACAGCGCATACACGCCCCACAGCCCCTTGGCCGTGCCCGTCATGCGCGGCGTGAGCTTGGCGTCCTTGAGCGGGCCGGCGGCTTCGGCCTTGAACAGCTGGCTGCCGCCTACACCCAGCAGTGGCAGCACGGCCACGGCCAGGACCAGGATGCCCATGCCCCCCACCCACTGCAGGAAGGTGCGCCACACGTTGACCGACACCGGCAGCGTGTCGAGCCCGCTGAGCACCGTGGAGCCGCTCGTGGTCAGGCCCGACACGGCCTCGAAATAAGCGTGCGTGAACGACATGGGGCGCCCGATATAGTGCCCCGCCAGCATCAACGGCAGCGCCGCGGCCAGTGGCAGCAGCATCCAGACCAGCGACACCAGCATGACCCCGTGGCGCGGCTGCAGCTCATGGCGAAAGTGGCGCAGGCGCCACCAGAGCCAGGCGCCGGCCATGAAGGTGGCGCCCATGGCCTGTGGGTACACATACCAGATGCCGTCGCGCGTCCAGAGCGATACCGCCAGCGGCAGCCCCATGGTCAGCGAGAAGATCATGGCCAGGATGCCCAGCACGCGCAGGACGGGGAACATGTCCACCATGGTGTTCAGTGCTGCGTCAGAAGAACGTGGCGCTCACGCGAAAGAGCTTCTCCACTTCGCGCACCAGCCGCTTGTGCGGCAGGAAGAACACGACGTGGTCGTTGCTCTCGATCACCGTGGAGCTGCGCGGGATGATGACCTGGGGCTCGCGCAGGTCCTCGGGCGAGACGTCGGGCGAATCTGGCAGGCCGCGCACGATGAGCCCCATGTGCACCTCGCCGGGCAGCTGCAGTTCGCTGACCTTGCGGCCCACCACGCGCGAGCTCTTGCGATCGCCACGTGCCACGATCTCCAGTGCCTCGGCCACGCCGCGGCGCAGGCTGTGCACGGCCTGGACGTCGCCCTGGCGCACATAGGCCAGCAGCTCGCCGAGCATGGCTTGCGCGGGCGACAGCGCAATGTCGATCTGCGTGCCGTGCATCAGGTCGGCATAGCTGCGCCGGTTGATCAGCGCCAGCACCCGGCGCGCGCCCATGCGCTTGGCCAGCAGGCAGGACATGATGTTGTTCTCGTCATCGTCGGTGAGCGCAAGGAAGAGGTCGATCTCCTCGATGTTCTCGTCCCCCAGCAGGTCCTCGTCGGTGGCATCGCCCTGCAACACCAGGGTGTCGGCAGGCAGCAGGGAGGCCAGCTCGGTGCAGCGCTGCATGTCGCCCTCGATGATCTTCACGCGAAAGCGCCCACCCTGTTTCGCCAGCTGTCGCGCCAGGCGCAGACCCACGCGCCCGCCACCGGCGATCATGATGCGGCGAACGGGCTGCACGGCCGTGGCGCCGCGCCGGTGCAGGGCCGCGAGCACGTACGCAATGTGCTCGCTGGCCGCAAGCACGAAGACCTCGTCGCCCGGCTCGATGCGGGTGGTGCCGTCACAGGCCACGAAGCGGTCGGGCTCGTCGGGAAAGCGCCGGTAGATGGCCACGATGCGCACCGCCACGTCGGGCGCGCCGGCCCGCAGTTCGGCAATGGTGTGGCCCACCATGGGCGCCCCGGCCCGTGCGCGCACCGAGGCCAGGCAGGCCCGGCCGCCCGCGAACTCACGCACCTGCATGGCCTCGGGGTACTCGATGAGCTTGCCGATGTAGCGGGTCAGCGACTCCTCGGGGCAGATGATGCGGTCCACCGCAAAGCCTTCGGGGCCAACCAGCCGCTCGTCATCGTCGAAGCCCGAGGAGCGCACGCGCGCGATGCGCGTGGGGATGCTGAACAGCACCTGCGCGATCTTGCAGCACACCAGGTTGGTCTCGTCCTGCGCGGCGCAGGCGATCAGCAGGTCGGTGTCGTGCGCACCGGCCTCGGCCAGCACCTGCGGGTCGATGCCGCTGCCGACCACACCGCGCAGGTCGAAGCGCGACTCCAGGTCGCGCAGGCGCGCAGCATCGGTGTCGATGACGGTGATGTCGTTGCGCTCGGAGACCAGGCTCTCGGCCACGCTGTGGCCGACACGGCCGGCACCCAGGATGATGATTTTCACGGGGGAATGATGGGTACAGGCGGCGGGCGCGTCAAGCCGGCTGCCGCACGCGGCAGCCGGGGCGGGGGATCAGCCGCGCACCTCGCCTTCGCCCAGCACCACGTACTTGAGCGAGGTCAGGCCCTCGATGCCCACGGGGCCGCGGGCATGGAACTTGTCGGTGCTGATGCCGATCTCGGCGCCCAGGCCGTACTCGAAGCCATCGGCAAAGCGCGTGCTGGCATTGACCATGACGCTGGCCGAGTCCACTTCGCGCAGGAAGCGCTGGGCGTGCACGTGGTCAGTGGTGAGGATGGCGTCCGTGTGGTGCGAGGAATAGTGGTTGATGTGCGCGATCGCCTCGTCCACGCCCGCCACCACCTTGATGCTGATGATGGGCGCCAGGTATTCCTCGGACCAATCCTGCTCGGTGGCATCGACCAGCCTGGCGCCGGCCACCGGGGCCAGCAGCGCGCGGCTTTCGGAGCACACGCGCATCTCCACGCCCTTGGCGGCATAGACGGCACCGATCAGCGGCAGAAATTCGGCGGCCACGCCGCGCGCAACCAGCAGGCCCTCGCTGGCATTGCAGGGGCTGTACTTCTGGGTCTTGGCGTTGTCGGCCACCTTGACGGCCATGGCCACGTCGCAGGGGTCGTCCACGTAGGTGTGGCAGTTGCCGTCCAGGTGCTTGATCACGGGCACCTTGGCATCGCGGCTGATGCGCTCGATCAGGCCCTTGCCGCCGCGCGGGATGATCACGTCCACGAACTGCGGCATGGCGATGAGCTGGCCCACGGCCTCGCGGTCGGTGGTCTGCACCAGCTGCACCGCGTCCTGCGGCAGGCCGGCCTCGGCCAGCGCCAGCTGCACCAGGCGCGCCAGCGCCTTGTTGGAATCGATGGCTTCCGAGCCGCCGCGCAGGATGCAGGCGTTGCCGCTCTTGATGGACAGGCTCGCAGCCTCGATGGTCACGTTGGGGCGGCTCTCGTAGATCATGCCGAACACGCCGATGGGCACGCGCATCTGGCCCACGCGGATGCCACTGGGCTGCTGTTTCATGCCGATGATCTCGCCAATCACGTCGGCCATGGCCGCCAGCTGTTCACAGCCCTCGGCACAGGTGTCGAGTACCTTGGGCGTGAGCTTCAAGCGATCCACCAGGGGTTCAGCCAGGCCGGCAGCACGGGCGCGTTCCAGGTCGCGGGCGTTGTCCACCTGCAGTGCGGCGGTGTGCTCGCGCAGCAGGCGCGCCAGGGCGCGCAGGGCCTTGTTCTTGACAGCGGCCGGCGCGCGCGCCATGAGGGCGGAGGCGGCCTTGGCCTGGGATCCGAGGGTGTGCGTGTATTCAGCCACGTTGAGCGCGTTCATGGCCCCGATTCTCGCAGAAGCGCCCTGCCCCTGCGCACCCCAGGGAAGGCATGCCGGCAATGCCGGGAGGGAGGTGCCGGGTTCTCCGCCAGCCGCCTCCCTGGCGGACCGGCGATCCCGGCACCCGCCCACAGGCACTCAGTTGAGCGTGTGCACCACCCGGTAACGCCCCGCCCGCACCATCTCCGCAGCGGCCGAGGCATCATCCCCCACACCGTACCCCACCACCAGCTGCACGCCTTCCAGCCCGCTGAAGTTCAGGCCCGAGGCAATGCGCACCGGCACCGTGCGCGGCAGCGCACCCGACAGGTACGCCGGGAAGGCACCACCCGTGTACTGCGCCCAGCCGTTGGAGCCCAGGAACAGCACGGTCGAGCCCGCAAAGGCCGCCACGTACACGCGCCCGGTCTTGCCCCGGTGCAGCGTGGAGACCGTGGCTCCGACGTCCAGTGTCACGTTGCTCAGGGGGCCGGTCTGGCTGCCCGCGAAGGTGCCGCTGGCATCGCCCACCCGCCCGGCATCGAAGGCCGCTCCATTGCCGCCCATCACGCGCACGGGAGCCGTGGTCTTGTCGGTGCCACCCAGGTTGGTGCCCTTGCCCCAGATCCAGACGCTGCCGTCGGTGCCGATCACGCCCGAGATCGCCGAACCCGCCGCCGCGGCAACCACGGGCGGCAGGCCCGCGATGTGCGCGATCTTGGGCACTTCGGTGGAAGGGTTCACCAGGGTGCCGTCGCCCAGCTGGCCGGCGGCATTGACGCCACAGGCATGCACCGCACCATCGGCATCGACGAACAGGGTGTGGCCGTCGCCCGGCTCGATCTGCTGGATGCGCGTCAGGCCCTGGACGGGGGAGATGTCGATCAGGGCGAAGCCGCCGTTCTGGATGCCTTTTTGGCCGCAGTAGGTGGCGTTGGTCGAGGCCTGGCCCCAGACGGCGACGCTGCCGTCGTTCTTGAGGGCGTAGTACTGGCCGGCGATGTTCATGGAGGTGGAGGCCACGGCCTGCACGCTGCCCAGGGCGTCGATCACGACAGGGGCGGTGGCGGTGCCGGCCACCGGGGCCAGGGCCTTGTTGCCGTTGGAGCCCCAGGCGAGGACCTTGCCGTCCTGGCGCAGTGCCAGGGCGGCGGCGTCCGAGGCGCTCACGGCGACGGCGCCCTGGGCACCGGCCACCAGGCGGGGCACGGGGTTGCCGCCGGGGCTGGTCTGGCCCGTGCCCAGCAGGGCGGTGCTGTTGCTGCCCCAGGCATAGACCTGGCCGGCTGCGTCGGTGGCGAAGGCGGCGGCGGTATCGGTGCCGGCGTTGATGCTCACGATGTTGCTCAGGCCGTTGATCTGCACGGGCACGCTGGTGCCATTGCCCCCGGTGCGCCCGCCGGAGTTGTCGCCCCAGGCCCAGACGCTGCCGTCGGCCTTGAGCGCCAGCGAGAACGAGCCGCGCGCCACCACCTGCACCACGTTCTGCAGCGCGGGGATCTGCGTGGGCGTGGTGCGGGTGGCGGTGTTGCCCAGGCCCAGTTGGCCGCTGCCGCCGTAGCCCCAGGACCAGACGGTGCCGTCGGCGCGCAGCACCAGCGCGTGGTCGTAGCCCATGGAGATGGCCGGCTGCACTGCGTGCGCCGAGGTCATCGCAAAGGCACTGCACAGTGCGGCAGCGCCCAGGGCTGCGGCCGTGCGGAAAGTCTTGTTCTTCATCAGGTACTTCATCGGTTCTCTCAGTAATTCGGTCAATCGGAAATCAAACAGGTAAACACCTGGAACCCATGGAGGGCTCCATGAACCAGCGGTGTCCGCCGTGCCGCCATCTGTGTGTGATGCATGGCTGCGAACCGCTTGGCCGCGAGTCTGACGGCGGCCGGCTTTGCAAACAATGGTGTGCAGCGCAGGCCGGCGGGCAGGGCGTGAACTTGTGCACGAAGCCGGCACGCAAAAGTGCACGGCCGTGCTGCTGCCGGGCCGCCAGGGCCTTTCGCGGATACTTGGGGCATGGCAGCCGAACACGACCAACTCACCACATTGCAAGCCGCCCTGGCGCGTTTCAGCGAGGGCGCAGCCAGTGCCGCGTCCTTGAGCACGCTGGCGCGCGGACAGGCCGACCTGCTCGCGGCCCTGCCGCCGCGCTACAGCGAAGTCCTGCTGAACCTGCTCGACCGGCTCGAATCGAGCGCGCTGTTCTCCGAGGAGAGCTGCTCGTTCAGCCAGAAGGACCTGGTGGCCAACCTGCAGATGTGGGTGGACAAGGCGCGCGGCACGCTGGACGCGCGCTGAACGCAGTGCGGGCTACTTTGCCGAACTTGTCAGCCTGCACAGCTGCAGCGCCAGGCGCTGCAGGGCCTGCCAGCCATCGGTAGGCCAGTCGGGCACCTTCAGGCCCTTGACGATGCCGTCCACCGTGTGGGCCGACTGCAGCAGGCGCGCCAGCGCCGCGTCGCTGGCCTTGGGCAGGATGCGCTCGAACAGGCGCTCCTTGGGCCCCCAGATGCGGTTCTCGCGCAGGGCCATGGGCAGCGGGCGCCCGGCGTTCATCGCGTCCTTCACGCGCTTCAGGGCGCGTATGTCCTCGGCCAGCGCCCAGTGCACCAGCACCTCGGCCTCGCCCTCGGCCTGCAGGCCGTCGAGCATGCGCTGCACGCGCCCGGTGTGGCCGCCCAGCACCGACTCGGACAGCTTGAACACGTCGTAGCGCGCCACATTGAGCACGGCCGCTTCGACCTGGGCCTGGGTCAGTTCGCCCGGTGGGTGCAGCAGCGCGAGCTTCTGGATCTCCTGGTGGGCGGCGAGCAGGTTGCCCTCCACGCGGTCGGCAAAGAACTGCAGCGTGCGCTGGCCCTCCTCGCCCGCCACCACGCGCTGGCCCTGGGTGGCCAGACGCTGGGCGATCCACTGCGGCAGCATGCCGCGCTCGATGGGGTCGATCTGGATCGAGGTGCCGTTGCCCTCCAGCGCGGCGAACCAGGCGCCCGTGCGCGTGGCCTTGTCCAGGCGCGGCAGCATCACCAGGGTCAGGGTGCTGTCGTTGCTCCGGGCGGCCTCGGCGATCTGCTGCAGCGCCACGCTGCCATCCTTGCCCGGCTTGCCCGACGGGATGCGGATCTCCACGATCTGCTTGTCGGCAAACAGGCTCAGCGAGCCCCCGGCAGCCAGCACGGCGCTCCAGTCGAAGTGGGCGCCCGCTACCGTGTACGAGCTGCGCTCGGTATAGCCCTGGCTGCGCGCCGTGGCGCGGATGGCGTCGGCCGCCTCCTGCTGCAAAAGCGCTTCATCGCCATGCAGCACATACAGCGGCGACAGGCCCTTTTGGAGGTGGGGGGAGAGTTGGGCCAGGGCGACTTGCATGGTGCAAAGTCTAAACGCGTGGCACGCTCCCCTGCGACCTCCCGGCACGGTGCAGAAAGCCTGCGCCGTACCAAATGCCAACAAGGTCGTACAAATTGATCAATCTTTGGCAAGAATTGCACAGGCTTTTGGCTTTCCATTGCCCGCGCGCCGACCCACAATAACGCCCTGCATGGCCGTGGCGCTACCCGCGTTGCAGCAGCAGCCCATTCCCCCTCACAAAGGCACCCACGCATGACCATCCTCCCTGCAACGCACCCTGCCGCCAGTCTGATCGGCGCGCCCACCGACATCGGTGCCGGAGCCCGCGGCGCGTCCATGGGCCCGGAGGCCTTGCGCGTGGCGGGCTTGCAGGCGGCGCTGGAGCGCCACGGCCTGCAGGTGGCAGACCGCGGCAACCTGAACGGCCCGGCCAATCCCTGGCTGCCGCCGGTGGACGGCTACCGCCACCTGCCCGAAGTGGTGCAGTGGAACCAGCTGGTGTTCGATGCCGTGCATGCCGAGCTGCAGCAGGGCCGCCTGCCCATCCTGCTTGGCGGCGACCACTGCCTCGGCCTGGGCAGCATCAGCGCGGTGGCACGCCATTGCGCCGAGACGGGCAAGACGCTGCGCGTGCTCTGGCTCGACGCCCATGCCGACTTCAATACCAGCGCCCTCACGCCCAGCGGCAACGTGCATGGCATGCCCGTGGCCTGCCTGTGCGGGCTGGGACCGATCGAACTCACGGGCCTGGCCGGCATGCCCGATGGCGGCCCGGCCCTGCGGCCGCAACAGGTGCGCCAGATCGGCATCCGCAGCGTGGATGCGGGCGAGAAGCGCCTGGTGCACGAGCAGGGGCTGGAGGTGTTCGACATGCGCGCCATCGACGAGATCGGCATGCGCCAGGCCATGCAGCAGGCCCTGGCCGGCATGGACGAGAACACCCACCTGCACGTGAGCTTCGACGTGGACTTCCTGGACCCGGGCATTGCCCCCGGCGTGGGCACCACCGTGCCCGGCGGCCCGACCTACCGCGAGGCCCAGCTGTGCATGGAGATGATCGCCGACAGCGGCCGCCTGGCCTCGCTGGACATCATGGAACTGAACCCGGCCCTGGACGTGCGCAACCAGACGGCCGAGGTGGCCGTGGACCTGGTGGAATCACTCTTCGGAAAAAGCACCCTGATGCGGGTGCCCCCGCTGAAGTAGCCTCAGCGCTTCACGACCGCCAGGCGGCGCAGCAATTGCTGCACGATGTCGGTCTGCATGTTGCGGTACAGCAGGGCCTCTTCGGCCTCCTTGGCCAGGGCGATGGTTTCGTTGTAGCTGATGTCGCGCTGCTGCAGCAGCTCGGTCTCGGGCAGGAGTTCTGCGCCATTGGCACCGCGCACCCGGAACTTCACGCGCAGCCGCAGTTGCAGTTCGCGCACCTGGCCCGAGGCGTTCTGCCCCACGACCACGCGCTCGCGCTGCTCGGACAGCAGCTCCAGCCCGACCTGGGCCTTGGGCAGGTCCGCCATATCGCGCAGCACCGTGAGCTTGCTGCCCGAGCCGTCCAGCGTGCGCTGCAGCTCGCGCGCCAGCGTGGAGCTGGGGGGCGCGGCGATGAACAGCACGTCGAACGAGAACTCGGGCACGCCACGCAGGCGAAAACCGCAGGCGGTGAGCAATGCGGCAGGTGCCGCCATGAGCAGGGTGCGCTTGGTCAGCATGCTCACACCACCACGTTCACCAGGCGCCCGGGCACCACGATCACGCGCTTGGGCGCAGCCCCTGCGGCCTGGGCGATGAAGGCTTCGCTGGCCAGCGCAACGCGCTCGATCTCGGCCTTGTCGGCCTGGGCCGGCACGAGGATGGAGCCGCGCAACTTGCCGTTGACCTGCAGCATGAGCTCGATCTCGTCCTGCACCAGGGCACCGGCGTCCACCTGGGGCCAGGGCGCGTCGAGCAGCTCGCCCAGGGCACCGGCATAGCCCAGCGTGGCCCACAGCGCGTGGGCGATGTGGGGCGTGGCGGGGTACAGGCTGCGCAGCAGGATGCCGAAGCCCTCGATCAGCGCCACTTGGGCGCCTGCCGAGTCGGTGGCCTTGAAATCTTCCAGCGCGTTGATCATCTTCATCGCGCCCGAAACCACCGTGTTGTACTGCATGCGCTGGTAGTCGTAGTCCACCTGCTTGAGCACGGTATGGATCTCCAGGCGCAGGGCCTTGGCCTCCTTGCCGAACTGCACGTCGGCCAGGCTCGTGGCACCGGCCACGCTGGCCAGCGCCGCGTCCCGGTCGATGGCCGCGAGCTTGAAGCCGAAGTTCCACACCCGGCGCAGGAAGCGGTAGCTGCCTTCCACGGCCGCATCGTTCCACTCCAGCGTGGCTTCGGGCGGGGCCGTGAACATGGTGTACAGGCGGGCGGTGTCGGCACCGTACCTGGCGATCAGGTCCTGCGGATCGACACCGTTGCGCTCGGTCTTGCCCATCTTGCCCACGCCGCCATACTCCAGCAGCAGGCCCTGCGCGAACTGGCCTTCGGCCTCGTTCAGCTTGCCGCCGGTGATGCGGCCCTGGGCATCCAGCACGGGGGTCACGCCCTCGGGCGGGAAGTAGCTCTTGCCGCCCTTCTCGTCGCGCGTGAAGTAGATGTGGTTGAGCACCATGCCCTGCGTGAGTAGGTGGGCGAAGGGTTCGTCCACCGTCACCAGCCCCAGGTCGCGCATGACCTTGGTCCAGAAACGTGCGTACAGCAGGTGCAGGATGGCGTGCTCGATGCCGCCGATGTACTGGTCCATGCCGGCACCACCGGTCGCGGCCTTCTGGTCGCGCATCCAGTAGGCCGTGCCGTCGGCCACCATGGCGTCGTCGTTCTTCGGGTCGCAGTAGCGCATGAAGTACCACGAGCTGTCCACGAAGGTGTCCATGGTGTCGGTCTCGCGGCGCGCGGCCTTGCCGCAGACCGGGCAGGTCACGCCGGCGTGGAAACCTTCGTGCTTGTGCAGCGGGTTGCCCGAGCCGTCGGGCACGCAGTCGGTGGGCAGCACCACCGGCAGGTCCTTCTCGGGCACCGGCACGGCACCGTGCTCCTCGCAGTGGATGATGGGGATGGGCGTTCCCCAGTAGCGCTGGCGCGAAACGCCCCAGTCGCGCAGGCGCCAGGTGGTCTTGGTCTCGCCCAGGCCCTTGGCCTGCAGCGCGTGGGCCACGGCGGCCACGGCCTCCTTGTAGCCCATGCCGCTGAAGCTGTCGGAGTTGATGGTCACGCCGCGCTGCTTGTCACCGTACCAGTCGTTCCACTGGTGATAGTTGAAGTGCTCGCCGTCCACCAGCACCACCTGCTTGATTTCCAGGTCGTACTTCAGGGCGAAGGCAAAGTCGCGCTCGTCGTGCGCGGGCACGCCCATCACGGCGCCGTCGCCATAGCCCATGAGCACGTAGTTGCCCACCCACACCGGGATCTGTTCTTCGGTGATGGGGTGCGTCACGAACAGGCCCGTGGGCTGGCCCTTCTTTTCCTGCGTGGCCAGCTCGGCCTCGGTGGTGCCGCCGCTCTTGCATTCCTCGATGAAGGCCGCCAGCGCCGGGTTGCTGCGCGCGGCATGCGCCGCCAGTGGGTGCTCGGGCGCCACGGCGCAGAAGGTCACGCCCATGATGGTGTCGGCGCGCGTGGTGAAGACGTACATGCGGCCGTCGCCGATCAGCGCGCCGTCATCGCCCTGGATGTCGTGCAGGAAGGCAAAGCGCACGCCTTCGCTCTTGCCGATCCAGTTCTCCTGCATGAGCTTGACGCGCTCGGGCCAGCCGGGCAGCTTGTCGCCGGTCACGAAGTCCAGCAGTTCTTCGGCGTAGTCGGTGATCTTCAGGTAGTAGCCGGGAATCTCGCGCTTTTCCACCGTGGCGCCGGTGCGCCAGCCCTTGCCGTCGATGACCTGCTCGTTGGCCAGCACGGTCTGGTCCACCGGGTCCCAGTTCACGACCTGGGTCTTGCGGTAGGCAATGCCCTTGTCCAGCATCTTCAGGAACAGCCACTGGTTCCAGTGGTAGTACTCGGGATCGCAGGTGGCGACTTCGCGCGACCAGTCGATGGCCAGGCCCATGGCCTGCATCTGCGTCTTCATATACGCGATGTTCTCGTACGTCCACTTCGCAGGCGGCACGCCGTTCTTGAGCGCCGCGTTCTCGGCCGGCAGGCCGAAGGCGTCCCAGCCCATGGGCATGAGCACGTTGTGGCCGTTCATGCGCAGGTAGCGCGTGAGCATGTCGTTGATGGTGTAGTTGCGCACATGGCCCATGTGCAGCTTGCCGCTGGGGTAGGGCAGCATCGAGCAGGCGTAGAACTTCTTCTTGTTCGCGTCTTCGACCACGCGGTAGGCATCGCGGGCGGTCCAGTGGTCTTGCGCGGCGCGCTCAACCTCTTGGGGAGAGTATTTGTCTTGCATGGAGGCTCGGGTCAGGATGGTGCAGCCACAGGACTGCGCTGCGCGGATTTTAGGCTGTCGGGCGAACCGCCGCGGGAGCGGGCCCGGCAGCCCGGGTTTCAGGGCTTTTTCGGGGCTTGGGCGGCGGACTGCGGATCGGCCACGAAACCGATGCGCTGCAGGCCCGCGGCATGGGCTGCGCCCATGATCTCGACGATGCGACCATAGGGCACGGCGGCGTCCGCGCGCAGCTGCACTTCGGTGTCGGGCGCGGTGGCGCCGATGCGCTGCAGGCGCTCGGCCAGTGCGGCCTGTGCCAGCGGCTGGTCGTCGAGGAAGGCCTGGCCCGTGCGGTCCACCACCAGCGTGAGGGCCCTGGCCGGCGTCCCGGAGGCGGTGCCCTCGGCGCGCGGCAGGTCCAGGCGGATGGCGCTGGCCATGAGCGGCGCAGTGAGGATGAAGATCACCACCAGCACCAGCATCACGTCGACCAGCGGCGTCATGTTGATGTCGCTCATGGGCTGGGAACCCGGCGTACGTTCCAGCCTGCCGAAGCTCATTCGGCCACCCTGCCCACGGGCACGGCGGCCGCGTGCGCCATATCGGTGCGCAGTTCACGCAAATCCCGGGCGAACCCCTCCAGGTCGGCCTCGATGCGCCCGATGAGCCGGCCGCAGACGTTGTAGGCCAGCACGGCCGGGATGGCCACGGCCAGTCCGGCGGCGGTCATGACCAGGGCCTCGCCCACGGGGCCGGCCACGCGGTCGATGGTGATCTGCCCGGCCCCGGCCATGGCCGACAGCGCATGGTAGATGCCCCAGACGGTGCCCAGCAGGCCCACGAACGGCGCCGTGGAGCCCACGGTGGCCAGCAGCACCTGGCCGAACTGCAGGCGGCCCAGCACCGCGTGCAAGGCGTCGCGCAGCACGCGCGTGAGCCGCTGCGACAGGCTGCCCATGGAAGCCAGGGCAGCGGGGGAGGCCTGGTCGGCCACGGTGTTGACGGCCTGCACCATGGGCAGCACCAGGGCCAGCCGGTCAAAGCCCTGCAGGCGCAGCGCGGCCTCCGGCAGCGAGGGGGCCTGCCAGACGGCGGCCACGCAGCGCGCCACGTCGGCACTGGCACGGCGCAGCAGGCGCAGCTTCCAGAAGATCACCACCCAGCTGGCAACGGACATGCCCAGCAGCAGCAGGGCCGTGCCCTGTGTCACCGCGTCGCCCTGGCGCCACCAGTGGAATGCGTCCATGCGCGTGTACGGCCTTGGTTTCTTACTTCAGGTTCAGCACGTCGAACATGTCGTGCAGACCGGTTTGGTGGGCGGCCAGGTAGCGCACGGCGCGCAGGCTGCCCTGGGCGTAGGTGGTGCGGCTGCTGGACTTGTGCGTGATCTCGATGCGCTCGCCGATGCCCGCGAACAGCACGGTGTGGTCGCCCACGATGTCGCCGCCGCGGATGGCCGCAAAGCCGATGCTGGACGGATCGCGCTCGCCCGTGATGCCTTCGCGGGCGTAGACGGCGCATTCCTTGAGGTCGCGGCCCATGGCCTCGGCGATGACCTCGCCCATTTTGAGCGCGGTGCCCGAGGGCGCATCCACCTTGTGGCGGTGGTGGGCCTCGATGATCTCGATGTCGTAGCCGGTGGCCATGGCCTTGGCGGCCATCTCCAGCAGCTTGAGCGTGACGTTGACGCCCACGCTCATGTTGGGCGCCATGACCACGGCCGTGCGCTGCGCCAGGGCGGCGATCTCGGCCTTCTGCTCGTCGGAAAAGCCGGTGGTGCCGATGACCATCTTCACGCCCAGTTCGGCGCACACCGCCAGGTGGGCCAGCGTGCCCTCGGGGCGCGTGAAGTCGATCAGGACGTCGGCGTTCTGCAGGCCGGCCTTGATGTCCGAGGTGATGGCCACGCCGCTGGCATGGCCGAGGAAGGCGGTGGCATCCGAGCCGATGCCGGGGCTGGCGGCCACGTCCAGTGCGCCGGCGAGCACGCAGTCGTCGGTGGCGCGCAGGGCCTCGATGAGCATGCGGCCCATGCGGCCCGATGCGCCGGCAACGGCCACGCGCACGGGGGTGGAGGTTGTCGATGTGTTCCCTGCCATGTGATTCCTGGGTTCGCTAATAGATGACAATGAAAAAAGCCCCCATGGGGGGCCGCCCGGTCAGCGCCCGGGCACTTCGAGGGGCGGGTAGCGGGCCGGTGCCAGTTCCTGCGGGGCTGCATCGGCGGCCTTTTCGGCGGGGGTCTCGGCCTTGCGTGCGGGGTAGCGCGCCAGCTGGTCCTGCGTGGCCTCCAGCACGGGCACCTTGCCCTTGCCGGTGCGGCCGCCGTCCAGCGAGGCGACGAATTCGGCCTCGGAGGGCATTTCGTCGCCTTCCGAACGCGCCAGCACGTCGCCCTCGAAGAACACCGTGAGCTTGCGGGTCTGCAGCTCGGCCGAGGGCTTCTTCAGGGTGAAGACGTATTCCCAGCGGTTGGAGTGGAACAGGCTGGTCACCAGGGGGGTGCCCAGGATTTCACGCACCTGCTGGCGGCTCTGGCCGGGCTTCAAGGCCTCGACCTGCTCGCGCGAGACGAAATTGCCCTGCACGATGTCGATCTTGTACGGCGTGACCACGGTGGCCAGGCGGCGGCTGGCGCCGTCCAGGCTGCCGCACCCCGCCAGGGTGCCGACGACGGCACCCACCAACAGGATCCAGCCCAGGCGGGCATTGATACGGGCTTTGACTGGCATGGGGGAAAGAGCTGAGGATATGATCAAACCATTGTAGCGGCAGCCTCTCTCCCCTTCCCGGGCCACCGGCAACCAGGACCAATCCATGACCAATATCGACGAACTCAAAAGCACCGGCCTCAAGGCAACCCTGCCCCGCCTGAAGATCATGGAGATCTTCCAGAAGGGCACGCAGCGCCACATGACGGCCGAAGACGTGTTCCGCGTGCTGCTCGAGGAGCGCTCGGACATCGGCCTGGCCACCGTGTACCGCGTGCTCACGCAGTTCGAGCAGGCGGGCATCCTGATCCGCAGCAACTTCGAGAGCGGCAAGGCCGTGTACGAACTCAACGAGGGCTCGCACCACGACCACTTCGTCTGCACGTCCTGCGGCAAGGTCGAGGAGTTCTACGACCCCGAGATCGAAAAGCGCCAGCAACTCGTGGCCAAGTCCAAGGGCTGGCTGGTGCAGGACCACACCATGGCGCTCTACGGCCAGTGCGCCGATTGCGCGAAGAAATGACTCCCCCCTGAGTCGCCTGCGGCGCCTTCCCCCCAGAGGGGGGACGCTCCCAGCGCGGCGGGGCGGCCCTTGCGCGGGAGCACTGGTATGGCCGCGCCAGTTTCGGCGGCCTGACTGAGCGCCGCTAGCCGCCGGTGTCGCGCTCCATGGCGCGGCGGTGGCGTTCGACGAATTCCTGGTAGGTGTCGATGCCGCGCAGCTGCAGGATGGTATTGCGCACGGCGGCCTCGACCAGCACGGCGATGTTGCGGCCGGCCACCACCTGGATCACCACCTTGAGCACGGGCACGCCCAGCACGTCCTGGGTGAGCGGCTCGTAGGGCAGGCGCTCGTAGTCGCGCTCCAGCGTTTCCTTGCGCACCAGGTGCACGATGAGCTTCAGGCGCATCTTGCGGCGCACGGCCGTCTCGCCAAAGATGGCGCGGATGTCCAGGAGGCCGATGCCGCGCACTTCCAGCAGGTTCTGCAGCAGCTCGGGGCACTTGCCCTCGATGGTGGTCTGGTTGATGCGGAACAGATCCACCGCGTCGTCGGCCACCAGGCCGTTGCCGCGCGAGATCAGCTCCAGGCCGAGTTCGCTCTTGCCCAGGCCCGATTCGCCGGTGATCATCACGCCCAGGCCCAGGATGTCCATGAACACGCCGTGCATGGTCGTGCGGTCGGCGAAGTGCTTGGACAGGTAGGCCCGCAGCACGTCGATCACGAAGGCCGAGGACTCGTGCGTGGAGAACATCGGGATCTGCGCGCGCTCGCACATCGACACCAGCGCATCGGGCGCGGTCTGGTTGTCGGCCAGCACCAGCACCGGCGGCTCCAGCGTCACGATGCGGGCGATGCGGCGCTTGCAGTCGTCGGGGGAGGCATTGCTCAGGTAGGCGATCTCGCGCTCGCCCAGGATCTGCACCCGGTAGGGATGGATGTAGTTGAGGTAGCCGACCAGGTCGGCGCCCGAGCGGGCGGAGCGTACCGCCACTTCGTCGAAGCGGCGCTCGGAGGCACCGAGGCCCGCAACCCACTCCCATTTCAGGGCGCTGCGGAATTCCTCGAAAAGGACGTCGGCGCTGACAACATTGGGTTTCACGGCAAGGATGCGGGGGAATGCGCGGTGCCGCGCAGGTCAGGCGGCCTGGGTGGACTGCCAGCCGGCGATCATGCCGTGCAGCTCGGCCGCATCGGTGCTGGCCTTGAGCTTTTCGCGCAGCACCGAGTCGCTCAGCAGCTCGGCGATCTCCGAGAGGATCTCCAGGTGCTTCTGGGTCGCGGCCTCGGGCACCAGCAGGAAGATCAGCAGCGCCACCGGCATTTCGTCCGGGGCATCGAAACCGATGGGGTGGGCCAACTGGAACACCGCCGCCATGGGCGCCTTGAGGCCCTTGATGCGGCCATGCGGGATGGCCACGCCATGGCCCAGGCCCGTCGAGCCCAGGCGCTCGCGCGCGAAGAGGCTGTCGGTGATCAGGGCACGCGAGAGCCCGTGCTGGCTCTCGAACAGCAGACCCGCCTCTTCAAAAGCACGCTTCTTGCTGGTGGAGTCCACGCTCACAAGCACTTGGGCGGGAGGCAGGATGGAGGCGAGTCGGTTCATGGTCAGAGGTAACAATTATGCACATATTGGCAAAAACCCTGAGCAATTTACAAGGGGCCACAAAAAAACCGCCTCCAGGGGCGGTTGCTGTGGCCCGCAATGCAACGCTCAGGCGTGCATTTCGCGCTTGGCAGCTTCGTGGTGGTGGTCCTGCAGGCGGTCCTTGTGGCGCACCACCTGGCGGTCCATCTTGTCGACCAGCTCATCCACCGCAGCATACAGGTCGGAATGGGAGCTCTCGGCAAACAGGTCGTTGCCCTTCACATGGATATTGCATTCCGCTCGCTGGCGCTTTTCCTTTTCCTTTTGCTTCTCTACTGTCAGCAGCACCTTGACGTCTACTACTTGGTCGAAATGGCGATTGATCCGGTCCAGCTTGGTTGTCACATAACTGCGCAGTGCTGGGGTAACTTCGAGGTGGTGACCGCTGATCGTCAAGTTCATAAATAAGTCTCCTGTGGCTCTCGGTGGAACAAATGCCGCCCTGGATCAGAGGGCCGGCCCGGCGAACTTGGATGCATCCATTGACGGGTTCACTATGCCCCTGCTGTCATCGAAATGCAATCCCATACCGCCCCTGCCCACTGGGTTATGCCCGGCGAGGTGCCAGCGGCCCGAAAAGGGCGCACAATGGCTGAGTTGGCAGGGGCAGCCTGGCCCACAGGAGCCACGCCTCAGGCCTTGCCTGCAGGCCCCGGCGCTGCGCCATGCAGCACCAGCCGCCCCACCACCGCGATGGACAGCACGCTGGCAACGGTGCCCACCACCGCAGCCATCCAGTAGCCCTGTACCAGCCCCTGGGCATCGCGGCTGATCAGCACGCCCCCCACCAGCGAAGCCACGCCCATGGCCGCGGACTGCACCGAGGCATTGAGCGTCATGAACGTGCCGCGCAGCTGCGGGTTGGCGGCCGAGGTGATGATGGCCATGCCGGGGATCATGCGCCCGCTCATGAAGGCGAACATCAGCGTGGACACCGTGAGCACCACCCACAGCGGCACCCCATGCACCGTGGTGATGCCGAGCAGGCACGGCCCCACCGCCAGGGCCAGCCAGCGGAAGGTGCGGACCTTGCCGCGCGCATCCGTCAGGCGCCCGAACAGGCGCGCCGTGAACAGGGTCACCACGCCGCCGCACAGGTAGATCAGCGGCACCTGGTCGGTGCGCACGCCGGCATTGGCCTGCATGTAGATGGTGATGTACGGGATCACCGTGAAGCCGGTGAACATCAGCAGGCCCGAGAACACGAAGGCCCGGCGGTGGTTGGCGTCCCTGAGCACCTCGGCGATGCCGCCCAGGGCCGTGCGCTGCTGGCCTGCCGCCAGGTGGGCATCCATGGTCGGCAGGGTGCGCGCGGCAAACACCAGCAGCAACAGGCACATCGCGGCAATCGCGAAGAACGGCATGTGCCAACCCCCGTACTCGGCGAACACCAGCCCCAGCGGCACCCCGGCCACCGTGGACACCGAGAACGAGGTCATCACGATGCCCATGGCCCGCCCGCGCCGCTCGAAGGGAACCACATCGGCCACGACGGTCTGGCACAGGGCCGAGAGCACGCCGCCGAACATGCCGGCCAGCACGCGCGCCACCATCAGCGTGGCGTAGGTGGGCGCCAGGCCGCAGGCCAGCGTGGCCAGGCCGAACAGCGCGTACAGCGCCAGCAGCAGGCGCTTGCGGCCGAAGCGGTCGATGTAGGTCGAGGCCAGCAGCCCCGAGACACCGGCCGACAGCGTGTACGCCGACACCAGCAGGCCGAACTGGGCATCGCTGATGGCGAAGATGCGCGTGAGCTGCGGGCCCAGCGGCATCATGATCATGAAATCCAGGATGTGCGTGAATTGCACGCCCGCCAGGGTCAGGAGCAGCCACAGTTCGCGGCGGGGAGAAAGGGGATGGGACGTGGGCACAAGGGATTGCCGGCAAGGGCATGGTGAAAGCGAGCCCGGCAGTGTGCCGTCCCTCGAAGGGCCCCACAAGCCCCTGCCGACCGGAGCATCGGCCCCGGCGCGTAAAATCGGCTTGCTGTACAGAGAACGTGGCCGCGCGGGTGCGCGCCCTCCCCTTCCCCAGGCCTGACCGCAGCGGACATCGACTGCCCCACACCGACACCATGACCCAGCCCAGCTCCAACGCCCTGCACACCTCCGCCCTGACCTCGCTGCCCCTGCTGGCGCGCGGCAAGGTGCGCGACAACTACGCCGTGGGCGACGACCGCATCCTGATGGTGGCCAGCGACCGCCTTTCGGCCTTCGACGTGATCATGGGCGAGCCCATCCCCGGCAAGGGCGAGCTGCTCACGCAGATGGCGCTGTTCTGGTTCGACAAGCTCGGCCACATCTGCCCCAACCACCTGACGGGCGACGCCCCCGAGAGCGTGGTCACCCCGGCCGAGGCCCCGCAGATCCGCGGCCGCTCGATGCTGGTGCAGCGCCTGCAACCCATCCCGGTCGAGGCCGTGGTGCGCGGCTACCTGGCCGGCAGCGGCTGGAAGGAGTACCAGGAGTCGCGCTCGGTCTGCGGCGTGCCCCTGCCCGAAGGCCTGACCAATGCAGCCAAGCTGCCAGCGCCCATCTACACCCCGGCCGCCAAGGCCGCAGCCGGCGAGCACGACGAGAACATCACCTTCGAGCGCACGGTGGAGATGATCGGCCTGCCGCTGGCCACGCAGATCCGCGACCTGAGCATCGCCATCTACCAGGCCGCGGCGGAGATCGCGCTGACCAAGGGCATGATCATTGCCGACACGAAATTCGAGTTCGGTCTGGCACCCGATGGCACCCTGGTGCTGATGGACGAGGTGCTCACGCCCGACAGCTCGCGCTACTGGCCTGTGGAAGGCTATGAAGCGGCGCTCGCCGCCGGCCAGAACCCGCCAAGCTACGACAAGCAGTTCGTGCGCGACTGGCTGGAGCAGGCCCAGGTCAACGGCAAGCCCTGGGACAAGACCCCACCCTCTCCGCGCCTGCCGCGCGAGGTGATCGAAAAGACCGCGGCCAAGTACCGCGAGGCGCTGGAACGGTTGGTCGGCTGACACCCGTCCCGGTTCCTGCAACAAAAAAGGCTCCCTGGGGAGCCTTTTTGCATGGTGCCGGTCAGCTGAGCACGACGCTCGACAGGCGGCGGCGGTACGTGGCCACCACCGGGTCGTCCGGCGGGATCTGGCCGTCTGCCACCTTGGCCTTGGGCTGCTCGATGATCTCCAGGATGGCGACGTAGGTCTTGCGCGCCACTTCTTCGCCCCAGGCCTTGTCGCGCATCAGGATCTCGAGCAGTTCGTCCATGGCGTCGGTCCAGCGCTGCTCGGTGATGAGCCAGCGCGCATGGGCCAGGCGGGCGTCGAAGTCGCGCTTGCTGACCGCGATCCTGGCCTCGAACGCGGACGTGTCGCCCGCGCCTTCGGTGGTGGCCACGGTGTCGATGGCGTCCATCCAGACCTTGAGCGCGGCGATCTTGCGCGAATTGGGGGCCTTGGCGATCACCGGGGCGAACGCCACCTTGGCATCGTCATCGCGGCCCAGCTGCAGCAGCAGCTTGACGTAGTCGAAGCGCGCGTCGTCATTGCCCGGGTCGGTGGCCACGGCATGCTGCAGCTTTTCCAGCGCGGTGCCGGTGTCACCTTCTGCCAGGGCATCCAGGGCTTCTTCTTCCTGCTCCTCGGCTTCCAGGACCTCGGCCGTGGGCACATGCTTGTCGAGGAACTCGCGCACCTGGCCCTCGGGCAGGGCGCCCATGAAGCCGTCCACGGGCTGGCCGTTCATGAGCAGCACGCAGGTCGGAATGCTGCGGATGCCGAACATGCCGGCCAACTGCTGCTCCTGGTCGGAGTCGATCTTGGCGAGCTTGAAGCGGCCGTCGTACTCGGTTTCCAGCTTCTCCAGCACCGGGCCGAGGGACTTGCAGGGGCCGCACCAGGGCGCCCAGAAATCCACCAGCACAGGCACTTCCATCGAGGCGGCAATCACCTCGGCT
This sequence comes from Acidovorax sp. GW821-FHT09B03, assembly GCF_059418305.1. Classification (NCBI taxonomy): domain Bacteria; kingdom Pseudomonadati; phylum Pseudomonadota; class Betaproteobacteria; order Burkholderiales; family Comamonadaceae; genus Acidovorax; species Acidovorax sp. GW821-FHT09B03. The sequence continues at coordinate 26,758 of NZ_JBWKPP010000001.1, forward strand.
TCAAAATTTTCTACGGTGACGTCAATCATGGTCGGGGGCCCAGGGCCGGTGAAGCAAGTTGGCGCTATTTTGGCGCATTGAAACAACCCCGTGGCGGGGGGGCCATCGCAAATCGTAAAATCGGGGGTTCCACCTACAGCGCTCCGGTGGGCTCACGCCCACCGGAGCGCCCCCACACACACCATGAAACCCATCCAGATCGGCGTGGTCATGGGCTCCAGCAGCGACTGGGAGACCATGCAGCATGCAGTGCAGATTCTTGAGCAATTCGGCATTTCCCACGAGGCGCGCGTGGTGTCGGCACACCGCATGCCCGACGACATGTTCGCCTATGCCGAAGCCGCCGCCGGCCGGGGCCTCAAGGCCATCATCGCCGGTGCCGGCGGCGCCGCCCACCTGCCAGGCATGATCGCCGCCAAGACCACGGTGCCCGTGCTGGGCGTGCCGGTGGCCAGCCGCCACCTGCAGGGCGTGGATTCGCTGCACAGCATCGTGCAGATGCCCAAGGGCATTCCCGTGGCGACCTTCGCCATCGGCACGGCCGGCGCCGCCAACGCGGCCCTGTTCGCGGTGGCGCTGCTGGCCAGCGAGAGCCCCGAGCTGCGCCAGCGCCTGGAAGCCTTTCGCGCCGAGCAGACCGAAGTGGCGCGCAACATGACCCTGCCCCCGGCTGCTGCATGACCACGCTTTCTGTCCCCCTCCTGCCGGGCGCCACGTTGGGCGTCCTGGGCGGCGGCCAGCTGGGCCGCATGTTCGTGCACACGGCCCAGGCCATGGGTTACTTCACGGCCGTGCTCGATGCCGACCCGACCAGCCCCGCAGGCTTGGTGAGCCACCACCACATCCAGACCGGCTACGAGGACGCGGCCGGCCTGGCCGAACTGGCCCGCGTGGCCGATGCCGTGACCACGGAGTTCGAGAACGTGCCCGCCACCGCCCTGGCGGCGCTGGGCGCGCTGCGCCCGGTGTCGCCCGCTGCGGGTGCCGTGGCCGTGGCCCAGGACCGCGCGCAGGAAAAGGCCCATTTCGTGCGCTGCGGCGTGCCCTGCGCGCCCTATGCAGTGATCGAGACGGCCGAGCAACTGGCTGCCGTCTCGCCAGACCTGCTGCCGGGCATTCTCAAGACCGCCCGCATGGGCTACGACGGCAAGGGCCAGGTGCGCGTAAAGACCAGCGCCGAGCTCGCCGTCGCCTGGGATTCCGTGGGCCAGGTGGCCTGTGTGCTCGAAAAGATGCTGCCGCTGGCGCTCGAATGCTCGGTCATCGTCGCGCGCGGTGCCGATGGCGCCTGCGTGCACCTGCCGGTGCAGCGCAACCTGCACCGCGAAGGCATCCTGGCCGTGACCGAGGTGCATGCCGGCAACCTGCCCGACGCACTGGCCCGCCAGGCCATCGCCGGTGCCGTCTCGATCGCAGCCGGTCTCTCGTACGTGGGCGTGCTGTGCGTGGAATTCTTCGTGCTGCAGGACGGCAGCCTGGTGGTCAACGAGATCGCCCCACGCCCGCACAACAGCGGCCACTACAGCCAGAACGCCTGCGACGTCTCGCAGTTCGAGCTGCAGGTGCGCACCATGGCCGGCCTGCCGCTCACCCAGCCACGCCAGCACAGCCCGGCGGTGATGCTCAACCTGCTGGGCGACCTGTGGTTTGCGGCCGATGGCAGCGCGCAGACGCCACCCTGGGCCCAGGTGCTGGCCCTGCCCGGCACCCACCTGCACCTGTACGGCAAGCGCGACGCCAAGCCCGGGCGCAAGATGGGGCACCTGAACATCACGGCCGACAGCGCCGATGCCGCGCGCGCCACCGCCCTCCAGGCCGCGGCCCTGCTGGGCATTGCGCCCTTCTGACCGGCCCGGACCGCATTCCATGATCCTCGACGGCAAGCAGCCCGAATCCATCGCCGCCGCCGCCCGCGCGGTGCGCAGCGGCGCCCTGCTGGGCCTGCCCACCGAAACGGTGTATGGCCTGGCAGCGGACGCCAGCAGCGATGCGGCCGTGGCCCAGATCTTTGCCGCCAAGGGGCGGCCCAGCGACCACCCGCTGATCGTGCACGTGGCCGATGCCTCGGGCATTGCCCATTTCGCCAGCGAGGTGCCGGCCTTTGCGCAGGCCCTGGTCGACGCGTTCTGGCCCGGGCCACTGACCATCATCCTGCCGCGCCGCCCTGGCGTGGCCACGGCCGCCACCGGCGGCCAGGACAGCGTGGGCCTGCGTTGCCCGGCCCATCCCGTGGCACATGCCTTGCTGACCGCGTGCGCAGCCCCCGGAGATGGCAGCGAGCTCGGTGGCCCGCCCGTGTGGGGCGTGGCAGCCCCCAGTGCCAACCGGTTCGGCCGCGTGAGCCCCACCACCGCCCGGCATGTCGCCGACGAGCTGGGGGAGGACCTGCTGGTGCTCGATGGCGGCCCCTGCGGGGTGGGGATCGAGTCGACCATCGTCGACTGCACGCGCGGCATGCCGGTGCTGCTGCGCCCGGGCGCCATCACGCGCGCCCAGATCGCCCGCGCCTGCGGCATCGCCCCGCTGTCCAAGGAAGACCTGCCCGCGCACACGCCGCGCGCCTCGGGCACGCTGGAAGCCCACTACGCGCCCAACGCCAAGGTGCGGCTGATGGATGCCAAGGCCCTGCAGACGGGCCTGGACCTGCTCGGTGCCGACGCCGCCAACATGGCCATCTATGCCCGCACGGCCTTGCGCACGCGCTCGTCCAGGCTGGTCATGCGCCGCATGCCCGATGATGCGTCGGCCACTGCCCAGCAGCTCTTTGCCGTGCTGCGCAGCTTCGACGATGCCGGAGTCAAGCTGATCTGGATCGAAGCCCCGCCCGCCACCCCGGAATGGGAGGGCGTGCGCGACCGCCTGCAGCGCGCCGCAGCAGCCTGAGCACAAACATGGCCGCACTGTGACAATGCTTTACATGGCTTGACATGGCGTCGTTAAACTAACCCCCCATTTTCTGGAGAAATACATGGCAGCAAATTGGATGCGCCGCACCGTACTGGTGGCCGCATGCGCGTCGGCCGCATTGCTTGCGGCCTGCGGTTCGAGCACGACGGAGTCGGCTTTCAACCCTGAACGCCTGGTGGCCTTTGGCGACGCTTACAACGACGTCGGCCAGAAGGGAACGCGCTACTCGGTCAACGATGGCAGCGTGAACAACTGGACGCTGCAGATCGCTTCGCGCTACGGCAAGACGCTGGCTGCATCGGCTGTGGCCGGCGGCCGCAGTTATGCCGTGGGCAATGCCCGCGTGGCGATCAAGCCCGATGCCGCGGGTGTGGCGACCACGCCCACCGTGACCGAGCAGATCGACACCTTCCTGGCCGCCGGCGGCGTCACCACAGGCGACCTGATTGTCATCAACGGCGGCCCGAGCGACGTGATCGCCGGCATGGCCGCCGTGACGGCCGGCACCCAGAGCACCACCGACATGGTGGCCGCTGCGCGCAAGGCCGGCCAGGACCTGGCCACCCAGGTGCGCCGCCTGGTCGCTGCGGGCGCCAAGAACGTGGTCGTCACCGGCACCTACGACCTGGGCAAGACGCCCTGGGCCAAGACCATCAACCGTGAAGCCCTGCTCAGCGATGCCAGCAGCCGCTTCAACGAAGGCCTGCTGGTGAGCATCGTCGACCTGGGTGCCAACGTGCTCTACGTGGACTCGGCCTACTACGTGAACCTGTATGTCGGCACCCCTGCCAACTACGGCTTCAACAACGCCACCACGCCCGTGTGCACCTCGCTGGACACGGCCAACGGCATCGGCATCGGCGCCGGCCAGGTCAACTCGGCCCTGTGCACGCCCTCGACCCTGCTGACGGGTGCCAACCAGGACTCCTACGTGTTCGCCGACAGCGTCTACCTGACGCCCAACGCCCACCGCCAGTTCGGCAACTACGCCTACGACCGCCTGCGCGCGCGCTGGTAAGCCGCGCTGCGGCCGAGACGGCCCCAAGAAAAAAGCCGACCCAGGGTCGGCTTTTTTGTGTCTGCTCGGGGCCTCAGAACCGGTAGCCGACCCCGATGGCGATCACGTCGGGGTTCAACCGCGTGGTGATCGACTGGCCTGACGACAGGTGTGTCGTGGTCTTGAGGAAGCTCTTGTAGTAGGCGGCATCGACCGACCAGCGGTCGTTGATGCTCCAGACGAAGCCGATCTGGGGCGTCAGCCCCCACTTGTTGTCCACCGACGCCGTCGTGGGGCGCGACGGCGTGCCACCGGTCAGGCCGCTCAAGGTGGCCGTGCTGCGGGTCTTGAAGAAGCGGCTGTAGGTCAGGCCCAGCCCCACATAGGGGCGGAACTTCGCCTCGGGCTCGGCAAAGCGGTACTGCGCGAACACCGTGACCGGCAGGACCTTGGTCTCGCCGAGCTTGCCCACGCCGGCGATGGCGCCATCGCCCTCGATATCGTGCTTGAACGGCAGCGCCAGAGGGACATCCACGGCCCAGTGGTTGGTCAGCATGTAGTTCACGCCGCCCGACAGCGAGGTGGCATTGCCCACGTCCACGGTGGTGCCCGGAAAGCTCGGGGCGCTGAGGTTGCCGCTCTTGACCTGCGGGGCGATGTGGGTGAAGCCTGCGCGCACGCTGAACGTGCCGGCAACCTGTGCCGAGGCGCCAGCGCACAGCAACAAGGCTGCCGTCGCCAGGCCCAGCCGGGAAAAGTGGTGCATGGGAAACTCCTTGAAAAGTACGGAGGTCACGGCGAAGCCTTACAGCCAGCCTGCACGCGACAACGAACGCGAGACCAGTTGCCCGATCAGCTGGTGGCCGTAGGGCGTGGGGTGGAAGCTGTCGGAGAAGCCGTAGCTCTTCCACCAGTCCGCCCCTCCGGTGGCTCCTGCTGGGGGCGCCATGGCAGACAGCGCGGCCGCGGTGCAGGTCGGGAAGCTGTAGGTCGGCAGGCCGTCGCTGCCCACCCCTGTTGCCGGGCAGGCGGGCGTGCTGGCGTTGGTCAGCTGGTACTGCCCAGGGTTGGTCGACTGGTCCTTGAACGAGGTGTAGAAGTCCACCACCACGATCTTGGCGTCACCCGCCAGGCTGGTGGCCAGTTGTGCATTGAAGGCCTGGACCCAGCCGTCGAACAGGGCCTCGGCCTGCTTGGCCGCGTCGGCACCGCGCTGGGCGGCGATGGACCCCAGCACCATCTGGAAGCGGGGTGTGCGGGTGATGCCCGGTGCATTCAGCACGGCCACGCGCGGGGCCCCCTTGGCCACCGTGTTGGCCTGGATGGTCGCGGCGAACTGCTGGGCCAGCGCCTGCATGTAGGCACCACCGACCTGCGCCATCCCCGTGGCACCGCTGGCCAGGGCGGCGTTGACGGTAGCTGCGGGCAGCACGCTGGTGAGCACGGCCGCGTAGGCCTGGCCATTGTCTGCGGAGGCGCGCAGGTAAGCACCCACCAGGTCGGCCGCATCGTTGCCGCCACCGTCGACCAGCACCAGGTCGGCCGGGCTGTAGCCGGCATTCCCCAGGTCCTTGAGCTGCTGGGTGATGGACACCGGAGAGGTCGGCGCGGTGAAGTTGTTGATGCGGCCACCGCTCACGGCGTAGTTCGAGCAGCTGTTGTTGGCCACGAACGCCGTGCCGTTGAACAGGTAGTGCGCGCACAGGGTCTGGCCATAGCTGGTGGCCACACGCTCGGGCCAGATCGGGGTGGACCCGGCCCCCGTGGCTGCGGCCCCCTGCACGGTGGCCTTGAAGCCGAAGGTGCCACTGTCGGCCAGGCTATCGCCCGCGACCTTCACCGAGGTCACCGGTGCAGCAGGCGCGGTGTCCGAGCCACCGCCACCGCAGGCTGCCAGAAGGCAGGCCGTGGCCAGGACCGACAGCGCGGTCTTGCATGTTTGTGCAATCAAGGGAGTTCTCCAGAAAAGACGATTACAAAAAGCACGACCGTGCTTTTTTGCAACAACCATCCTAACCCCGTGTCTCCTGATTGCCCGCCCGGGAAACTACCAAGCCGCGCAGCATGAAAAAAGCCGACCCGCGGGTCGGCTTGGGAGTGCGCGGTGAGACCGCTTACTTCACGATGACGTCGAAGACGGCACGCGCCTGGGCATGGCAGAACGGTGGCTCATAGGTGCCGTGGTAGGCGCCGTAGTAGGTGGCGAAGGCTGCAGACGCGGGGTCGGTGGGCGCTGCGCCACCGGGGCCGAAGGTGGCCTGGATGGGTCCGTCCACATCCACCGAGATCACATTGGTCACGCCGCGCCTGGCGAAATCGGCCGCCATCACGTTCTGGTGCACGGCGGGCGGCACCGTGGGGTCGCCCGATCCGCCACACAGCAGCACGCGCGACTTGGGCGTCCAGCCCAGCAGGTCGTTCTTCTGGGCAGCCAGGTAGAGCGGGTCGTTCAGGTTGGTCTGGCTGCTGGCGATGAAGGCCGGCTGGAACAGCGCGTCGCGCGCCTGGTTGGGCGTGCCGGCGGGCAAGGTGCCCGAGGTCACCAGCGTGGTGTAGGTCATCGTCGGGCTGGGCAGCAGGGTCTCGATGTAGTTCGAGTACGGCGCCTTGAAGGCCAGCTTCACGTCGCTGTAGATATTGCCGTAGACCTTCTGCCAGGCCGTCACCAGGTAAGGCACGAAGAACTGCACGCCCGCGATCGCATCGGGGATGCGCAGCGAACCCGACAGGTTGTAGGGCCCGGCCAGGTGGGCACCGGCCGCCACGTCGAACTCGTTGCCATAGTCGCGCTCGGCGGCGCGGTGCGCGGCCATGGAGGCATGGCCGCCTTGCGAGTAGCCGGTGAACAGGATCCGGCCCGACAGGTTGCCGCCTACCGAGGCGGAGGCCTTGCGCGCAGCGCGCACCGAATCGATCACCGAAGTGGCTTCCGAATCGGCGTGCAGGTAGGGGTGGTAGCTGTAGCCCGACTTGGCGAACCCGAGGTAGTCGGTAGCGACCACCGCATAGCCCTGCGAGGCGTACATCGCGGCCAGCAGGAAGGTTTCGCTGTCCTGCGGGTTGGCCAGGGTGCGCGGCTTTTGCACGTCGGTGCCCTTGGCATAGGCCAGCAGGGCGGTCTTTTCCGTGCTGCAGGTGCCTGCGGGCACCAGCATCACCCCCGAGGCGTTGGTGAGTTCACCCGCCTTGGCACCTGCCGTGTAGTAGTTGAGTGCCACGACCTTCACGTCGCAGCGGGCCTTGCCGGCAAGGGCCCTGAGGCCGCTGGACGTGGTGCCCGCATCGATCTGCGCGGCAGTCAGCGTGGTCAGGATGTTGGGAGGATCCATCAGGTCCCCGCGCGAGGGGTCCTCGGAGCCGCCGCAGGCGGCCAGCAGGGCCGCTACGGCGGCGGTACACGTCAGGCGGAAGTACTTCATGGTTGCAATCCTCTCTCTGTATGGGCTATGTCGGCGGATGGTAACGCAGCATCGTGCGCGCACCGGCACTGGCGTAGCCATTGGGGTTTACGAGAGCGTTCGGACGCCTGCGCGACAGGGTCCGCGCGCGGCTTCTACTGGTCGCGCGCGGCCCAGTCGGTGAGCGCATCGAGCACCGGCCGGGCGGCTCCGGCGTTGGCATGGTTGACCATGGCCACCAGCACGTAGCGCCGGCCGCTGGCGCCATGCACGTAGCCGGCGATGGCCATGACGTCACGCAGGCTGCCGGTCTTGAGGTGGGCCGCGCCGCGGGCCTGGCTGCGGCGCAAGGTGCCGTCCACCCCGGCGATGGGCAGGGAAGACACCAGCTCGGGCATCACCGGCGAGGCCCAGGCCGACTGCAGCATGCGCGCCAGGCCCTGGGCCGTGATGCGCGCATCGCGGGAGAGGCCCGCACCGTTGTCGGCCACGGGCTGGTCGGTATCGCCAAAGCGCAGCTGCCACCAGCGGCGCAGGGCCTCGCGCGCGCCGTCGAAGGTCGCGGGAGCCCCCTTGTTCCCCAGGGCCAGCGTGAGGAACACCTGCTGCGCCATGACGTTGTTGCTGTACTTGTTCACATCGCGCACCACCTCGGCCAGCGCCGGCGAGGTGGCCACGAAGGCGGGCTTGAGCCCGGCCGGCACCTTGCCGTCGCGCACGCTGCCCGTGAGCCTGCCGCCCAGCTCGCGCCACATGCCCTCCACGGCACGCGCCGCGAAGCCGCGCGGGTCCGTCGGCGCGATCGGCCAGACGCGTTCGCCGCAACTGGACGGGAACACGCCCTGGAAGGCAATGCGCGCCGGGTCGGAAAACTCCGCGCGCAGGGCGCCGCGCCAATCGCCGCATTCCGCCCCCGGGGCGGCCAGCGCCACGGACGCCTGGCGCTGCACGCCGGCCATCGGGGGGTCGTACTGGATGCGCGCCAGGCCGGCAGCGGCATCGGGCACGAAGGTCATCACCTGGGACTTGTAGTTCACCAGCAGGGCATCGGGCGAGGCGTTGTAGGGCCGCAGGGGCTCGTTGTCGAAGCTGCCAGGGTCCTGCTCGGGCACGTCGAAGGCGGTGCGGTCGAGCACGATGTCACCCACGATGACCTGGATGCCCTGGGCCTGCAGGCGCCGCAATAGCAGCCACAGGCGCTCCATCACCAGCTTGGGATCGCCCTGGCCCTGGATATAGACATTGCCGCGCAGGCTACCGTCCTGCACCGTGCCCTGCACGTAGACCGGGGTGTTCCAGGTGTAGGCCGGCCCGAGCTGGTCGAGCGCGGCGTAGGTGGTGACCAGCTTCATCACCGAGGCCGGGTTCATCGGCACCTGGGCGCGGTGCGCCAGGCGCGGCGCCTGCCGCGCACCGCCCTGGGCATCGACCACGAGCACCGAGAGCGCCTCGCGCGGCAGGCGCGTGCGGGACAGCGCGGCCTCCACTTCGGGAGGCAGCGGCGCTGGGGCTGGCGCCTGGGCGCTGGCACCGGGGGGCAGCATGCCCCACAGCAGCACGGCAAGAGGCACCAGGGAGGTCAGGGACAGACGGGTCAACGAAGGGACAGACAACATGGAGGGGGAGTCTATCGCCCACCTCCGGCACGGCCTGCCCGGCCCACCGATAATCCCCGGATGCGCTTTTCTCCCCGGGCCATGGGCCTGCTGGCGGCCCTGGTGACCGTCACCCTCTGGACCAGCTTCATCGTGATTGCCCGCGCCTCGGCGCAGCGCAGCCTCACGCCGCTGGACATCACGCTGCTGCGCATCGTCGGCGCCAGCCTGGTGCTGGTGCCCTGGGGCTGGTGGCTGGTGCACCGGCGCAGGGTGCAAATGGGTGCCAGCGCCCCCGCCTCCAGCCTCGCCGGCATCTCGCCGCTGCCGCTCTCCACCACGGCCCTGCTGGGCCTGTTTGGCGGCCTGCTGTATGCCGTGCTGGCCTATGCGGGCTTCTTCCATGCCCCGGCCACCCATGCCGCCGTGCTCATGCCCGGCAGCCTGCCGCTGTGGACCGCTCTGCTGGCCGTGCTCGTGCTGCATGACCGCATCACCCCCCTGCGCGCACTGGGCCTGGCGCTCATCGTGGCCGGCGACCTGCTGGTGGGCGGACGCAGCCTGCTGGCGGGCTTTGCGGGCGGGGATGTGTGGAAAGGCGACGTGCTGTTCATGCTCGCCGCAGCCAGTTGGGCCGCCTACAGCGTGCAGGCCCGGCGCCTTGCGGTGGATGCAGTGCAGGCCACGATCGCCATCACCGCCTTTGCGCTGCTGGTCTACGCACCGGTGTACGGGGCCTTGGTGGCCCTGGGCATGGTCACCAGCCACCTCGGCCACGCGCCCTGGAGCGAGATCCTGTTCCAGCTGGTCTTCCAGGGCGGTGGCTCGGTGGTCATCTCGGGGATTGCCTTCACGCGCATGATCCAGCACTACGGCCCCGTGCGCAGCACCATGATCACGGCGCTGGTGCCGGGGCTGTCGGCCATCGGCGCGGTGCTGCTGCTGGACGAGCCCATGCACTGGAACCTGGGCGCGGGCCTGGCGCTCGTGACCACGGGTATCCTGCTGGGCGTGCTGCGCAAGAGCCCCGCGCCCGCCTCCTCCCTGCCCACCGCTTCCGGAAAATCTGCGGCCTGATGTCCCGCCTGCCACCGCCATGAACCTGCTTGCCTTCGATACCAGCACCGACACCCTGTCCATCGCCGTGCAGCACGGGGATCTGGTGCGCGAGCACACGGGCCCGGGCGGTGCGCAGGCCTCGGCCACGCTGATCCCGGCCATCAACCGCCTGCTGGCCGAGGCCGGCCTGTCGTTCGCCACGCTGGACGCCATCGTCTTCGGCCGGGGACCGGGCTCCTTCACCGGCCTGCGCACGGCCTGCGCCGTGGCCCAGGGCCTGGCCTTCGGGGCGCGCGGCGGCGCGGGCGTGCCCGTGCTGCCGGTGGACACGCTGCTGGCCGTGGCCGAGGAGGCGCGCCTGCAGCATGGCTCTACCCAGGTGGTGGCGGTGCTCGACGCACGCATGGACGAGGTCTACAGCGCCCGCTGTGCATGGCAGCCCGCCGAGGGCCGCTGGCAGGCCGATGCCGACTTCGGCCTGGGCGCCCCTGAGACCGTGGAGGTGCCCGACGGCTGGAGCGTGGCCGGCAATGCGCAAGCGCCCTATGGCGAGCGCCTGGCGCCCCTGGCCGCCCATGTACGGGCCCTGCCCACGGCCACCGCACTGCTGCGCCTGGCGCCGGCCCTGCTGGCCGCAGGGGGCGCCGTGCCCGCCAGCGACGCCCTGCCGCGCTACATCCGCGATAAAGTGGCGAAAACCACCGCCGAGCGGGACGCCTTGCGCGCCGCCCAGGCCACCACGCCCACCCCTCCCTGAACCGACCGCCTGCATGAGCGCCGTACCCACCCCTTCTGCCGATGCCCCCGAGGCGCGCCTGGAAGCCCTCACGCTGGCACAGCTCGATGCGGTGCTGGAGGTGGAGCAGCGCGCCTACACCCACCCCTGGACGCGGGGCAACTTCATCGACGCCATGGCCTCGCGCTACGAGTGCCAGTTGCTGCTGGGCGGCGACCGGTTGCTGGGCTATTTCGTGGCCATGATGGGGGTGGACGAAGTGCACCTGCTGAACCTCACCGTCACGCCCGAATTCCAGCGCCAGGGCTGGGCCCGCGTGCTGCTGGACGCACTGGCCCTGTGGTCGCGCGGCAAGGGCGCCCAGTGGCTGTGGCTGGAGGTGCGCGTGAGCAACCTGCGCGCCCAGCACATTTACGAGACGCACGGCTTTCGCCGCGTGGGCGAGCGCAAGCGCTACTACCCTGCCCACCATGGCCAGCGCGAGGACGCGGTGGTCATGAGCCTGCCCCTGTGAGAACCTGCCAATCCCTATGAGCCTTTCACTCGATGCGCGCCAGCGCGCCATGCTGCAGGAGATGGGGGTGACCGTGTGGGCCCCCGGCGAGGACGCTGCCGCACCGCCCGCGGCCGCCGCCCCCGTGGCAGTGGCCGCAGCAGCCCGCCTTGCCCCACCGCCGCCTGCGGCTGTGCAGCCACCGCCGGTGGTGCATACCCCCGCACCGGCGGCGCAGCGCGCGCCTGTGGCCACCACACCGGTGGCCCCGGTGGCGGCCGCGACCGCCGCAGCCACCGGCCTGGCAGTGCACGCGCCCCAGGCGCTGTACCCCGGGGCAGACCCGGCGCGCACGCCCGCGGGCCTGGGCGGTGGCTGGCTCATCGTGGCCGAAATTCCCCATCCCGCCGAGCCGCTCTCGGGCGATGCCGGCAAGCTGCTGGACAACATGCTGCGCGCCATGCAGTTGCACCGCCACCCCCGGGTGTTCCTCGCGGCGCTGGAGCGCGCCGGCTCCGGCAACGGCAACAGCAGCGATGCCGACGTCGCCGGGCAATTGGCGCAGGCCGTTGCCACGCTGCGGCCGGCCATGGTGCTGGTGCTGGGCCATGTGGCGGCCCGGGCCGCGCTGGCCAGCACCGAGCCCCTGGGCCGCCTGCGTGCAGGGCCGCACACCCTGGCGGGCTGCCCGGCCGTGGTCACCTACGACCCCGCATTCCTGCTGCGCTCACAGGACAACAAGGCCGCCGCCTGGGCCGACCTGTGCCGGGCGCTGGCCATCGTGCGCGCGGCCGCCGCCTGAGCCGCCGCGGCCAGGTCTTCACCACAGACACGCCGGCTGCCCGGTGCGATAATCCGGCGCTTGCATTTTTAAACGGAGAAAGCTCCTTGGAAACCTACCCGAGTTGGTAGCTTTCAGCTCCCCGGCCTGCCGTGGGGTTGAAAGCAACCCCTGACCCCCCACCGCAGACGCCAATTACCAAGGGAGTGAGCCCATGCTCAACATCTTTACGCTCGCCAATGGCCGGCTGTTCCAGGAAGAGATCGAATCTCTGGAAGAGCTCGCCAAGTTCCAGCCGATCTGGGTGGACCTGGAAGCCCCCACACTCGAAGAAAAGCGCTGGATCAAGCAGCACTACGGCCTGTCCATCCCCGAGGATGCGATGGACGAGGACATCGAGGAATCCGCCCGCTTCTACGAAGAAGACAACGGCGAGCTGCACATCCGCAGCGACTTTTTGATCGATGATGACGAGAACCCGCGCTCCGTGCGGGTGGCCTTCATCCTGAACCAGCACAACGCCAACCTCAAGAGCCGGGGCGTGCTGTTCTCCATCCACGACGAGGACGTGCCCGTGTTCCGGCTGCTGCGCATGCGCGCGCGCCGGGCGCCGGGTCTCATCGAGGACGCCAAGGAGGTGCTGCTCAAGCTGTTCGACGCCGATGCCGAGTACTCGGCGGATACGCTGGAGAACATCTACGACGAGCTCGAAGCGGTGAGCAAGCAGGTGCTGGCCGGCGACGTGACCGACACCCGCGCCGGCGAGGTGCTGGCCGCTATCGCGCGCCAGGAAGACTTGAACGGCCGCATCCGCCGCAACGTGATGGACACGCGCCGCGCGGTGAGCTTCATGATGCGCAGCAAGATGCTCAACTCCGAGCAGTTCGAAGAGGCGCGCCAGATCCTGCGCGACATCGAATCGCTGGACAACCACACGGCCTTCCTGTTCGACAAGATCAACTTCCTGATGGACGCCACGGTCGGCTTCATCAACATCAACCAGAACAAGATCATCAAGATCTTCTCGGTGGCCAGCGTGGCGCTGCTGCCGCCCACGCTGATCGCCAGCGTCTACGGCATGAACTTCGAATTCATGCCGGAGCTCAAGTGGACCTACGGCTATGCCTATGGCATCGCGCTGATGGTGGCGAGCGCGGTGGTGCCCATGTGGTACTTCCGCAGGCGCGGCTGGTTGAAGTAGCCCCCCTGTGGCGCTGCGCGCCTTCCCCCCGAGGGGGGACGCCACCCCTGGACCGGCAAAGCCGGATCCACGGTGGCGCTGGCGGTTGCACTTCTGGCGCTGCGCGCCCTTGTGTTGTCAGGCCGGGTTCTAAGCTACGCCCATCTGTGGCGCTGCGCGCCTTTGTGCTGCCGGGTCACAAAGTTTGCATGAGCACGTGCACCATGTGCTCGGCATAGCGGCTGGCGACGGTCTGGACGAATTGGGCGAAATCGACGTGTGCGGTGTCGTCGGCGCGGTCGGAGATGGTGCGGATGGCGGCGAAGGGGATGGCGTAGTCCAGGCAAACCTGGGCCACGGCGGCGCCTTCCATTTCGACGGCAAGCACGTCGTGGCCAGCCTGGCGCAGGCTGTCGCGCAGCTGCCGGGCTTCCTGGGCGCTGGAGACGAAGCGGTCGCCACTGGCGACGAGGCCGTGGTGCACACGGTGCGCGCCGTCGCCCAATTCTGGCAGGCGGCCGGCGCCGGACAGGCAGCTGCGCGCGGCCTCCCGCAACAGGGTGGACAGGTGCGCATCGCAGGCCAGCCGCGTGCGTGCATAGCCAGGCAGTTCCCAGCGCGGGAACAGCGGGGAGGCGTCCATGTCGTGCTGCACAAAGGTCTCTGCCACCACCACGTCACCCACGTTCACGCCATCCCCCAGCCCCCCCGCCACGCCGGTGAAGACGATGCGCGCCACGCCGAAATGCTCGATGAGCGCCGTGGCCGTGGTGGCCGCCGCCACCTTGCCGATGCCCGAGAGCGCCAGCACCACGGGCCGCTCGCACAGCTCGCCCCGCCAGAAGGAGCGGCCGGCGTGCGTGAGGCGCTGGGCGCGCTCGAGCCGGGCGACGAGGCTGGCCTGTTCTTCGGGCAGGGCGCTGAGGATGGCTGTGGTCATGGGGCTTGGGGCAAAGGAAAAGGGCCTGCGGCCGGGCTCGCAGGTCTGCGATTATTCCAGCCGAAGGCCCTTCGTCGAAAACACACCCTGGGCGGCGCCGTTCACAGCACCGCGGGCAGGGTGGTTTCGCTGGCGTCTTCTTACTTCTTGTCGCGCAGCTCGCGGCGCAGGATCTTGCCCACCGGGGTCTTGGGCAGCTCGGTGCGGAACTCGATCACGCGCGGCTGCTTGTAGCCCGTGAGGTTGGCCTTGCAGAACTCCTTGACCTGGGCCTCGGTGAGACCCGGGTCCTTCTTCACGATGACCAGCTTGACCGCTTCGCCGGTCTTCTCGTCGGGCACGCCGACCACCGCGCATTCGAGCACGCCAGGGCAGTTGGCGACCACTTCCTCGACCTCGTTGGGGTAGACGTTGAAGCCGCTGACCAGCACCATGTCCTTCTTGCGGTCCACGATCTTGAAGTAGCCGCGCTCGTCCATGATGCCGATGTCGCCGGACTTGAAGTAGCCGTCATCGGTCATGACCTTGGCGGTCTCGTCGGGGCGCTGCCAGTAGCCGGCCATGACCTGCGGGCCCTTGATGGCGATCTCGCCGGGCTGGCCCAGCGTGGTGACCTCGTGGCCTTCGTCGTCCAGCAGCTTCATCGTCGTGCCGGGAATCGGCACGCCGATGGTGCCGGTGTATTCCTTGGCCGTCACGGGGTTGCAGCTGGCCGAGGGGCTGGTCTCCGACAGGCCATAGCCCTCGCAGATCGGGCAACCGGTCTTCTCCAGCCAGAGTTTGGCCACGGCGCCCTGCACGGCCATGCCGCCGCCCACCGAGACCTTGAGGTTCTTCCAGTTGACGGTGTCGAAGTCCGGGTGGTTGGCCAGACCGTTGAACAGCGTGTTCACGGCCGGGAAGCTGTGGAAGGTGTGCTTGGACAGCTCCTTGAGCACCGCCGGCAGGTCGCGCGGGTTGGGGATCAGGATGGTCTTGCCGCCCGTGCGCATGGACAGCATCATGTTCACGGTGAACGCGAAGATGTGGTACAGCGGCAGCGCGCAGACGCTGGTGGGCTGCTCGCCCGAAGGCACCTTGGCCATCACCGGCGCATTCCAGGCCTCGGACTGCAGCACGTTGGCGATCACGTTGCGGTGCAGCAGCACCGCGCCCTTGCTCACGCCGGTGGTGCCGCCGGTGTACTGCAACAGGGCGATATCGTCGGGACGGATGTCGGGCTTCTTGAAGCTGCCGCGCGTGCCCTTGGCCACGGCGTCGTTGAAGCGCACGGCACCGGGCAGGTCATAGGCGGGCACCATCTTCTTGACGTTGCGCACCACATAGTTCACCAGCGTGCCCTTGAGCAGGCCCAGCTGGTCACCCATGGCCGCCAGCACCACGTGCTTGACGGGCGTGTTGGCAATGCACTGCTGCAGCGTGGTGGCGAAGTTCTCGATGATGACGATGGCCTTGGCGCCGGAGTCCTTGAGCTGGTGCTCGAGTTCGCGCGGGGTGTACAGCGGGTTCACGTTGACCACGACGAAGCCGGCGCGCAGGATCGCGGCCACCGTCACGGGGTACTGCGGCACATTGGGCATCATGATGGCGACGCGGTCGCCCTTGACCAGGCCCAGGCCCTGCAGGTAGGCCGCGAAGGCGGCGCTCAGCGAATCGGTCTGGGCGTAGCTCACGTCCTTGCCCATGAAGCTGTAGGCCACGCGGCTGGCGTACTTGTTGAACGCCTCGTCCATCAGCGCCACCAGGGAGGGGTACTGCGAGGTATCGATATCTGCGGGAACACCTTGCGGATAGGCGGCCAGCCAGGGACGGTCGGTCATGATGCGTGTCTCTCCAAACTTCTCGTTGCAATGGAACCCCGGCATTGTCTCTGCCGGTGCGGGTTCCGTGGGTGCTTAGTTTCCCCTAGGCGACAGGGCTTTCGCCGTAGCGCCCAAAGGGTCTTTTCGCCGTGGGGAAGGACTACTCGATGGCCTTGCCGATGTCCTCGACGACCTTCTTGGCATCGCCGAAAACCATCATGGTCTTGTCCATGTAGAACAGCTCGTTGTCCAGGCCGGCGTAGCCCGCGGCCATGGAGCGCTTGTTGACGATCACGGTCTTGGCCTTGTAGGCCTCGAGGATGGGCATGCCGTAGATGGGGCTGCCCTTGGTGTGTGCCGCGGGGTTCACCACGTCGTTGGCACCGAGGATGATGGCCACGTCGGCCTGGCCGAACTCGCCATTGATGTCCTCCATCTCGAACACCTGATCGTAAGGCACCTCGGCTTCGGCCAGCAGCACGTTCATGTGGCCGGGCATGCGGCCCGCCACCGGGTGGATGGCGTACTTCACCGTCACGCCCTTTTCGGTGAGCTTGGCCGCCAGTTCCTTGACCGCATGCTGGGCGCGCGCCACCGCCAGGCCATAGCCGGGCACGATGACCACGGTCTCGGCGTTGCCGAGCACGAAGGCCGCGTCGTCGGCGCTGCCGCTCTTGACCGGCCGCTGCTCCTTGGCTCCACCCGCCGCGGTGGCGGTGTCGCCACCGAAGCCGCCCAGGATCACGTTGAAGAACGAGCGGTTCATGGCCTTGCACATGATGTAGCTCAGGATCGCGCCCGAGCTGCCCACCAGCGAGCCGGCGATGATCAGCATCGAATTGTTGAGCGAGAAGCCGATGCCCGCTGCCGCCCAACCCGAGTAGCTGTTGAGCATGGAGACCACCACCGGCATGTCGGCGCCGCCGATGGGGATGATGATCAGCACGCCGAGGATGAAGCCGAGCGCGATCACCAGCACGATGTCGACCCAGCTTTGCGAATGCCAGAAGCCGAAGCAGAAGAACAGCACGGCCAGGCCCAGCACCAGGTTGAGCTTGTGCTGCCCGGGGAACTGCACGGGCGCGCCCTGGAACAGGCGGAACTTGTACTTGCCCGAGAGCTTGCCGAAGGCGATCACCGAACCACTGAAGGTGACCGCGCCGATGAAGGCGCCGAGCGCCAGCTCGATGCGGTTGCCGCCGGGGATGGGGGCGTCCTTGGGCACGATGGCAAAGGCCCAGGGCTCGGCCACCACGGCCACGGCAATGCACACCGCTGCCAGGCCGATCATGCTGTGCATGAAGGCCACGAGCTCGGGCATCTTGGTCATCTCGACCCGGTTGGCCATGATGGCACCGGCCGCGCCGCCCACCACCAGGGCGCCCAGCACATAGACCATGCCCTGCGCCTTGCCGCCCGAGAGCTCGACGATGAGCGCGGCGGTGGTAAGCACGGCGATCGCCATGCCCGTCATGCCGAAGACGTTGCCGCGGATCGAGGTCGTGGGGTGCGAGAGCCCCTTGAGCGCCTGGATGAAGCAGACGCTGGCCACCAGGTACAGCAGCGTGACGAGGTTCATGCTCATGCCTGGCCTCCTTCAGCCTTGGAGACGGACTTCTTCTCTTTTTTCTTGAACATCTCGAGCATGCGGCGCGTCACGAGGAAGCCGCCGAACACGTTGACCGCAGCCAGCGCCACGGCCAACACGCCCATGCTCTTGCCCAGCGTGGTTTCGGTCAGCGCCGCGGCCAGCATGGCGCCCACGATGACGATGGCGGAGATGGCATTGGTCACCGCCATCAGGGGCGTGTGCAGCGCGGGGGTCACCGTCCAGACCACGTGGTAGCCCACGTAGATGGCCAGCACGAAGATGATGAGGTTGATGAGGGTGGGAGAGACGGCATCCATGGAAATGTGTCCTTCTTTCTTCAATTGGCGTTAGGTTCCGGCAGACCAGGGGCCTTTGGCGGCATTCTTCTTGGCGAAATAGGCATCCACAGCGTCGATGAGCTGCTGCTGGGCCGGGTTGATGGGCGGCTCGATCAGAGCGGCCGATCGCATCACGGTCTTGAGCGTTTGCACGTGGTAATCGGTGAACTTGTCGGCGCTGCGCGCGAGCACCTCGGGCAGCTCGGTGAGCGCCAGCGCGCGGTTGCGCAGCAGGTGCGCGCTGGCCACCCAGAGGCTGCCGGCATCGCCATCGGTCAGCGCCAGGTGCTCGCGCAACAGCGCCTGCACGCCGGTCTTCTGCTGCACCGTGATGGCGCCCGTGGTCTGCACCGTGGCCAGGGCCAGCACGGCGACCACGTCCACCGGATGGTCGAGCGCGTAGAGCGGTGGCGTGGTGACCTTTTTCCGCCAGGCGCGCCGGTGGAAGAAGGTCAGCGGGTTGAGCCAGCCCACATCGATGCCGAAGCGCCGCAGGGCCTCCATGGCCATGGTGAAGGTGATGACCAGGCCCAGGATTTGCAAAATGATCCCCATGTTCCGTGCCTCCCTTGGCTTTTTTATTGCGGCAGTGCGGCGGGGAACGGCGGCACGGCCAGGAATCCATCGAGCATGCCGACGCTCACGCGTGCGGCCCGGGCCATCTGCTGGCTCCAGGCCTCGGCAGGCAAGCCGGCGCGCAGGTAGTCGGGGGTATTGCCTGCGGGCAGCTTCAGCAGGCGCAGGTCCACCAGCGCATTCACCTCGATATAGGCACCGCCCTCGGTCGCATAGCGGTAGTTCACATGCGAGTAGGGCTGCGTGAGCGCCACGCCGCGCTCACCGATCCAGCGCACCAGGCCCGGGTTGGCCTTGTCCAGGAAGCGGTCGCTGGTATGGGCCCAGCGCTTGAAGCGCAGGCAGTCCACGCGCACGGGGCTGCCGGCGGCGGCATCCCGCACCCACAGGCCCTGCTCCTGCGCACAGGAGGCCGTCCACAGCGTGCGGTCACGCGGGTCGCTGCGCTGGTGGGATTGCACCAGCATCACCGCCAGCACTTCGTTGCGGGCGCCGCGCAGGGCCACGGCGCGGGTCTGCAGGGGCAGGCTGGCCGGTGGCGGCAATGCCGCCAGAGCGTCATCGAAGCTGCCCAGATCTTCCCAGGCGGAAGACGGCAGCACCACGCGCGTGCGCCCGGCGCTGAACTCGGCAGGGCCGGCAGGCATGGGGGCGCATGCGGACAGAACCGCCAGGGCCGCCGCAGCGGCCAGCAGGCGGGGCAGCAGGGGCCTCATGCGCGCTTCACCGTGCCTTCATGGGCCATCAGGCAGGCAGCCACGATATCGTCCTGCAGGTCCATGTGCAGGGCGCCTTCCTTGTTGACGATGAGCTTGAGGAAGTCGAGCACGTTGCGCGCGTAGAGCGACGAGGCATCCGCCGCCACCAGGGCCGGCAGGTTGGTCTCGCCCACCAGGGTCACGCCGTGCTTGACGACGGTCTTGCCGGGCTCGGTGAGCGGGCAGTTGCCGCCCTGGGGGGCGGCGATGTCGACGATAACCGAACCGGCCTTCATCGACTGGACCATCTCCTCGGTCACCAGCACCGGGGCCGCGCGGCCGGGGATCAGGGCGGTGGTGATGACCACGTCGGCCTGGGCCACGCGCTTGGCGACCTCGGCCTTCTGGCGCTCCAGCCAGCTGGGCGGCATGGGGCGGGCGTAGCCGCCCACCCCCTCGGCGGCGTCCTTTTCTTCCTGGGTCTCGTAGGGCACGTCGATGAACTTGCCACCCAGCGATTCGACCTGCTCCTTGACGCTGGGGCGCACATCGGAGGCCTCGATCACGGCACCCAGGCGCTTGGCCGTGGCAATCGCCTGCAGGCCGGCCACGCCCACGCCCAGGATCACCACGCGCGCGGCCTTCACGGTGCCGGCGGCTGTCATGAGCATGGGGAAGAAGCGCTGGTAGCGGTCGGCCGCGATCATCACGGCCTTGTAGCCGGCGATGTTGGCCTGGGAGGACAGCACGTCCATGCTTTGCGCACGGGTGGTGCGGGGAGCGGCTTCGAGCGCGTAGGCCGTCACGCCGGCAGTCGCCAGCCGCTGCAGGCCCGCCGCATCGAAGGGGTTGAGCATGCCGACCAGCGTGGTGCCCGCGCGCAGGCGTGGCGTCTCGGCCTCGGACGGGCAGCGCACCTTGAGCAGCAGGTCGGCGCCCCAGGCGCCCGCGGCATCGGTGATCTCGGCACCGGCCGCTTCGTACGCCGCATCGGTGACGCTGGCGGCAATGCCGGCGCCGGCCTCGACGCGCAGGGTATGGCCCTGGGCCTTGAGCTTCTTGACCGTTTCGGGGGTCACGGCAACCCGTGTCTCTCCTGCCATGGACTCTGCAGGCACACCAATCAGCATGTCGTCTCCTTGCTCAAGGTCAGTGGTTTTACTTACTTACTGACCGCGAGCTTACATGAAGAAACTTTGATGGCTGTTGCATTTGGCTGATGTAGAGGGAACTCCCCATCGCAAAGGAGACACTCCGGGCGCAAAAAAGCCCGCAAGCACGGGACTTGCGGGCTTGTAGGCCGGGGCCGGTGGTTCAGTGCACCACTTGCGCCAACGTGCCTGCGGCGTACTGCTGGGCCACCTGCTGCAGGCTCAGGCCCTTGATCTTGCTGCCCTGGCCTTCGCAGCCGAATTCCAGGTAGCGGGCCTTGCAGACCTGCTTGGCGGCTTCGCGTGCGGGCTTGAGCCATTCGCGCGCGTCGAACTTGTCGGGGTTCTCGGCCAGGAACTTGCGCACCGCGCCGGTCATGGCCAGGCGGATGTCGGTGTCGATGTTGATCTTGCGCACGCCGTACTTGATGGCCTCCTGGATTTCCTCGACGGGAACGCCGTAGGTTTCCTTCATCTTGCCGCCGTACTGGTTGATGATGGCCAGCAGCTCGGCAGGCACCGAGGAGGAGCCGTGCATCACAAGGTGGGTGTTGGGAATGCGCTGGTGGATTTCCTTGACGCGGCTGATGGCCAGGATGTCGCCCGTGGGCTTGCGGCTGAACTTGTAGGCGCCGTGGCTGGTGCCGATGGCGATCGCCAGGGCATCGAGCTGCGTGGCCTTGACGAACACGGCGGCTTCCTCGGGGTCGGTCAGCATCTGGCTGTGGTCCAGCTTGCCTTCGGCGCCGATGCCGTCTTCCTCGCCGGCTTCACCGGTTTCCAGGTTGCCCAGGCAGCCGAGTTCGCCCTCCACGGTGACGCCGACCTTGTGCGCCATGTCGACGACCTTGCGCGTCACTTCCATGTTGTATTCGAAGGACGAGGGGGTCTTGCCGTCTTCCATCAGCGAACCGTCCATCATCACCGAGCCGAAACCCAGGTCGATGGCGCCCGCGCAGATTTTGGGCGAGGTGCCGTGGTCCTGGTGCATCACCAGGGGAATGTGCGGGAAGGCTTCGACGGCGGCCTGGATCAGGTGCTTGATGAAGGGCTCGCCGGCGTACTTGCGGGCACCTGCGCTGGCCTGCAGGATCACCGGTGCACCCACCTCGTCGGCAGCAGCCATCACGGCCTGGACCTGTTCCAGGTTGTTGACGTTGAAGGCGGGGATGCCATAGCTGTTGGCAGCGGCGTGGTCGAGCAGTTCGCGCATCGAGACGAGGGGCATGGTCGTGAGGTCCGTTCAGGGTTGATGGGGCGCCATGGATACAGGCAGCGGGCGGTGGTAACCGCTTGGTAACCCGGGATTTTACCCGGCCGTCGCCGCCGACGCTGCGGCGAATTCCAGCCGGTAGCAGGTGGTAAAGGGCGCCGGCGCCGCTGCGGGCCCGAAATGCCCACCATGGGCCTCGGCCACGCGGCGCACGATTTCATGCCCCAGGTGCAGGCTGTCCGCAGGTGCCACGGCACGTTGCGCGCCCGCGCCGCGGGCCCCGTCGTCGCAGACCTGCAGCCATGCAGCCCCGGCATCGGAGACCCCCATCTGCACGGCGATGCGGGTGCCTTCCGGGGTGTGCTTGAGGGCGTTTTCCATCAGGTTGCGCAACGCCAGATCCAGCAGCACGGCATGGCCCGCCAAGGCCATCTGGTCAGGGCCGGCCAGCGCGATCTCGTCGCCGCGCTGCCAGGCAGCCTGTGCGTAGTCGGCGCACACGGCCCGGCTGACGGCCACCAGGTCCAGGGGCGCCTTGGCCTCGTGCAGTTCGGCCCGGCTGGCACGCGCCAGGGCCAGCAACTGGTTGAGCACGTGGCCCGCTCGCAGCGCGTCCTGGCCGATGCGCGCCACGGCCTGGGCCTGGGCCGGAGCGTCCAGGCCCTTGTCCAGTGCGCTGGCCTGGAGCGCAATCGACGACAGCGGCGTGCGCAGTTCGTGCGCCACCTCGTTGGCCAGGCGGCGCTCGCGCGCCATGGCGGCCTGCTGGCGCTCCAGCAGGGTGTTGATCGACGCTACCACCGATTCGAACTCGCTCCAGGCACGGCTGGCGGTCAAGCGCTCGGCGCTGGCCGGGTCGAGCGCTGCCACGTCGCGGGACAGCTCGTACAACGGGCGCAGCCCCCGCCACAGCGCCAGGCCCAGCGCCAGGGCCACGACAGGCAGCAGCCACAGGCCGGGCTCCACCATCTGTTCGGCGATGTCCTCGGCCAGGTCATCGCGCTCGCCCAGCTCCAGCAGCACCACCACCTTGCGGCTGCGGTCGGCCGACCACTGGGAGAAGCTGCGCCACACGGTGGCCTTGGGCCCCAGCGTGAGGTTGGAAAAGCCCTCGGCCCCACCGAAGGCGGGCAGGGGGGCGCTGCCCGTGTGGGCCAGCAAACGGCCCTGTGCATCCCACTGCACCACGCTCAGGGATTGCTGGTAGTCGTGCGCCTTGAGCCAGGGCATGGGGGCACGCTGGGTGGTGTTCTCGACCTCGACGGACTCCAACGCACGCAGGTTGAGCAGCAGCGCGGCCACGCTGGCCAGGTGGCCATCGGTCAGCTCGTCGGCCTCGTGGATGCCGGTCTGGTAGCCCAGGTAGACAAAGCTGGCCCAGACCAGCACCAGGGCACCGAGCGACCAGAGCAGCAGCTGGCGGGTGAGCGAGGAACTGCCGGCCACGCGCAGCAGGCGCCGGCCCCAGGCCTTCATCCTCATGGCTTCTCCTGGGGCATGAAATAGCCCACGCCGCGCATGGTCTGGATGCAGGTGCTGCCCAGCTTGCGGCGCAGGTGGTGGATGTAGACCTCGATGGCGTTGCTCTCGATGGCCACGTCCCAGCTGTACAGGCGCTCCTCGATCTGCTGGCGCGAGAGCACGCGCCCGCGCGCATCCATCAGCACCCACAGCACGGAGAACTCGCGCGGCGACATCTCCACCGCGTGCCCCGCCTGGTGCACCGTGCGCGCACCGGGGTCGAGCTCGATGTCGGCATGGCGCAGTGTGGGCGATGCCCGGCCCGTGGCACGGCGCAGCATGGCGCGCAGCCGAGCCTCCAGTTCATCGACGTTGAAGGGCTTGACGAGGTAGTCGTCGGCCCCCTGGTCCAGCCCTGCGATGCGTTCGGTGACATGGTCGCGCGCCGTGAGGATCAGCACCGGCGTGGCCGGGTCCGGCAGCGCCAGCGCTGCCTGCGCCCCGGCCGTCGCGGCCGGGCTGGCGCGCAGGCGGCGCAGCACCTCGCTGCCGTCGCCGTCCTTCAGGCCCAGGTCCAGCAGCACGGCATCGAAGCGCTCGGCGCGCAGGGCGGCCCAGGCACCCGCCACGCCATCGCACACGTCGACGGCATAGCCGCGCTGCTGCAGGTTGGTGCGCAGGCCACTGGCAATGCCGGCATCGTCTTCCACCACAAGGATTCGCATGCGCGCATTGTGGCAGTCCCGCGCGGCCTGCGCCCGGACCGCCGCAGGGGTTTAAGACGGCCTTAAGAGCGGATTCCTATCGTCGCCCCATGCGCCTGCCGTCCTCGCCCCTTGACCCCGCCCTCCCCCCGTTCTCCGCACAACGGCGCATCGCTGCCTGGACACTGGCCTGCCTGGCCCTCGTGGTGCTGTGGGATTTCCTGGGCCGGGACCTGTTGCTGGCCCATGCCTTCGGCAGTGGCTCGGGCTTTCCGCTGCGCGACCAGTGGTTCTTCGTGCATGTGGCGCACGAGGGGGCGCGGCGGGTGGGCTGGTTGCTGGTCTTGCTGCTGGCACTCGGCGTGTGGTGGCCCCTGGGCCCGCTGCGCCGCCTGGACATGGGCGAGCGCCTGCAGTGGGTGGTGAGCGCACTGCTGGCGCTGGCCGCGGTCAGCATCGCCAAGAACCTGAGCAGCACCAGCTGTCCCTGGGACCTGGCCGAATTCGGGGGCGTGGCGCGTTATGCCTCGCACTGGGCCTGGGGCTTGGTGGATGGCGGCGGGGGCCGCTGCTTTCCCGCCGGCCACGCCTCGGCAGGCTTCGCCTTCGTCGGCGGCTGGTTCGCGCTGCGGCGCACGCAGCCCCGGGCTGCATGCGTCTGCCTGGTGGCATCGCTGGTGGCCGGGCTGGTGCTGGGCCTGGCCCAGCAGGCGCGGGGCGCGCATTTCATGAGCCACACCCTGTGGTCGGCCTGGCTGTGCTGGACGGTCGCCTGGATGGCCGACCTCGGCGCACGCGCACTGCGGGTGCGCCTGGCCCCGCCGCCGGGTGCCGCCGCACCCGCGGCCTGAGCCGCTTGGGAGGGATCAGCTGGCGCGGCAGATCTTGAGCATGTTGGTACCACCGGGAGCCCCCATGGGCTCGCCGCAGGTAATCGCATAGACATCGCCCTTCTGCACGATGTTGCGCGTCTTGAGGTGGCCCTCGGCCTGCTCCAGCGCCGTGTCGCGGTCGGCACTGGTGTCCATGAGCAAGGGGCGCACGTTGCGGTACATGGCCATCTTGCGCTGCGTGGCCACCTTGGGCGTGAGCGCATAGATCGGGATGTGGATGCGGTGGCGGCTCATCCACAGCGCCGTGGCGCCGCTGTCGGTCATGGCCACGATGGCCTTGGCGCCCAGGTGGTGGGCCGTGAACAGCGCGCCCATGGCGATGGACTGGTCGATGCGGCCGAAGGTCTGGCCCGTGAAGTCGGCGTCCAGCGGGTGGTCCTCCGCGGCCTCGGCCGCGGCGCAGATGGTGGCCATCTCCATCACCGTCTCCAGCGGGTACTTGCCGGCCGCCGTCTCGGCGCTGAGCATCACGGCGTCGGTGCCGTCGAGCACGGCGTTGGCCACGTCGCTGACCTCGGCGCGCGTGGGCACGGGGTTGGTGATCATGCTCTCCATCATCTGCGTGGCGGTGATGACCACCTTGTCCAGGTCACGCGCCATGCGGATCATCTTCTTTTGCAGCGCCGGCACGGCGGCATTGCCCACTTCCACGGCCAGGTCGCCGCGGGCGACCATGATGCCGTCGCTCACGCGCAGGATGGCTTCGAGGTGCGGAATCGCCTCCGCGCGCTCGATCTTGGCGATCAGGCCCGGCTTGTGGCGGAACTCGGAAGCCGCCACGTTGCACAGCTGGCGTGCCATCTCCATGTCGGTCGCGTTCTTGGGAAAGCTCACGGCCACGTAGTCGGCCTGGAAGCTCATCGCGGTGCGGATGTCCTCCATGTCCTTGGCCGTGAGGGCGGGCGCCGTGAGGCCGCCGCCCTGCTTGTTGATGCCCTTGTTGTTGGACAGCTCGCCGCCGATCTTGACCGTGGTATGCACCTCTTCGCCCTGCACGGAATCGACGATGAGCACGATCAGGCCATCGTTGAGCAGCAGCACGTCACCGGCCTTCACGTCGCGCGGCAGCTCCTTGTAGTCGAGGCCCACGCCGTCGATGTCGCCGGGCTCGGTGCGCGAGGCGTCGAGCACGAACCTCTCACCCGACACCAGCTGCACCTTGCCTTCGGCAAACTTGCCGACCCGGATCTTGGGGCCTTGCAGGTCGGCCATGATGGCCACTTCGCGTCCGGCGCGCTGGGCGGCGGCGCGCACCGTGGTGGCGCGGTCGATGTGGTCCTGCGCCTTGCCATGGCTGAAGTTCAGGCGCACCACGTTGACGCCCGCGCGGATCATCGCCTCCAGCAGTTGCGGGTCGCTCGAAGCGGGGCCCAGGGTGGCAACGATCTTGGTGGCGCGGCGGGTTTGCATGGGCTTGTCTCTTTCGTCGGTTATGTAATCGAATTTCAATTTTCACACGAAAGCGGTTACATGCCGATTACCACCTGCCCGGCAGGCCCATGCGGCATTCGCAACTATTTCCAAAACTGGAACAGTCAGTTCGCGACTTGGTAGTTTTTCTCTGAACACCCCAGGCGTACAGTTCAACCCATCGATGAGCCGAACCCGCAAGGCGACTCACCGAACCCGGTCTGAAGTTGTTTTCTCTCCGGTTTTTTTGAGACGCTTTTTCACTTGAAGGATTTTCATCATGAACACGACCGCACGCTTCCTCTCCATCGCCGCTGTTGCCGCTTTCGCTTCCTTCGGCGCCCAAGCCGACGAAGCCGATGCTTCGCAATTCGCCACGAAGTTCGAAACCAACCGCACCCGCGCCGAAGTGGCCGCTGAAGCCGCTACCGTGGCCCAGACCCGCAGCATCGAGCCCGCTGGTTCGCGCGTCGTGACCTACAAGTCCACGGCCGACCGTGCTGCCGTGCGTGCCGCAGCCGCTGAAGCTGTGCGCCTGGGCCAGATCCCTTCGGGCGAAATCAGCGCCCTGTAATCCACAGGCAAGGCTGCAGGCCGCACTGCAGCCTCCATGCAAAAGGCCGGTGTCCCGCGAGGGGCACCGGCCTTTTGCCATGGGCGAGCCTGCCCACAGGCGCGCCTTCACTCCGGCACGTCGAAGTGGAACACCTTGCTCACGATCTGCCAGCGCCCGTCGAGCCGCACCAGCGTCAGGAAGTCCGTAAAAAGGCGCGGTGCAATCGCGCACTCCACCCGCGCAAAGGCCGTGACCGGACCGGCGAACTCGATGGACAGGATGCGATCGCGCCGCGGCTGCCCGAGGCTCGCGGGCGAAGGACGCTGGTCCACGATGGGAAAGTACTCTGCCATGCTCCGGCGCAGCAGCTGTCCCTCGGTGGCGCAGCAATAGATCGCCTGCGGATGGAAGACCTGTGCCAGCCGGCCCGTGTCACTCTGGTACAGGCCGTCGAAGTAGGTGCGCAACGTCGTGGCGACGCCCGCAAAATCTGAGGCGGCGTTCATGGCTAGCGCTTTCGGAACTCGGCCACGGGCAAGCCGCCCACGCCCCAGTTGTCGAGCTCGATCTCGTCGATCACCACGTGCGTGGTCGCGGGGTTCTTGTGCAGCACCCGCACCAGCAGCTCGGTGACGCCGGCGATGAGCTCGGCCTTCTGTTCGCGCGTCACGCCTTCGCG
Organism: Acidovorax sp. GW821-FHT09B03; assembly: GCF_059418305.1. NCBI lineage: Bacteria > Pseudomonadati > Pseudomonadota > Betaproteobacteria > Burkholderiales > Comamonadaceae > Acidovorax > Acidovorax sp. GW821-FHT09B03. Next base: position 53,916 of record NZ_JBWKPP010000001.1, read on the forward strand.
GGTGATCTGGATGTTCACGTAGGGCATGGCGGCTCCTTTCAGCCGATGCGGCCCACGACCTGTGCAATGCGCTCGCCGAAGGCCCGGGCCGTTGCCAGGTCGCCAGCCACCATCTCGTCGGTCGATGCATCGGAGGGCGTGGCGGTCATCAGCCCGGCAAAGGAGGCCAGGTAGTTCAGGTCGTCACGCAGCGCGGCCTTGGTGTTGCTCGGCGGCAGGGCCGTGCCTGCCCAGAGCATGCCGTGCTGCTGCGACAGCGAGAACAGGGTGTAGAGCGTGGTGAGCTTGTCGCCGTTGATCCCGGCGCTGTTGGTAAAGCCGGCGGCCAGTTTGTCCTTCCACCCCTGGCGCGCCCAGACGGCGGAGCTGGCATCCACGAAGCGCTTGAACTGCCAGCTCACGTTGGCCATGTAGGTCGGCGAGCCGAACACGATGGCGCGCGACGCATCGAGCTGTGCCCAGCCTTCGGGGGCGAGCTCGCCGTGCTCGTCGATGGCGAGCAGAACGCCGCCGCTGCCTGCAGCGACGGCCTTTGCGATTTCGCGGGTGTGGCCGTAGCCACTGTGAAAAACGATGGAAATGGGAGAGGTCATGGGTTTCCTGGTCGAGACAAAACGGGAAACCGCAGGTTATTAAATACCTCATGATTGATAAACTACCCATCACTAACTTCATCCATTACATGGAGTAATGCATGGCCCGTGAATTCGGCGACGTGATGCTCGGGAGCATCGAACTGTTCTGCCTGGCCGCAGAAGCCCAGAGCTTCACAGCCGCAGCCCGGGAGGCGGGGCTGACCCCGGCGGCGGTGAGCCGCTCCATTGCGCGGCTGGAGGAGCGTCTGCAGGTGCGGCTGTTCGTGCGCAGCACGCGCAAGATCCGCTTGACCGATGGCGGCCGGACCTATTTCGACCAATGCCGGCAGGCGCTCAACCGCCTCAGCGAGGCCGAGCGGGAATTGACCGGCACGCAGGCAGAACCTGCCGGCAAGCTGCGCATCAGCGTGCCCACCACGCTGGGGCATTACCGTGTGCTGCCGGCGCTGGTGGGCTTTCGCGCGCGCTACCCCAAGGTGCAGGTCGAGGTGCAGCTGAGCAACCGCAATGTGGACTTCACGGCCGACGGCTTCGATCTGGCCGTGCGGGCACGTGCGCAGGCCGACTCAGGCCTGGTCGCGAGAAAGCTGATGGACGCAGAGCTGGTCGTGGTCGCCACGCCGGGCTACCTGCACTCGGCGGGCGTGCCCCGCAACCTTGGCGACCTGGCATCCCACGAGTGCCTCCAGTTCGTGCTGCCCAGCACCGGGCAGGCAGTGCCATGGGTTTTTTGCCAAGAGGGCCAGGACATCGATGTCGGCACCACGGGCAGCCTCACCTGCTCGGACGACCTGCTGGGCGGAGTCACCCTGGCACGCCATGGCGCAGGGCTGCTGCAGACCTACCGTTTCATCGTGGAGGACGACCTGCGGCAGGGCCGGCTGGTGGAGGTGCTGCAGGACCTGGGCGGCCGTTCCCGGCCGTTTTCGATCATCTACCCGGCCACCCGCCACATGCCGCTGCGCGTGCGGGCCTTCATCGACCACCTCATCACCAGCGTGTAGAGCGGGCCATCAGGCGCGCATCAGCGCCTCGATCTCGTCCGCATCCACCGGCACGCCGCGCGTGATCAGCTCGCAGCCGGTGGCCGTGACGATGGCGTCGTCCTCGATGCGGATGCCGATGCCATGGAACTGCTCGGGCACGCCCTCGGCGGCGCGCACGTACAGGCCCGGCTCGATGGTCAGCACCATGCCGGGCTGCAGCACGCGGCTCGGGCGGTTGAGGATGGTTTCGCCCGAAAGCGGGTCCTTGCGCTCGGTGGTCTTGTCGGCCTCGCCGGGCTCCACGTAGCTGCCGCAGTCGTGCACGTCCATGCCCAGCCAGTGGCTGGTGCGGTGCATGTAGAACGGGAAGTAGGCGCGCTTGTCGATCACGTCCTGCACGCTGCCCACCTTGCTGGCGTCGAGCAGGCCCAGGTCCAGCAGGCCCTGGGCGAGCACGGCCACGGTGGCGTCGTGCGGGTCGTTGAAGCGGGCACCGGCGCGGGTCGCGTCCACGGCCGCGACCTGGCTGGCCAGCACCAGGTCGTACAGCGCCCGCTGCGGCCCGGTGAACCGGCCATTGGCCGGGAAGGTGCGCGTGATGTCGCTGGCATAGCCGTCGAGCTCGCAGCCGGCGTCAATGAGCACCAGTTCGCCATCGCGCACCGGCGCGGCATCGGCGCGGTAGTGCAACACGCAGGCATTGGCCCCCGCGGCCACGATGGAGCCATACGCCGGGTACTGCGAGCCGCCTTCGCGGAAGGCGTACAGCAGCTCGGCGTCGAGATGGTACTCGCGCACGTCCTCGCCAGCGCGCAACATGCGGGCCGAGCGCTGCATGGCACGGACGTGGGCGCGGGCGCTGATGTCGCTGGCGCGGCGCATGATGTCCTGCTCGTGCGCATCCTTGATGAGGCGCATCTCGTCGAGCGGGCCGCACAGGTCCTGCTGCACGGCCGGGCACTGTGCGCCGTAGCGCACCCGGGCGCGCACGGCATTGAGCCAGCCCTCCACGCGCGCAGCCAGGCCGTTGTGGGTGGCATGGGGGTACCACACGCTCTGGCGGTTCTCCAGCAGGCGCGGCAGCTGTGCGTCGAGCACGGCGCTCGAGTGCGCCGCATCCACGGCCAGCACGCCAGGCGCCGCCTCCGGGCCCAGGCGGTAGCCGTCCCAGATCTCGCGCTCCAGGTCCTTGGGGCGGCAGAACAGCGTGCTCTGCCCTTCGGCCGTGAGCACCAGGCAGGCTCCGGCCTCGGTGAAGCCGGTCAGGTAGTAGAAGTAGCTGTCGTGGCGGTACAGGAAGTCGGTATCGCGGTTGCGCGGGTACTCGGGTGCCGTGGGGATGATGGCAATGCCCCCCGCACCCAGCTGGGCAGCAAGGCGCGCGCGGCGCTGGGCATAGATGGAGGGCGAGGAGGGTGAGTTCATGCGCTATTTTTATCGCGAATCCACCGCCCTTCGGTGCCGCAGGCCATCCCGCCTGCAAACAATTCCAAAAACCTGCGGCGCCAAAGAGTTGTTGACAAACGTATTCACATGAATACCATCGCATTCAACCCCACTTCGGATGGATGCCATGGTCACCACCTCCACCACGATGGAACCCCTCTCCGCCCGCATACCGAGCGACCTCTACCTGTGGTTGGCACAGCTGCAGGTAGAGGGCGCCACCACCAACAGCGACAAGCTGCGCGTGCTGCTGGGCCAGCTCAAGCGCCACCACGACGGTGCACTGGACTATGTGGCCGCCCATGCCTGGGCGCGCGACATCACCGGCCGGCTGCGCGAGTCGCTGGTGCGCACCGAGGGCCAGACGGGCCGGCACTCGGACGTGCTCAACGCCATGCTGGACCATGTCACCACCTGCCTGGCCATCGTGGTGAGCAACGCGCCCGCTTCGGAGCAAGAGGCCGCCCGGCTCGAAGACCTGCTGGTGCGCCGGGGCTTTGCGCTCAGTGAGATGCTGCTGCGCCAGGCGACCACCACGCAGGCCAGCGCGTACGATCCGGCCGTCGTGCAGCGCCACGCCGCAGCGACGCTGGAGCTGGCCCAGTCGATTCACTCCCCTCTCTCGAAAGGAGCCTGAGATGGCAGATTCGCTCAAGACACGCGTAGGCCGCATCATTGCCGGCAGCGTGCATGCGCTGGTGGACCACCTGGAGAACCATGCGCCGCTGGCGGTGATGGAGCAGTCGCTGCGCGAGGCCGACACCGTGATCGGCGAGGTGCGCCATGAACTGGGCCGCACCAGCGCCAACCGCCACCTGGCCCAGCAGCAGCATGCCCACCTCAACGGCCAGCACGGCACGCTGGCCGAGCAGATCGACCAGGCCCTGGCGGCCGGCCGTGACGACCTGGCGCGTGTCGCCGTGGCGCGCCAGCTCGACATCGAGGCCCAGATCCCGGTGCTGGAGACCACGCTGGCCGACCTGGCGCGGCAGGAAAGCGAGCTCACCGGCTATGTGGCCGCCTTGCTGGCCAAGCAGCGGGAGATGGCCTCTGCCCTGGAGGCCTTTCGCCAGAGCCGCACGGCGGCAGCCCAGGCCGCCCCTGTGCCCCCAGGCGGTGCCAACGCGGTCCAGCAACGCATGGATGCCGTGACTGACGCCTTCGACCGCGTATATGCGCGCCAGAGCGGCCTGGCCGGCACCGACCGCAGCCACACGCTGGACCAGGCGGCCAAGCTCAAGGAGCTCGACGACCTGGTGCGCGACCACAAGATCGCCGAGCGCATGGCGCGCCTGAAAACGGGGCACGCGTGATCACCTCCCTGTTCACCGCCCCTGAGACCTGGCCCTTCGGCGTGGCCTTTGCGCTCATTGTCGGCATCGCGCTGATCGAGGGCCTGGGCATGCTGGTCTCGCTGAGCCCGAGCAACTGGCTCGACGATCTGCTGCCTGACATCGATGGCGACACCGGCCTGGACCGGGTGCTGGGCTGGCTGTACATCGGCAAGGTGCCCTCGCTGGTGCTGTTGGTGCTGTTCCTCACGGGCTATGCCATCTTCGGCTACAGCCTGCAGAAGGTGGCCCATGGCCTGCTGGGTGGCTACCTGCCGGTCTGGCTCGCCGGCCTGGTGGCCGTGGCACCCGGCATGGCCACGGTGCGCAGCCTGGGCTCGCTGATCGCGCACATCATCCCGCGCGACGAGACCTCGGCCGTGAGCGAGATGTCGCTGATCGGGCGGCCGGGCGTGGTCTCCGCCGGCGCTGCGCGCCGCGGCCTGGCGGCGCAGGCGCGGGTGCGCGATGCCCATGGCCGCACCCACTACCTGATGGTCGAGCCCGACCTGGATGACGAGGTCTTCGACGAAGGCGCGCAGATCCTCATCGTGCGCAAGATCGGGGCCTTCTACCGCTGCATTGCCAACCCGCATCCGGGGTTGATGTAGCCGTCCATTGCCATCAACATACCAACACCAACCGAGGGAGAGACTGAGAAATGAGCAACCTGATCGAACTGGGCGCGATTGCCGGCATCGCCCTGCTGGCGCTGCTGACCATCGGCATCGTCTTTGCGCGCCTGTACAAGCGCTCCACCAAGGAGACCGCCTTCGTGCGCACGGGCCTGGGGGGCCAGAAGGTCATCATGGACGGCGGCGCCATCCTGCTGCCGGTGTTCCATGAGCGCGTGCTGGTGAACATGAACACCCTGAAGCTCGAGGTGGTGCGCCGCGCCAAGGAAAGCCTGATCACCAAGGACCGCATGCGCGTGGACGTGACGGCGGCCTTCTTCGTGCGCGTCAAGCAGACCGAGGAGGCCGTGAGCATCGCCGCCCAGACCCTGGGCGCGCGCACCATGAGCCCCGAGGAGCTCAAGGCCCTGGTGGAAGACAAGTTCGTGGACTCGCTGCGTGCCACGGCCGCCACCATGACCATCCAGGAGCTGCAGGACAAGCGCCGCGACTTCGTGCAGGCCGTGCAGAACGCGGTGGCCGAAGACCTGGAGAAGAACGGCCTGGAGCTCGAATCCGTCTCGCTGACCAGCCTGGACCAGACCGAAAAGCAGTTCTTCAACCCGAACAACGCCTTCGACGCCGAGGGCCTGACGCGCCTGACCGAACAGACCGAGGCACGCCGCAAGCAGCGCAACGACGTGGAGCAGGACACCGAGGTGCAGGTGCGCACCAAGGACCTGGAGGCCACGCGCCAGAAGCTCACCATCGAGAAGGACCAGGAGTTCGCCTCGCTGTCGCAAAAGCGCGAGATCGAGACCACGCGCGCCGAACAGGCCGCGCTGATCGCCACGCAGCAGGCCGAGCGCAGCCGCGAGGCCGAGGCCGCCAAGATCGAGGCCGAGCGCCAGGTGAGCCAGAAGCGCATCGAGGCCGAGCGCGAGATCAAGGCCGCCGAGATCGAGAAGAACCTGGTGATCCAGACGCGCGAGATCGAACTCGAGCGCCACACCGAGACCAAGCGCGCCGAGCAGCGCAAGCAGGTCGAGATCGCGCGCCAGGATACGCAGATCGCCATCGCCACCAAGTCGCGCGAGCAGTCCGACGCCGATGCCGCCGCCAACCTGGCGCGCGCCGAAGCCGTGAAGGCCGAGGAAGCCGTGAACACCGCGCGCCAGGTGGCCGTGGCCGAGCGCGACAAGAACATCCAGCTGATCGAGGCCTCCAAGGACGCCGAGCAGAACGCGATCTCGATCCGGGTCTCGGCATCGGCCGAGAAGGAGGCCGCGATGGACCGCGCCGAGGCCATCACTATCGAGGCCCGCGCCCGCCAGGCCGCGGCCCTGGCCGAGGCCGAGGGCAAGCGCGCGCTGAACGAAGCGCTCAACACCCTGTCGGCCGCCCAGGTGGACCTGCAGGTGCGCAGCCTGCTGCTGCAGCAACTGCCACAGATCATCGCCCAAGCCGTGCGCCCCATGGAGAAGATCGACTCGATCCGCATCGTGCAGGTCGGCGGCCTGCCGGGTGGCGCGGGAAGCCAGGGCGCGGGGCTGGGCGGCAATGGGTCCCAGGGCACCTTCCCGGAGCAGGTCCTGAACTCGGCCCTGCAGTACCAGATCGCCAAGCCCATCGTGGACGCGGTGATGAAGGACGCGGGCCTGTCCAATGAAGGCATCACCGGCATGGCGCAGAGCCTGGCCGGCATGCTGGGCAGCCCGCCACAGGCCGCGCCAGCGCCTGCCAGCCACGCCGCTGAGTGAGCCTGCGGCCGCGGCCCGGCCTGGCCGGGCTCGCCGCCCATCGCCGTGGCTTGTGCGCCACGCAGCTCCCTGCCGGCCCGGCCGCCCTGGCCATGGGCGTGGCAGACTTGGGCACCATGCTCAACCTGCTTGCATCCCTGCTGAATTTCATCTTCACGCTGCTGTTCCCCGTGCTGGGGCTGGCACTGACGGGGGCCTTGCTGGTGTATGCCGCCTATGTGCGCTTCGTGGACATCCCGCAGAAGTGGATGCTCACCCGGCGCGCGCTGCAGATCCTGTGCGCCGTGGCCTTGCTGTGCCATGCGCTGATCCTGCTGAAGTGGTACCTCTCCGTGCGCACGGAGCAGGAGCGGCAGTACGGCGCCGTGGTGCGCGCCAGCAGGGAGCGCTTCGTGCTGCCCGCAGATTTCCAGTACGGTGAGCTGCTGCTCCCCGCAGGCAGCCTGATCAACCGCAACGACCCCTTCGACAAGGGCGAGCCCGGCAAGCCGGTCGCTCTGCACGGGCTGGAGTCGGTGCGCTTTGCCCAGCCCGTGCAGATCGCAGGAGCCTGGGTGAGCGCGCTGCAGACCCTGCCCCTGCGCCTGGAGCTGGCGCAGGACCAGACGCTGGGTCCCGTCTACCGCTTCGACAGCAACACCCAGGGCTGGGTGGAGCACAAGCTGGTGCCGGCACTGGCCTGCCGCAAGGGGCAGATGGCGGTGTTCCAGGTCCCCCCTATTCCCTACGATGTGCAGGCGGAAGTGGGCAAGCCCGCGCCGGACGGGCCCGAAGCGCGCTTTCGCCCCAGCGAATGGCTGCTGCGTGCCTGCGAGAACGGCACCGCCATCGCCGTGCAGCCTGCCCACCCGGCCGCGGCCAGCCAATGACCCGACGAGGGTTCAGCGGTTGAGTTCGGCCAGGCGCTCGGGCGTGCCCACGTCGGTCCAGCGGCCCGTGTAGAGCGAGGCACCCACGCGGCCCGCGTCCATGGCGCGGCGCAGCAGCGGCGCCAGCGGCGCTTTCAGGCCGCCCGGGTTGCCTACCGGAATATCGCACCAGGGCTTGAAGAACAGCTCGGCATGCAGCAGCGCGATGGTGCTGTAGGTGTAGCGGGGAGCGGGATCGTCCGCTGGCAGGTTCAGCGCCAGCCCCTCGGGCGACAGGCCGAAATCGCCGCGCGGGTGGTGCTCGGGGTTAGGCACCAGCCACAGGTGGGCCAGTTGCCGGCTGGCCTTGAAGGCCTGCACCGCCCGGGTGTCGAACACGAAGTCCGGCACATACACGTCCCCGGCAGCCAGCCAGAAGACGTCCGACTCCACCAGGGGCAGCGCGCGCGCAATGCCACCCGCCGTCTCCAGCGCGCCGCCGAAGTCGCGACCCTCTCGGGAGTAGGCGATCTCCACCCGGTGGTTGCCCCGGCGCGAATGGTGCGTGCCGAAGGTGGTGCCGCAGTGGGCCTCGATCTGCTCGCCCAGCCAGGCGGTGTTGATGACCACCTCGCCCACACCGGCCTCGGCCAGGGCCTGCAGGTGCCATACCAGCAGCGGCTGCCCCTGCACCGGCAGCAGGGGCTTGGGGACGGTGTCGGTCAGGGGCCGCATGCGTTCGCCGCGGCCGGCGGCCAGCAGCAGGGCCGGCACCTGGGCTGCGGCGCTCACGCGGCCACCTCCACGGCAGCGGTGTCCACGGCACCACGCTGCAGCGCATGGCGCTGTACGCTGACCGGATCGAACAGCGCCAGCAGCGTGTCCATTAGATGGCGCGCCCGGCCCGAATGGTCGGCGCCGAAGTTGCAGACATAGACGTCCAGCGTCACGGCCTGCTGCTCGGGCCAGGTGTGCACGCACAGGTGCGACTCGGCAAGCAGCACCGTGGCCGTGACCCCCCCGGGCCCCTGGGCGGTGGCCGGGAAAGCATGGAACAGCTGGCCCACGGGCTGCAGGCCCGCGGCGCGCACGGCGTCCGTGCAGGCGCGGCCCAGGGCGGCGGAATCCAGCAGCCATTCAGGCGCGCAGCGGCAGCCATGGAGGTCGGCGGTGAGGTGCAGTCCTTGCATCAGCCGCACTGTAGTGCATTGCCCGGCCACCAAGGCACAAAGACGTGTTTGCACCAGCGGAAACCGTTCTCGGGCGCTCACCGGTAAAATAGCGGGTTTCCCCTGAACCTCCCCCACCCGGAGCCGCTCTTTCCATGGCCAACACCCTGCAAAACCAACCAATGGCAAACGCGATCCGCGCGCTGGCCATGGACGCCGTTCAACAAGCCAACTCCGGTCACCCCGGCGCCCCGATGGGCATGGCAGACATGGCTGTGGCCCTGTGGGGTCGCCACCTCAAACACAACCCGACCAACCCCCAGTGGTTCGACCGCGACCGTTTCGTGCTGAGCAATGGCCATGGCTCCATGCTGCTGTACGCGCTGCTGCACCTCACGGGCTATGACCTGCCGATCGGCGAACTCAAGAACTTCCGCCAGCTGCACAGCAAGACTGCCGGCCACCCCGAAGTGGGCATCACCCCTGGCGTGGAAACCACCACCGGCCCGCTGGGCCAGGGCATCACCAATGCCGTGGGCTTCGCGCTGGCCGAGAAGCTGCTGGCCTCGGAATTCAACCGTGACGGCCATGCCGTCGTGGACCACAACACCTACGTCTTCCTGGGCGATGGCTGCCTGATGGAAGGCATCAGCCACGAAGCCGTGTCTCTGGCCGGCGCCTGGAAGCTCAACAAGCTGATCGCCCTGTACGACGACAACGGCATCAGCATCGACGGCCAGGTCGCCCCCTGGTTCGCCGACAACACGCCCCTGCGCTTCGTGGCCAGCGGCTGGAACGTGATCGGCCCCATCGACGGCCACGACGCCGAGAAGGTGGCCGCGGCCATCGCCGACGCCAAGAAGCAGACCGAGCGCCCCACGCTGATCGTCTGCAAGACGCATATCGGCAAGGGCAGCCCGAACCGCGCCAACACCGCCAAGGCCCACGGCGAGCCCCTGGGCGCCGAGGAAATCGCGCTGACGCGCGAAGCCCTGGGCTGGAGCCACGAGCCGTTCAGCATCCCCGAAGACGTGTACGGCGCCTGGAATGCCAAGGACACCGGCCAGGCCGCAGAAGCCTCGTGGAACGAGCGCTTTGCTGCCTACACCGCTGCGTTCCCCGAACTGGCCGCCGAACTGACGCGCCGCATGCAGGGCCAGTTGCCCGCCAACTTCGCCCAGGTGGCCGTGGACACCGTGGTCGCCGCCCACACCAAGGGCGAGACCGTGGCCAGCCGCAAGGCCAGCCAGCTGGCGCTGGAAGCCTTCACCGCCGCCCTGCCCGAACTGCTGGGCGGCAGCGCCGACCTGACCGGCTCCAACCTCACCAACACCAAGAGCACGCCCAACCTGCGCTTCGACATGCAGGGCCACGTGGTGCAGACCGAAGTGTCCGAGGGCAAGAAGATCGGCGGCCGCCACATCAACTACGGCGTGCGCGAGTTCGGCATGGCCGCGATCATGAACGGCATTGCGCTGCACGGCGGCTTCATCCCGTACGGCGGCACCTTCCTGACCTTCAGCGACTACAGCCGCAACGCCATCCGCATGGCCGCGCTGATGAAGCAGCGCGTGATCCATGTGTTCACGCACGACTCCATCGGCCTCGGTGAAGACGGCCCCACCCACCAGTCGGTGGAGCACGCCGCCAGCCTGCGCCTGATCCCCAACCTGGACGTGTGGCGTCCCGGTGACACGGCCGAAACCGCCGTGGCCTGGAGCGTGGCCCTGTCCAACAAGGACAAGCCCACGGCGCTGCTGCTCTCGCGCCAGAACCTGCCCTACGCGCCCAAGCGCGACCTGGGCGACATCAGCCGCGGCGCCTATGTGCTGAGCGAGCCCGCCGACGTGGGCCTCAAGAAGAAGGCCGTGGCCGTGATCATCGCCACCGGCTCCGAAGTGCAATTGGCCCTGAAGGCGCAGCGCCTGCTGGCCGACCGCAAGATCGCCGTGCGCGTGGTCTCCATGCCCAGCAACACCACCTTCGACCGCGAAGACGCCAAGTACAAGAAGTCCGTGCTGCCCGCCGGCATCCCCCGCGTGGCGGTGGAAATGGGTGTCACCGACGGCTGGTGGAAGTACGGCTGTGCCGCAGTCGTCGGCCTCGACACCTATGGTGAGTCGGCCCCGGCGCCGGTGCTGTTCAAGCACTTCGGCTTCACCGAAGAGAATGTGGCTGCCACCGTGCAGGCCGTGCTCAAGGGCGGCCGCTGACCGGGCGCGGCGGGGCAGGGACGTAACATTGTGCAAATATGCAGAGGTTTCGCGTGACTTACAGCACGTTGCAGCCTCTTTGCATGCTTGACGCCGTTACATGTGGCCGGCACGCTAGTCGTTTTCATTGACGTCCCCCTTTTTCAAGGAGCTGCCATGATCCCGACCCTGTTTCCCCGCAAGTCCCTGGCCGCCATGGCCGTGCTGTCGCTGGCCTGCCTCTCGGCCCATGCCCAGGTGGAGATCACCGATCCACCGGCCGGCCACAACTACGGCAAGGTTCCGCTCCAGGCCACGTTTGCGACGCAGTACTTCTCGGTGTTCAACCGCAGCAGTGCGCCGCTGCAACTGGGCACGTTGATCTCCAGCGGCGCGGCCCTGGCGACCTGTGCCGGCATCGGCTGCCCGGTCGTCGCCCAAGGGGACTTCCTGATCCCGGCCGGCTCGGACGGCTGCTCGAACGCCGTGCTGCAACCTGGCCAGGGCTGTTCGACCCTGGTGGCCTTCACCCCCACCGCCCCGGGGTCGCGCATCTCCCAGCTCATAGTCCCGTCGCGCACCGGCGCGGCGCTGGCGACCTACCCGCTGCACGGCACAGGCACATCGACACCGCTGGACTGCGTGCTCGACTGGGCCGAGAAGAGCTTCCCGCAGCTGCTGACCACGCCCACCGGCACCGCCACCGTCTCGCCCTTCCACCTGCGCTGCTATGCCAACGGCACGATGTGCCTGGGCGCCGACACGGCCGTGCCCACCTTCGACCAGCCCAGTGTCTACTTCTACCAGACGCAGCCCACCCCCTCGGTGCAGCGCCTGGGATACCTCTCGACATTCGCACAGGCGGCGCAATGTCCACCCTGATTCCTTAACGTTTGGAGAACCTTGGAAATGACGATCAAGATTGGCATCAACGGCTTCGGCCGCATCGGCCGCAACGTGCTGCGCTCCGCCATCCAGAATTTCAGCGACATCGAGGTCGTTGCGATCAACGACCTGCTGGAGCCCGAGTACCTGGCGTACATGCTGCAGTACGACTCGGTGCACGGCCGCTTCAAGGGCGACGTGTCGGTGGACGGCAATACCCTGATCGTCAACGGCAAGAAGATCCGCCTGACGCAAGAGCGCGACCCCGCCAACCTCAAGTGGAACGAGGTCGGCGCGGACGTGGTGATCGAATCCACGGGCCTGTTCCTGGACAAGGTCACGGCCCAGAAGCACCTGGACGCCGGCGCCAAGAAGGTCATCCTGTCGGCTCCTTCCAAGGACGACACCCCCATGTTCGTGTACGGCGTGAACCACACGAGCTACAAGGGCGAGGCCATCGTCTCCAACGCCTCGTGCACCACCAACTGCCTGGCCCCCGTGGCCAAGGTGCTCAACGACAAGTGGGGCATCAAGCGCGGCCTGATGACCACGGTGCACGCAGCCACTGCCACGCAGAAGACGGTGGACGGCCCGTCCAACAAGGACTGGCGCGGCGGCCGCGGCATCCTGGAAAACATCATCCCTTCGAGCACGGGCGCTGCCAAGGCCGTGGGCGTGGTGATCCCTGCGCTCAACAAGAAGCTCACCGGCATGTCCTTCCGCGTGCCCACCAGCGACGTCTCGGTGGTTGACCTGACCGTGGAGCTGGAAAACGCCGCCACGTACGAAGAGATCAAGGCCGAGATGAAGGCCCAGTCCGAAGGCGCGCTCAAAGGCGTGCTGGGCTACACCGAAGACAAGGTGGTGGCCACCGACTTCCGTGGCGATACCCGCACCTCGATCTTCGACGCCGACGCCGGCATCGCCCTCGATGGCACCTTCGTGAAGATCGTCAGCTGGTACGACAACGAATGGGGCTACTCGAACAAGTGCCTGGAAATGGTGCGTGTGGTGGCCAAGTAAGCCGCCAGGCCCCGGCCGACACCAAGGCCGGCTGCCCGCAAGGGTGGCCGGCCTTTTTCTTTGCCCGCATGCAGAAGAACGCAATGCCACCGTGGAGAAAACTGCTGTTGGCGTGACATGTGGCACTTTGCCGCCCATTGCTTCCTTGACGACCTCCTAGAGGGCAACCTTGTCGTGACTGACTCACGCCCAAGGAACCGCCACGCGACCAAGCCGCCCTTCTCCAATCCCTGGTCGCCTTAGCTATGCTCTCGCTGGCCGACCTGTCAGCCCATGCCCAACTGGAGATCACCGACCCGCCGGGGGAGCACCGCTTCGGCAAAAGCCCCGCTTTTCCCCACCTCGGCCATCCAGTATTCTCCGTGTTCAACTCCGGCGCCTGCGCCGTGCAACTGGGCACCATGGTCTCAAGCCGCGCCGCGGAAATGACCTGTACCGGCTTGGACTGCCCCGTGATCTCGGCATCGGACTTCGCCATAGCAGCAGGCTCGGACGACTGCAGCAATGCGCTACTCCCGCTCAGCAGGGTTGCTCGACTTTGGTGGTCTTTTCGCCCAAGGAACCGGGTGCACGGCTCTCGCAATTGATCTTCCCTTTGCGCGATGGTTCGGCGACTAGGACTCGCATCGTCGCTCGGCACGGGCGTCGCACCCAGCATCAACTGCATTCTCGAATGGACCGAAAGACCTTTCGCTGGTATTGACCACACCCATCGGCACGTTCACGGTCTTGCTGTGCCACCTGCGCTGCTACGCTAACGGCACGTTGTGCCTGGGGGCTGATATGGCATCGGACGACCTCAACCTGAAGGACGTGTAAACCAGCCACAGGCCCCCCGCTGCACCGCCTTGGAGATCTTTCGGAGCTGAGCAAGCGACCCAATGCCGGTGATTCTGTCCGCGATGCAAACCCCGGGGCCGGACCCGCAGTGCGCGCTGGCGAGGTCCCATTCCCTCTATCGACGGCCAAAGCGGCGCTCCACAATGCATCTGCTGGCGCAATCTACGGCGCTGGCGCGCGGCAAACGACTTGACGCCGCCATATGGCCAAGGCACGCTTGCCATTTTTCCCGAATTCTTCTCAAGGAATTGCCATGATCCCACCCCTGATCTCCCGCAAGTCGCTGGCCGCAATGGCCCTTCTGTCGCTGGCATCCGTGTCGGCACAAGCCCAGGACGTGTTGATCTCCGATCCCCCACAGGACCACACCTTCGGCAAGGCGGCGCTCAACTCCACGTTTGCGACGCAGTATTTCTCGGTCTTCAACCGCGCGAGCACAGCGGTGCAGCTGGGTACGGCCGGCGTGGACGGTGCCCTGGTTACCTGTGCGGCGCTGGGGTGCCCGACCATTGCACCTGCCGACTTTACGATTCCGGGCGGCTCAGATGGTTGCAGCAACGCCATACTACAACCGGGCCAGGGGTGCTCCACCCTGGTGATCTTTTCACCCAAGCAGCCGGGTTCCCGCCTGGCACGCCTAGTGTTCCCAGTTCGCGGTGCAGCCGCCGTTACCCGCACAGTGATGGGCACCGGCCTGGCCCAGCCGACGGACTGCGTGCTGGACTGGGCAGAAAACTCCTTCCGCTCCATCCTGACGAGTCCTACAACGACCATCACCGCCTCGCCGTTCTACCTGCGCTGCTATGCCAACGGCGCGCTCTGCCTCGGGGCCGATGCAGCCGTGCAGACCGCCGACCAGCCCAGCGTCTATCTCTACCAGCCTCATACCACACCGACGGTGCAGCGCCTGGGGTACCTCTCGACTTTCGCGCAGGCAGCCCAATGCCCATGATTTTGCGTACTTACAAGGCGACAACGCCAAGCCGGCGGCCCGCAAGGGCTGCAGGTCTTTTTCATCTCGCCCGCGGGCTCAGGCGCCGTCACCGTGCAGCAGCCGCTCGAAAAGATCGTCCGATCCCATCTGCCCACCCTTGAGCATGATCTCCAGGCCATCGAGCGCCGGGTGCTCGCTGTGCAGCTGGCACAGCGCCACACCGGGCGCGAGCGAGGCCCGGTACGACAGGCCCCAGGCCGCAAGCGCCTGCACCGCCAGGCTGGAGGTATCGCCCCCGGCGATGCCGATGCGGCGCAACGGCACCTGCGCCAGCACCTGCGCCAGCAACCGGCCGCCGGCCTGGGCCACCTGGTGGGCCGTGGCACCGTGCGCGGCGCTGCCCGCAGTCACCGCCAGCACGCTGCGGCCGGCCTGCAGCAGGGCTCCCAGGTGCTCCGCCAGGGCCCTGACTGCGTGCTCGCCACCGTGCACCAGGGCTGCCACATCGACGGACACCTGCTCGTAGGACACCGCAGCGCGCACCTGCTGCGCCGTCACCGGCGACAGGCTGCCCGCCAGCACGAAAACAGGCCCTGGTGCGGGCGCCAACGGCGCTGCCGTCGCCGCTGCCGCATGGGGCCACTGCGTCGCCAGCGCCTGCACCACGCTGCTCGGCCCCACCGCCAGCAGCCTGGCCTGCTGGGCACGGCGCCACACCAGCTGGCCCACGGCCTGCAGGTCATCGGGCCGGCTGGCGTCCATCAGCACCGCGGCAGGGCGCTCTGCCAGGGTGGCATCAAGCACCGCCTCCTGCCGGGCCAGCGGCTGGGCATACAGCGGGTAGTCTATGCCGGGCACCGGCTGCAGGCCTTGCTGGGCCAGGTGCAGGCGCAGGTCGCTCTCCTGCATGGGCGTGACCGGGTGGCGGCTCATGGTGGGGTGCCGGTCGATGCGGTGCACCGCCGGATCGCTCCCGGCACGCGCGAACAGGTGGCCGAACACGCAGTAGCGCCCCAGGCTGGGCTGGCCGCCGACGATGGGAACGAAGCGGTTTTCCACATGCTGGCGCAGGGTGTGCACAGCCACGCCGATGCTGCCCACGTGCGGCGCGCTGTCGAAAGTGGAGCACACCTTGTAGTGCAGCACCGGCACGCGCATCTGCGCGAAGAAGCGGCCTACGGGTTCCAGTTCGGCACGCATGGCCTCAGGGTCCATTGCGCGTGCGGCGCCCGCGATGCCGATGGCGTCCAGCGGCCCTGCGCGCCGCAGCTGCGCGGCCGTGGGCACGCCCATGAACAGCAGGGCCCGCAGCCCCGCCTGGGCGGCCGTGGCCAGGGTGTCGGTGGCCCCGGTGAAATCGTCGCCATACCAGCCCAGGCGGGCAGTGGATGCAGCCATCATGGTGTGCTCAGCCCTTGGAGCCGAAGAAGCCCAGCGCGCACTGCAGTTCGGGCGCATTCTGCGCAAAGTGATCGAGCGGCGTGCCCGCCGCCACGGCCTCCCAGGCCTGCTGGATGCTTGCCACGCCCGCGGCAGGGCCATCGGGGTGGGCCAGGATGCCGCCGCCCGACATGAACAGGAGGTCGGTGCTGCGCAGGCGCTCCCAGGTCAGCGGCACGGTGCCGGCCCACTGGCCGTTGGAGATGGCGGGCAGCACGGCGTCATCCAGCCCCGGTGCCAGCGGGGCCAGCGTGTCATGGGCCGATTCGACCACCTCGTCGTCGGTCTGCGAGAACTTGCCTTGCAGGCCGTGCACGTGCATGTGGTCCACCCCGGCCAGGCGCCACAGGGTCTGCCAGGCCTGGAACGAAAAGCCCAGCAGCGGATGCCGCGACAGCGCGCCATAGCCGTTGCGGTGGCCATGCAGCGCCAGCGGTGTGTGGCGGCGCAGGGTCTGCACGGCTGAGTAGCCGCACCAGTTGAGGCTGGCCATCACGCAGCTGCCGCCTTCGGCCTGCACCAGGTCGGCATGGCGGCGCATGGCGTCGGTCTCGTCCGTGATGTTGAAGGCCACCATGACATGCTTGCCCGTGCGGTCCTGGTGCGCGCGCACGGCGCGCATCACGGCCCGGACGCGCTCCTGCAGCGGGGCGTGCGCGGGGTCGGCACAGACCTCGTCGTCCTTGATGAAGTCCACGCCCGCCGCGCACAGCCGCGCGGCCAGCGCGCCGGTCTCCTCGGCCGACAGGCCCACATTGGGCTTGACGATGGTGCCGATGAGCGGGCGCCCCTGCACCCCCGTGAGCGCACGCGTGCCCGCGATGCCCTGGCGCGGCATGTCGAAGCGCCGGCGGTACTCCGCCGGCAGGTGCAGCGATTCGAGCCGCAGGCCCGTGACCTCGCCCAGGTCGAACAGGTTGCCCGACACCGTGGCCGCGAGCGTGGGCAGATTGGCGCCCACATTGGCCACCGGAAAACGCACCGTGAGCCGCGCCCGGCGGAACGGCCCGGCCAGCGGCCTGCCGGCCGCGGCGCGGCGCTCCAGCCAGCCATTGGGCAGGCTGGGCGCGGCCACGGATTCGAGTTCCTCGATGGATTGCACGGTGGCGCGCGCACGCTCGCGCAGCGCATCGGTCTCACCCTCCACGCGGGTGAAGGTGCCACAGGACTGTTCACCCGCAAGCACCTCGGCCACATGGGCCGGGTCCAGCGGCGTCTCGATCAGGTAGCGGGCTTCGAAATGCTCGGCGTCCATGGGATCAGAGGGTGTTGAGATCGGGGAAGGGGCGCACCGGGTCCTCGCCGTCCCAGTCCTTGGCTGCCTCGCGGATCAGCGTGAACAGCCGGCCCTTGGGCCCGGCCACTTCGGACAGCTCGATCAGCGCGCCCGGGTGCAGGCCCGGGTGCTTGCCGTCCTCGAAGTACACGAAGCGGCCGTTCACACCCACCTCGCCGCTCATGCAGACCTTGAAGCCCGCGGCCTCGGCACGTGCGAGGTCGGCGTCGAAGTCCTCCGTCCAGTAGGCCACGTGCTGGCCGCCCACATGGCCGGCCTGCTGGAAGTCACGGTACATCGAAGGCACGTCGTTGCGCGTCTGCAAGAGCTCGATCTGCACGCCGCCGGCATTGGCCAGGGCCACCGAGTTGTGCGGCTCATGGCGCTCGCCACGGTAGGTGTAGTTTTGAATCGGCACGCGCGGGTTGTAGTACCAGGGCCCGACGCCCAGCACATTGGCCCAGTAGTCCATGGCGGCCTCGATGTCGGGCACGAGGTAGGCCACCTGGCGGATTTCACCAAAGAATCGGCTCATGGTTTGCTGCTTTCAGAAAGGGAAGGAGGGCCCGGCATGCAGGGCGGCCGGACCAGGGGGTTGGATGAATTGCGTTATTTGGTCAGGAACCCCGTGGAGAACCACGGGATCGCGGCCACGATGACCAGACCCACGAACAGCGCCATGACGTAGCCGCCGATGTGGGACAGGCCTTCGTTGGGGTGCACCTTGCTGATCGCGCAGGCGCCGTAGTAGCCCACACCGAAGGGCGGCGCGAACAGGCCGATGCCCATGGCGAAGATCACGACCATGGCGTAGTGCACCTCGTGGATGCCCACGGCCTTGGCAATCGGGAACAGCAGCGGCCCGAACAGCACGATGGCCGGGATGCCTTCGAGCACGCTGCCCAGTACCACGAAGGCAATGATCGACACGGCCATGAAGCCCCAGGCGCCGCCGGGCAGCTGCTTCATCACCTCGGCCAGGTCGCGCGAGAAGCCCGACTGCGTGAGCCCCCAGGCCATGGCCGTGGCGCAACCCACGATGAAGATGATGGCGCCCGTGAGCGAGGCAGTCTCGATGAGCATGGGCCGCAGCCGGCGCCAGTCGAACTGGCGGTGGATGAACAGGCCCACCAGCACAGCGTAGACGATGCCGATCGTGGAGACCTCGGTCGCCGTGGCCACGCCCTCGACCACGGCCGCGCGGATCACGAAGGGCAGGGCGATGGCCGGCAATGCGGTGACCAGGAAGCGCACGATCTGCGCACGCCCGAAGCGCTGCACCTGCGACAGGTCTTCGCGCCGGTAACGCCACCAGACCACGGCGCACAGGCAGGCGCCCACCACCACGGCCGGCAGCATGCCCCCTGTGAACAGCGCCGCGATGGACACGCCCGTGACCGAGCCAATGGTGATCAGCACGATGGAGGGCGGGATGGTCTCGGTCTGCGCGCCCGTGGCCGACAGCAGCGCCACCAGGTCGCCGGGCTTGGCGCCGCGCTTTTGCATCTCGGGAAAGAGCACGGGCGCAATGGCCGCCATGTCGGCGATCTTCGAGCCCGAGATGCCCGAGACCAGGTACATGGCCCCGATCAGCACGTACGACAGCCCGCCGCGCACGTGGCCCAGCAGGCTGGCCAGGAACTGGATCATGGCGCGCGCCATGCCGGTCATCTCGATCAGCGCACCGAGGAAGATGAACAGCGGCACGGCCAGCAGCATGAGGTGCGACATGCCTTCGTCGAGCCGCCCCACCAGTACCAGCATGGGAGCGCGCGTGGTGAGCGCCAGGTAGCCGAAGGTGGCCAGCGCGAACGAGAAAGCGATGGGCACGCCCGCGAAAACGCAGGTGGCCACCACCACGACGAAGAAGATCACCAGGTTGAGCTTGCCCAGCGGCGGGAACAGCGGCTGCGCGAGCCAGAAGGCCAGCGCCAGCGCCCCCACCGTGGCCACGGCCGCCAGCATCACCGCCAGGCCGCCCTCGCGCAGCATGCGCAGGGTGCACACCAGCAGCATCAGGGCCATGCCGGCCGGCAGCGCCGAGGCGCGCCAGGCGTTGCTGATCTCCAGCGCCGGCGTGACGATCACGGCCTCTTCGGCCGCGTACTCATAGGCGTGGTGCAGGATGAGCAGCAGGAAGGCGAAGGACGCGGCCATGGCCAGCGCCTCCAGGTAGGCACGCGCCGCGGGCGGCACCTTGCCCACGAAGGCGGTCATGCGCATGTGCTCGCCGCGGCGCAGCGCCACCACCGCGCCCAGCATGGACAGCCACAGGAACAGGATGGAAGCCAGTTCGTCCGACCAGACCAGCGGCGCATGGAACACATAGCGCGACACCACGCCGCAGAACAGCAGGCAGATCTCCACCAGCACCAGCAACGCTGCGGCGGACTCCACCACCACGCCGATGCCGCGGTCCAGCGGGTCGAGCGTGGTGCGCCAGCCCGTGGGGACGGGCGCGGGCACGGCAGCGGCCAGCATCAGGACACCTTGCCGACGGAGGCTTCGAGCAGCGCCCAGGCTTCGTCGCCGAACTTGCCCTTCCACTCGGAGTAGTAGCCGGCCTTGCGCAGCTGCTCGCGAAAGCTCTGCGGGCTGGCGTCGTTGAAGGCCATGCCCTTGACCGTGAGGTCACCGCGCAGCGTCTCGTTGAGCTTCTTCAGGTCGGCGCGCTGCTGCAAGCCTGCCTCGTCGAAGGCCCGGCCGAGGATGAGCTTGAGGTCGTCCGGCAGGCCGCGCCAGGCGCGCCCGTTGACGACCATGTGGTAGCCGTCCCAGCTGTGGTTGGTGACCGAGCAGAACTTCTGCACCTCGTAGAGCTTGGCGGTCTGCACGATGGCCAGCGGGTTCTCCTGCGCATCGACCACCTTGGTCTGCAGGGCCGAGTAGACCTCGCTGAACTGCAGGCTGGCCGGCGATGCCGACAGGGCCTTGAACATCGAGATGCCCATGGGGCTCACCGGCACGCGGATCTTCATGCCGCCCAGGTCGGCCGCGCTGTTGACGGCCTTGGTGCTGGTGGTCACCTGACGGAAGCCGTTGTCCCACATGCGCGGGAAGGTGTACAGGCCCACCTTGGCGAAGGCCGCGCGGATGCTGTCGCCGAGCTTGCCGTCGACCGTCTTCCAGACCTGGTCGTAGTCGGCGAAGGCAAAGCCCACGGCCGTGATGGCGCTGATGGGCGCGAGCGTGGCGATCACCATGGTGCCGGCGTTGAAGATTTCCAGGCCGCCGCTGCGCACCTGCGAGAGCATGTCGGTGTCGCCACCGAGCTGGTTGTTGGGAAAGACCTTGAGCTCGAGCCGCCCCTTGCTCTCGGCCAGGATGCGCGCCGCCGCCTCGTTGGCGCGCACGTTGAGCGGGTGCGACACGGGCAGGTTGTTGCCGAACTTGAAGCTGTACTCCGGCGCGGCGGCGCTGGCCAGCCCGGGCCAGGCGCCCGCGACGGATGCGGCAGGCAGTGCGCACAGGCCGCGCAGCAGGCTGCGGCGCGAGGAAGAGGGATTCGAATGGGCCATGGTCTTTGTCTCCTGTCTTTATGGAATCGTTGGAAGGGGCACGCGCGGGGCGGCTCTTTCAAGGGCTGACCTTATCGGTGGTCTGCGCCCCGCGCAAATCAGAAATCTGATGGCTTTTGATGGAAATTTGACGCTTCAATTGCACCGCGCATGCATGCCGCCGTCGACCAGCAGCTCCACGCCGTTGATGTAGCGCGCCTCGTCGGACGCCAGGAACACCGCGGCGTTGGCCACGTCCCAGCCATCGCCCATGCGCCCCGTGGGCGAGAGTTTGTGGCGTGCGGCCACCATCTCCTCGTGGCTCGCGTAGAAGCCCGAGATCTGGCGGTAGATGTGCGGCGTGTCCATCACGCCCGGCAGTATGCAGTTGGCGCGGATGCCCTCGGCCGCGTACTGCAGGGCCACGCTCTGCGTGAAGGAGTTCACCGCCCCCTTGGACGCGGCATAGGCGCAGTAGGCATAGCCCGTCCAGCGCACGCCGCCGAGCGCGCCGATGTTGACGATGGCGCCCGACTGCCGCGCCTGCATCAGCGGCAGCACGGCCTTGCAGGTCAGGAACATGCTCTTGACGTTGACCGCCATCACCCGGTCCCAGGTGTCCTCGGAGGTTTCCACCGGCCCGCCCTGCGAGGTGATGCCCACGTTGTTGTGCAGGATGTCGATGTGGCCATAGGCCTGCACCGCCGCCTGCACGGCGGCCTGCACCTCGTTCCACTGCGTGACATCCGCGCGCACGGCAAGGGCTTCATTGCCTTCGCCGCGGATGGTGTCGCGCGTCACCTCGGCCGCGGCGCCGTCGCGGTCCACCGCAACCACCTGGGCCCCGGCCCGCGCATAGGCCGCCGCAGCGGCCTTGCCATTGCCCCAGCCATCCCCGTCGGACCCGGCACCGAACACCAGGGCCACGCGGCCCGCGAGCCGCTTGTTGTTTGTCTCCATCATTGTTCCTTGTCTTGACCGCCGCCCTCTGGCATGCGGTGGGCTCTTACGATAGCCTCGGGCCCGTGATGCACCAATCGCCAAACATGATGGTTTTTGATGGCTTCGGAGGCCGACCGTGAGCCGCGCCCTGCCCGGCGTGGCCGAGGTCGCCACGCTGGCCGGTGTCTCCACGGCCACGGTGGACCGGGTGCTCAACCGGCGCGGCGGCGTGCGCCAGGCCACCGCGCAGCGCGTGGTGCAGGCCGCGGGCGAGCTGGGCTACCTGCCGGCGGACGGCCTGGCCGCCACGCTGGCGCCAGCGCCCCTGCGCGTGATGTTCCTGCTGCCGCGCAACACCAGCCGCTTTCTCACCATGCTGGGCGACATGGTCAGCTACTCGCAGGAGCACTGGGCACCGTTCCACGTCAAGTGCCGCGCCGAAACGGTGGACAGCTTCAACCCCGAGGCCCTGGCCCAGGCGCTGTTGCACCACGGCAAGCGCTACGACGGCCTGGTCATGATGGCGCTGGAACACCCCCAGGTGCGCGAGGCCGTGGCCACGCTGGCCGAGCGCGGCGTGCCCGTGGTCACCGTGATCTCGGACCTGGGCAACTCGCAGCGCGTGGGCTATGTGGGCCTGGACAACCGGGCGGCGGGCCGCACGGCGGGTTACCTGATCGGCCGCTTCATCGGCGCGCGTGCCGCCAAGGTGGCGCTGGTGGCCGGCAGCCTGCGCTACGCGGCGCACCAGGAGCGCGAGGCGGGCTTCCTGCACGTGCTCGAAGAGCTGTTCCCGCAGCTCACCGTGGTGGGCCTGCGCGAAGGTCTCGACGACTCCGAGAAGAATTACCGCCAGACCCGCACCCTGCTCGAGCGCCACCCCGATCTGGCCGGCATCTACAACATCGGCGGCGCCTCCGATGGCATCGCCCGCGCACTGCAGGAGTGCGGCATGCAGCACAAGGTGGTGTTCATCGGCCATGGCCTCACGCCCGACACGCGCGCCCAGCTCATCGACGGCAGCATGGACGCCGTGATCACCCAGAACCCGCTCAGCACCATCACGAGCTGCGTGCGCATCTTCGCCAACCTGCGAGACGGGCGGTCGGCCTTGTCGGGCGTGGAGACCACGCGCAGCCAGGTCGTGTTCCGAGAGAACCTGCCCTGACGCGCCCCGGGTGCCGCTGCGCCCGCGCACGTAAGCCGGTGTAAGACCTCGCCCACAGGCGAACTGTGGCGGGGCCTACGCGCCATGGCGACCCCAGCGCGAACAATGCACCTGAACCAGCAGCGTCTCCTGGTCGCCTCCTCGCCCGGCATGCCGGCATCTCGGGGAAGGCCGATCCCACCCCCTCCTAGGAGTTCAGAACACCATGCATTCATACGCACCCATCCGCATCGCCGTCGCCACCCTCGCCCTGGGCGCCCTGGCGGCCTGCTCCTCCACCCCCCCACCCACCGAACAGATGGCCGTGAGCCGCACCACGCTGACCCGCGTGTCGGCCTCGCCGGCCGTGACCGCCACCGCCCCCGTGGAACTGCAGCGCGCCCGCGACAAGCTCATGGCCGCCGAGAAGGCCATGGGCGCACAGGATTACACCGCCGCGCGCCGCCTGGCTGCCGAGGCCGAGGTGGACGCCCGCGTGGCCGAGACCCGCGCCGACGCGGAGCGCAATGCCGGCAACCTGGCCCAGGTGCAGGACGGCATCCGTGCGCTGCAGGAAGAAATCAACCGCCGCGCTGCACCCGCACGCTGAGCACCGCAGCCCATGCATGCCACCACGGCAGCGACGACCACCGAATCTTGAAGGAATCCCGACCATGCATCCCATTCTTCGCCGCACTTCCGCCCTCGCCTCCGGCCTGATCGCCGCGGGCCTGCTGGCCGCCTGCGCCAGCACCGCCCCCTCCGTGCCCCTGGAACAGGCGCGCCTGGCCGTCGGCCGCGCCAGTTCCGACCCAGCCGTTGCGCAGTACGCGCCGCTGGAGCTCAAGCAGGCCAGCGATGCGCTGCTGCGCGCCGACCGCCTGTGGGCCGACAAGCACGACGAGTCGGAGACCAGCCACCTGGCCTACATCGCCACGCAGCGTGCCGAGATCGCCAACAACGCGGCACGCGCCCGCATGCTCGATGCGAGCATCCAGAGTGCGAGCACCGAGGCCGACCGCATCCGCCTGGAGGCACGCACCCGCGAGGCCGATGAGGCCCGCCTGCGCGCCGACGCCCAGGCGCGCAATGCGCAAATCGCCCAGGCACAGGCATTGAGCGCCGAACAGCGCGCCGCCCAGCAGCAGGCGCAGGCCAATGCCGCGCTGGCCCAGGCAAGTGCAGCGCAGGACCGCGTGCGCCTGCTGGAGGCCCAGTTGCGCGAGATGGAAGCGCTGCAGACCGAACGCGGCCTGATCGTGACGCTAGGCGACGTGCTGTTTGCCTTCAACAAGGCCGAGCTCTCGCCCCAGGCCGCGCCGCGGCTCGACAAGTTGGCCAGCTTTCTGCAGCAATTCCCCGAGCGCAAGCTGCTGATCGAGGGCTACACCGACAGCGTGGGTTCGGACGCCTACAACCAGGAACTGTCGGCACGCCGGGCCGGCGCCGTGCGCGATGCGCTGGTGGCGCGCAGCGTGGACGCGGGCCGCATCACGGCACGCGGCTATGGCAAGGTCTACCCGGTGGCCGACAACGCCTCGCCCGAGGGCCGGGCCATGAACCGCCGCGTGGAGATCGTGATTGCCGACGACAAGGGCAACCTCAGGGGCCGCTGACGCCACAGCCCTGGGCGGGGTTCCGCCCAGCGATGCCACCAAGACCGCGCCGCTCACGCCGCGCGGTCTTTTGCATTCGCGAACCCCGCAACAGCAGACCGATCGCCTGGCCAGCGCCTTTCCCGAAGAGGTGGATGCATCTAAGTAAGCATTTACCCACATGTAACATTTGGCGCCGTGCCTGGGGCGCATCGGCATGGTGCAGGCGCCGGACGCTGGTAACGGCAATACCCCACCAGGGTAAGCCCCATGCGGGGCGGCACAGGTTTTGCTGTTCAATTTCTGCCACGGGCGGGTCATATGCATCTGTTACATATGGATCCGATGCAGACCACGCCCAAAAGCGTCTTCAAGGAAACAGCCACCATGCATCCCATGCTTCGAAGCACCACCGTTCTCGCCATCAGCGCGATGGCCGTAGGGTTTCTGTCCGCCTGCGCCACCGCGCCGTCCATGGCCCTCGAAAGGGCCCGCACGGCGGTCAGTACCGCCAGCGCCGACCCGGCTGTGGCCCGCCATGCGGCCCTGGAACTGAAGCAGGCCACCGACGCCTTGGCCCAGGCCAACAGCATCTGGAGCAAGACCAGCGACGAGGCGGAAACCAACCACATCGCCTACATGGCAGCCCTGCGTGCAGAGGCCGCCACCAGCGCGGCACGCACGCGCATGCTGGCGACCAACATCCGCGCGGCCAGCTCCGGTACCGACCAGATCAGCCTGCACACCGACACCCAGGCACGCCGCTGATCGCGCCCGCCCTGCCATGGTGCGGGGCGTTGCAACGTCTCAGGCGAATGTCTCGGTGTCCACCTCGCTCGCGCTCTGCGCGCTGTAGCGGGGACCCACGACGTTCTGCTGGTTGATGGCCTGGTCGAGCGCGACCAGCGTCGCTGCGTCGAGCTGCACGCCAGCTGCGCCCAGGTCGTCGTGCAGGTGCTCCACGCTCGTCGTGCCCGGAATCGGGATGATGTGCCCACCCTGGTGCAGCAGCCAGGCCAATGCCAGTTGCGCGGGGCTGCAGCCCACCTGGCGCGCAATCGCGACATACCCCTCCAGCAACGCCAGGTTGGCGGCATAGGCCTCGGGCGCAAACCGCGGCATGGCGCGGCGGATGTCCTTGGCGTCCAGGGTGGAGACATCGGTCAGCCCGCCGCACAGGTAGCCGCGCGCCACCGGGCTGAAGGCCACGAAAGCCACGCCCAGCTCGCGGCAGGCGTCGAGCACCGCGATCTCGGGGTTGCGCGTCCACAGCGAATACTCGGTCTGCACGGCAGCGATGGGGTGCACCGCATGCGCGCGGCGCAGTGTGGCCGCCGATACCTCGGACAGGCCGATGCTGCGGATCTTGCCCGCGCGCACCAGGTCGGCCAGCGCGCCCACGCTATCCTCGATGGGTACCTGCTTGTCCCAACGGTGCAGGTAGTACAGGTCGATCACATCGGTCTGCAGGCGGCGCAGGCTGTCCTCGCAGGTCTGGCGCAGGGTGGCGGGGCGGCCATCGATCACGCGCACCAGCTTGCCGTCGCCGGCCACGTCCACGCCCTGCATGCCGCATTTGCTGGCCAGGGTGAAGCGCTGGCGGTGCGGCTTCATCACCCGGCCCACCAAGGTTTCGTTGGCGCCGAAGCCGTAGAGCGTGGCCGTATCGAACAGGGTCACGCCCGCGTCGAGCGCGGCCAGCAGCACCCGCTCGCCCTGCTCGGGCGAGACCGGTGCGCCGTAGGCGTGGCTCAGGTTCATGCACCCCAGGCCAATGGCGCTGACGTCGAAGGGGCCGAGTTTGCGTGTCTGCATGCTGGTCATTGCTCCATGAAAAACGCCCACAGCGTACAGGCTGCGGGCGCTGTTGAATCGAACGAAGGAATCGCTGTTATTGAAGCTGCTGCTCCAGGTCGTGCAGCACCTGGTAGCAGGCCAGCACCTGGGCCACGCTGGAGTTGGGCTCGCGGCCCTCGCGGATGGCAGCGAAGAACTCGCGGTCCTGCAGCTCGATGCCGTTCATCGACACGTCCACCTGGCTCACGTCGATCTTCTCCTCCTTGCCGTTGACCAGGTCGTCGTAGCGCGCGATGTAGGTGCCCGTGTCGCCGATGTAGCGGAAGAAGGTGCCCAGCGGGCCATCGTTGTTGAACGACAGCGACAGCGTGCAGATCGCGCCATTGGCGGCCTTGAGCTGGATGCTCATGTCCATGGCAATGCCCAGCGCAGGGTGGATGGGGCCCTGCACGGCATTGGCCTTCACGATGGGGCTGCCCGCCTGGTAGGCGAACAGGTCCACGGTGTGGGCAGCGTGGTGCCACAGCAGGTGGTCGGTCCAGCTGCGCGGCTGGCCCAGGGCGTTCATGTTGGTGCGGCGAAAGAAGTAGGTCTGCACGTCCATCTGCTGGATGTTGAACTCACCCGCCTGGATCTTCTTGTGCACGTACTGGTGGCTGGGGTTGAAGCGGCGCGTGTGGCCGCACATGGCGACTAGGCCGGTTTGCTTCTGCAACGCCACGACCTCCTGTGCACCCTTCAAGCTGTCGGCCAGCGGGATCTCGACCTGCACGTGCTTGCCGGCCTTCATGCAGGCGATGCTCTGCTCGGCATGCATCTGCGTGGGCGTGCACAGGATCACGGCGTCCACCTCGGGCAGGGCCAGGCTGTCGGCCAGGTCGGTGGTGACATGACCGATGCCGTACTTGGCGGCGACTTCCTTCGTCTTGTCCAGGTCGCGGCTGACCAGCGAGACGACCTCCACGCCGTCGATGTTCTTGATGCCGTCCAGGTGCTTGATGCCGAAGGCACCGGCGCCCGCGAGGGCGACCTTGATGGTCTTGTTCGTAGTCATGTCAGGAGTTCTCCAGGATCAAATGGCCCACGGCCGTGTTGGACGCAGGCACATGGTAGAAGCGGTGCGCGACCTTGGGCGGCTTGCCGCCAGCCACGTCGGCCATGGCGCCACGCGCGATCAGCCACATCACGAGCTCGATGCCCTCGCTGCCCGCCTCGCGCACATAGTCGATGTGCGGGATGCTGGCAGCGGCCTCGGGGTCGCTGATGAGCTTGTCGAGGAAGTCGTTGTCGAAGTCCTTGTTGATCAGGCCCGCACGCGGACCCTGCAGTTGGTGGCTCATGCCGCCCGTGCCCCAGATGTGCACGTTGAGGTCTTCGTCGTAGCTCTCGATGGCCTTGCGGATCGCCTGGCCCAGGTTGTAGCAGCGCCGGCCGCTGGGCACGGGGTACTGCACCACGTTGACCGCGAACGGAATCACCGGACAGGGCCAGGCGCCGGCCACGGGGTCGGGCTGGCCGCACATCAGCGACAGCGGCACCGTGAGGCCGTGGTCCACGTCCATGCGGTTGACGATGGTCAGGTCGAAGTCCTGCTGGATCACCGACTGCGCGATGTGCGAAGCGAGATCGGGATGGCCGATGACCTTGGGCACGGGGCGCGGGCCCCAGCCCTCGTCGGCCGGCAGGTACTCGGCCGCCGTGCCGATGGCAAAGGTCGGGATCATCTCCAGGCTGAAGGCCGTGGCATGGTCGTTGTAGACCAGGAAGACCACGTCCGGCTTGTTGTCCTTCATCCATTGCTTGGAGAAGTCGTAGCCCGCGAACAGCGGCTTCCAGTAGTCCTCCTGGGTCTTGCCCAGGTCGAGCGCCGCGCCGATGGCCGGCACGTGCGAGGTGAAGACGGAGGCGGTGATGCGCGCCATGTTCAGGTTCCTTTCTTTCCCGCAGCGCCCTGCGGCTGGCGGTGCGCCTGGGCATCGCCGTCTTCGCCGATGACGCGGTTGCCTTCGGCCGAGCGGCCGCCGCCGACCATCATGGCGCGGTATTCGTCCTCGGTCATACCGGTCATGGAGCCGGCCATCTGCTGGAAGCTCTTGCCGTCCGTGGCACCGATCTTGGCCAGGAAGTAGATGTTGCCGCCCAGGCGGATGCACCAGTTGAGGTCGCGCGCGAGCACGGCCTGTTTCTGCTCTTCGGTCATCGCCCAACCGTCAAGGTAGGCGCGCTCGTCCGCCTTGAAGCGGGCGCGGTTCTCGGCCTTCATGAGGCTCATGCAGAACTGGTTGAGCCAGTAGCCCTTGCGGCTCTGCTCTGCGTCGAAGATGGTCGTGCCGGGCACGTCCAGGTAGGGTTTGTCGAGGGACATGGCTTCAGCCTTTCACTTCCTCAGGCCAGTAGAGGCGCATGGGATTGTCCACCAGCAATTGGCGCTGCAGCTCGGGCGTCGTCGCAATGTGCGGGATGAAGTCCACCAGCAGGCCATCGTCGGGCATGTGGTCCTTGAGGTTGGGGTGCGGCCAGTCGGTGCCCCAGAGCACGCGCTCGGGAAACTCCTCGACCACGCGGCGCGCAAACGGCACCACGTCGCGGTAGGCCGCCTGCTCGCCGTCGAGCGCCTTGGGCCCGGCCACGCTCAGGCGCTCGGGGCAACTGACCTTGCTCCACACATTGGGGTGCTGGCGCATGAATTTCAGGAACAGCTCGAACTCGGGGCCATCGACGGGCTTGGTCACATCGGGCCGGCCCATGTGGTCCACCACGATGGTCGTGGGCAGTGCGGTGAAGAAGTCCCACAGCTCGGGCAGGTCCACGGCCTCGAAGTAGATCACCACATGCCAGCCGAGCTTGGCAATGCGCGCAGCGATCTCCAGCAGCTCGTCCTTGGGCGTGAAGTCCACCAGGCGCTTGACGAAGTTGAAGCGCACGCCGCGCACGCCGGCGTCGTGCATGGCCTGCAGTTCCTCGTCGGTCACCGAACGGCGCACGGTGGCGACGCCGCGCGCCTTGCCGCCCGAGTGCACCAGCGCATCGACCATGGCGCGGTTGTCCGCGCCGTGGCAGGTGGCCTGCACCACCACGTTGCGCGCAAAGCCCAGGTGGTCGCGCAGCGCATAGAGCTGCGCCTTGCTCGCATCGCAGGGCGTGTACTTGCGCTCGGGTGCGTAGGGGAACTCGGCACCGGGGCCGAACACATGGCAGTGCGCGTCCACGGCGCCCGCAGGCACCTGGAAGCGCGGCTTGCTCGGGCCGGCGTACCAGTCGAGCCAGCCGGGGGTCTTGGTGAATTCGCTCATGCTGCGTACTCCTTGTCTGGCCGCTCAGTCCAGCGAGACGTTGGCCTTCTTGATCACGTCGCCAAAGCGCTGGCTCTCGTCCTTCACGAACTGCGAGAACTGGGGACGCGTGGTGGGGAACTGCTCGTAGCCGAAGGTCTTGAACTTCTCGGCCACATCGGCACCCGTCAGGGCCTGCTCGATGTCGCGCTTGATCTTGTCGGTGACGGCAGCGGGCAGGCCGGGCGGCACGGCGATGGCGTTCCAGCCCGTGACGGTGAAGTCCTTGGGGCCACCGGCTTCGACCACGGTGGGCACGTCCGGGAATTCGGCCGAACGCTGCGGGCCGGCAAAGGCCAGCAGGCGCAGCTTGCCGGCGCGGTACAGCGGGCCGGCCGTGGCGGCGCTGCCCAGCGCGAAGTCGATGTCGCCCGTGGCGACCGAGGTGTAGAGCTGCGTGGTCTCCTTGAAGATCACATGCTCCATCTGCGTTCCCGTGGCCGATTCGAACAGCTCCGAGCCCAGGTGCACGGGATTGCCCACCGACCAGGAGCCGTAGTTGAGCTTGCCCGGGCGGGCCTTGGCATCGGCCACGATGTCGCCCACGGTCTTGTACTTGCTGCCCGTGCCCACGGTGAAGAAGAAGTGCGTCTTGAACAGCGGCAGCAGGGTGTCGAAGTCCTTGGCGGCGTCGTAGGGCAGCTTCTTGAACAGGCTGGGGTAGGCGGCCAGGTGCACGTTGTCGAGCACGATCAGGTCGTGCCCATCCTTGGCACCGCGCTTGAAAGCGTCGATGGCGATGAAGCCGTTGCCACCAGGGCGGTTCTCGACCACCACCGGCTGGTTCCAGGCGCGGCCGAGCTTCTCGGCCACGATGCGTGCCACGCCGTCCGGGCCACCGCCTACCGGGAAGGGCGTGATGATGCGCACCGCCTTGGTCGGGAACTGCTGGGCGGCGGCGAACTGCGGCGCCAGGCCGGCCGCGGCGGCCATGCCCAGGGCGAGGGCGGCACGGCGGGAGAAGGAGGAGGAAAGCAGGCTCATGGTGTGTCTCAGGGAAGTTGTCGGGATGCGCCGCACACGGCGGCAGAGACACCGCCTGCCGGACAGGCGGTGCCGATGGGTTGTCGAGGACGGGTCAGTCGATGTACTTGAGCCCGGCCTTTTCGAGCCCGGGACGCATGTTGTACATGTCCAGGCCGAGCACGCCGGAGGCGAGCTTGGCGCGCTTCTCGCCCTCGAAGCTTTCGCGCTTGCGCGCGGCTTCGAGCGTCTCGGCGGCGCGCGCAGCGGGCACGCAGACCACGCCATCGTCGTCGGCCACGATCACGTCGCCCGGCGTGACCCACATGCCGGCACAGACCACGGGAATGTTCACCGAGCCCAGCGTGGCCTTGATCGTGCCCTTGCTCGAGATGGCGCGGCTCCACACGGGGAAGTTCATCTCCTGCAGCGTCTTCACGTCGCGCACGCCGGCATCGATGATCAGGGCCCGCGCACCGCGCGACTGGAACGAGGTGGCCAGCAGGTCGCCGAAGTAGCCATCGGTGCATTCGGAGGTGACGGCCGCCACAACCACGTCGCCGGGCTGGATCTGCTCGGCCGCCACATGCATCATCCAGTTGTCACCGGGCTGCAGCAGCACCGTGACCGCCGTGCCCGAGACCTGCTGGCCCGAATAGATGGGGCGCATGTAGGGCTTGAGCAGGCCCACGCGGCCCATGGCCTCGTGCACCGTGGCCGAGCCCAGCGCGGCCAGGCCGTCGGCGGCTGCGCGATCGGCGCGCGCGATGTTGCGGTAGACAACGCCTAGTTCGTACATGTCAGAGCCCCTTTGCCTTCAGGCGTGAATCGAGTCGGGAGAACACGCGGCGCACATTGCCTTCGTAGATCTGGTGCTTGTCGTCGCCACTCAGGATCTTCGACGCCTCGATGTAGCGCTTGGTGTCGTCGTAGTAATTGCCGGTGGTGGGGTCGATGCCGCGCACGGCGCCGATCATTTCCGAGGCGAACAGCACGTTCTTCACCGGGATCACGGTGTTCAGCAGGTCGATGCCCGGCTGGTGGTACACGCAGGTGTCGAAGAAGATGTTGTTCAGCAGGTGGTCTTCGAGCAGCGGCTTCTTCATCTCCTGCGCCAGGCCGCGGAAACGGCCCCAGTGGTAGGGCACGGCACCGCCGCCGTGCGGGATCAGGAACTTGAGCGTGGGGAAGTCCTTGAACAGGTCGCCCTGGATGCACTGCATGAAGGCCGTGGTGTCGGCGTTCAGGTAGTGCGCGCCCGTGGTGTGGAAGCACGCATTGCAGCTGGTGCTCACGTGGATCATCGCGGGCAGGTCGTACTCCACCATCTTTTCGTAGATGGGGTACCAGTGGCGGTCGGTCAGCGGCGGGCTGGTCCAGTGGCCGCCCGAAGGATCGGGGTTCAGGTTGATGCCCACGGCGCCGTATTCCTTGACGCACTTTTCCAGCTCGGGGATGCAGGTCGCGGGGTCCACGCCGGGGCTTTGCGGCAGCATGGCCACAGGCACGAAGTGCTCGGGGAACAGCGTGGAGACGCGGTGGCACAGCTCGTTGCAGATGGCCGCCCAGGTGCTGGAGACATTGAAGTCACCGATGTGGTGGGCCATGAAGCTCGCGCGTGGCGAGAACAGGGTGATGTCGCTGCCGCGCTCCTTCATCAGGCGCAACTGGTTGCTCTCGATGGACTCGCGCAGCTCGTCATCGCTGATCGAGAGATCGGCGACCTTGGGCATGGCAGCCGGGTCCTGGATGCCCGCGATCTGCTGGTTGCGCCAGTTCTCCAGCGCCTTGGGTGCCGTGGTGTAGTGGCCATGGCAGTCGATGATGAGGCTCATTGCGTTGTGCTCCTTGGATCTTGGTGTTCGGGTTCAGGCTGGGTCCATGCCCTGGCGCTGCTTCGCCTCTGCGGCCGCAGGGGAGGCCAGGAAATCGAGCAGGGCCTTGGCCGCCTCGGGCTGCTGGCTGGCGGTGCTCACGCCAGCTGAAAAGATGGTGGTGATCTGGATCGCTGGCGGCAGCGGGCCCACGATGGTGATGCCCTCCACATTCAACAACTCGCTCAGCTGCTGGAAACCGAGTTCCACGTCGCCGCGTGCAATCAGCGAGCCCACGGGCACGCCGGGCGGAGCCTGCACCATGCGGCCCGCCACCTCGTCGGCGATGCCCCAGCGCTCGAACAGTTTCGCCAGCGCCACGCCACTCGGGCCGGTGGAGTAGCTGATGCTGCGCGCGGCGAGCACAGCGCTGCGCACCGCCTCTTCCGAGCCGATGTCGGGCAGCGCTGCACCAGTGCGCACCGCAACGGCCACGCCGGAGCGCACCCAGTCGGTCTTGCTCGCGGCGTCGATGGCACCGGCGGCGATGAGCTTGTCGATGGCGTCGGAGGCCAGCACCACCACGTCGAAGGCCTCGCCAGCCTGCACGCGCTTGGCGGCATCCACGCCGCCCACGGCTTCGATGACCGCGCGCTGGCCGGTCTGCTGCTCGTAGGCGGCCAGCAGTTCGGCCAGCACCTGGCGCGTGGCCATGGACGAGATTCCACGAAGGGTGGGCGCACTCATGGGAAGGTGGCAGTCGCTGTATACATGCCGCCGATTGTGGGCAGGGCCGGGCCCGACATAAAGCCGGCAGGGGCACTACCAGATATATCATTCTTGTATTGTCGAATTCGAGCTATTGCAAATAGCAGAGAGCACACCCCATGGACCTCAAGCAGATCGAGTACTTTGTGCGCGTGGCCGAACTGGGCAGCTTCACCCGCGCCTCGGTGGTGCTGGACATCGCCCAGCCGGCCCTGAGCCGCCAGGTGCGCCTGCTGGAGGTGGAGCTGCGCCAGAACCTGCTGGTGCGCAATGGCCGGGGCGCGATACCGACCGAGGCCGGCAAGCTGCTGCTGGAGCATGGCCGCGGCATCCTGCACCAGGTGGAGCGCGCGCGCGAGGAGCTTGGGCGCGTGCGCGGGGCGCTGGCCGGGCGCGTGGCCATCGGCCTGCCACCCACCATGGCCAAGGTGCTCACGGTGCCGCTCACGCGCGCCTTCCGCGTGCAGATGCCCGATGCGGCCCTGGCCATCAGCGAAGGGCTCACGGTGGCCATGCGCGAATCGCTGACCACCGGGCTGCTGGACATCGCCTTGCTCTACAACACGCCCGCCTCGCCGGGCATCGAGATCACGCCGCTGCTGGAGGAAGACCTGTTCCTGGTGCAGCGCCGCCCCGTGGGCCAGAGCGATGCCGACACCGACGCGCAGGCGCAGGAACCGGTGGCGCTCGAGGCGCTCACGCGCTTCGCCTTGGTGATCCCCACGCGGCCCAACTCCATCCGCATGCTGGTGGAGTCGGAACTGGCGGCCCTCGGCCTGCGCCCGCAGATCAGCCTGGAGATCGACGGCGTGGCCGCCATCTTGGACCTGGTGGCCGATGGCGCGGGCAGCGCCGTGCTGCCCATGAACGCGGTCACCACCTCGGGCCGGCCCGAGGTGTTCAGCACCCGGCCCATCGGCCAGGCGGGCGAGCCCCGGCTGCGCAGCAAGCTGTCGATGGCCGTGAGCTCGCAGCGCCCGGCCACGCTCACGCAACAGGCCATGGCGGAGCTGATCCGCACGACCCTGCAGACCATCTACAAGTCGCCCTGATCCTTCGCCAGATGCGCCAGCAGCCGGTCGGCGTAGTCCTGCCACGGCGCATCCTTGGGCAAGCCGGCGAACACGCCTTCGCGCGCCATGGCCGCTACGGCCGCCTGCTTGTGCGCAATGGCGCTGGCCATCAGCGGCTCCACTCCAGCCTCGCGCACGGTGCGCGCAGCCTCGTGCATCTCTTCGGAGCGGCGCTGGCCGTGCTGCACCACGCGGCTGAAGAAGTAGCTGCCCTGCTTTGCCCAGTCGATGGAGGGGAAGGTCTCGGCCAGGGTGGGCAGCACATGCGCCTCCACACCGTACTGGCGCGCGGTGGCATAGCTTTCGATCACCAGGGCCTCGAGCCCCTTGATCATCACGCTGCGGCACATCTTGATGGCGCTAGCCACGCCCAGCTCCTCGCTGACGGGCGTGGCGTCCATGCCCCAGCCCTGCAGCACGGCAGCCAGGGCCTGCGCCTGGGCGCCCCCGAGCAGCATGGGCACACGGATGCCGTAGGGCGGCACCGAGGTCATGACGCCCGCCTCCACGTAGTGCGCGCCACGCGCCTCGATCAGCGCAGCAGCCTGCTGCTTGGTGCCGGGCGAAGCGGAGTTGAGGTCGAGGAACAGCGTGCCGGGGCGGATGTGGGCAGCCACCTCCTGGGCCACCTCCAACGTGTGCGAGGCAGTGACGGCGGAGATGACGAGGTCACTGGCCGCGCACAGCGCCGCCGCCGAGGCATGGGCGGTGATGCCGTGCTGCGCGGCATGCGCCAGCTCGGCGTCGCGCGTGGCGCCCTGCGCGAACTTCAGGTCCCATGCGCCGACACCGGTGACGCCGGGCTGCGGCTGCAGCCCCAGGGCAAAGGTCTTGCCGACTTCACCGTAGCCGATCAGGCCGATGTGCTGCATGGTCATGGTGGAGTTTCCAGTCTGCGGCCTACCGGGCCACGCCCAGCAGCCGGTCCAGCAACTCGGGCTGCGCACCGAGATCGGCGGCCGTGCCGGTGTGCACCACCGTGCCCCGGTCCAGCACCGCGGCGTGGTCCGAGATCGCCAGGATGGCCTGCGGGTGCTGCTCGACGATGATGGCCGAGAGCCCCTCTTCGCGCGTGATGCGGCGGATGGCGCGCAGCAGCTCCTCGACGATGATGGGGGCAAGGCCTTCGAGCGGCTCGTCGAGCAGCAGCAAGCGCGGGTTGAGCACCAGTGCGCGGCCCACGGCCAGCATCTGCTGCTCGCCGCCGGACAGCTGCGTGCCCAGGTTGGTCTTGCGCTCGGCCAGGCGCGGGAACATCGCGTAGACCTTGTCAGGCGTCCACGGTGCTGCCGTGGCGCCCTTGCGGCCGGGCCGCGCCACCGCGGTCAGGTTCTCGTGCACGGTGAGCGACTTGAAGATGTTGCGCTCCTGCGGCACCCAGCCAATGCCGGCGGCCGCGCGCTCGTGTGCAGGCAGGCGGTGCAGCGCCATCCCACCCAGCGCCACCGTGCCCGCATGCTGGCGCGTGGCGCCCGCCAGGGTGTTGATCAGCGTGGTCTTGCCCGTGCCATTGCGGCCCAGCAGGGCCAGGGTCTCGCCCTCGGCCAGCGACAGGGACACGCCCTGCAGCACCACTGCTTCGCCGTAGCCAGCGCTCAGGCCCTCGATCTTCAGCAGCTCAGACATGCGCGCCCTCCCCATGCCCCAGGTACACGGCCTTGACCTGCGGGTCGTTGGCGATGGTGTCGGGGTCGCCTTCGGTGAGCACGGTGCCGTTGACCAGCACCGTCATGCGCTTGGCAAAGCTGAAAACCAGGTCCATATCGTGTTCGATCAACAGCACCGAGACATCGGCGGGCAGAGCCGCCACGGTCTGCAGCAGTTCTTCGCGCTCGCCCGCGGGCACGCCGGCCACGGGCTCGTCGAGCAGCAGCACGCGCGGCTCGCAGGCCAGGGCGATGGCGATCTCCAGCAGGCGGCGCTTGCCATAGGCCAGCACGCGCGTGGGCTCGGCCATCACGGCCGTGAGGTGGAATTGTTCGAGCAGTTGCTCGCAGCGCTCGTTCACCGCGCTGCGCGCGCCGAGCTTCTGCCACCACTTGCCGCCCAGGCCCTGCTTTTGCGAGACGGTGAGCGCCAGCGTTTCCAGCGGCGTGAGCGAATCGAACAGCTGGTTGATCTGGAAGGTGCGCACCATGCCGCGCTGCACCCGCTGGTGCGGTGCCAGGCGCGTGATGTCCCGGCCTTCGAGCACGATGGAGCCCTCGGTAGGCTCCAGCACGCCGGTCAGCAGGTTGATGAGTGTGGTCTTGCCGGCCCCGTTGGGGCCGATCAGCGCATGGCGCGCGCCCTGGCGCAGGTTCAGCGTGACGTTGTTGGTGGCGGTGATGCCGCCAAAGCGCTTGACCAGGCCCTGCGCGGCCAGCACGACGGGAGCGTCGTTGTGGACTGCGGTGGTGTTCATGCCTTACGCCCTCCGAACCAGGTCCAGGGGCGGATCAGGCGCTCGCGGCCCACCAGCACCAGCACCACCAGGAACAGGCCGATCCAGAAGGTCCAGTACTGCGGCGTCACGGCCGAGATCACGTCCTGCAGCAGCTTGAAGCCGATGGCGCCGACCACGCCGCCGTAGAGCCAGCCCACGCCGCCGATCACCAGGATCAGCATCACGTCGGCCGAGCGGTGGAACTCGAACAGGTCCAGCGAGGCAAAGCCCGTGGTCTGCGTGAGCAGCGCGCCCGCGGCCCCGGCCAGCGCGGCGGCCAGCGTATAGACCTGGGCCAGCTTGGCCGTCACCGGGATGCCGATGGCCATGGCACGCAGCCGGTTGTCGCGGATGGCCTTGAGCGTGGCGCCAAAGGGCGACTGCACGACGCGCCGTGCCAGCAGGAACAGCACCAGCAGCACGCTCATCGAGTACCAGGCCGCCGTGCGCCCGAACAGGTCGAACTCGAACCTGCCGAGCACCGGGCCCATGACCACGCCCTGCAGCCCGTCGGCACCGCCGGTCAGCCAGTCGAGCTTGTTGGCCAGCTCCAGCATGATCAGGCCGACACCCAGCGTGACCATGAGGCGCGTGAGATCCGTGCCGCGCATGACGGTGAACGAGGCCACCGCGCCCAGCACCGTGGCGGCGGCGATGCCCACGGCCAGGCCCACCAGCGGGTCGGGCATCACATGCTTGGCGAACAGGGCTGCCGCATAGCCGCCCATGCCGAAGAAGGCCGCATGGCCGAGCGAGACGATGCCGGTGTAACCCAGGATCAGGTCCAGCGAAATCGCGAACAGCGCCACGATGGCGATCTCGTTGATGATCAGCGCATGGCTGGGCAGAGCCGCCGGCGCGGCAAAGGCCAGCAACCAGAGCAGGGGCTCCCAGGGCCGCATGCGGCGGGCCTGGAGCAGCACATTGGGTCGGGACGCGTCCATCACTTGCCCCCCTTGCGCACGAACAGGCCCTGGGGCCGCCAGATCAGGATCAGGATCATGAGGCTATAGACGATGAAGGCCCCGAGCTTGGGGATGTAGTACTTGCCCGCCACGTCGGCAATGCCGAGCAGCAGCGCGGCCAGCAGCGGCCCGGTGATGGACGAGGTGCCACCCACGGCCACCACGATCAGGAAATAGATCATGAACTTGAGCGGAAAGCTCGGGTCGAGCCCCAGCACCTCGGCCCCGAGCGCGCCACCCAGGCCTGCCAGGCCCGAGCCGAAGGCGAAGGTGGAGAGGAACACGATGTTCACGTTGATGCCCATGCCGGCGGCGACGCGCTGGTCGTCCACCGAGGCACGCAGCCGGCTGCCGAAGCGCGTGCGCGTGAGCACGTACTGCAGGCCCACGGTGAGGGCCGCGCACACCGCGATGATGAACAGCCGGTAGTGCCCCATGCCCAGCATGAAGGCGCCGCTGCCGATCTCGGTGCGGCCCTTGAGCCAGGCCGGCAGCTGGATGATCTGGCCCGTGGAGCCCACGAAGTAGTCCACCGTGGCCACGGCCATGAACACCAGGCCGATGGAGAACAGCACCTGGTCCAGGTGGGCCTTGTGGTACAGCGGGCGGTACAGCGTGCGCTCGAGCACCGCCCCCAGCAGCGCCGTGCCCACGAAGGCCAGTGGCAGGCACACCAGGAAGGGCACGTTCAGGCGCTGCATGAGCAGCACCGTGATGTACCCGCCCGCCATGGCAAAGGCCCCATGCGCGAGGTTGATGAAGTTCATCAACCCCATGGTCACGGCCAGCCCCACCGCCAGGATGAACAGCAGCATGCCGTAGGCAACGCCGTCGAAAAGAATGGTCAGCATGCAATCACTTCAATAGAAAACAGCACATGCGCGGTGCACCCGCACCACCGGCGTACCCAGGGCACAACCACCCCATCCGCCGAGGCAATCCACTGGCCATCCATACTGGCACGCCACAAACCAGCGCCACCGTGGAACTGGCTTTGCCAGGCCACGGTCCCCCTTAGGGGGATGGCGCGCAGCGCCTCAGGGAGTTACTTGGTTTTTCCGGGATCCTTGACGTCCTTGATGACATCGAATTCCACGTTGTAGAGCTGGCCATTGACGCGCTCGACCTTGCGCAGGTAGACGTTCTGCACGATGTCGCGGGTCTGCGCATCCACGAACACGGGGCCGCGCGGGCTCTCGAAGACCTGGCCCTTCATGGCCGCCAGCAGGGCGTCGCCGCCGCCAGCGCCCTTGGTGGTCTTGAGCGCTTCGTAGATCACGCGCATGCCGTCGTAGCCGCCCACGGCCATGAAGTTGGGGCGCAGGCCCTTGTTGGCCTTCTCGAAGGCCTCGACGAACTTCTTGTTCAACGGCGAGGGATGCGCGGCCGAGTAGTGGTGCGAGGTGACCACGCCCAGGGCGCCGTCGCCCATGTCGTTGAGCTGGTCGTCATCGGTCACGTCGCCGGTGGCGATGAGCTTGATGCCGGCCTTGTCCATGCCACGCTCCAGGAACTGTTTCATCACCGCGGCGCCCGCGCCCGAGGGCACGAACACGAACAGCGCATCGGGCTTGGCGTCGCGCACCTTCTGCAGGAAGGGGGCGAAGTCCGGGTTGCGCAGCGGCACGCGCAGCGCCTCGGTCACCTGGCCGCCGTTGAAGGCCAGGCGCTGGTTGAAGAACTTCTCGGCGTCGATGCCCGGGCCGTAGTCACTCACCAGGGTGACGACCTTCTTGATGCCGTTCTTGGGCGCCCAGTCGGCCAGGGCCACCGACACCTGGGGCAGGGTGAAGCTGGTGCGCACCACGTAGGGGGATGCCTCGGTGATGCTCGACGTGGCCGCCGCCATCACCACCAGCGGGGTCTTGGCCTGTGTGGCCAGTGGCGCCGTGGCCATGGCCGAGGGCGTGATGCCCATGCCGGCGAGCACATTGACCTTGTCGTTCACCACCAGTTCCTGGGCCAGGCGGCGCGTCACGTCGGGCAGGCTGGTGTCGTCCTTGACGATGAGCTGCACCTTCTTGCCACCGACCGTGTCGCCGTTCTGCGCCATGTACAGGCGCGCGGCGGCCTCGATCTGGCGGCCCGTGGTCGCCTGCTGCCCGGTCATGGGCAGGATCAGGCCGATCTTGAAGACATTGTCCTGGGCCATGGCCGGCAGCGCGGCCAGAGTCATCACGGCGGCGGCAGCGGCCGAGGCGCGCAGAAGGTGGCGTTTGTGCATGGTGCTTTGTCTCCTGTGGAAATGTCGTTGTATACAGCGTTGACTGGGCGGAGTCTGTAGGGAGGTGCCAGCTTACACAAGCGGGATTTCAAACTTTTAGATATCGCCGATTGTGATAACTTGCCACAGTTATAGGTCAGGCGCCTTCCCTGATGAGTTGCACCCCGGGCAAACCCTGACCCTGGGACGCCTGCACGGCAGCGAGCAGGTTGCGCCGCGTGATGCGCGAGTGCTCGCGCATGATGGCCTCGGCCCGTGCGCCCTCGCGCCGCTCGATGGCGTCGAGCACCTGCCGGTGCTGGTCCTGCGCCACCACCAGCATGTCGCGCGCAGCGGGTGAATGCGTCTGCACCACCACGAAGGCCGAGGGCGAAGCGAAGGGCAGGCCCTTGACCCGGTCGAGCTCGCGCACGATGACGTCGCTGCCCACCATGCGGCTGAGCAGCTGGTGAAAGCGCGCATTGAGCGCCACGTAGGCCGAAAAACCCTCATCGTCGAGCGAGCGCGGCGCCAGCACGGTGTCGATCTCGTCCAGGCATTGCTCGGTTTCGGCCATCACCTCCGCCGCCACGCCGCGCTCGGCGGCCAGCCGCGCGGCCAGCCCCTCCATGGTGCCGCGCAGTTCGATGGCATCGGCCACGTCGGTTTCCGAGAAGGTGCGCACGGCATAACCGCCACCTTGCAGGCGGTGCAGCAGCCCTTCCTGCTCCAGCCGCATCAGTGCGGCCCGGATGGGGGTGCGCGAGACCCCGAGCATCTCCACCAGCGGCAGCTCGGCAATGCGCGCGCCACCGGCAAGCTCGCCAGCCAGGATCATCTCGCGCAACCGCAGCTGGGCCTTGACCGACTGCGAGGCGCCAGCTTCTGCCGCGTCGCCAAGGGCGGCCAGGGCCTGGGGTTCGGGATGGTTCATGGTCGGTGCGGAGCGGGAGTTCTGGCGTAAGGCTGAATGTATACAGAAATCTGCCAGACCTCCATCCCCTGGCAACCCCTCCCCATATAAAACAACATCTTACGGGATATGCCAACGCGCGATAACTGGTTTATGGCTTTTTTATGTATACAGAAATCGGGCTTTTTCGCACAATCCCCTTGCGAATACAGCGATTCGCAGGCTGCCTGTATACAGGCCTGCGGCGCGACACATCCTTCCCCCACGGAGAGAGACAAGCATCATGTTTCCCAAGAACGCCTGGTACGTCGCCTGCACCCCCGACGAGATTGCCGACAAACCCCTGGGCCGCACCATCTGCGGCGAGAAGATGGTCTTCTACCGCCCGGCGCCCGACCAGGTCGCGGCGCTCGACGACTTCTGCCCCCACCGAGGCGCCCCCCTGTCGCTGGGCAAGGTCTGCGATGGCCAGCTGATGTGCGGCTACCACGGCCTGCGCGTGGGCTGCGATGGCAAGGCCGTCTCGATGCCGGGCCAGCGGGTGCAGGGCTTTCCGCGCACACGCAACTTTCCGGCGGTGGAGCGCTACGGCTTCATCTGGGTCTGGCCCGGCGATGCCGCGCAGGCCGACCCCGCCAAGATCCACCACCTCGCATGGGCCGAGAGCCCCGAGTGGGCCTATGGTGGCGGGCTCTACCACATTGCCTGCGACTACCGGCTGATGGTCGACAACCTGATGGACCTGACGCACGAGACCTATGTGCACTCCAACAGCATCGGCCAGAAGGAAATCGACGAGGTGCCGTGCAAGACGCGCGTCGAAGGCGACGAGGTCATCACCAGCCGCTTCATGGAGAACATCCAGGCGCCCCCGTTCTGGCAGATGGCGCTGCGCATGAACGGCCTGC
This sequence comes from Acidovorax sp. GW821-FHT09B03, assembly GCF_059418305.1. NCBI lineage: Bacteria > Pseudomonadati > Pseudomonadota > Betaproteobacteria > Burkholderiales > Comamonadaceae > Acidovorax > Acidovorax sp. GW821-FHT09B03. The sequence continues at coordinate 95,598 of NZ_JBWKPP010000001.1, forward strand.
CTGACGACCAGCCCGTGGACCGCTGGCAGGTCTGCCACTTCACGCCGCCGAGCCACGTGCTGATCGAGGTCGGCGTGGCGCTCGCCGGCCATGGCGGCTACGACGCCCCGGCGGACAAGAAGGCCTCGAGCATCGTGGTCGACTTCATCACGCCCGAGACCGAGACCTCGATCCACTACTTCTGGGGCATGGCGCGCCACTTCAAGCCCGAGGACCCGGCCCTCACCGCGCAGATCCGCGAAGGCCAGGGCAAGATCTTTTCCGAGGACCGCGAGATGCTGGAGCTGCAGCAGCTGAACCTGCTGCGCTACCCCGAGCGCAAGCTGCTCATGCTCAACATCGACGCCGGTGGCGTGCAGTCGCGCAAGGTGATCGATCGCGCCCTGGCCGCGGAGCAGGCGGCATGACGGCCGCCCAGGAAACCCTGCAGGTGCGCGTGGTGCGCAAGCAGGTCGAGGCCGAGGGCATCGCCAGCTTCGAGCTGGCCCGACCCGATGGTGCGCCGCTGCCCGCCTTCAGCGCCGGCTCGCACATCGATGTGCACGTGCCCAGTGGCTCCAGCCAGATAACGCGCCAGTATTCACTGTGCAACAGCGCCAGCGAGCAGCACCGCTACCGCATCGCCGTGCTGCGCGATGCGGCCTCGCGCGGCGGCTCGGCGGGCATGCACGATGCCGTGCACGAGGGTGACATGCTCACCATCAGCACGCCGCGCAACCATTTCGAACTGCACCCGGCGCGGCGCACGCTGCTGCTGGCCGGGGGCATCGGCGTCACGCCGCTGCTGTGCATGGCCGAACGCCTGGCCCACACCGGCGCCGACTTCACCTTGCACTACTGCACGCGCTCAGCGGCGCGCACGGCATTTGCCCAGGAGATCGCAGCGTCGGCCATTGCACCGCACGTGCGGGTCCACACCGACGAGGGCGGGCCCGAGCAGAAGCTCGACCTCATGGCCGTGCTGGCCGACATCACGCCAGACGCACGCCTGTATGTCTGCGGCCCTGCCGGCTTCATCGACCATGTGGTGAACACCGCGAAGAACCTGGGCTGGCCGGCCGACCGCATTCACCTCGAATACTTCGGCGCGCCCGCACAGGACACCTCGGGCGACGGCGCCTTCGAGGTGCGCATTGCCAGCACGGGCAGCACCTACACGATCCCGGCCGACATCTCCATCGTGGATGCGCTGCGCACCCACGGTGTGGACATCATGACCTCATGCGAGCAAGGTGTCTGCGGTACCTGCCTTACGCGCGTGCTCGAAGGCGAGGTGGATCACCGCGACATGTACCTCAGCGACGAGGAGCGGGCGACGAACGAGCAGTGCCTGCCCTGTTGCTCGCGGGCCAAGGGCAAGCTGCTGGTGCTGGACCTTTAAGCGCCCTATTCCGCTTCAGCCGTGCGGATGGTGTCGCGGCCATGGCGGTCCTTGGCACGGCCCAGGTCGGTGTCGAGCGCACGCGCCAGCTTGTCGGTGGCGCCGATGAAGGCATTCGCCATCTTGTCGGCCTCGTCCGTCACGGTCACGGGCTGGCGGCCGGTCACGCGCGCCTCGATGCGGCAGCGCTTGTCCTTGGCGCCCGACTTGCCGGCATCGACATCGGACAGGAACACCTCCAGCCGCGTCACATGGTCCTGGAAGCGGGACAGCCGGGACTTCGCTTCGTCCGTCACCCATTGGGCCAGTGAATCGCTGCCGTTGATGTGGTCGTCGGTGTTGACTTGTACTTGCATGCTGGTGCTCCTTGGGTGGGTCCGGAAGAAAAGGCACTGGCCCTCGCCGCACGCGGCGCGGGACCACGGCCATGCCCCATGGTGGCACCAAAGCCGCTGCAGCGCGAGCCGAGCACGTAAGAACCTGTGAGACACAGGTTCTTACAACTTCTCCAGCGCCACCGCGGTCTGCCAGGGCACGCCCGGAGGCAGCGCCGCCGCCTCGGCCAGCCGGGCCTGCAGGCGCAGCGCGGCCGGGTCGCCGGGGCAACGCTGCAGCAACTGGTCGAGGTGGGCCGCAGCCGCTGTCGCATCGCCGGCCTGGAAGGCGTCCAAGGCCGCCGCGGACAGCATGCAGGCTTCGCTGTCGGCACAGAGAGTGAAGACACGCACCGGCTCGGCCCGGCCCTTGACGATCACCTCGTCGAGCACGCGCACCGGCAGGACGGCCGGCAACTGCCGCGCCGTCGTTTCCGACAGCAGGATGCCCGTGCCGAAGGCCTTGTTCGCGCCCTCCAGCCGCGCCGCGAGGTTCACCGCATCGCCGATCACCGTGTACGAAAAGCGCTGCTGCGAGCCCACGTTGCCCACCACCACCCGCCCCGTGTGCAGGCCGATGCGCATCTGCAGCGGCGGCAGGCCGCGCGCGCGCAGATCGGCCACCAGCGCTTCCATGGCCTGCTGCATGTCCAGGGCCGCATGCACCGCATGCTCGGCGTGCTGCGCATCATCGAGCGGCGCGCCCCAGAAGGCCATCACCGCATCGCCGATGAACTTGTCCACCGTGCCGCCGCTGGCATGGATGATGGGCGTCATGGCGTCGAAGTAGCCCGTGAGCAATTCCACCGTCTGCTCCGCACTGAGCTGTTCCGACAGGGTGGTGAAGTTGGCCAGGTCGGTGAACATGATGGTCACCTCGCGCACCTCGCCGCCCAGGCGCATCAGTTCGGGCTCGGCCACCAGGCGCGCCACCACCTCGGGCGGCACATACTGGGCGAACATGGCCCGGGTCTGCTGCGCCCGTTGGCGCACCGTCGCGTAGATCACCAGGGCGGTGGCACCCGTCAGCCCCAGGGCCGCGGCCATCGGCATCAGCGGCGGCCACCACAGCCGTGCATGGGCGAACAGCAGCCACGAGGCGAGCGCCATCGCCAGCACCAGGGCCGCCATCAGCACGATCGCCCAGCCCGTGTGCAGGCGCCGGCCGGCCAGGATCACCAGCGGCACCATGAGAAGGAGCAGCACGGGAGTCCAGTGCCCTGGCGCGCTGCGCAAGCCATCGCCCGCGAGCAGGTTGTCCACCTGCGTGGCCTGCAGTTCCACGCCGGGAAAGAGGCGGTCCCCTGCGGCAGTGCCGAAGGGCGAATTGAACATGTCGGCACGCCGGCTCTCCAGGTCCGAGGCGCTCAGCGCAGAGCGCCCCACCAGCACGATCTTGCCCTTGAAGAAGCCGGGCGGCAGCAGGCCCGGCTCCAGCGCCTGGTAGTACGAGCGCGTGTCGAAGCTGCCGCGCGGGCCCCGGTAGGCCAGCCACTCGGCGGGCTGCAGCCCTTCTGAGCGCGCGCCGGCCACGCGCCGCGCCAGGAGCATGGCCAGGCTGTCCCCGTCGCCGAAGGCACGGCGCACCACGAAATCGTCGTCGGGCTGCACCAGCGAACTGCCGGCCTGCCCGCCTGCGGCCAGCAGGCGCTGCAGCGGCGGCACATCGGTCCACAGCGTGGCGTTGCCGCTGTCGATCTTTTCGCGCGCCGAGGCCAGCATGACCGGCGCGGCCATGGCCACCGCGCGTTCCAGCGCCGCATCGTCCTCCTCGCTGCCCGGGTCGGCGAACACCACATCCATCCCGATCGCCACGGCACCATCGGCATGCACGCGCTCGATCAGGCGCGCATGCAGGCTGCGCGGAAAAGGCCAGTGCTGCTGCAGCTCCTGGAAGGTCGGCTCGTCGATCGCGAGGATTACGACCGGGAAAGCAGCGCGCTGTGGCGCAGCCCATGCCGTGAGCACGTCGAAGGTCTTGAACTCCAGTGCATGCCAGGGCCGCGTGAACGTGGCAGCCCAGACCAGCAGCAGCACCAGCGCGCTGGCCGCCAGCGCCAGCGCCGTTTCGCGCCAGACGCCCCTAGAAGCGGTAGCGCGCATCGATCACGTACCGGACGGTCTGGCGGGGCGTCCGGTCCCCGAAGAGGTTCAGCACCCCGGCGCCCACCACCCAGTGCTTGTCCTGTGTCTCCCAGTAGCCCACGAGGTCCAGGTTCCAGCCCGGCGGGCGGCGCGTGAGGTTCTGCTTGTCCTCGAAGCGCTCGGACCGGTAGACCGCCCGGGCACTCAGGTACACGCGCTGCGCGCTGGCCCAGGTGGCCCCGATCACGGCCGTGTGGCGCGGGATGTAGGGGATGCGCAGGTCGCGCACCATGCTGTTGCTGGTGCTGTCCAGGTACTGGCTGCTGCTGTGCTGGTACAGGTATTTGGCATAGCCCGACCACTGGCGGCTGAACATGCGGTTGACGCCGGCCCCCAGGGCCTGCAGCGTGCCTTCCTCGAAGCCCGGCGTGCCTTCGAGGACGTCGGTGGTCGAGAGATTGATGAGCTGCGCATTGCGCATCTCCTCCAGGAAAGGCATGCTCGGTGTGCGCAGGTCCACCCCGATCACGCCGGGGTTGCGCACGCGCAGGTGGTCGGCGCGCAGGCTCAGGAAGGTGCGCCCATCGATCTCCATGCCCAGTTGGGCCACCGTTCGGCGATGGCGCCCGCCGGCCTCCACCATGCGGTCCTCGACGGGAATGCCGGCCGTCTCCACGCTGGTGAGGGTGGACGCGCTCAGCGGGCGCAGCCAGTCCTGGTAGGCCATGCGCAGCGTGGTACCTTCCGCCGGGGTGAGCACCACACCCACGCGCGGTGTCACCACCTTTTCCGTGTCGGTGCGCCGGGCCTGGCCCGATTCGCTGACGTCCCGGATCAGCAGGCCCACCGCATTGCCCCCGCGCACCCGATGGCGGATCTGCTGCAGCCCCAGGGCGCCGTCGAGCAACAGGTCGGGCGTGAACTGCTGGCTGCCCGCCAGGGTCAGGCCGGTATAGCGCCGGTCGATCTCATTGACGCCGGCAAACACCAGGATGTCCGGCCGGGCGCCGCTGTCCTGGCGGACCAGGGGGCCGTAGCCGATCACCTCGCTGGACTGCTTTTCGGCCACATGCTCGAGGGCCACGCTCCAGCGCTGCCCGGGTTGCGGGTCCACGCTGTGGCGCAGCTGCAGATCGGTGAGGGCTTTCTCGGGAGAGGCCTTCAGCCCGCCCAGGGCCGCCAGCGGCGGAAAGAGGAACAGGGTGGGAAAGTTGTCGGCGCGGTTGCGCTCCCTGCTGCGCCCGAGCTTGAGCCAGGTTTGCTCCACCGGGCTCCAGCGGTACGACAGCCCGGCCACGCCCAGGCGCGCCCGGTTGTCCGCCGTGGTCTGCCGCACCTCGGAGCCATCGCCCCACAGGTCCAGCCGGTTGCGGCCCTGAAGCGCCACGTCGTACTGGTTGGCGTAGGCGAACAGGTTCAGGCGTTCGCTGGGCTGCAGCCCCAGGCCGACGGTGAGTACGTCGGCACCGATGTCCGCCGTTCCCGAGGGATCGTGGAATGCCGGCACATTGAACACCCCGACGTCGATCGGTGAACGCCTGGCGCGCGCGCTCTGCGCCTTGAGGAACCAGGACACCGGCAAGTGGCTGTTGTCCATGCCGTTGAGCGTGAGCGAGGGCGCGCTCATGCGGTAGAAGTCGCGGTCCAGCAGCAGGCCCAGCGCGCCATGGCTACCCGGGCGCTGCAGCAGCGAGGAATGCAGCTGGCTGGCACCGAAGGCCATGGGGTCGGTCAGAAAGCCCTGGAACAGGGCCGAGTTCTTGGCGAATTCGCCGCGGTAGCGGTCGGCCAGGAACAGGTGGCTGCCGCCCCAGTAGGGCGAAAAGCTCTGTTGCGCCAGCTCCAGCGCCCAGTCCTCCATGCCGAAGAAGGCCAGCGAGGCGCCGAGGTTGGCGCTGCCCTTCTGGTCGTTGGCGACCTGGTTGAGCGACTTGAGGTAGGGCATGCGCTGCACGGCCGCTCGGGCGGAATCGACGGCATCGCCGGGCTGGAACAGGTCGGTCTGGATCTGCGCCAGCAGCAGGTAGGGCAAGGGATCCTTGTCGTCGAGGGCACTGGCCTGGCGCAGCGTGGCAAGCGCATCGGGCGTGCGCCCGAGCTGGTAGTAGGCCACCGCCGTCCAGACCTTGGCGCGCGCATAGCGCGGCTCCATCACGCCGGCACGCAGGAAGTCATCGAGCGCGGCCTGCGTCTGGCCGCGCTTGAGGTGCATCAGCCCCTGGCCGGTCAGCGCGACATAGTCGGCCGGGTTATCGCGCAGCGCGGTCCCGAACGCCAGGCCCGCCTCGGTGAACTGGTTGACGAAGGTCGCCAGCGTGCCCCGTTCACCCTGCGCCCCCGGCGCCTGCGCATCCAGTGCCAGTGCCTGGCCCAGCGCCTTGCGCGCGGGGTCGGTCTCCTCGCGTTCCACATGCGCGCTGCCCAACCCTTGCCAGGTCCGTGCGTCGCCTGGCATGTGTACCGTGGCCTCGGTGTAGGCCGCAATGGCCGCCGGCCCATCGCCCTGGCGCCGGGCCAGTTCGGCGCGCACCAGCGCCAGGCTGGCATCGCCCGTGCCGGCGCCCGCCAGCGTGGCCTGGGCTTCGTCCACCCGGTCGGTGAGCAGTTGCACGCGCGCCAGTTGGGCCACCAGGGCGGGATGCGCGGGCCAGTGCCGAGCCAGCGCCGTGCGCAGGGTGCTCACGGCGGCGGGTCCATCGCCGTCAAGCAGTTGCAGGTCCGATTGCATGAGCCAGGCGACGAGCACAGGCGCCTGGCCCGCACCATCGACCTGGCGCGCCAGCTGGCTGCGCGCAGCCTGCAGGTCGCCCGCCTGCAGTGCCACGGCGGATTCCATCGCGGCGGCCCAGCCTGCCGACACCTGGCTGCGGACCTGCGCCAGCGCCCCGGAGGCTGCGGCGACGTCGCGCCGGGCCAGTGCCTTGCGCACCGGCTCCAGCGCGGCGGGAATGCCCCCATCGGTCGCACCCTGCGCAGCCAGCGAGGGCAACGCGTCGGCGCGCAGCGCATTCACCCACTGGATGCGGTCACGTGGCTGACTCAGCACCATCTTCACCGGTGCCTGGCCCACATCGGCGTAGGCAGCCTCGTTGGCCGCCACCGACACCTGCCCCTGTGCATTGCCGAACTCCACCGTGCCCGAGAGCACGGTGATCAGCGTGCGCCCATCGCCAGCGACCTCGATGTCCCAGTCCGTGCCGCGGATCGCGGCCGTGGCGGCGGGCGTCTCCAGCGTGAGGCGGCTGCCGTCGGCGCGGCGCGTCTGCGTCCAGGCCCGGCCGGCGCTGAGCATCAGCGTGGTCATCGGCTGCGCGGTCGTGGCCACGGCCTTGACCTGCAGCACGGTGTTCTGGTGCAGGCGCAACTGGGTGTCGTCGGCAAACAGCAGGGCCATGCGCGCCGCTTCGCGCGTGCGCACGAAGTCACCGGCCGCCAGCGCCTGGGCCTGGCGCGCCGGCTTCCAGTCCGGCGTGGCCGCGGCGCGCTGCTCGCCCGGGCCCTGCAGGCCCACGATCTCGGCCGCCGCGCCCGGGGGCACGGCGGCATGGCTGGGTGGCCAGGCCAGGGCCAGGAGCGCGGCCAACGCGGAAAGGTGCATCGTGGGATGGCGCATGGGTGCCTTGTTGTTTGGGGTGGACGAGCAGCGCAGGCCGCAGGTCACACCCGGTTACCAAATTATCGGAAACGGGGCTGGTCGCAGCGCAAGGCGCGCAGCCGGCAAATCGCCATTTCATGAAGAAAGCCACATTTCATAGCACCGCGTGGCGCAGGCAGGGGCGTGCACGGCCCTTTCCTACAGACGGCGCCGAGAGCGGGTGCTACAACGTAAATACCTATTGCCTTGCATGTGCAGCGCCTGGTGCACATGCTTACGGAGCCCCCATCCATGCCCGCAGCCCCCCGCCTCAAGATCGGCCTGTCCGCCTGTTTCCAGCACGCCGATCCCGCCCGTGCCCTGTTCACAGGCAAGACCCTGCAGTACGTCGAGCAATCCATAGCGCACTGGCTCATGTCCGCCGGTGCCATGGTGGTGATGGTGCCCTGCCCCACGGGTGAAACCGCGCGCGGCGACGTCACGCTGGCCCACTATGCCGAGTGGCTCGATGGCGTGGTGATGCACGGGGGCGCGGACGTCTGGCCGGGCAACTACGGCGAGGAGCCCCTGCGCGAGGAATGGACAGGCGACCGCGTGCGCGACCTGTACGACCTGGCCGTGGTCAAGGCTTTCGCCGAGGTGCGCAAGCCCATCTTCGGCGTCTGCCGGGGCCTGCAGCTGATCAACGTGGCCTTCGGCGGTGCGCTCTACCAGGACATCGAGTTCCAGCACCCCGGCGCGCAGCAGCACCGCAACGCCACCACCTACGACCAGCATTTTCATGACATCGAGATCGTGGCCGGCTCACGCCTTGCCCAGTTGTACCCCGACACCTCCCGTGCACGGGTCAACAGCATCCACCACCAGGGCATCAAGCGGGTGGCACCGGACTTCGAAGTGGAGGCCCTGAGCGAGCCAGATGGCGTGCCTGAAGCCATTCGTCTCAAGCCTGCCCCAGGGCGCGGCTACATCGCTGCTACGCAATGGCACCCCGAGTTCCACAAGGTGGGCTCCGACACGCTGGACGACACCGCCATCCTCGAGGATTTTCTCGCCGCATGCGCCAAGGCCAAGGCGCTGGCCCCATTGGAGCACCATGCTTCGCCCTTGCGTGACCGCGCCACCCGCCTGTTGCGGCGGGCGTTGCGCAAGGACAGGCAGAAGGCCGGGGAGTAACGCCGGGAGGCTGTGCCTTGCCCGCGTAGTGGGGTAGTACCGGTGGCCGGACGGCAACACCGTCCAATCAATCGCCACGCAAAAGTAGCGAAAGTGCTTAATTTTCCTCACTGGGAGGGGCTCGCGAAACGCCAACATCTTCGGCCACCCGCCCAACATCCTGGATACTGGGTGCTTGCTGGGCCTTTATCCAGCGAGAAGCGAGCCCGTACCATGAGTATCCTAGATCGCCTTCTAGGCGGCATGCGCAAGACGACGGACCGTCCAGACGCACCCCCCGCACGTGCCGCAGCCCCCCTGGAGCGGCGCAAGCACAGGCGCGTCAATGCGCGCAAAGGCACGAAGGTGCTGATCATCGACGACTCGCCGACCGTTATCGCCGTCCTGCGCAAGACGCTGGTCTCGGCAGGCTATGAAACCCGCGAGGCGCTGGATGCCGAGCAGGGCCTGGCCCTTATCGCCGAGGAACCACCCGACCTGGTCTTTCTGGACATCATCCTCCCGGGTATGAACGGGTTCAATGCGCTGCGCACCATTCGCAGGCTGCCCGCCTCGCAGCACATCCCGGTGATCATGATCAGCGGCAACGAGCACGCCACCGAGCAGTTCTACGCCAATCGGATCGGCGCTGACGATTTCATGAAAAAGCCGTTCTCGCGCCATGAGATTTTCGCCCGCATCGAAGCCTTGCTCGACGGGCAGCTCATTCCCCGGCGCAGCGGTGCCGCTCCGGGCGGCACCGCCACAGACGTGCCACCCGGCCCTTTCTGATCCCGCGGCGGACCTGAGCGGCCCCGCTTTACGCTGGCCATCCTGGCGGCCGCCGCAGCCGACCCATAACCCCAGGCGGATCAACGCCCTCACATCACGTTCGTCGCCCTGCAAGTTACAGCAGCGCCAGCGCGTCCAAAGCGCCCGCGCCCGCCACGGGTAAAAAAAAGCTGGACGTTTGCCCAACAACGGTGCAAGGTGGCCTCGTAGTTGTGTGGCAAAGGAGGCCTTCCAGCAGGGCCCCCTCTGCCTTTCTTCCGGCTTTGAGAGGAGGACAGCATGCGAGCAACCGTGCGCAAGCGACAGACGCGACACCCGGTGGAGGACCTGCACCCAACCCCTGCCAACGGGTCAGTACCCCATCGAAAGCGCTACGCAGCGGCACTGGTCCTGGCGGCCGGCATGCTGGCATGGCCGACGGTGGCAGGCACGCTCACCGGTACCCTGCAATCGCAGATCCAGCTCACGGCGGGTTGCGTGATTGCGGGGAGCTCGGGCAACGCTGCCGGTGTGAACTTCGGTCTGCTGGATTTCGGCACCAAACCCAGCACCTTCACGGGCATCGTCAACGCCACGGCCTCCGGCGGAGAAGGCGTCTCGGGCCCCACGCAGATCGTGTGCTCGCCCGATGTGCTGGGCATCAGCATCCAGGTGGGCCCCGGCTCGTATGCCGGCCAGGGCGGCTCCATCGGCGCAGGCAGCCGCGCCATGCGCAACGGCAGCACCGCGGCCTACATTCCGTATGACGTGTTCCGCGACGCGGGGCACAGCCAGGCCTACCCGACCGGGGCGGCGGTCACGGGGATCACGGTGCCAGCCAACGGGGTGGCCTTTGCATTGCCCATCTATGGCCAGATCAACAAGTCGGACCCCTCGGCACTGCCGGCGGGCATGTACACGGATACGCTGCAGATCACGCTGACCTACTGATCTCCGAGAGCCGGACACCGGCCACAGGCACGAGACAGAGGCGGCAGGGAAGGGGGTGTGAAGGGCGCTGGAGCGCTCACACCAGGCCGTGGCGGGCGGCCGAGGGAGCATCATCCATGGTTCAAGAAATGCATGCGCGTGCAGGAAGAGGCTCGTGCGCCAGAAGCCGGGCCGGCCCGCAGGCGGCCATCGCTCTGCCATTGCTGTGCACATCGCTCGCGGCCCTGGCCGCGACGGTGCCCACCAGCCCCTCCTTTGCGGTGAATGCCACCATCGTCAACGGCTGCATCGTGTCCGGCAATTCGTCGCAGGTGACGGGCGTGCCCTTCGGCTTCGTCAACTTCGGCACGCACTCCGCGGTCAACACCGGCCCGGTCACTGCCATGGCCAGCAACGACATGGGCATGCAGGCCAAGCTGGTATGCACCGCCGGCACGGCGGCGCAGGTCAGCGTGAACGGCGGCCTGAACCTGCAGGGCGCACAGCGCCGACTGTCCAACGGGGCCGGCCAGTTCATTCCCTATACGCTGTCGCTGGTGGCCGGCACGGTGACCGCCCTCACGCCCAACGTGGCGGTCGGCATCACCATGGGCACGACGCCGACGGCCCTGCCCATCCGGGGCAGCCTGGTCCTGCCCGGTGCCGCCGCCATGGCCGGAACCTACGTGGACACGGTGCAGGTGACCGTGACATGGTGAGAGCACACCACTTCCCGGCTTTCCCCTCTGCAGCTGCCTGGCTGCTTCGCACTGCATGCCGCGTGGTGTTCACGCTCGCGGCCTGCGCCGGTTGGGTACAGGCCGCGACCCCGTTGATGATCTGGCCGGTCGATCCTGTGATCACCGAGGAACAGCAGGCCGTGGCCGTCTGGCTGGAAAACCGCGGCACTGCCTCGGTCTCCCTGCAGGTCCGGGTGCTGGACTGGAGCCAGACCGATGGCGAGGAGTTTTTCTCCGCGCAAAAGGACGTGGTAGCCAGCCCGCCCATCAGCGTGGTGCCGGCCGGCAAGCGGCAGATGGTGCGCCTGATCGCCGCCCGGCGCCCGCCCATGGGCCGGGAGGAAGCCTACCGGGTGGTGATCGACGAGCTGCCCGCCCTCGACGATTCGGCGCAAAAGCCCACCGGCGCCGAGACCGGCATGGGCATCCGCCTGAACGTGCGCTATGCCATCCCGCTGTTCGTCTATGGTGAGGGGGCGCAGCCGTTTCGGCCGACCAAGCCCCTGCTCGCTGGTGGCAAGGGCAAGCCCTTGCCGCCGTCCCTCACCTGGCACGCCACCAGGCAGGGCAACCGGCACCAGCTCGTGGTGCGCAACCAGGGGGCGGGCCACGCCCGCCTGACCTCCGTGCAATGGAATACCGGTAGCCGGGGCACCATCGCGATCAACGAAGGCCTCATGGGTTATGTGCTGCCAGGCAGCCAGATGCGGTGGGAGCTGGAGGCGCCACCGCCGGCCAACCCGGAGCTCAAGGCCACGATCAACGGGGTTGACACCCTGCTCCCCCGTGCGCCGCGATGAACGCCCTGGCTTCTGGAACCGCGCAGGCCATGCACTGGTGCTCCTTGCCTTCCTGCCCGCACAGCTGTCTGCAGGCTCCCTGCCGCCACCGCCTTCGGCGTCCGATGCGGCCTCGGAGCCCACGGTGCTGTACCTCGACATCGAGGTCAACGGCCAGGCGTCGGGGGCACTGGTGGAAGTGCTGCAGCGCGGCCCCCATTTCGAAATCGAGGCGCAGACCCTGCGGCAGATGCATGTGCAAAACGGCCAGCCCGCAGGCGCACGGGTCGCGGTCGATGCGCTCCCCGGCGTCACGGCCGACTACGACGCCCTGGGCCAGCGGCTGCGCCTGTCGGTGCCCGCGCAGTGGCTGCCCATGCAGCGCCTGGCCGACGAGACGCCCGAAGAGACGCCCACCAGTGCTGCGGGCAGCGGCATGCTGCTCAACTACGACCTGTACGCCAGCCACTCGCGCGTGCAATCGATCACCTCGCTGTGGTCCGAGCAGCGCTACTTCAGTCCCCGCGGCGTGATCTCCAACACCGGCATCCTGCGCCTGCAGTCCACCGGTGGTAACCGGGGCTACATACGCCATGACACGCGCTGGACCAGCGCCGATACGGCCAATGCCACGGAAACAACTTACGGAGACCTGGTGAGCGACTCGCTGCCCTGGACCACGTCCGTGCGCATGGCGGGCGTGCAATGGGCGCGCAACTTCGGCGTGCGCCCCGACCTCATCACCTACCCGCTGCCCGAGTTTGCGGGCCAGGCGGCCCTGCCCTCGGCCGTGGATCTGTTCGTCAATGGCTTCAAGGCCGCCAGCCACCGTGTGGCGTCAGGCCCGTTCACGCTGGGCGAGCTTCCCGTCGTCAGCGGTGCCGGCACGGCATCCATGGTGACCACGGATGCCTTGGGCAGGCAGGTCTATACCACCATTCCGTTCTATGTGAACCGGGAGCTGCTGCGCCCCGGCTGGACCGACTATTCGGTTTCGCTCGGCGCCTTGCGGCGGGCCTACGGGCTGCGCAGCTTCGCGTACGGCCGGCCCATCGCCACAGGCGTGTACCGGCAAGGCCTTTCGGACCGCTTCACCATCGAGGCCCAGGCCCAACTGGGCAAGGGGCTGGGCGTGGCGGGCGTCGGTGGCATGGCCGGCCTGGGCATGCTGGGCATTGCCAACGCGTCGCTCACGCGCGGCACCACGGCGCGCTCCGGCAGCGGCTGGCAGTACACCGCAGGATGGCAGTACAACACGCCGCGCGCCGGCTTCTCATTCCAGCAGACCGGGCGTGACGCGCGCTTCGGCGATGCCAGCACCTATGCCGACGACGGCTACCAGCTGTCGCGGCGATCGCGCCAGTTGAGCGTGAGCTGGAACCTGGGCACGGGCTCGGTCACGGGCGGCTGGCTGGACCTGCGCAATGCCAGGAACGAGCGCAGCCGCCTGGCTTTCGCAAGCTACAACATGCCGGTCGCGACCAACGCCTTCCTGTCGGTCACTGCGGGGCGCACCGTGGAAACCGGGGAAAACCAGTTGCGGCTGCAGCTCACCTACTTCCTCGGCGACCGCTCGACGGCCCAGCTGTCCGCATCGAAGAACCGCGAGTCCACCCAGACCTACGCCAGCTACCAGCGCACCATGCCCACCGAAGGCGGCTATGGCTGGAACGTGGCGCAGACGCTGTCGGGCGGCCCGCAACGCTACAGCCAGGCCGCGCTGCAGTACCGCAACAGCACGCTGAGCGTGGAGGGGGGCGTGAGCACCAGCCCCGGCCAGACGCTGCAGTGGGGCACGCTCGCGGGCTCGCTGGGCAGCATCGACGGCCATCTGTTCGCGGCCAACCGTGTGTACGATGGCTTCGCGCTCGTGTCCACCCAGGGCATGCCCGGCGTGCCCATCCTGTATGAGAACCAGCTGGCCGGGCACACCAACGCCCAGGGCTACCTGCTGGTGCCCAGTGTGCCCGCCTACTACCCGGGGCGCTATGCGGTGGACCCGCTCACCCTGCCGGCCGACGTGGACATCCCGGCGCTGGAGCGGCGCATGTCCGTCTCGCGCAATGCCGGCATGCTGGTGGAGCTGCCGGTGCTCAAGCTGCGCACCGCCACCGTCACGCTGGTCGACGCCCAGGGCACGCCCGTGAAGGCCGGGAGCGCCGTGCTCCACACGCCCGGGAACATGCAGACCGTGGTGGGCTGGGACGGAGTGGTCTACCTCACCGTGCTGCGGCCGCAGAACTCCCTTCAGGTGCGCACGCCCGAGGGCGCGACATGCCAGGCCGATTTTTCCGAAACAGCGTATGCATCGGCCCGCGACCTGATCGTCCGGTGTCTGCCTGCCGCGCCCCGCCCCCAGGAAGGAGCCGAGCGATGACGACCCGTTTTCTTCATCCCCTCCTGCGGCGCTGGAGCCGCCTGTGGGCCTGCCTGGTGCTGGCCTGCTGTCCGATGCAGGTGCTTGCCATTTGCGCCGCAACCGAGACCAGCGGCGCACTGGGTACCCACCCCTCGCAACGGGTGCGCAGCGGCTCGCCCATCACCACCAGCGCGGATTTCAAGCTCGGCTGCGGAGTGGTGGTGCTGGCGCTGTTCGCGACCCCCACACTCAAGGCGAAGATCACCTCCGCCACTTCGGGCCTGACCCTGAAGAACACCCTGAACAGCACCATCACCGTTCCCTACGAGATCAGCCCGGTGGGCGGCGGCACCTTCAATTCGGGGCTGCTGATCATCGACCTCAACGGCATCAACGCGGTCTCGCTGCTGAGCAACAACAGCGCCACCATCGGCATCAAGATCAGTACGCTCGCCGGCGCCAACGTGCCGGCAGGTACCTACACCGACAACATCACCGTGAACTGGACCTATGCCAACATCTGCGAAGGCATTGCCGTGGGCACCGCCTGCGTGGGCGACGTGCGCAACGGCAACGTGGACCGCACCCTGACCGTGACGCTGGTGGTCATCAACGACTGCACCATCACGGCGCCGGACATCCAGTTCGGATCGGCGCCCCTGCCCAGCGGCTTCACCCCCGTCGCGCAAAGCATCTCGCTGCTGTGCACCAAGGGCATGACCTACTCGGTGGGGCTGAGCCCGGGCAACAACCTCAACGGCGTCCGACGGCAAATGGCCAGCGGCACCAGCCGGCTGCAATACAACATCTTCAAGCCCGACGCCAGTGTGTGGGGCAGCGTCGGCACAGCGCGCGCCGCCGGCCTGGGCGTGGCCGATGGCCAGACCCTGCAGGTGATGCCCTATACCGCGAGCATCTACGCAGACCAGCCGAACGTGCCCGTAGGCACCTACACCGACAGCGTGAAGGTGGACGTAGAGTTCTAGTTCTGAGCCGCCCTGCGGGTAACGCAGCGAATAACCCTGCACTGGCCAAAACCCCCAAATCACTGTAAATTCATACAGTGATTTTGCAATCCAAACTGGCCATCCTGGCCGACGCCGCCAAGTACGACGCCTCCTGCGCGTCGAGCGGTGCCGCGCCACGCGACTCCGTGGGCGGGCGCGGCATGGGCTCGACCGAGGGCATGGGCATCTGCCACAGCTATGCACCCGATGGGCGCTGCATCTCGCTGCTCAAGATCCTGCTCACCAATTTCTGCCAGTACGACTGCCTGTACTGCGTGAACCGGGTCAGCAGCAACGTGCCGCGCGCCCGCTTCACGGTGCAGGAGGTGGTGGAGCTCACGCTCGATTTCTACCGGCGCAACTGCATCGAGGGGCTGTTCCTGTCCAGCGGCATCATCCAGAGCCCCGACTACACCATGGAGCAGGTGGTGGAGGTGGCGCGCGTGCTGCGCGAGGAACACGACTTCCGTGGCTACATCCATTTGAAGACCATTCCCGATGCCTCGCCCGAGCTGATGGAGCGCGCGGGCCGCCATGCGGACCGGCTGAGCATCAACGTGGAGCTGCCCACGCCCGAAGGGCTCACGGCCCTGGCGCCGCAGAAGGACGGTGCAGCCATCGCACGCTCGATGGCGCGCATGGCGGTGCACATCGAGGACGCGCGGCAGGCGCGCAAGGAGCAGGCGGCCGCCAAGGTGGTGTCCATGCCCGCCTCGGCGCGCGCCCGCCGGGCCCCGGCGCCACACTTCGCGCCGGGCGGCCAGAGCACGCAGATGATCGTGGGCGCCGACGCCACCGACGACCGCACCATCCTGGCCACCAGCGCCGGGCTCTACGGCGTGCACCGGTTGCGGCGCGTGTACTACTCGGCCTTCAGCCCCATCCCCGATGCGGCGCGCGCGCTGCCGCTGATCGCGCCGCCCACCGTGCGCGAGCACCGCCTGTACCAGGCCGACTGGCTGATGCGCTTTTACGGTTTCGCGCACGGCGAGATCGTGCCCGCGGGCCAGGACGGCATGCTGGCGCTGGACATGGACCCCAAGCTCGCCTGGGCGATTGCGCACCGCGAGCGCTTCCCCGTGAACCTGAACACCGCCCCGCGCGAGCTGATGCTGCGCGTGCCCGGCTTCGGCGTGCAGACCGTGGACCGCCTGCTGGCCGCGCGCCGTGTGCGCCGCCTGCGCCATGCCGACCTGGCACGGCTGCGCGTGCCGCTCAAGAAGGTGCTGCCCTTCGTGGAGGCGGCCGACTACCGGCCGGGCCGCACGCTGGATGCGGCCGACCTGGCGGCCCGCATGGCCCCACCTCCCGCGCAGCGCGGGCTGTTCGACTGAGAGGCAGATCCCATGGGCCAGCACACCGTCACCCTTGCGCATGCCACCGACTGGGCAGGCTTTCGCCAGGCCGCACGCACTTTGGTGCAGGCGGGTGCGCTGCCGCAAGAGGTGGAGTGGACCACTGCGCAAGACGCCGCGCAGGATCTGTTCTCCGCCCCCGCGGCACCGGGCCTGCCTCTGGATCCGCTGCCACGGCCGGCAAGCGGCCCGGGACCGCGCGTCCCCGAGGATTTTCTGCGCCTGTGCGAACGCCTGGTGCTACACCGCAACCCGGCGCGCTTTGCACTCATGTACCGGCTGCTGTGGCGCCTGTCACGCGAGCGCGGGCTGCGCCACGACCCGCTCGACGCGGACCGCCTGCAGGCCCACCACATGGTGCGCGCCGTGGCGCGCGACATGCACAAGATGCACGCCTTCGTGCGCTTTCGCCCGGTGACCGACGGCGAGGGCCGGACCGTGCAGGTGGCCTGGTTCGAGCCCGACCACTTCATCACCGAGGCCAATGCCGGCTTCTTCGTGCGGCGCTTCACGCAGATGCACTGGGCCATCCTCACGCCCGATGCCAGCGTGCGCTGGGACGGCAAGGCGCTGCAGGTCGGCCCCGGCGGCCAGCGCAGCGATGCGCCGCCGGCCGATGCGGGCGAAGCCCTGTGGCTCACCTACTACCGCCACATCTTCAACCCCGCCCGCCTGAAGACGAACATGATGCGCAAGGAGATGCCGCAGCGCTACTGGCACAACCTGCCTGAAGCCTCCCTGATCACCGAGCTGACCCGGGGCGCCCACGAGCGCAGCGCGCGCATGGTGGAGGCCGAGGCCACCACGCCGCGCAAGGCCATCGCGCCGCTCATCCCATCGCACGCGCACGCATCGCGCTGAACTGCGGCGCGGGCTCGGCCGCCGTCCAGCGCCAGGGCAGGGCGTTTGCGCGCCAGATGCCGCCCAGCACCTGCAGCCGCAGCACGCGCTGCGCGCCGGGCCAGCGCGCACGCGAAGCCTCGTCCCAGAGCAGCTCGGCGCGGGCGGCCACATGCAGCAGGCCGCCGTCCTCATAGTCCACCCACAGCAGCCCGGCCTGCGGGTGCAACGCGAGGTTGCCCAGGGTGTTGAAGAACAGGTTGCCGGGGTAGTCGGGCAGGCTGAGCACCAGGCCCTCGGCCGTGTGCTCGGCATGCACGAAACCCGCCTCGCCACCGCGGTGCGATACGTCCACGCCTTCATTGCGCCGAGCTCCCGGGCGCGCCGCCGAGGCGCTGGCGATGAACATCGTGTCGCTGCGCGCGATCAGGCCCAGCGCGGCGGCATCGAGCCCCGGGCCCAGCACCTGGGCCGGCGCAGGTGGCGTGACCACCGCGCGCAATCCGGGCGCGCGCGCCTGGATGTACTTGGGGCAGTTGCCGAAGCTCTGCACCACGCCCACTTCCAGCCCGTGGGCAGCGAACGCCGCCACGCGCCCGTTCATGCGATTGCGCCGGCGCGTGTGCGGCTCCAGGCCGAGCACGCCCACCGGCGCACCGGGTGCCAGCCGGGCCAGCACCGGGTCGGTGGCATCGGGCGCCACGGCCAGGTGCATGGACCCGGCGTCGGGCGTCTGCACGAAGCCCGGCGGCCCGGCCACCATGGTCGCCCATGGCTGGCCCTGGTCGTCGAGCGCGCCCAGCAGCAGCGTGGGCAGTTTTTCGAACAGTTCGCGGTGCTGGTCGGGCATGTGGTCGCGCAGCACCACGGGGCCGACCGCGGCCATGCGCTCGCGCACGCCCACGCGCTCCTGCAGCGCCTGCTCGCCCACGTGGAAGGCTGCGGCGGCCCCGGCGCTCATGCCGGCACCACGGCGTCAGAGGCTGGCAGGCGGTCGGCCAGCGGCACATAGCCCGGCAGGGCCTCGACCCGTGCGACCCAGGCGGCGATGCGCGGGTAGCTGTCCAGCGAGAGCCCGCCGATCGGCGCCTGCGAGGTGTAGCTCACCATGGCGATGTCGGCCAGCGTGGGGCGGGCACCGCCCAGCAGCCAGTCACGCTCTTCGAGCGCGGGCTCCATGAAGTCGAACAGCCGGCGGCCGATGGCGAGCGCCGCCTCGGTCGGTTCGCGGCCGATGATGGCGGCGAAGCGTGCGCTCGATGCCCCGGGCGCGAGCATGCCGGCGGCCAGGCTGAACCAGCGCTGCAGGCCGGCCTGGCCCACCGGGTCCTGCGGCATCCAGTGGCTGCCGGGCGCATAGCGCTGCACCAGGTAGACCAGGATGCCGTTGCTGTCGGACAGCACCAGCTCGCCGTCGACCAGCACCGGGATCTGGCCCAGCGGGTTGCGTGCCAGGTGGGCGGCCTGCCGGTGCTCGCCGGCGATCACGTCCACATGGACCAGTTGGTGCGGCAGGCCGAGCATGGACAGCATGAGCTCGACCCGGTGGCTGTGGCCCGAGATGGGCATGCGGTAGAGCGTGAGGGGTGCGGAGGGTGCCATGGTCGGAGGTCCTTGTCGGAGGGGAAGTACACAGAGGTCTCCACGATATCCATTGCCAAATCTGCCGTGAATAGCCATAGTGCGGCAATCAAAATTGCGGATTTCGCAACAATGGACCATTTGGAGACCCTGCGCTGCTTCATCGCCGTGGCCGATGCCGGAGGCTTTGCTGCGGCGGCGCGGCGCCTGGGCGTATCGGCCACCGCCGTCACGCGCGCCATTGCGGCGCTGGAGGCACGCCTGTCGGTGCTGCTGTTCCAGCGCAGCACGCGCACCGTGCGCCTGACCGAGGCGGGCGAGCGCTTCCTGGCCGATTGCCGGCCCCTCCTCACCGACCTGCAGGAGGCCGAGCAGGCCGCCCGCGGCGCACAGGCCGATCCCCAGGGCCTGCTGGCCATCACTGCGCCGCACATGTTCGGCATGCGGCATGTGGCGCCCATCGTGCAGGACTTCCTGCACGCCCAGCCGCGCGTGCAGGTGCGCACCCTGTTCGTGAACCGGCTGGTGCACCTGCTCGAAGAGGGCATGGACGTGGCGGTGCGCATCGCCCACCTGCCGGACTCGGGCCTCACCGCCGTGCAGGTGGGCACATTGCGCCGGCTGGTGGTGGCCTCGCCCGCCTACCTGGCGCAGCATGGCGAACCCCGCCACCCCGCTGACCTGGTGGCGCACCGCGCCATCGGCTTCTCGTTCGACAACAACAGCGTCTCGCCGTGGAAGTTCAAGGACGGCGTGGTCGGCCAACCGCATTTCAGCTGGGTCAGCAACAGCAACGAGGTGGACATCGCCGCGGCCGAGTCGGGCCTGGGCCTCACGCGCTGCCTGGCCTACCAGGCGGCGCAGGGCGTGCGCGCGGGCCGGTTGCGCGTGGTGCTGGCCGCGCACGAGCCGCCGCCGGTGCCCGTGCACATCGTCTACCCCGCGGGGCGGCGCGCGCCGGCCAAGGTGCGCGCCTTCGTGGAGTTCGCGCGCGAGCGACTGTCAGCCGAGCCCGTGCTGCAGGGCCGTGGCCTCACCCGCAAGGCCTGAAAAGTTCTGCCGGTAGCGCGAGGGCGCCGGCAGCCGGTGCAGGCGGAAATGCCGGCGCAGCGACTCGGGCGAACCCAGGCCTGCGAGGTCCGCCACCGCATCGATGGGCATGGCCGGGTGGGTCTCCAGCAGCTCCTTGGCGATGGCCACGCGCTCGCGCACCAGCCAGTCCTGCGGCGACAGGCCCGTGCTCTCCTTGAAGCGCCGCTGCAGCGTGCGCCGGCTCATCTGCGCAACCGCCGCCATGGAGTCCACCGTGTGGGCCTGGCGCGCGTTCTCGCGCAGCCAGTCGAGCAGGCGCGCGATGGTGCTCACCTCGGCAGACGGCATGGGCCGCGGCACGAACTGCGCCTGCCCGCCATCGCGGTGCGGCGACATCACGAGCCGCTGGGCGACCGTGTTCGCCACGCGCGCGCCATGGTCGCGCCGCACCAGGTGCAGCAGCATGTCGAGCCCCGCGGCGGAGCCGGCCGAGGTGATGGCCTGGCCTTCGTCCACATACAGGGCCGAGACGTCCACCGTGATGTCGGGGAACTCGTGGGCCAGGCGCTCGGCATAGCGCCAGTGCGTGGTGGCTCGCCGGCCTGCGAGCAGCCCCGCATGCGCCAGCACGAACACGCCCGAGCAGATGGAGCAGATGCGCGCACCGCGCCGCCAGGCGCGCTGCAAGGCGCGCAGCAGCGCCTCGGGCGGACGCTCGGCCGCATCGCGCCAACCGGGCACCACGATGGTGTCGGCCCGTGCCAGCATGGCCAGGCCATGCGGCGCCTGCACCTGCACACCACCCATGGCGCGCAGGGGGCCGGGCTCCACCGCGCACACCGCGTGGCGGTACCAGTCCACCTGCAGCTCGGGCCGCTCCAGCGCGAAGAGCTCGACCGCGCAGCCGAATTCGAAGGTGCACAGGCGGTCGTAGGCCAGGATCGCGACAAGGTGGGGCATGGCGCAATGTTACCGAAGATTGTCGTGGCGGCCACTGGCCGGAGAAGCACCCCATGGCGACACTGGAGGCATCTGAAACGCCATCCAAGGAGCCAGTTGCCATGACCTCTACCCCCAGCGCCGTGGGCGCCATCCCCGCCGCCCGCAGCACCGAAGCGCTCGCGCACTTCGAATCCGCCTTCGCCTTCGAGACCGATTGCTGGGACGTGCACGACGCCATGGACCGCGGCGTACAGGACTTCGTGCTGCTCGACGTGCGCAGCCACGCGCTGTACGAGGCCGGCCACGTGCCCGGCGCGGTGAGCCTGCCGCACGCCAAGATCATCGAATCGAAGATGGCCGCCTACGCGCCCGGCACGCTGTTCGTCGTCTACTGCGCGGGCCCGCACTGCAACGGCGCGCACCGTGGCGCCGTGCGGCTGGCGCGGCTGGGCCGGCCGGTGAAGCTGATGATCGGCGGCGTGACGGGCTGGATCGACGAGGGCTTTGGCCTGGACAAGGGCGCCCAGGGTGCTTGAGCCCGCCACCCTGCGCGAGGCAGGCCCGTACGACGCGCCGCAGCTGCTGGCGATGATGCATGCGCTGGCCGTGTTCGAAGGCTATGCCGATGCCTTCCAGGTGGCGGAGCAGGACCTGCTGGAGCGCGGGCTGGCCTGCATCGGGGCGGATCGCGATTTCGGCTGCCTGGTCGCGCAGGCCAGCACAGATGCGCCGCTCGCCGGCTATGCTGTGTGGGTGCTGACCCGCTTCACCTTCGACCTGAAGCCCACGCTGGTGCTCAAGGAACTGTGGGTGCAGCCAGCCCACCGGCGCAGCGGCCTGGGCGAGCAGTTGTTCGATGCGGTGCGCACACAGGCCGCAGCCATCGGCGCCGCGCGGCTGCAGTGGCTGGTGCTGCCGGGCAATGCCGCGGCCCAGCGCATGTATGCCCGCTGCGGCGGGCGCCGCGACACACGCTGGGAGCACTGGGAGCTGCCGCCCGAGGCGCTGCGGCGGCCGGCAGGCTGAGCCGGCGACGGCTCAGCTCAATGGTGGTGGCCGTGGTCGCCGTGCACGTGGCGGTGGGCGATTTCCTCGGCACTGGCGGCGCGCACGCTCGCCACCTTGCAAGAGAAGCGCAGGGCCTGGCCGGCCAGCGGGTGGTTGCCGTCCAGGTGCACCTCGGGGCCCTTGATCTTGACCACGTTGAACACGGCGGGCTGGCCATCGCTGCCCACGCCCTGCAACTGGCCGCCGACCTTCACGCCCGGGGGAAACTCGGCCTTGGGAATGGTGCGCACCAGGCCTTCGTCGCGTGCGCCGAAGGCGTCTTCCATGGCCAGGTCCAGCGTGGTGCTGAAACCGGCGGTCTGGCCTTCGAGGGCGGCCTCGACCTTGGGAAAGATATTTTCGTAGCCGCCATGCAGGTAGGACAGGTTGCCCGCATCCAGGGGCTTGCCCTCGAGGGTGGTGACCTTGTAGGCGATGGTGACGGCGGTGTCTTTGGCGATGTTCATGGAGAGCGCGCTTTCATGCAAGGAAAAGCAGGGGGCTGCATGGCCGCCACCCTGCGGATCG
Organism: Acidovorax sp. GW821-FHT09B03; assembly: GCF_059418305.1. NCBI lineage: Bacteria > Pseudomonadati > Pseudomonadota > Betaproteobacteria > Burkholderiales > Comamonadaceae > Acidovorax > Acidovorax sp. GW821-FHT09B03. Next base: position 118,099 of record NZ_JBWKPP010000001.1, read on the forward strand.
GAATGCGGGATTGTCCACGACCCGGACCACCCCTGCCCAAGCAGGGGTGGCGGCCTTCAGGCGGCCGCGGGCACCTCGTCCTCGGCCTGGCCCGGGTAGCGCGCAAAGCGCCGGGCCTCGGTGCCGTGCACCGGATCGCTGTCCGGCCAGGGCCAGCCGCCGAACTGGGTGCGGCGGTAGTCCTGCATGGCCTGCATGATTTCCTGCTGCGTGTTCATCACGAAGGGGCCGTACTGCGCAACGGGTTCGCCGATGGGGCGGCCCTGCAGCACCAGGCATTCCGCCACGGTGGCACCGGTGTTGGTCAGCAGCCATTCCTGGCGCGCATCGATCTCCAGCGCGGCGTGCTCCTGCACGTCCTGCGGGCCCACGCGCAGGCCATCGCCCACGAAGAAGTAGAGCATGCGGCGCGTGCCCTCGCCCTGTGCGGCGGGCATGGGCCACTGGGCGCCCGGCTCCAGGCGCAGCGTCCAGATCGCCACGTCCGAACCCGGCTGCGAAGCCCAGGACTCGGGCGGCGGTGCCAACGGCGCGGGTGCGGCAGGCAGGGCACCGGCCACCATGGTGGCGGTGGTCGTGCGGCCGGCCTCGTCGTGGTGCACCAGCCGCGGGATGTGCTCGTTCCAGAGCATGGTGAAGTGCGGCTCCACCATCTTGTGGCGGGCGGGCAGGTTCAGCCAGATCTGGAACAGCTCCAGCGGGTTGGGCTCGGTGGCGCTGAGCAGCGGGAACATCTCGGAGTGCACGATGCCCTTGCCGGCCGTGACCCACTGCACATCGCCCCCGCCGAAGCGCGCGGCAGCACCGAGCGAGTCGGAATGGTCGATCAGCCCCTTGCGCACCAGGGTCACGGTCTCGAAGCCGCGGTGCGGATGGCCGGGAAAGCCGGGCACGGTCTCGCCGTGGTACATGCTCCAGCCGTCCTTGCGGCTGAAGTCGCTGCCGATCTGGCGATCATCCACCGGCACGGCCGGGCCAAAAGCCGCGTTGCCGGCAGGGTAGGCGTCGTCGTGGTGCGCGCAGAACAGGAACGGGTCGAGCGTGGGCCACAGCGGGCCGAGCGGCTGGCTTTGCAGGATGGGCGTGGGATGGTTGTTCGACATGGGCAATGGCTCCTTCTGTTGTGCGCCGTCCGGATTGTGAACGGCCTGCACCTGCAGATGGGGCCAGGATGCGCCAGCGGAAGTGCCATCCATGGGACGGTGCGGTGCACGCCGCAGGACAATCCCCGCGTCCTGCGCGTGAACCGGCTGCGCGCGGACCAGCGTGGCAGCCTCCGGTGCGAAGCGACGTGGTGGGCGATGCGGGCTCAGGAGGTCTTGCGGCGATACCTTGCTGTCATGAACTCCTTCCAGCTGCCATCGGGCTGCTGGGTGGCGGAGGTCAGCGTGCGCTCGTTGGGGCCGACGATGGTGATGGTGTCGCGGTACTTCGCGGTGCCGCCATCGCCAGCGAAACTCGGGCCTTCAGTCTCGAGCGGAAGCACCTTTTCGCTGGCGTCGAGCGTGCCGCGGTAGACCCACATGTGGGTCATCATCGAGCCGATCCAGGTGCCGATGAAGGCCTTTTTCTCGGGGTCGTAGCCCAGCGTGATGAGCATGCGCGCATCGCCGCCACCGGGCATGGTGCCCGTGCCTTCGCCCAGCACCCACAGCTCGCCGAGCTGGCGCACATGCTCGGTGCCGGTGGTGGTCATGGGCGGCTCGCCGGGCCCTGCGTCGCAAGTGGATTCGCAGGTCCAGTCGCCGAGCAGTTGCTGCAGCCAGAGGTGCTGCGCCTGGGGTTCGGGGTTCATCATGGTGGGTCTCCTTGAAGGGCAGGTGGTCTACATCGCCAGTCCGTCGTGGTGGTGCACGGGAATGGCGCCGAGGTCCACACCGTCGAGCGTGCGCAGGTTCACGGCGGCCATCTTGTGGCCCGCCGGGTGCATGCCTTCGCCGAAGGTGTGGATACCGCAGGCCGGACAGAAGCGGTGCGTGATGACGTGTTTGTGGAAGGTGTAGCTGCCCAGGTCCGCCGCGGGCGTGGTCAGCCGCAACTGGGCGTGCGGCACGAACCACAGCAGCGAGCCGCGCCGGCGGCACATGGTGCAGTTGCAGGCCAGGGCGCTGTCGATGGTGCCCTCCACTTCGAACGCCACCTTGCCGCAGTGGCAGCTGCCTGTGTAGCGCAGGGGCTGGGCTCCTGGCGAGGCTGCCGCGGTCATTGGGGCACCACCACCATCCACGACACGCCGAAGCGGTCTGCCACCATGCCGAAGGCGGGCGAGAAGAAAGTCTTGCCCAGAGGCATCTGCACCTGGCCGCCCGTGGCCAGCGCGTCGAAAAGGCGCTTGGCCTCGGTTTCCGTCTCGGGCGCCAGCGACAGCGAGATGCCCTGGAAGCTGGGCTTGCCCGAGCCCATGCCGTCGGACGCCATGACCTGGGTGTCGCCCACATTGAACGAGGCGTGCATGACCATCTCGGGCTGGGGCCCGGGGCCGCTGCTGCCATCGACGGAGCAACCCGCACCGGCGGCCGGCTCGGGGTTGTCTTTGTAGCGCATGAGCATGGTCACCTCGGCGCCCAGGGCCGTGCGGTAGAACTCAAGCGCCTCTTCGCAGCGGCCTTCAAAGAACAGGTACGGTTCGACTTTCATGGGGGATCTCCTTGGATGGAAAGGGGTCAAGAGCGGATGCCCATGCATTGTGGACACCGTTCACAAACAATAGCAGAGATAATGGACAGTGTCCACATTGCACTCCAGATGTCCGTAACCACCCGCAACAGCGTCCCCACAGCCCCCCCGGCCGCCCGCAGCACCTACCGCCATGGCGACCTGCGCCGCGCCTTGCTCGACGCCGGCATCGAACTGGCGCGCCAGGGCGGGCCCGACGCCGTGGTGCTGCGCGAGGCCACGCGCCGCGCGGGCGTGGCGCCCAATGCGGCCTACCGCCATTTCGCCAACCGGCAGGACCTGCTGGCGGCCGTGCGCGCCGCCGCCGTGGCCGCCGTGGCCCAGGCCATGGAGGCCGAGATGGCCGGCGTGCCCACCGGCGGCACGCCCACCGAGCAGGCCCATGCCCGGGTGCGCGCCGTGGGTGCCGGCTACATGCGCTTCGCGCACGCCGAGACGGGGCTGTTCCGCACTGCGTTCGGCGGGCAGTTCAGCGTGGAGCAGGACCCCGACCCCGCCATGGGTGGCCTGACCGGCCTGAACCCGTTCGAACACCTGTCGGCCGCGCTCGACGACCTGGTGAAAGCCGGCGCACTGCCGGCCGAGCGCCGCCCGGGCGCCGAGTACCTGGCCTGGTCCACCGTGCACGGCATGGCCTTGCTGAGCATCGACGGGCCGCTGCGCGGCACGCCGGGCGACATGCAACAGCTGCTGGGCCAGCGGCTGCTGGACATGGTCGAGCGGGGGCTTTAGTCCAGCTTGTAGAGCCGGGCTGTCGCCTGGACGCGCTCTATCAGCGCCCGCCGCAACGCCGCCGGGCGCAGCACCTCCACTTCGGGTGACTGGCGCATCAACTGGCCGCAGGCGTGCGCGACCGACTCGATGGGGATGGTGAGCGCCACCCGCCCATCCTTGCGGTGCGAACGCGGGGCCGCTGCCACTGCCCGCGCCACGGCGCTGCTCAGTGCGGCGAGGCCCTTGAGCCCCGCTGGCGTGGCCAGCAGTTCGGCCTCGCCGGTGTAGAGGCTGGACTCGAAGCGGCGAATGGAATCGCCCCAGTACCGGGGCAGATCGAAGCGCGCCGGGCGCCGCACGGGAGTGCCCAGTGCCGTGGCCGCGCGGATGTTGGCGACGCGGTAGGTGCGCGGCCCATGGTCGGTGGGCGCCTTGTCCACCGGCTGCGCCACCAGGTACCAGACGCCCGCCTTGAGCACCAGCCCCAGTGGGGCCACGGCACGCTCCACCGTGTCGGCCCAGCTTTCGTAGCGCAGGGCCAGCTGCTCGCCGCTCCAGACGGCGGCGGCCACGGTGGCCAGGTGGGGCGTGGGCGCACTCTCGCGGTACCAGTCCACCGGGTCGAGGTGCAGGCGGTCGCTCACGCGCCGGGCATCCTCGCGCCACGGGGCCGGCAGCGCGGCCAGCAGCTTCAGGCGCGCGCCCTCCACGTCACCGCCCAGGCCCAGGTCACCGGCCGGGCCGGGCAGCCCGCTCAGGAACACGGCCTGCGCTTCGGACGGGGTGAGGCCGGTGAGCGTGGTCTTCCATCCCGGCAGCAGGGCAAAGCCGCCGTTGCGACCGCGTTCGGCATAGACCGGCACACCCGCGGCGGTGAGCTGGTCCACATCGCGGTACAGCGTGCGCACCGAGATCTCCAGCGCCTCGGCAAGCGCCTGCGCACTCATGCGCCCGCGGGTTTCGAGCAGCATCTGGATGGACAACAGGCGGCTGGCGCGCATGGGGACTCGGAAGAGAAGGGACTGGCATGCAGTATGCCGCGAATACCTGCCATACCTTGGCAGGTATTGCGCCCCAGACTGCAGTCTTCTCTTTCGCCTGAAACCACCAAGGAAGTCCCGCATGCCTACCACCACCCCCTCGATTGCCGACTGCTCCATCGTCGAGCTGCGCCAGTACACCCTGCACTCCGGGCAGCGCGACGTGCTCATCGACCTGTTCGACCGCGAGTTCCTCGAAACCCAGGAGCGCGAAGGCATGCGCGTGATCGGCCAGTTCCGCGACCTCGGCCAGCCGGACCTGTTCGTCTGGCTGCGCGGCTTTGCCGACATGGCGGCGCGCCAGCAGGCACTCGAAGCCTTCTATGGCGGCCCGGTGTGGGCTGCGCACCGCGATGCGGCCAATGCCACCATGGTCGATTCGGACAACGTGCTGCTGCTGCACCCGGCCTGGCCCGGAGCAGCCGATGGCCTGCCCGCGAACCGCGCCGCTGTGGGTGCCAGCGGCACGGCCCCGGGCCTGCTCGATGCCACGGTCTTCTACTTGAAGGAGCCCGCAATGCCCGAGCTGTTGGCTTACTGCCGCGAGCGCATGGACCCCGCGCTGCGCGCGGGTGGCGCACTCCAAACCGCCTGGTACGCCAGCGATGCGGGCCCCAACAGCTTTCCCCGCCTGCCGGTGCGCGAAGGCGAGCACGTGCTGCTGGGCCTGGCGCTGTTCCGCGATGTGGCGGCGTTCGATACCTTTGCGCAGGGCGGGGCCTGGCAGCGCGATGTGGCGCCCGGCCTGGCCCCCTGGCTGGCCCGCGCACCCGAGGCCCACCGGCTGCAGCCCACGGCGCGCTCGGCCCTGCACGCATGACGCACGCCCATCCCGGAGACACCCCATGCCGATCACCTCACCCACTGGCGATGCCCACGACTTCGACTTTCTGATGGGCCCCTGGCGCATCCGCAACACCCGCCTCGTGCAACGGCTTGCGGGCTGCACCGACTGGGAAACCTTCGACGCCACCGGCACGGCGCGGCCGCTGTCCGGCGGCATCGGCAACTGCGATGACTTCATCCCCGAGGCCTGGAATGCAGGCTACGTGGGCATGGCGCTGCGCCTGTTCAACCCCCAGGCGCAGCGCTGGAGCATCTACTGGCTGGACAATGTGACGGGCGGGCTGGACACGGCCACGGGCCAGCTGCTGCCACCGGTGAGCGGCGGTTTCGCGGGCACGGACCAAGGCGTCTTCTTCGGCCAGGAAGTGTTCGAGGGCCAGCCCGTCCAGGTGCGGTTCGAGTGGGCCAGGAACCTCGCCACCGGCATGCCGCGCTGGGAGCAGGCCTTCTCGGACGATGGCGGGCAGACCTGGGAGACCAACTGGGTCATGGAGTTCTCCCGTCCGCTACAGGCCGACTAACGCGCGTTCGCCATCACCTCGGCCAGCCAGTCCACGAACACGCGCACGCGCGGCGAAAGCTGGCGGCTGTGCGGATAGAGCACGGTCACCGGCAGGGGCGCGGGGCGGCAATCGGCCAGCACCTCGACCAGGCTGCCGTCGGCCAGCTGCGGCTCCAGGTGGTAGCGCGGCACCTGGATGATCCCCAGCCCCGCCGTGCAGCAGGCCACATAGGCAAACGCATCGGTGACCGACACCGCGCCCTTGAGCTGCACGCTGCGCGGCACGCCGTCGACCACGAAGTCCAGGGGCATGGGCTTGCCCGTGCGTGACGACAGGTAGTTCACCGCGCGGTGGCCCCGCAAGTCGTCCACGCTGCGGGGCACGCCATGGCGCGCCAGGTATTCGCGGCTGGCACAGGTCACCTGCGCGAGCTGCGCCACGCGCCGGCCCACCATGCTGGAGTCGGCCGGCTCGCCGCCGCGCATCACGCAGTCCACGCGCTCGCGCACCAGGTCTACCAGGCGGTCGCCCACGCCCAGTTCCAGCTCCACGCCGGGGTAGCGCGCAAAGAACTCGCCGATGCGCGGCAGCACGAAATACCGTGCCAGGGTACCCTGCAGATCCACGCGCAGCTTGCCCTTGGGCTGCTGACCGGCGGTGGCGAAGGCCGCCTCGGTCTCGTCGAGGTCGGCCAGCAGCTGCTGGCAGCGCCCGTAGTAGGCCTCTCCGTCCTGCGTCGGCGCCACATGGCGCGTGGTACGGTGCAGCAGGCGCGCACCCAGGCGCTTTTCCAGCTGCTGCACGGCCAGGGTCACCGTGGCGCGGGGCAGTTGCAGGTCTTCCGCGGCCTGCGTGAAGCTGCCCAGCTCCACGATGCGGGTGAACAGGCGCATGGCGTCGAATCGGTCCATGGGGAGCAGGGCTTGGTTGTTGGTATTTTTTGAACAGTCATGGCATTTATTGGGCCTTTATCAAACCCAGCGCCAACAGAACAATACACCCATCACCACCGTTCAGGAGTTTTCATGGCCACCAACGACCCATCCACCCACCGCCCCGTCGCCATCGTCACCGGGTCCTCGCGCGGCATCGGCGCCGCGATTGCCCAGCGCCTGGGGCGCGATGGCTTCAGCGTGGTGGTCAACTACGCCGGCAGTGCGGCCGAGGCCGAAGTGGTGGCGCAGTCCATCACTGAGGCCGGCGGGCAGGCCATCGCCGTGCAGGCCGACGTGGCCGATGCCACCGCCGTGGCTCGCCTGTTCGACCAGGCCACCGAGGCCTTCGGCCGCGTGGACGTGCTGGTGAACAACGCGGGCGTGATGCCCCCGCACACGCCACACCTGGCCGATACCGACGATGCCACCTTCGACCGGCTGATCGCCATCAACCTCAGGGGCAGCTTCAACACCCTGCGCGAGGCCGCGCGCCGGCTCGAGCCGGGCGGGCGCATCGTGAACTTCTCCACCAGCGTGGTCGGCACCGCGATGCCCGGCTACGCGGTGTACGCCGCCACCAAGAGCGCGGTGGAAACCATGACGCTGATCCTGGCCAAGGAACTGCGTGGCAAGAACATCACCGTGAACGCCGTAGCCCCCGGCCCCACGGCCACGGCCCTGTTCCTGGACGGCAAGACGCCCGAGCTCGTCGAGCGCCTGGCGCAGATGAACCCGCTGGGCCGCCTGGGCACGCCGGACGACATCGCGGGCACCGTGTCCTTCCTGGTCGGGCCTGATGGCGCGTGGATCAATGGCCAGACATTGCGCGCCAACGGCGGCATGGTCTGACCCACCGCTGGCGCAGGCTCACGCCGCAGCCTGCTGCGGGAAGTCCGTGGAGGCTGCCAGCTCGCGCCAGGCGGCCGTTTCCTTTTCCACAAAGGCGTGCTTCTCGGCAATGGCCTGCAGCGTGTCGGTGCCCAGCGGCAGGCGCAGCGGCGGCGTGGGGCTGGCTACCAGCTGCATCATGGCCTGGGCCAGGCGCACGGGGTCGCCGGGCTGGTTCAGGTTGATGCGGCGGGCGGCTTCGCGGATCACGCCGGCGCTGGGGGCGTAGTCCTCCAGCACCAGCGGGGAGACCGCGAGCGAGGCCGTGTCGAGGAACTCCGTGCGAAAGTAACCGGGCTCCACCACCGTGGCGTGGATGCCCAGCGGCGCCAGTTCGGCGTGCAGCGCCTCGGTGATGCCTTCCACCGCGAACTTGGTCGAGCAGTACACGCCAAAGCCCGCGGCAGAACGCACCCCGCCCAGCGACGAGATGTTGATGACATGGCCGGTACGGCGCGCACGCATGGCGGGCAGCACGGCGCGCGTCACGTTCAGCAGGCCGAACACATTGGTTTCGTAGAGGCTGCGCACCTCGTCGGCGGTGGCCTCCTCCACCGCGCCCAGCAACCCGTAGCCGGCGTTGTTGACCAGCACGTCGATGCGGCCGAAGCGATCGAGCGCTGCACCCACGGCATGGCGGGCCTGGGCCTCGTCGGTCACGTCCAGGGCCAAGGGCAGCAGCGCATCGCTGGCGCCCAGGCGGCGCGTGATCGATTCGGTATTGCGCGAGGTGGCCACCACGGCATCGCCCTGGGCCAGCGCGGCCTCGGCAATGCGGGCACCGATGCCGCGCGAGGCACCGGTGATCAACCAGATGCGGGGGAAGGAAGGGGAAGAAGCATGGGCAGTCATGGCAGAAGTCCTTGGAAGGGTTGAATTTCGGGGTTCTGGCAGACGCGGTGCGTTGCCATGGGGGTGAACTTTAGGCACACCATTGCCATCGCACTAGCCCATAATCGCTGACTTCATTGGCAATAAATTCTTGCCAATCTCCGGAGCTTTGTCATGGCCATGAACGAATTGCGCGCGATTTCCACCTTTGCCAAGGCCGCCGAGCTGGGCAGCCTGCGCCAGGCGGCTTCGGCCCAGGGCATCACCCCGCAGGCCGCCAGCCTGGCGCTGGGGCAGCTCGAATCGCACCTGGGCGTGCGGCTGTTCCACCGCACCACGCGCAGCCTGAGCCTGACCGAGGAGGGCCGCCAGTTCCTCGACGCCGCGCAGCCCGGTCTGGCCACGCTGCAGCGCGCCGTACACGGGGCGCGGCGCGGGCGCGAGGAGATCGCCGGGCCGCTGCGCATCACCGCGCCGCGAGCCATGATGCTGGAGGTGATCTGGCCCGTGGTCGACGAATTCGTGCGCCGCTACCCACAGGTGGAGCCCGACGTGCAGCTCGAGGACCGCATCGGCAACTGGGTCGAAGACCGGGTGGACGTGGGCTTCCGCTCGGGCTATCCGCCCGAAGGCGGGGTCATCGCGCGCCGGCTGCTGTGGCTGCAGCTGGTGGTGTGCGCCACGCCGGACTACCTGGCGCGCCACGGCACGCCCACGCGCATCGAAGACCTGGCGCAGCACCGCTGCAGCGGCTTTCGCCACCCGACCACGGGCAAGCCCATGCCCTGGGAATTCCAGGTGGGCGAGGACATCGTGGCCCACGCCATTCCGCCGGCCTTCTGCACCAACGACATCGAGCTTGAGGCGCGCGCCGTGCTGGGCGGCCATGCCATCGGCCAGCTCGTGGGCGTGACGGCCGCGCCCCTGGTGCGCAGCGGCCAGCTGGTGCCGGTGCTGACCGGCTTTGTCCCCCGGCACCTGGGCCTGTACGTGTACTACGGCAGCCGCGCGGCCCAGCCGGCGCGCGTGCGCGCCTTCATCGACCTGGCCGTGGAGATGCTGGCGGACAACCCGTTGTTCAGCCTGGGCGCCCAGGAACTGGCGGGCGCGGCGCCCAAGCCCCGCAGGCGCCGGCAAACCCCCGCTTGAAGCCGGTTTGTACACCGTTCTTTCGCTGCGGGAAGGGGCAATTGTTCACGGTTTGGCCAACAGTCCGTTTGAGAAAACGGTATTTATCGTTTCCGCCTTCCACAATACATTCGATCCACTCCCCCTCCCGCACGAACCGGACGCCACCACCATGCCCACCTTTGCCGCCACGGTCCAGACGCATATCAAGGCCTCGCCCGCCCAGGCGTTCCAGTTCATCGCGCCCGTCGACCCGACCACGCTGTTCACCGGCTACGGCCCCCTGCCGGCGGTGACCGGCACCAGCGACCAGACGGGCCCCTGGGACGCCCCGGGGCAGACGCGCACGGTGGCCATGTCCGATGGCAGCAGCGTGCAGGAGGGGCTCAAGCACTACCGCCCGGCCCAGTACTTCGCCTACACCGTGAGCGGCTTCACCGGCGTGCTGCGCTGGCTGGCCACGGGGGCCGACGGCGCCTGGTGGTTCGACCCAGAGGCCAATGGCACGCAGACCACGGTGCGCTGGCGCCATGCCTTCCATGCGCGCTCGAAGTGGGCGGCGCCGGTGCTCTGGCTGCTGGCCAGCGTGCTGTGGCGCGGCTACATGCGCAAGGCGCTGCGCCTGGCCAAGGCACAGATCGAGAGGGTGCCGCGCGCGCCCGCGGGTGCGCTGTCAGCCTGAGCGGCGTTAGCGGGCGGTCTCGAAGAAGGGTTTGCCCTGGATGGCCGATGGGCTGACGGTGAAGGTCTTCACGGGCACTAGGGGCTTGTCCTGCCCCTCCTTGAGCGGACGTGGAACGCCGGGCTTGAAGGCTGGGTCGATACAGCCACTGCGCACCGCCTTGATGATCTCGGGGTTCAGGGGCCGGCGCTGGCCCAGTCGGCTGCCCGACAGGAACAGCACCTGCCCCTTGAGTTCGGCACGCTGGTCCATGAGCGGCATGGCCTGCAACTCGTCAAAACCCACGCGCACGGCGTTGCCGCCTTCCAGCCGGTACTGCACCACCTTCACCGCCGATGGCTTGCCAGGGCTCCCTTCCACAACATCGCCCAGGTAGAAATAGCGCACCGACTCGGCCGGCATGGCGGGCAGCTTGTAGCTTTCGGACCAGTTGCTGTTGCCCTCCGTGAACAAAGGGCGCAGGGTGCTGGGAGCCACGTCGTCCGCCGACACGGCGAACACCGGCGCGCGGGCATTGGACAGCGTGTAGCCATGGAAGTCGAACTCCACCATGGCGCCCTGCGCGTCCACCTTGCGGGCGAATGCGGGAAACAGGGTTTCTTCCTGCCGCACCTGCTGCAGCCGGACACCACTGCCCTCGGCCTTCCAGCGGCCGGCCGCCACCATGTCCAGTGCACCACCGGTGAAGGCGAAACAGTAGGTGTTGTCATCGAGCAGCGCAAGCTGGGCCACGGTGTCCACCGAGCCCCCGCGGTACTCGCCCACATAGCCGGACTCGGCCGGGGTGACGGCACCGGCGGTGAAGGCGGCCCACAGGGTGGCCAAGGCCACCGCAGTGGTGCGGGCATTGCGCAGGAAGTGGGGGGTGTGGTGCACGGCAGGGTCCCGGGTGGAATGGTGGGCCACTATAAGGCCCTGGGCTCCTCGAACCCGCGGTAGCGCGCCAGGCCCTCGGCCAGGAAGTCCACGGCCGCGCGCACCGAGGGCAGTTGCCCGCGCCGGTGCGAGATCAGCAAGGTGGTGGTCATGCTTGCGCCATAGCGGAAATCTGCCAGCAGCCGCACCAGGCGGCCGGCCTCGATATCGGGCTGGCACAGGCCGCGCGGCAGGCAGCCGATGCCCACGCCCGCCAGGGCCGCCCGCAGCAAGGTCCAGGGCTCGTCGGCAAAGAAGCGCGGCACCGGCCGCACGCCGATGGCCTCGCCATCGCGCAGAAAAGTCCACACCTGGGCCGATGGCGCGGGCGACAGCAGCAGGGCGTCGTGCGCAGCCAGATCACGCGGATGCACCGGTGCACCGTGCGCCGCCAGGTAGCCCGGCGAGGCCACGGCGTAGAACGGCTCGTGGCCCACGCGCCGCTGCACCAGGTCCGAATCGGGCAGCGGGGCGGAGTGGTCGCGCACCCCGATGTCGAAGCCCTCCTGCACCAGGTCCACGAAGCGATCGGTGGCGTGCAGCATCACCTGCAGCCGGGGATGCCGCGCCGCCAGCGCGGGCAGCAGCTCGGCCAGCACCAGCTGGGCCGTGGTGACCGAGGCCGTGAGGCGCACGATGCCCGCCGGCTCGGCCTGCAGGCCACGCACCACGCTCTCGGCCGCCTCGGCCTCGACCAGCATCGCGGCGGCATGGCGGTAGAAGGCCTGGCCGGTGTCGCTCACCACGAACACCCGCGAACTGCGCTGTATCAGGCGCACGCCCAGCGTGGCCTCGAGCTGCGCCACGCGCTTGCTCAGCGTGGACTTGGGCACCTCCAGCGCCCGCGCGGCAGCAGCAAACCCGCCATGGTCCACCACGCGCACAAACCACTGCAGGTCATTGAGATTGAGCATGCAGGCATCCTCGCAGCCCAAGGGGGCGTTCATCGTTCACAAAAGGAGACGATGAGTCTACTTTCACCCGACTACCCAAGCAAAGGCCACATTCGTATCTTTGGTGATTGTTCCCACAACCCAAGGATCTGCAAATGACACCGACCCTTTTCTATGGCGTACCCCAGGGCTGCTCGCTGGCCAGCACCATCGCGCTCGAATGGCTGGGAGCGCCGTACGCGCTCTCGCGCGTCGAGATGCTCGAGCACCCCTGGCCCGCGGCCTTCGCACGCATCAACCCACAGAACCTGACGCCCGCCTATGTGACGGCCGAGGGCGGCACGCTCACCGAGAGCGTGGCCATCCTGCAGCACCTGGCGGCGCGCAACGGCCACCAACTCGGCTACCCGCAGGGCAGCCCGGAGTACGACCGGCTCAACCAGGCGCTGGCCTACCTGGCCACGGATTTCTTCGCGGCCTTCGCGCCGCTGTGGGCCGCCTACGAAATGGCCACCGACCCGCCGCGCCAGGAAACACTGCGCGACCTGGGCCGCCCCCAGGTGGCCAAGGGCTGCGCCTACCTGGACCGGCTGCTCGCAGGGCGCGAATGGATGGATGGCGGCGACAAGAAGACCGTGGCCGACGCCTACCTGGTGGCCGTGGCGCGCTGGGCCGAGTACCACGGTGTGCTGCAGGTCGCAGCCTACCCGCACCTGGCGGCCCACCTCGCCAAGCTGCGCGCCGACCCCGCCGTGGTGTTCGCCGATGCCATCGAGCGGCAGCAACCCGCCACCAGCAGCGGCGGATTCCAGGGGCATGTGGCGCTGGATGACGTGGTGGCAAAGCTACCGGTCTGATCTCCGCGCGGCCGAAGAGACTGGCGCGGCCCAGGCCAGCGCTCCCGCGCAAGGGCCGCCCCGCCGCGCTGGGAGCGTCCCCCTCCCGCGTTGCGCAGCAACGCGAGAGAGGGGTGAAGGCGCGAAGCGACTCAGGGGGTGCTTCGCCTACGCGGCGAACCCGCCATCAATCAGCAGGCTGGCACCCGTGACCATGCCCGACTCGGGCCCGGCCAGGTAGGCCACCATGCCGGCGATCTCGGCTGGGTCGGCGTGGCGGTCCAGCGCCATCAGGCCGTGCATGTCCTTGGCCATGGGCCCGTCGGCAGGGTTCATGTCGGTGTTGACCGGGCCGGGCTGCACGTTGTTGACCGTGATGCCGCGCGGACCCAGGTCGCGTGCCAGGCCCTTGGTGAGCCCCACGATGGCGGCCTTGCTCATGCCGTAGACGCTGAAGCCGGCCCAGGGCAGGCGCTCGGAATTGGTGCTGCCGATGGTGATCACGCGGCCGTAGGCACCGCCCTGGCCCATGTGGCGCACGGCGGCCTGGGTGGCGACGAACACACCGCGCACGTTGATCGCCAGCGTGCGGTCCAGGTCTTCGAGCGGAACGCTGCCGACCTCGCCCATGATGGCGACGCCGGCGTTGTTGACCAGGATGTCCAGGCGGCCCAGATCGCGCGCGGCACCGTCGATGGCGGCCGTGATGGCCTGGGCATCGGCGCTGTCGGCGCGCAGCGCCAGCGCGCGGCCGCCGGCGGCCTCGATCTCGGCGGCCAGCGCCTTGGCCGGTGCGTCGTTGCTGGTGTAGGTGAAGGCCACGGCAGCGCCATCGCGCGCCAGGCGGCGCACGATGGCGGCACCGATGCCGCGCGAGCCGCCGGTGACAAAGGCGGCCTTGCCGGCCAGGACGGCGGTGGTGGCAACAGGGGAGGAAGAAGCAGAGGAAGCGACAGACATGGTGGACTCCGGTAGGTGGACCAGTGAATGCACTGGCAACACCTGCAGTGTCGGCAAACCATTGCATTGCTGGTAGCCATGAATGGGATGTACCTGTTTCAACTTCCAGTTGAAAATAGCAGGCATGCAGCCCCTCAGCCATCTCGAATCCTTCGTGAAGTCCGCCGAATCCGGCAGCTTCTCGGCCGCCGCCCGGCTCATGGGCCTGACGCCTGCCGCCGTGAGCAAGAACGTGGCGCGGCTGGAGCAGAGCCTCTCCGTGCGCCTGTTCCAGCGCAGCACGCGGCGCCTGGTGCTGACCGAGGGGGGCCAGCGCCTGTTGCAGCAGATCAGCACGCCGCTGGCCACGCTGGCCGACGCCGTGCAGCATGCGGCCGAGGCCGATCGCCAGCCTGCAGGCACGCTCAAGGTCAGCATGGGCCAGGCCTTCGGCCGTGCCTACCTGGTGCCGCTGCTGGGCGAGTTCCTCGCGCGCTACCCGGCCATCCAGCCCGACTGGCGCTTCGAGAACCGGCAGGTGGACCTGGTCGGCGAGGGCTTCGACGCGGGCATCGGCGGCGGGCTGAACCTCAACCCCGGCATGGTGGCGCGCACGCTGGGCACGATCCACATCGTGGCCGTGGCATCGCGCGCCCAGCTGCAGGGCCGCAAGCCGCCGCGCCACCCGTCGGACCTGGCGCAATGGGACGGCATTGCGCGCCGCTCGATCCAGACGGGCCGCATCCACGTCACCACGCTGCGCGACAAGGCCGGTGATGCGGCAGCCGCCGAGCTGCGCCCGCGCATCGTCTTCGACGACCCCGAGGCCATGTGCCAGGCCGCACTGATGGGCCTGGGCGTGGCCTTGCTGCCCATGCCGTTCGCCCAGCCCTGGCTGGCCAGCGGCGACCTGGTGCGGCTGCTGCCGGGCTGGTGGTCGGACGCGGGACCGACCTCGCTGTACTACCCGGACAAGAAGCTGCTTCCCGCGCGCACGCGGGTCTTCGTGGACTTCATCATCGAGCAGTTCGGCCAGCGTGGCTTTGCGCAGCGGGTGCGCGGGGATTGATGTCCGCGCAACCCACCGAACAAGGCCATTGAGCGCTGGGCGCCCCCGACTTGCTTCACGGAGCCGGTTTGTTCACGAAGGCAATGGACAGGCCCTTGGCGGTCACGGTGATGGCCCCGGGCTGCATGCCCAGGCCGTCGAGCACGGCGAGATCCTGCGGCCGCAGCCGGTGCAGCACCACCTCGCGCAGCGATTGCTCGGCCAGGGCGGGGCCGTAACCATTGAGCAGCGCCACCACCTCGGGCCGCAGGCTCGGGAAATCCAGCCGCCCCACACGCAATTGGTGGGCGCGCAGGCTGCGATCGCCGGGCTCGTAGCGCAGGGCGAATTCCACCTCCAGCGTGCCGCTGTGGCGGCGCCTGAGCGCAGGGCCGGCGGCGCTCAGCGCGAAGGCCGCAGCCAGGCGGTTGCTTTCGGGCAGCAGCGACAGGCCCGGGGCCTGCACGTCCACATCCACCAGGCCCGCCATGGGATAGCGCAGCGGAAAGCGCAGCGCCACGGCCTCCTGCAGTTGCTCCGCGGAGACGGTGTAGGCCGGCTGGGCCCGGGCGTTGCGGATGGCCGCCAGCACGAGGCCGCCCAAGGCCAGACGGCGCCCCCCGGCAGCAAGGAAGATTCGGCGATGCATTCAGTGGCTCCTTGGTGTGGCGGGTGGCCATTGGCAATAATGTCCGGATGAAGCCCGCAGCGCCCACCCACCAATGCCAGGTCTTCGGCTCGCCCTGGGAAGGGGTGTACGGTACGCACATCGAAAGTTCCCGCCACTATGGCAGGCATTGGCATGCAGTCTATGGCCTGGGGCTTCTCGACGATGGCGCGCAGAGTTCGGCCAGCGGGCGCGGCCCGGTGGATGCCTATGCGGGCGACCTGATCACCACCAACCCCGGCGAAGTGCACGACGGCCAGCCGCTGGGCGGCCCTTCGCGCCGCTGGCGCATGGTGTACCTGGAACCCTCGGTGGTGCATGCCATGGCGGGCGACCTGGCCACGGCATCGCCCCACGGTGTGGCCCTGGCCCGCCCGGTGATCCAGGGCGACGCGGCGCTCCGCGAGGCCCTGCACCAGTTGCTACAGCGGCTCGCGCACTGGAGCGCGACACCACAGGCCGCGGCCAGCCTGACCGCGCTTGCCTGTGAAGAAGCGCTGGTACAGACCTGCGCCCTGCTGCTGGGCCGCCATGCCAATGCTCCGCGCGCACATGGGCTGGGCGCGGATGCCTCGGCCGAGGTGCGCCAGGTGCGCGACCAGCTGGCCGATGCGCCACTGGCGCCCCCCACGCTCACGCAGTTGGCCGCGATGGCCGGCCTGGGCAAGTACCAGTTGCTGCGCCGCTTCACCCAGGCCTACGGCCTGCCACCCCACGCCTGGCTGCTGCAGCAGCGTGCCGAGCGCGCCCGCAGCCTGGTGCAGCGCGGCACCAGCCTGGCTGAGGCGGCGGCAGACTGCGGCTTTGCTGACCAGAGCCACATGACGCGCATCTTCGCGCGGCAGTTCGGCTTTACACCCGGTGCCTGGCAGAAGGCCGCCGCAGGCTGGCAGCGCCGGCCACTGCCGCAATAACGTTCAAGACCCATCGCGCCCAGGAATCCACACTGCCTGCCATGTTCATATACAGGCAAGGCGGTACGCGATGGGGATGTCGGAATCATGGAAGGGCCCGCTGCTGTGCAGCCTGGCCATGGTGCTCGTGGGCAGCACGGTGGTGGTCAGCAAGCCCATCGCGCAGGACATCGAGCCTTTTGCGGCCACCGTGCTGCGCCATGCCCTGGCCCTGCCGGTGTTCCTTGTGCTCATGCGCTGGAGTGGCCAGCAGTTGCCGCGCGTGGGGCGGCGCGACGCGCTGCTGCTCACCGTGCAGGCGGCGGCGGGCAGCGTGGGCTACTCGGTGCTGCTGATCCTGGGTGTGGCGCTCGCCAGCGCCGCGGATGCCGGCATCGTGGCCGGCACGCTGCCAGCGGCCGCCGCGCTGTTCTCGGCGCTGCTGCTGGGCGAGCGGCCGGGCCACAGGCTGGTGCTGTCCATTGCGCTGGCCACCGCCGGGGTGATGGCCGTGGCCATGGCGCCCGATGGCGCAGCGCAGGGAGGCGCCAGCACCCGGCTGGCGGGCATTGCCCTGGTGCTGGCCGCCGTGGCCTGCGAGGCGGTGTTCATTCTGGCCAACAAGCGCTTGTCGCAGCCCATCCCGGCCCTGGCGTTGTCCACACTGATGTCGGGGGGCGGACTCCTGCTGTCGGTCCTGCCGGCGTGGCTGGTGGCGCAGGCATCGCCCTCCTCCTTCACAGCAGCGGCTCTGGCCGGGGTGTTGTACTACGCCTGGGTGCCCACGGTGGGCGGCTTTCTGCTCTGGTACGCGGGCAGTGCCCGCACCAGCGGTGTGCGCGCATCCCTGGCCACAGTATGGCTGCCGGTGTCAGCCCTGCTGCTGTCGGTGGTGTTCCTGGGGGAATCCGTCCGCAGCTGGCAGTGGCTGGGCCTGGGCTGCGTGGTGGCGGCCCTGCTGCTGGCTTCGCTGCCCCCAGCGCGGATGCCCGGGGATTGACGAAGCGCGCTCAGCGCCCTACGACGGACCAGCCTGCATGCAGGTTGGTCTTGTCGTTCTCGTACTCCCAGGCGGTGCCGCAGCGGTCGCACTGGTAGCGGGTGAAGGTCACCTGGCCGTGCTCGCGGTCTTCCTTGCGGTTGCTGCGCTGCACCAGCTCGGCATGGCCTGGGGCGCGGCGCCAGTTGCGCTGGATGCCCTTGCAGGACTCGCACAGCTCCATGGGTTTGAGTTCGGTCTGCCGTTCGTGTTGTTTGGTCATGGGAAAGGCCTTGCCGTTCTGGGATGGTGGGGTCGTGTCGAAGGGGCGCCTGTGCAGGGCCACCCCGCTATTGTCCCACCCCTGCGCCGCCGGGCAGAAGCACCTTGGCCATGCGGGCATTGGCGAGAACCACGCCGTGGCGCTCCACCTGCTGGCGGGCTTCGACCACAAAGCCGCTTTTGGCGAAGAAGGGCTCGGCCGTGAGGCTCACATCGGCCCACAGGCGCTCGGTGCTGCGCAGCGCGGCCTGGGCATGGATGTATGCCATCAGCGCCCGGGCCACGCCCTGACCGGCATGGGCGGGCGCGACGAAGAAATGGTCGATATAGCCGCTGGCCTGCAGATCCGAGAAGCCGGCGATGTGCACCACCGTCCCTGCCGTTACCTCAGCGACAAAGGGCTGGTTGGCCTCCAGACGGGCGTTCCACTGCACGGCGTCGTGCACCAGCGGCGCCCAGGCATTGCGCTGCGCCAGGCTGTACTGCGCGGCGGTCAGGCCATGCACGGCGGCGTGGAACAGCGCACGCAATGCGGGCGCGTCGCCCGGGCGGAAGTTGCGGATCACGGGGGTCATGGCGGCGGGGCGGGCAATGGCAAGGGGCGCCGATTGTGCCCGAGGCCGCTGCAACTATGCCGCGGTGGCCATGCGCAGGCGGCGCGCGGCTTCTTCGGCGCGGGCGTCCTCGATCTCGCGCAGCACGCCCTGCATGTCCACGTCGGTGTGCTCTGGCGCGTAGATGCCGGTGAGCGGCGTCTCGTTGGTCAGCAGCCCGCCCTGGTACAGGCTCCAGATCTCGGGGCCGTACTGGGTGGCGAGCAGCTCGGGCGCGAACTGGCCGAAGAAGTCGCGCAGGTTGGCCACATCGCGCATCAGCATGCGCGGCGCATGGTTGTTGCCGGCGGCATCCACGGCCTGCGGCAGGTCGATGATGACCGGGCCGTCCACGCCCTCTTCACCCTCGGCCCCGGGCAGGTGCGCCAGCAGGATGTTGAACTCCGAGAGGTCGCCATGCACCACGCCCGCGCAAAGCATGCGCACGACCTCGGCGATCAGCGTGGCGTGGTGGGTGCGGGCCTGTTCAGGCGTGAAGGACACGTCGTTCAGGCGCGGTGCCGCATCGCCATGGGCATCGGTCACCAGCTCCATGAGCAGCACGCCTTCGTGGAAGTTGTAGGGCTGGGGCACGCGCACCCCGGCCGCGGCCAGGCGGTACAGGGCATCCACCTCGGCGCTCTGCCAGGCGGCCTCCTGCTCCTGGCGGCCGAACTTGCTGCCCTTGGCCATGGCGCGGGCCGAACGCGAGTTCTTGACCTTGCGGTTCTCGGTGTAGTCCACGGCCTGGCGGAAGCTGCGGTGGGTGGCTTCCTTGTAGATCTTGGCGCAGCGCGTGTCCTCGCCACTGCGCACCACGAAGACCATGGCCTCCTTGCCACTCATGAGCTGCCGGACCACGGTGTCGATCAGGCCTTCCTCGATGAGGGACTGCAGGCGGGGTGGAGCTTTCATGGGCGCATTGTGCACCTTCGATGCACGTCAGGCGCGCAGTGCCTGCAACCTCAGGTGCACCTCATCGCCATGGTCCACCGGCAACTGGTGCTTGGACTGCAGGTAGTGGTTGGTGAACACATCGAGGTAGGCCTCGAGCGTCTGGGCCGCATGGCCTTCGCCCGACAGCTCCATGCACAACGCCGCCACTTCGGAGGTACAGAAATGGTCCTCGCGCGTGGAGCGGCGCAGCCGGTAGCGCGACAGCTGCTCGGGCGCGAGGCTGAGTACCGGAAACGCATCGATGTACGGGCTCTTGCGGAACATCTTGCGTGCCTCGGGCCAGGTGGCATCGAGCAGGATGAACAGCGGGCGTTTGCCACCCTGCACCGGCTCCACCGCCGTCACCACGCGCTCGGGCGCCACGAATTCGCCAGGGAACACCACATACGGCTGCCACTGCGGGTCGGCGAGCAGGGTGAGCAACCCAGGGTCGACCTCGGTGCGCGCCCAGCCGAAGGCCCAGGTGTCGGCCACCACGTCGGCAATCAGCCAGCCGGTGTTGCTGGGCTTGAGCGGCTCGATGTCAGCCATGAGCAGACACACGCCGGCCTGCGGAGTCAGCAGCGGGCGCAAGGCGCACAGGCAGTGGCTGGGCACCAGGCGGCAGCCTGGGCAGCGCTCGCCACGCGGGCCGCCCCGGGCCAGGAAGGGCTTGGCGCTGCGCGCCAGCCGCGCTGCACGCAGGCGCGACACGGCGTGGGGCAGGGCCGGCACCGGTGCAGCGGCAGCCGTCACTGGCCGCCCGCGTGTTCGAGTGCGAACAGGGGCAGCTCGGTCTTGGGGCTCAGCCACACACCGCCGCCCAGCTCGGTGAAGCCCTCGCCCAGCGTGCGGCGGTACAGCTGCGCGGGGTGGCGGAACATCCGGGGGTCGGTCAGGGTCTCGTCCACGATGTCCTGCTCCCAGTCCTCGCGCGTGACCGCCTCCACGTACAGGGCGCCGCGGCTGAGCCCCGCCAGGTTGCGCATGGCCTTCTGCACGTCGGCCTCGTTCAGGTAGGGCAGCACGCCCTGGCAGATCACCAGGTCGTAGGGTGTGCGTGCCTGGTAGTCGACCACCGAGCCCTGCTCCCAGCCAAAGCGGCCGCACAGGTACTGGCTGTACTCGACACCGTGGAACGTGGCCTTGGGAAAATGCCGGGCCACGATGTCGCGCCACAGCCCGATGCCGCAGCCCACGTCCAGCACGCGCCGCACCGGCACGCGCAGGTACTGCAGGTAGCTGCAGACGAAGGCACCGAGCCGATCGGTGTGCGCCGGGTCGACCACGCTGGTCTTCTTGTCGAAATAGAAACGCTCGTAGTAGGCCGCGTCGAAGCCATCGGCACTGGCGCTCTGGCCGGTACGGTTTGCAGAAGTCACTGCCATTCCTTGTGGCGCGGATGGATCGCCGAACCCGGGAGTATCGCCCACGAACCGGCGCTCATCGGCGCCGCGGCCCTGCCTGTCTCACTTCGCTGGCGCGGGGGTCCACACGGGATTGAGCAGGCGCTCCAGCCGGGCATAGGAGGCTTCGAGCCGCACCAGGGCCTGGTCGATGAGCGCGTTGGTCATGGTGATCTTGGTGCCGTTGGCTTCCACGGGCTTGCCCTTGGCAACCAGCGCCAGGGATTCGCGGAACGCCTTGTCCTTGGCCAGCACGGCATCGGTCGGGAGCTTGCGCATCTGCATCATCTCCAGACGGGTCTTGAGGGCCGACTCGTAGCTCTTGTCCACCACCGGCTTGCGCTGCTTGATGCTGGCCTTGTAGCTGACCACCGTCGCACGCTCCATCTCGAGGTTGTTCTTGAGCGCGAAGGCCACGCGCTCCAGAGCACCGCGACTCACGGCGGCCTCGGGATCCTGGAGGCCGGACCAGAACTCGCGGTGCACATCTTCGGTCAGTACGGCGTCGTCCTTGAACATGGACATGATCACAGCCTGGCGCTCCGCCTCGGTCTGAGCCGCCATGGCCGCTGGCGACAGTGCGGAGAAGGACAGCGCGAGCACCAGGCTCGCGCGCAGGCATTGCTTGCGGAAATTCATTCGAAACTCTCTTGGAAAGCGGTCGGCACAGGGAAGCCGTGGACTATGCCACCGCTGCAACGCCTGCATGTAAACGCCAGGTATCAGCGTGTAAACGGACTGGCACCGTATGCCACTTCGCACCGGCCCCCGGCGCCCGAGCACATCAGCGCTGCGGCTGCAGGTACTGCGCCGCCAGTTGCCGCTGGGCCGCCGCATCCACCCCGAGCACGTCCACCAAGTAGGTCGGCACGCCGCCGTAGTCCTGGTCGACCATGTGCAGCGCAGCGTCGAGGAATTCCTCCTGCACGCGCCACAGCACGGCCAGCACCTCTTCGGGCGCGTGGCTGCCCATGCCGACAGGGCGGCGGTAGAGGTTGTTGGTGAGCAGGTAGTCCTGCATCACAGTCGCGCGCGGCACGCCCAGGGCCAGCAGGATCAGCGCGGCGGCAAAGCCGGTGCGGTCCTTTCCGGCGGTGCAGTGGAACACCGTGGGGGCATCGCTGGCCAGCAGCAGGCGGAACAGTTCGGCAAAGCGCGGTGCGTTCTCGTGCACGAAGCCACGGTAGGTGTCCTGCATCAGGCCCACGGCGTCCTGCGCGGTGAGCGCACGGCCGGTGGCCTGCAGCTCCAGCGCGCGCTGCACCACCGTGGGCTCAATGACCAGCGGGTGGTAGGCCACACCGGGGATGGCATAGGCATATGCCGCGCCCTCGGCCTTGCCGCGAAAGTCGATGGCGCGGCTGACGCCCAGCTCGGCGAGCAGGGCCTGGTCGGCCGGGGTCAGCCCGGCCAGGTGGTCGGAGCGGAAGATGCGGCGCCACTTCACGGCCCGGCCGTCCTGCCCGACGTAGCCGCCCAGGTCGCGGAAATTGGTGGCGCCGGCCATGGGCAGGGAACGGGTGGGATCTTGGTGCATGGAGAAGCGGCGATCCCCCAGGAGGGACCGGGTGATTGGTTCAGCAGAGCACCCAGCTTAGCCGAGCCCGGTGTTCACCACCTGTCGCCCACGCTGTGGCCCCGCGGCGAGCGGGGCGAACAGAGCGGCCGCTTGCGCATGCCGCACCCGGCCGGGCCGCGCGGACCTGATGCGCACACGCAACAGTCAGCACGCAAGCCCTGGCCGATCCCGCCCTGCAGCGCAGCGAGCGCCCTGGGCGGGGCGCATATTTTGGATGCATGAATGATAATTACTATCATTGACATTGTAAGAACAGGTTTCCAGCCGGTCTCGCGCGGTGCATGCAAAGCACCCGCCCGTGACCGGCACAGAACCACACCGCACCGGGGAAATTCACATGACGACACGACACACCAAGGCACCCGCTTTGACACCGAAGCTCACCCGCTGCGCCGCAGCCGTCGCACTGGCCTGGCTGGGCGCGCCGCTGGCACTGCATGCGCAAGATGCGTCGCCTGCGGGCGACAGCGCCTCGCCGGCGCTGGAAACCATCCAGATCACGGGCAGCTGGCTCGGCACAGGCCTGCAGAACAGCGTGAAGAATTTCGCGGGCGCCCGCACCGTGGTGGACAAGGAAAAGATCGACGGCACGGGCGCGGCCAACATCGGCGAAGTCCTGCGCCGCATCCCTGGCGTGCAGGCCACCGAGAACTCGGGCACCGCGGGCAGCGCGATCTCGCTGAACATCGGCGTGCGCGGCCTGACCGGGCGCTACAGCCCGCGCTCCACCATCCTGCTCGACGGCGTGCCGCTGGCGGTGGCGCCCTACGGCCAACCCCAGCTGTCGTTCGCGCCGGTGAGCCTGAACAACATCGAGTCCATCGACGTGGTGCGCGGTGGTGGTGCCGTGCGCTTTGGCCCGCAGAACGTGGGTGGCATCATCAACTTCACGAGCCGCGCCATCCCCTCCAAGCCCGGCCTCACGGGTGACGTGACCGTGCGCCACAACAGCTACAGCGAAGGCGGCCAGGACAACACACAGTACAGCACCTTCCTGGGCTCGCAGCTGGACAACGGCCTGGGCCTGGCACTTCTGTATTCGGGCATGACCGGCAGCAGCTGGCGCCAGGGCAGCGACGAGAAGGTCAACGACCTGGCCTTCAAGTTCCGCTACGAACTGACCGGCAGCTCCGAGGTCTACGGCAAGGTCTCCTACTACGACGTCAACTCGCGCACGCCCGGCGGCCTGACGGTGGCGCAGTTCAACGCCAACCCCTTCCAGAACACGCGCCCCACCGACTACTGGAATGGCGAGCGCAAGGGCCTGGACATGGGCTACATCAACACGATCTCCGACAACCAGGAGTTCGAGGTGCGCGCCTACTACAACGACAGCACGCGCAAGAGCACGCTGATCAACGCCACCAGCACACAGCTGGCGCACCAGCCACGCGACTACGAGGTGCTGGGCATCGAGCCGCGCTACACCCAGCGCGTGCAACTGGGCGCCACCACGCACGACGTGACGGCCGGCTACCGCTTCCTGCGCGAGCGCGGCAACGACCGGGCCTACAACCAAACCATCGCCACGGGCGCGAACAGCGTCACCACCCGCTTCGACAATGCCACCGACGCGCACGCCGTCTACATCGATGACCGCATCGCCTTCGGTGCCTGGCGCGTGACGCCGGGCGTGCGCTTCGAGCACATCGAGACGAACCGCGAGGACCGTGCCTCCACCCAGCGCTTCGACACCACCAACAACAAGGCGCTGCCTTCGCTCAACGTGGCCTACCTGGTGAACCCGGCGCTCACGCTGTTCGCCAACTACGGCACCTCGTTCGGCCCGGTGCAGAACATCCAGCTCAATTCGCAGACGGCCACCAACCCGCTCAAGCCCGAGTTGGCCAAGACCGCCGAAGTGGGTGCGCGCTGGCAGACCCCGCAGATCCGCGCCGAACTCACGGCCTTCAAGATCCGCTTCGACAACCAGATCCTGCAGGTGCCCGGCATCACGCCAGCCACCTTCCAGAACATCGGCGCCACCAGCCATGAGGGCATCGAGGCCGCCATCGACTACAGCTTCGACAAGGCCAGCGCACTGGCGGGCCTGAACGTGTACGCCAACTACAGCTACACCAAGGCGATCCAGAAGTCGGGCACCACGGCCGGCCTGGACGTGCCCTTCTACTCGCGCAACACCGACACGCTGGGCGCACGCTACCAGCTCGGCGACTGGGCCTTCAACCTGGCCAGCACGCACCAGAGCGCGCAGTACGCCGATGCGGCCAACACCTTCGCCGAACCCGCCGACGCCCGCCTGGGCCGCATCCCGGGCTTTCGCCTGTGGAACATCCAGGCCGACTGGAAGGTGCCCGGCTACAAGGGCAGCAGCATTGCCGTGGGCGTGAACAACCTGGCCGACAAGCGCTACTACACGCGCAATGTGGACGGCA
The DNA here is from genome assembly GCF_059418305.1 of Acidovorax sp. GW821-FHT09B03. NCBI lineage: Bacteria > Pseudomonadati > Pseudomonadota > Betaproteobacteria > Burkholderiales > Comamonadaceae > Acidovorax > Acidovorax sp. GW821-FHT09B03. Next base: position 142,704 of record NZ_JBWKPP010000001.1, read on the forward strand.
ACCCCGGCCGCATGGTCGGCGCGCCGCGCATGCTCTACGTCCAGGGCCGTCTGGCGTTCTGATGCCGTTCACCGAGTGCGCTCGCTGACATGCAGCGCTTGCGCCAACTCTGGCTGCGTGTACACCGCTGGATCGCACTCAGCCTGGGCTGGGTATTGATCCTGTCAGGACTGACCGGCGCCGTGCTGGTGGTGGCGCAGCCGCTCGACCGTTGGCTGCACCCTGAACTGTTCCGTGCCGGAGCGCTGGCTGGCGTCGGCTCGCCCGATGCCGCCCTGCAGGATGTGCTGCAAAAGCTCCAAGCCGAGTGGCCCAAGGGCAGCTTCACGATGCGGCCCGCACGCGAGCCGGGAGAGAGCCTGTGGGTGCTGGTCAACGGCCCCTGGCGCGGCACGGTCTATTTCGACCCGGCCACCGGCCTGGAGCAGGGCCGCCGGGGTGAGACCGAGGGCTTCGTCAATGCCCTGTTCAAGCTGCACAGCTCGCTGTGGTGGCAGGACACGGGCAAGGCCATCCTGGCCTGGGTGGCGCTCGGCTATCTGTTGCTGCTCATCACCGGTCTGGTCCTCTGGTGGCCGCGGCGCTGGCCGCCGTCCTGGCGCATCGTGCTGGACAAGGGCCTGCTGCGCGCCTTCTTCGACCTGCACCGGGTGGGCGGTGCGGCCCTGGGGCTGCTCATCGCGGTGTCGGTGGCCAGCGGGGCCTGGATGGCCTGGCGGCCCCTCGGCGGGTTCGTCACCACGCTCAGCGGCGCCGAGCCGACCAAGGCGCCGACGCTGCCCAAGGGCTCCGCATCGGCCCGCGCGCTGCCGCTCGACAGCCTGGTGGCCCGGGCGCAGGCGCAGTTTCCAGGTGCGCCCATCGGCTATGTGCAGGTGCCGGCACAGGCCGACCGGCCGCTGCGCGTGCGCCTTCGGCTCGCGGACGACCCGCACCCGAATGGGCTGAGCTCGGTGTGGCTGCACCCCGCTACCGGCGAGGTGCTGGCCACCCACCGCTGGAACGAACTGGACCCCGGGGCGCGCGCAACGGCAGTCATCTACCCCCTGCACACCGGCGTGCTCGGAGGTGTGCTGCTGGAAGCGCTCATCGCCGTGGGCGGCCTGGTGCTGGCAGGCATGGGCATCACCGGGGTCTGGCTCTGGTGGAAGCGCCGGCGTCCGCGCTGACCCCGGCTACAGGGGCCTGCGCGTGGCGTAGCGCACCACCGTCACGCCTGCGCGCGCCTGGCGCACCGAGGGCATGACGAGCACACAGTCGTCGTACGGCGTGGTGACGGGCACCCCGTCGTTGTCGCCGATCACGGTGCCGGCCTTCTCGATCACTTCGAGGCCGGTGTACGGCTCCACGAAGCGGAAGGCGCTGCTGGTGGCCACCACCGGCCCGGTGACTTCGAGCGCCCACTGGCGCGGCGCGTCGGGCAGGCGCCAGCCGGGCAGTTGCTGCGCCAGTGCGTGGGCACCGAGCACGCCCGCTTGTTCGAGGAAGCGCACGCACTGGTCCTGCGCCACGGCGCGGCTCGCCGGGTCGCCATGGAAGCCGCACTCGATGAGCAGGGAGCGGGTGTCCTCCCCCTGTGCATCGCCCAGACCGAAGCGCCCGTAATCGCGCATGCGCACGCCATCCTTGTGGCCGGCGTCGACCACGATGTGCTCGGGCGAGCGCATGGCACGCGCCAGCTGCAGGTTGCGCGGCTGGATGCCGGTGAGCAGCAGTGGCGCCGAGGGCTCGTGCATGGAGTGGATGTCCAGCAGCCAGTCCGCCTGGGCCACGAAGGGCCGCAGGGCCGCGGCACGGCGGCGCTCGCTGGTGTCGCCCGCGTCCATGCGCTCGTCGAGCCACTGGCGGTTCAGGTCTTCGTCGGTGAAGCGCGAGGCGTCGTGGCTTTGCGGGTCGAAGCGGTCGAAGGCGGTGAGGTTGCAAAAGGCCAGCGTGAGCTTGCCGCGCGCAGGGCGCAGCCCGGCTTCCAGCAGGCCCTTGAGCGCCCAGGCACCGCACAGCTCGTTGCCGTGCACCAGGGCACTGACCATCACGTGGCGGCCGGGCACGCCCGAATCGAAGTGCCAGACACCTTCGGTGCCGGTATTGCCCGCGCGCCAGGCGCCGATGTCGGGCGCGGGCAGTTCGAAGACCAGGGGCTGGGATGTCGTCGCTGCAGTCATGCCGGTCATTCCTCGATCTTGGCGAACTCGACGATCTTCTTGTACTTGGCCACCTCGGCGGCCAGGTACTGGTCCATGTTCACCGTGGTAGCCGCCACGGTGGAGCCACTGGCCTCCATTTTCTTGCGGAAGTCGGGTGACTGCAGCGTGTCGTTGAGCGCCTTCTTGATCTTGTCGAACACGGGCTTGGGCAGGTTGGCCGGGCCCAGCAGGGCGAACCAGACACCGATGTCCACGTTCTTGAACTGCGGCGACTCGGCCAGGGCCGGGATGTCCGGGGTCGTGGACGAGCGCTTGGCTTCGGTGGTGCCCAGCGCGACGACCTTTCCGCTCTTGATGTGGGGCAGGCCACTGGAGAGCACGAACACCCCGAATTCGAGGTTGTTGCCCAGCAGGTCGTTGGTGAGCGGCGCCACGCCGCGGTAGGGGATGTGGGTCATGAACAGCTTGCCCTGCTCCTTGACCATCTCGCCGGCCAGGTGCAGCGAGGTGCCCACGCCCGAGCTACCGTAGCTGTACTTGCCGGGGTTCTTGGCCACCTTCTGCGTGAACTCGGCCAGGTTCTTCACGCCCGCGCCTGGGGACGCGACCAGCACCAGGGGCTGCGAGGCCACGAGGCCGATGGCCGTGAAGTCCTTGACGTCGTACTTGACCTTCTTGGTCACGAGCTTGTTGATCGCGATCTCGTTGCTCGCCCCGACCAGCAGGGTGTAGCCATCGGGTGCGGCACTGGCCACCTTCTGGGCGCCGATGGCGCCGCCCGCGCCGCCGATGTTCTCGATCACCACCGGCACGCCGAGCTTGGCGCCCAGCTCCTGCGCCACCGCCCGCCCCGTCAGGTCGGTGCTGCCGCCGGGCGGATAGCCGACGACGATGGTGATGGGCTTTGCCGGGTAGGTGTCTTGCGCGAAGGCCGGGGCCGCGGCGAAGCAGGAGGCCAGGGCGCACAGCAGTGCGGTGCGGCGCGCGAAGTGGGCGGGTTTTTTCACAATGGAACTCCTCATCGGGTGGGGTCAGGGCTTGGTATGTAAGCCATTGTGAGAATGCCGGCCGATCCCATTGGTGCTGAAATGGCACCAGGATGTGCCGTTTTGGTTCGCCTTGGCACGCGCTCAGCGCTGTGCAAACGCCTGCCAGAACGCCTCGGCCAGGGGGGGCAGTCGGCGCTTGGGCCGGTACAGGCGCACATCGAAGCGCACCTCCATGCGCGCATCGCCCGCGAGCGCAAGGCGCTGCGCCTTGCAGTCGGCATGCACCAGGGACCACGGCAGCCACGCCACGCCCACCCCGCGCAGCGCGTACTCGTACAGGGCATCGGGCGAATCGCATTCCACCACCCGCTGCAGCCGCGGTGCATGGGGGTGGTTGGCCAGGTGGTCCTCCACCAGGCGGCCCAGTGCCAGCTGGGGTGCATAGGCCAGGTAGGCCGCCGCGGCACCGTCGGGGCCGAAGCGGTGCTGCGGCTGGCCCTGTGTGGTGGCGCGCGACACAGGCACCAGCCGGTCGCTGGCCACGGTCACATGGCTGAACTGCCGGGCATCGAGCCGCACGGCCAGGGCGGTGTGGTGGTAGACCAGCGAGAAGTCGGCCTCGCTGCGCTCGAGCTGGGCCACGGTCTCGGCCAGGGAGCCGGTGCGGATACACAGCTCACTGGCATGCAATGCGCGCGGCAGCCGCACCAGCCAGTCGGCCAGCAGGGTGCGCGCCAGGGTACGGCCCGTGACGATGGTCACGGTGCGGGCGGTGCGCCCGGCCATGCTCTGCATTTCTTCGTGCGACTGGGCAAGGCTGCGCGCCATCTGGCCGGCCGTCTCCAGAAAGCGCTTGCCTGCGGCCGTCAGCGTGACCGGGCCACCGCCTTTTTCCACCAGGGGGGTACCGGCCCATTCTTCCAGCGCGCGGATGCGCCGCCCGAAGGCCGGGTGGGTGACATGCCGCAACTCGGCCGCGCGCGTGAAGCTGCGCTCCTGCGCGAGCACGATGAAATCCTCCAGCCACTTCAGTTGCATCGGGGAATCCTTGCAGCGACCGGTGCGCGCGCAGGGCACGCCGGGGACATCAGGCCCGGGCCGCTTCCAGCACGGCCCGCGTGCGCACCGCCTCGGTACGCGCTGCACTGGCGAAGTCCTCGCCGCCCGAGGCGTAGAGGATGGAGCGCGACGAGTTGACGATGATGGGCCCGCCCTCGCGCAGGCCGGCGCGCACGGTGGCCACGGCATCACCTCCCTGGGCACCGACGCCCGGGATCAGCAGCGGCAGCGTGGGCGCGATGCCGCGCACGCGCTCGATCTCCTGCGGGTAGGTGGCGCCCACGACCAGGCCGAGCTGGCCATTGCGGTTCCAGGGGCCCTGGGCGAGGCGTGCCACGTGCTCGTACAGCAGGGGCTCGCCCGCGACGCTGGACAGGCGCTGGATCTGCAGGTCGTCGCCCCCGGGGTTGGAGGTGCGGCACAGCAGGAAGGCGCCCTTGCCGTGGTAGGCCAGGTAGGGCTCGATGGAGTCGAAACCCATGAAGGGCGAGAGCGTGACGGCGTCGGCACCGTAGCGCTCGAAGGCCTCCTTGGCGTACTGCTCGGCCGTGGAGCCGATGTCGCCGCGCTTGGCGTCCAGGATCACGGGCACATGCGGAGCATTGGCGCGCATGTGCTGCATCAGGCGTTCGAGCTGGTCTTCTGCGCTGTGCGCGGCAAAGTAGGCGATCTGGGGCTTGAAGGCGCAGGCCAGGTCGGCCGTGGCATCGACGATGGCGGCGCAGAAATCGTAGATCTTGCGCGGATCGCCCTTGAGCGCTGCAGGGAAACGGGTGGGCTCGGGGTCCAGGCCCACGCACAGCATGGAGTTGTTCTGTGCGGATGCGTCGCGCAGCATGTCTAGAAAGGTCATGGGGTCCGATTTTAGGCGGGCCGGGGCACGAAAGCCGTGGTCCGGCTGCGTCCCCCTCTCGTGGGAACCCCTGCGGACGTAAAAAAAGGCCGTCGCAACGGCCTTATTCCAGGGGGCAAAATGTAACCAAAATGGTTATTTTGCAACTGCACGTTTCTCCAATATCTCGAAAGCCGGCAGCGTTTTGCCTTCCAGTACTTCCAGAAACGCGCCCCCGCCGGTGGAGATATAGCCGACCTGTTTCTCGATACCGTATTTGGCGATGGCCGCCAGAGTATCTCCGCCGCCAGCGATGCTGAATGCGGGCGATTCGGCAATGGCGGCCGCAATCGCGCGCGTGCCATTTTCAAAGGCCGCGAATTCGAACACGCCGACCGGCCCGTTCCAGACGATGGAGCCGGCCGACTTGAGCTGGCTGGCCAGACGGGCAGCGGTCTCGGGCCCGATGTCCAGGATCAGGTCGTCGGCACCGACGTCCGTGGCCGCCTTCACGGTGGCCGGCGCATCGGCCGAGAAGGCCGTGGCCGTCACCACGTCGGTGGGGATCGGCACGTCGGCGCCGCGCGCCTTCATCGCGGCCATCACGGCGCGGGCTTCCTCCACCAGGTCGGGTTCGGCCAGGCTCTTGCCGATGGGCAGGCCGGCGGCCAGCATGAAGGTGTTGGCGATGCCGCCGCCCACGATGAGCTGGTCGACCTTGTCGGCCAGGCTCTTGAGGATGGTAAGTTTGCTCGACACCTTGGAGCCGGCCACGATGGCCACCAGCGGCCGCTGGGGCTGCGCCAGGGCCTTGGTCAGCGCGTCGATCTCGGCCGACAGCAAGGGGCCAGCGCAGGCGACGGGCGCAAACTGGGCGATGCCGTAGGTCGTGCCCTCGGCGCGGTGGGCGGTGCCGAAGGCATCGTTCACGAAGATGTCGCACAGGGCGGCCATCTTGCGCGCCAGCTCTTCCTTGTTCTTCTTCTCGCCCACGTTGAGGCGGCAGTTCTCCAGCAGCACGATCTGGCCGGGGGCCACGCTCACGCCATCGACCCAGTCGGAGACCAGGGGCACCTCGCGGCCCAGCAGCTCCCCGAGGCGCGCGGCCACAGGAGCCAGGGTGTCCTCGGGCTTGAACTCGCCTTCGGTGGGGCGGCCCAGGTGGCTGGTGACCATGACGGCAGCACCGGCGTCCAGCGCCAGCTGGATGCAGGGAATGGAGGCGCGGATGCGCGTGTCTTCGGTGATGGCGCCACTGTCGTCCTGCGGCACGTTCAGGTCGGCACGGATGAAGACGCGCTGGCCTTGGGCCTTGCCCTGGGCGCACAGATCGGAGAAGCGGAGGATGTTCATGAAAGAAGGGTTCCTGGATGGGGCACTGAAGGCCGCCATTTTAAAGGGCCCGCCCTGGCCCCCTCCCGGCGCCTACCAGCCCCAGCCGATGTGCAGCGGCAGGTAGACCACCATGCCCACCACGATGGTGCCCAGGATGCCGCGTTTCCAGAAGTAGTAAGCACTCGCAAACAGAACAGCCGGCAGGCGCGCGTCCTTGAACGTGTCCAGCAGCTCGCCCTGGGTCATGAGGATCTCGGGCGCGATGACAGCCGTGAGCGCGGCCAGCGGCGCGTACTTGAGGCCGCGCTTGAGCCAGTCGGGCAGGGGCAGCTCGCGCTCGGGAATCATGAAGAAGGCACGCGACACCACGGTGATGATGGCCAGCCCGAGGATGGCGATGGTGATCTCGATCCAGTGGCCGCTCATGGGTGGCGCTCCTCGCGCAGCGGCACCACATCGCCGTCCTTCATGTGCTGGCGCTCCTCGGGTGGCATTACGCTGTTGGCGGGTACCAGCAGCATCTCGGGGTGGCGGTTCTTGCGGCGCCGGTCTACCGCCTCCATCATCAGGCCCACGGCCACGGCGGCCGCAATGGCCACGAGGATGTTGAGCTTGAGCGGCAGGGCGAACGCGGCCACGGCGGCCGTGGCCGCCACGCCCGTGGCCAGCCAGGTGGCGCGGTCGAACAACAGCGACAGCAGCACGCCCAGCAGGGCCAGCACGCCCGCAAAGCCCAGGCCCCAGGACAGCGGCACCGCATTGGCCAGCAGGATGCCGGCAATGGAGGGCACCTGCCAGGCGACCCAGTTGGTGGCGGCCGCGCCCCAGAAATAAGGCATCTGTTCGGGCTGGGACTGGGGCTCCGGGAAGCGTTTCATGAAGGCCACGTAGATCACGTCACCGCTGAAGTAGCCAATGGCCAGGCGCTCGCGCAGGGGCCTGTGGGCAAAGTAGCTGCGCCACATGCTGCTGAAGATGACGAAACGCAGGTTCACGCACGAGGCCGTGAGCCAGATCACCCACAGCGGCGCCCCCACGGTGAGCAGCGGAATCACGGCCAGTTGGGCGCTGCCCGCATAGACCACGAGCGACATCAGCAGGGCCAGCGACACGGACATGCCGCTCTTGACCATGGCCACGCCCGTGACCAGACCCCAGGCCGCAATGCCCAGGGAGGTGCCGGCCATGTCCACGGCGGCCAGGCGGAAATGCGGATCGCGGACGGTGCGCGAGACTTTCTGCGCCAGGGTGCTCATGGCGCACCGCCAGCGCCGAGCGCCACCCCCAGCACCGCACCGGGTTGCAGCTCGTCAAAGCCGCGCAGGAAATCCGCCGCGGCCAGGCGCTTGCCACCGGCACGCTGCAGGGTGGTCAGGCGCAGCCTCCCCGTACCGCAGGCCACGGTGACGCCCGCGCCATCGGCAACCAGGACCTGCCCGGGCACGGCCCCGGCAAGGGCATCCCCCGCCTCGGGCAAGCCAGCCCACAGCTTGATGGTCTCCTCACCCAGGCGGGTGCTGGCGCCGGGAAAGGGATCGAAGGCGCGGATGCGCTGGCCGATGGCCTGGGCAGGCTGCGACCAGTCGATGGCGCTCTCGGCCTTTTCGATCTTGTGCGCGTAGGTCACGCCCTCGGCCGGCTGCACCACGGGCGCCAGGCCGCCGCAGGCCGCCAGCTCCAGGGCCTCCACGACCATGCGGCCACCCAGGTCGGCCAACCGGTCGTGCAGGGTGGCGGTGGTGTCGCTCGTGGTGATGGCGGTGCGTTCGGTGAGCAGCATGTCGCCCGTGTCCAGGCCCGCATCCATCTGCATGATGGTGACGCCGGTCTCGGCATCCCCGGCCTCGATGGCGCGGTGGATGGGTGCCGCGCCGCGCCAGCGCGGCAGCAGGCTGGCGTGGATGTTCAGGCAGCCCAGGCGCGGCAGGTCCAGCACCCACTGGGGCAGGATCAGGCCATAGGCGGCCACCACCATGGCGTCGGCCCGGGCGGCCAGCAGGGCTGCGCGCGCCGCGGCCGCATCCTCGGGGTACTTGCCATCCAGGCGCAGGCTCCTGGGCTGCGCCACGGCAATACCGTGGTCCAGGACGCACTGCTTGACGGGGGAGGCCTGCAGCTTCATGCCCCGGCCGGCAGGACGGTCAGGCTGGGTGAGGACCAGGGGGACGGTGAAGCCGGCCTTCAGCAAGCGCTCGAGGGCCACGCGGGCGAACTCGGGCGTACCGGCAAAAATGACGTTCATGGGGGTTTCTGCAACACAGACGATCAGTCTCGTCCTTTGTCGGTATTGGGGATGTCGTCGGTGAAGCCGATGCGGCGGACCACGCCGGCAGGATCGAGGTGCACGTGGGCAAAGCGAGGGTCGGAGCCCTGCTTGAAACGGTAGGTCCAGATGTCACCGTCCCAGCGGGCCACCCGCTCCACCCGCAGCGGCGGGCCGAAGGTGCGCTGCAGGTCGGTCTGCGTCCACTGGTCCAGGGGAATGCTCTCGAGCCGGGTCTGGGTCAGGACCTGCTCGGCGCGCACCAGCCGGCCGCTGGCGTCAAAGTCGAGGTTGTACACCTCGGTGCCGGCAGGCAACTGCGAATAGAGCAACCGCTCGCCCTGCGGCAGGGAGTGGACGGCGGTGGGCTGCCCCTGCCGCGCCAGCACCTGGGCGCGCGGGGTGCCCAGCGGCTCGCTCAAGGGCACGGCACAGGCCGCCAGGCCCGCCACCAGTGCCAGCGCTGCGGCACCGCGCAGCACGCGGGGCGCCACCAGGAGCGTGCGCGGCAGAAGGCATCGAAGCGAAGCGCTCGAAAACCGGGGACCGCGGGGTAGTACCGACAAGCCCAGGGTAGACGCCTGGGCGCCGGAGGTGATGCCCAGCGAGACCGGTCTATCGGGTGTTGCAGCCGATGTGCCTTCTGCCACGCACGCTCCTGGGCCCATCAGCGGTTCTCCCGCTGCTGCTTGACCATCTTGGTCTTGATGCGGTTGCGCTTCAGGGGTGACAGGTATTCGACGAAGACCTTGCCCAGCAAGTGGTCCATCTCGTGCTGGATGCAGACCGCCAGCAGGCCCTCGGCCTCGACGGTGCGCGACTGGCCCTCGGCATCGAGCGCCTTCACATGCACGGCGTCGTGGCGCTCGACCCCGTCGTAGATGCCGGGCACCGAGAGGCAGCCCTCGTCGTTGACGTGCTTTTCGGCGCTGGCCCAGACGATTTCGGGGTTGATCAGCACCATGGGCTCGTTGCGCCCTTCGGAGACGTCGATCACGATCAGGCGCTCATGCACGTCGACCTGGGTGGCGGCCAGGCCGATGCCGTTGGCGTCGTACATGGTGGCCAGCATGTCGGACACCAGGGTCTTCAGGCGTGCATCCACGGCCTCAACGGGCCGGGCGACCTTGTGAAGCCGGGGGTCTGGATAACAGAGAATGGGGAGAATTGCCATGGAATCGGGTAATAGATGTCGCTATTTTCGCCACTTTTGCCCAAAGCTGCAGATACTCAACCCAATAATCGTTGCCGAATCAAGGGCTTGAGCAGAGAATCTAAGAAGGTTTGTAACGTATTCGTCCGGCTGCTTGCATGTGCAACACAGTTCGGACGCCAGTGAGGGGGCGTTTCACAATGCATCAAAAAAGGATCCACATGACGGCATTCACCAGCGCGCGGCTAACCGCCCTGGGCGCCCTGACCGTGGCCGCAGGCGCTTTGCTCGTCGCACCGGCCCAGGCGCAAAATCACCCCATTTCCGGCCAGCAGCGCGCCACAGCGCAGGAAGTGTCGCAGCGCGGCGTTCCCGTGGCCGACCTGGCACCCAACGCACCCGATGTGTACGTGGTCAAGCGTGGCGACACGCTGTGGGGCATCTCCGGCCTGTACCTGAAAAGCGCCTGGCGCTGGCCCGAACTGTGGGGCATGAACATGCAGGCCCTGCCCAACCCGCACCTGATCTACCCGGGTCAGACGCTGTACCTGGACAAGGAAGGCGGCTATGCCCGTCTGCGCACCACGGCCCCGGGCGGCGGCTCCGGCTCGTCCGGCACCGTGCGCGTTTCGCCCAGCACGCGCAGCGACAGCCTGTCCAGCACGGCGCTGCCGACCCTCAAGCCACACCTGATCGAACCGTTCCTGGTGGAACCAGTGGTGGTGGACGCGAGCGTGCTTCAGCGCGCACCGCGCGTGATCGCCACCCAGGAAGAGCGCGTGCTGATGGCCAGCGGTGACCGGGCCTATGTGCGCGGCGATGCCGCCACGCCGCTGACCATGGAACCGGGCGAGCCGCGCCAGTTCCGCGTGTTCCGCGACGCCGTGGCCCTCAAGGATCCCCAGACGGGCGAGGTCCTGGGGTACGAAGCTCAGTACCTGGGCAAGGCCGAGCTGGTGCGTGGCGAGAGCTTCGAGAAGTCCTCCAACGGCAAGGGCGGCGTCCAGACCGACTACGTCCCCGCCACGGTCGACCTGACGGGTGCCAAGGAAGAGATCCGTGCCGGCGACCGGCTGTTGCCTGCCCCAGCGCGCGAGTTCATCAGCTATGTGCCCCGCGCCCCCCGGGACGGCACCGAGGCCCGCGTGGTCTCCATCTACGGCAGCTCGGCCGCCGGTGTATCGGCAGGCTCGGCCGGCCAGAACCAGGTGGTGGCCATCAACCTGGGCACCCGCAATGGCATCGAGGCCGGCCATGTGATGCGCCTGATGACCAAGGGCGACGTGATCAAGGACAAGACCGATCCCAAGCTCCCCATGATCAAGCTGCCCAGCGAGAGCAATGGCCTGGCCATGGTGTTCCGGACCTTCGACCGGGTCTCCTACGCGCTGATCCTGGAAATCCGCACTGGCGTGCGCGTGGGCGACCGGCTGGTCAGCCCACAGGAGTGAAGCGCCAGCGCATCCCCCCTGCAATGGGCCCCCGGCCCGGCCTGCAGGGGAATGCGCCAGGCTTGTGAAGCCGGCGGGCCACGCCATGCCCCTCATGGACCACGACGAATTGCAGGCCTGGCTCAGGCTGACGCTGTCGCGCGGCGTAGGCAATGCCGCCGCGCGGCTTCTGCTGGCCCGCTTCGGCCTGCCGCAGGCCATCTTCGGGCAATCGGAAGCAGCCTTGCTGGAGTGCGTGACCCCGGCCCAGGCCAAGGCCTTGCGCGCCATCCCTCCCACCCTGGCGGACCTGGTGGAAACCACCTGGGAATGGCTGCAGGATGCGCCCGAACCCGAAACTGCAGCCCGCACGCTGCTCACGCTGGGCGACGCCGGCTATCCGCGCACGCTCCTGAACACCGACGATCCCCCGCTGCTGCTGTACCTGATGGGGCCCGCTGCACGCCTGGCGTCCGAGCATCCGCTGGGCGAACGGCCTTGCCTGGCCGTGGTGGGCAGCCGCAATCCGACGGCCCAGGGCGCGGAGCATGCACGGCAGTTCGCCAAGTCCTTGCACGGCGCCGGCCTCACCATCGTCTCGGGCCTGGCGCTGGGGGTGGATGCGGCGGCCCATGAGGGTGCCCTTGAGAGCGCCGGCCTGGGCGAAGACCAACCCGCGACCATTGCCGTGGTCGGCACCGGGCTGGACCGGGTCTACCCGGCAGCCAACCGGGCACTGGCCCACCGCATCGCCCGGCAGGGACTGCTGGTGAGCGAGTACCCCCTGGGCACGCCACCGCTGGCCCCCAATTTCCCCAAGCGCAACCGCATCATTTCCGGGCTCTCGCAGGGCACGCTGGTGGTCGAGGCAGCCCTTGCCTCAGGCTCGCTGATCACCGCCCGGCTGGCGGCGGAGCAAGGCCGCGAGGTGTTCGCCATCCCGGGCTCCATCCACTCGCCCCAGTCCCGTGGATGCCACGCACTCATCCGACAGGGCGCCAAGCTGGTGGAGTCCGCCCAGGACGTGCTGGAGGAATTGAGCCTGCCCGCCCCGGCGGGCGCCTCGGGTCCGCAAGGCCTCGGGCGCGGGCATCCGCGGCAGGACAGCCCCCTGTTGCAGGCCCTGGGATTCGACCCCATGGGCCTGGATGCCCTGCTGTCCCGCACCGGCATGGACGCGGCCAGCCTGCAGGTGCAATTGCTGGAACTCGAACTGGCGGGAAACGTGGCGCGCTTGCCTGGCGGACTGTTCCAGCGCATGGGAACAGCGTAGCCTGGCCCGCACGCACCAAGGAGAGCTCCACAGGCACTGCCGCGCCTGCAGATCAGCCCAGCAGGCGCTCCGGATTGGCGTCGAGCTTGGCCAGCGCGTCGCGCGTGGCACGGGTGGTGATGCCCTCTTCGTCCTGCGCCACCAGCAGGCCGGCCTGCAGGTAGGCAGCCAGACGCCGCAGCTGGATCAGGTAGCTGCTGCCATCCACCGCGGCGAACAGGTGCAGCTGCTTGCGCTGGCTCTGCCAGGCGTACTGCACCTGGGCCGATGCCCCGTTGTGGTCCAGCGTGTACCAGGTGCCGGGCTTGAGTTCCTGTGCCCAGACGACCATGCCCTCGTCCACCGGCGCACCGTTGTCGGCCACGACATGGATCGACGAGGCGTCGATGCCCAGCATCATCTCGATGTTGTCGGCATTGAGCGGCATGTCGCCCAGCGTTGCATCGCTGATGAAATCCTCGAGATTGGCCAGGCGCTTGGCCATGGCCTCGATGTGCGCCTGCGGGATCGATGCGGTCTTGGACAGGAAGGCATCGGCCAGCGTGTCGGTGAGCGTCTTGATCAGGGCGTCCTGCGGGGCGTCATGGATGCCCATCAGCGCCAGTCCCTGGCGCAGGCGCTGCAGCAAGCCGGGCAGGTTCTGGATGACCTGCGCCCGGTCGCTGCGGTTGGGCTTGGCGCTGGCGGCCCACACCAGGTCGGCGGCCGTGCGCTTCAAGGTGATGGTGTCGGCATGCTGGGCGCCGTCGCGCACGGCCGACAGGGCCAGCACCTCGGCCCAGGTCTTGAACAGGAACTCGCGGATCTCGTCGCGCACCGGCATGTCCTTGAGCATGGTGCGCATCTCGATCGTGTACTGGATCGCCAGGGTTTCCTTCTGCTCGACCTGCTGGGCCACGCTGACCAGGCGCGAGGTGGCCTGCTTCTCGGTGAGGAACTTGGACAGGAACTTCTCGAACTCGTCGTAGACCAGCTGGAACACGCGGCGACCGGTCTCCGGGTACTGCTCGATCACCTGCACCACGCGGCGGATCTCGGCCTCCAGGGCGCTGCCATTGATGCTGGTGGAATCGAAGCCCATCACGCAGGCACCCATGCGGTCGATCAACTGGCGCGCAGGGTGGTCCAGGTTGCTGAAGAACTCGGGCTCGGCCAGGGCCACGCGCAGCACCGGCACCTGCAGGCGCGCAAACCACACGCGCACGGCAGGCGGGATGCGGTCTTCGGCCAGGATGCTCTGGAACATCAGGGCCACCACCTCGATGATGGCTTTTTCACCTGCGGTGGAGGCCTTGTTCTTGAACTCGGTGGAACGCTCGCGCACGGTACCGGCCAGTTGCACCACGGCAGCCGGGCTGTAGTCTTCCATGAGCGTGGCCACACCGCTGTAGTAGGTGTCCGCCTGGACGCGCTGCGCCGACAGCGCATGGGCCAGGGCCGCAGAGGCCGGCGGCGCCTTGACCATGTCGAAGCCCGTGGCGGGCTGGGTGAGCAGCCGGCGCAACTGGCCCATGACACCCTGTGCGCGCTGGCGCGCGCGGATCAGCGGCGTCATGCCGGTCGCAAAGCCCATGCCCATGCCCATGCCGCCGCCGGGGGCCATGGGATAGCCCGGGCCTGGCGGCATATAACCCCCTTGCATGTGCTGGGGCTGCATCTGCTGCGGGTACATGCCCGCGGCCGCCGCCTGGCGACCTGCCGCAATCGCCTCGCGCGACTGTGCCAGCGCCTGCGACGCCAAGCCTGCCGGACCGGAATCGCCACCGCCCGGTGCGCCGCCACCGCCACCGCCACCGCCCCCGGTGCGCCGCACGCGCGAGCGCAGGTCGGAGGGCACTGCCACACCCTGCTCCACATAGAAGGCATTGGTGGCCTGGTACTGCTTTTGCAGCACGTTCGCCAGTTCCCGCTGCAGGGGATCCACCACGGTGAGCAGGTCGGTGCGCGGCAAACCCGCCTCCACCCACTGCTGCACCAGCAGCAGGCAGATGGTTTCGGGGCGCAGGATGTCGCTGCTGTCTATCTCCTGCCCCTCCAGCGACTGGGTGCGCTGGCGCAGCGCATCGAAGTGCTGGCCCGCCTGCTCGGCCACGGTCAACGCCATGCGCGAGGCGACGATCTTGTTTTCCACCACATCGTCGCTGAGCAGCTCGAACGACAGGCTGAGGTTGTTGCCGCCCGCTGCGGTCAGCCCCGAGCGCGCGCTGGTGTGGGGCGCCAAGGCCTCCTGCCATGCCTGGCTGGTGGCCGATACCCACTTGGCATGGTGCTGCTGGTAGAGCATCCAGGTGTCGCGGCGGGACTGCATCTCGCGCGCGGTGCCGGTCTGCGCGATCAGCACGCCCAGGAAATCAGCGACGGTCTTGTCCACCTCCGCCAGCCCTGCGCAGAGCCCCTCGACGAACCGCTGGCGCGCCAAGCGTGCCAGGCGGCGCTGCGGTGAGGGGGCAGGGGAGTTTTGCATGCGCCAATATTAGCGGTTCAGACGGCGGCCCCGGCGTTGGGATCGTTGGGATCGCCGTCCTTTTTGGTAGTGGTCTTGATCAGGTCTTCGCGCTTGACGCCCAGCCACATGGCAATCGCCGCGGCCACGAACACCGACGAGTAGATACCGAACAGGATACCAATGGTCAGCGCGAGAGCAAAGTAATGAAGGCTCGGGCCGCCGAAGAAGAACATCGACAGCACCATCGCCTCGGTGGACGCGTGGGTGATGATGGTCCGGCTCATGGTGCTGGTGATGGCGTGGTCGATCACCTCGTGCGTCGTCATCTTGCGGTACTTGCGGAAGGCCTCGCGGATCCGGTCGAAGATCACGACCGATTCGTTGACCGAATACCCCAGCACGGCCAGCACGGCCGCCAGCACCGACAGCGAGAACTCCCACTGGAAGAATGCGAAGAACCCAAGGATGATCACCACATCGTGCAGGTTGGCGATGATGGCCGCGACCCCGAACTTCCACTCGAAGCGAAAGGCCAGGTAGATCATGATGCCCACCACCACCATCGCCAGCGCCATCAGCCCACCGTGCACCAGTTCCTCGCCCACCTGCGGTCCGACGAACTCGGTGCGGCGCAGCGTGACCTCCGGGTCGGCAGACTTGAGCGCAGTGAGCACCCGCTCGCTCTGCTGGGCCGAAGTCACGTCCTTCTGCACGGGCAGGCGGATCATCACGTCGCGAGCGGAGCCGAAGGTCTGCACCTGCACGTCCGGGTAGCCCAGCGCCGACACCGTCTCACGCACCTTGGAGAGCTCGGCCGGCTGGCTGTAGGCCACTTCCATGACCGTGCCGCCCGTGAACTCCACCGACAGGTGCAGCCCGCGCGTGAGCAGGAAGAACACCGCCAGCGCGAAAGTGATGAAGGAGATCGCGTTGAAGATCAACGCGTGCTTCATGAAGGGGATGTCTTTTTTGATGCGGAAAAATTCCATGGCCGCTGTCCTTTAGTTCGTTTTGGCCACGGAGGTACCGTCGGCGTCAGGTTTCCAGACCTGTCCGATGGACACGCTCTTGAGCTTCTTCTGGCGCCCGTACCACAGGTTCACCAGGCCGCGCGAGAAGAACACGGCCGAGAACATGCTGGTCAGGATACCGATGCAGTGCACCACGGCAAAGCCGCGCACCGGGCCGGAGCCAAAGGCGAGCAGCGCCAGGCCGGCGATCAGCGTGGTCACATTGGAGTCCAGGATGGTCGCCCAGGCGCGCTCGTAGCCCGCATGGATGGCCGCCTGCGGCGACAGGCCGGCGCGCAGCTCCTCGCGGATGCGCTCGTTGATCAGCACGTTGGAGTCGATGGCCACGCCGATGGCCAGCGCCATGGCGGCGATGCCGGGCAGCGTCAGCGTGGCCTGCAGCATGGACAGCACGGCCATCAGCATCAGCACGTTGACCCCCAGCGCAATGCTGGAGAACA
Source organism: Acidovorax sp. GW821-FHT09B03 (assembly GCF_059418305.1). Lineage (NCBI taxonomy): Bacteria > Pseudomonadati > Pseudomonadota > Betaproteobacteria > Burkholderiales > Comamonadaceae > Acidovorax > Acidovorax sp. GW821-FHT09B03. Next base: position 159,099 of record NZ_JBWKPP010000001.1, read on the forward strand.
CGCCGAACAGCATGTAGTAGAAGCACATGAAGGCCGCGATGGCCGCCAGGCCCCAGACCACGCTGTGGATGCCGCGCTCGATGTTGTCGGCACCCAGGCTCGGGCCGATGGTGTATTCCTCGATGATTTCCATGGGCGCGGCCAGCGAGCCGGCGCGCAGCAGCAGCGCCGTGTCATTGGCTTCCGCCGTGGTCATGCGGCCCGAGATCTGCACCCGGCCGCCACCGATTTCACTGCGGATCACGGGGGCCGTGACCACTTCACCCTTGCCCTTTTCGAAGAGCACGATGGCCATGCGCTTGCCGATGTTGTCGCGCGTGATGTCGCGGAAGATGCGCGAGCCCTTGGCATCCAGCGTGAGGTTCACGGTGGGCTCCTGGGTCTGGCCGTCGAAGCCGGGCTGGGCATCGGTCAGGTTCTCGCCGGTCAGGATGACCTGCTTCTTGACCACCACGAGCTGGCCGTTGCGCTCGGGGTAGCGCTCGGAGCCGAATGGCACCGGGCCGCGGCCCGACTCGGCCGAGCGGGCTTCGGTGCCCTCGTCGACCATGCGCACTTCCAGGGTGGCCGTGCGGCCCAGGATGTCCTTGGCCTTGGCCGTGTCCTCCACCCCAGGCAATTGCACGACAACACGGTCCAGGCCCTGCTGCTGGATCACCGGCTCGGCCACGCCCAGCTCGTTGATGCGGTTGTGCAGGGTGACCATGTTCTGCTTGAGCGCCTGCTCCTGCACGCGGCGCGTGGCCTCCGGCTTGATGGTGGCGCGCAACTTGAATTCGCTGCCATCGGGCACGCTCGTCGTCACCAGGTCGGGGAACTGGTCGCTGACCAGGTTGCGGGCGGCCGTGACCGCAGCTTCATCGCGCAGGCGTACTTCGACGGCCTGGCCATCGCGGCTGATGCCGCCATGGCGGATGTTCTTGTCGCGCAGCGCGGTGCGCAGGTCGCCGGCATACGACTCGGCCTTCTTGGTCAGCGCCGCCTGCATGTCCACCTGCAGCATGAAGTGCACGCCACCGCGCAGGTCCAGCCCCAGGTACATGGGCATGGCACGAATGGAGGTCAGCCACTTGGGCGACAGCGAGATGCGGTTCAACGCGACCACATAGGAGGGATCGGACTCATCGGGCACCAAGGCCTTCTGAATGGTGTACTTGGCCTTTTCCTGGTCTTCCTGCTTCTCGAGCCGCGCACGCAGGGAGGCGCCCTCCAGGCTCACAGAGGCCGTCGGGACTTCTGCCGCTTTGAGCGCCTCTTCCACCCGCTGCTGCAGCGCAGCATCCACCTTCACGGAAGACTTGACGGCAGACACCTGCACAGCAGGTGCCTCGCCAAAGAAATTGGGCAGGGTATACAGGGTCCCCACCAGCAGCACGATCACCAGGATCGCGTACTTCCACACCGGATATCGGTTCATGATCGCGCTCTTGCCTCTTGGAAAGCTTCAGGGGGCGCCGCCCGCACGGGCCGGGGCGCCCCGGATACAGGGGGCTTTGCGGCCTTACTTGACCGAGCCCTTGGGCAGGACCTGCACCACGGCACTGCGCTGCAGCTGGATTTCGACGCCGCTCGCGATTTCCAGGTGCAGGAAGCCTTCGGACAGGCGCGTGACCTTGCCGACGATGCCGCCTGCGGTCGCCACCTCATCGCCCTTGGCGATGGCGTCGATCATGGCGCGGTGCTCCTTCTGCTTCTTCATCTGGGGGCGGATCATGACGAAGTACAGCACCACGAACATCAGCACCAGGGGCAGCATGCCGGTGAGCGAGGACATCATGTCACCACCGCCCGCAGCGGCGGCGGGAGCGGTCTGGGCAAAAGCAGAAGAAATAAACACGGACGAAACTCCACAACGGATGGTCAAAACACACTGAAAACCGCCTGCAGACAGCGCCTGCGCGCTCACCGGGCGGAACAGGACATTGTATGCGGCCCCCCGCCACGCCCCCAAGGGGTATGACCCAAGGTGGCAGCGGGTGTTTGTTGCTCTCCACAGAATGCCACCTCCGGCAAGCCTGCAAAGACTCGAAAGCTACATTTTCAATAGCAAAAAGCCCGCGCAAGCGCGGGCTCTCCGATCAAGGTGCGGCCAGGCCGCCCCACTTCAAGCGGCTTGGCGCTGCGTCTGCACCGCACCGCCCTGGCGCCATTGGGCCATCAGGCCAGCCCACTTGGGTCGGGCCGCAGCCAGGTGGCGCTCCTTCACATGGCCATAGCCACGGATCTCTTCGGGAATGCGCGCAATCTCCACGGCCAGTGCCAGGTTGTCGGCGCTGAGGCTCTGCAGCAGCTCGTCGAGGCAGGCGCGGTACTCCACGATCAGCGCTCGCTCCATGCGGCGCTCCTCGGTCCTGCCGAACACGTCGAAGGCCGTGCCGCGCAGGCCCTTGAGCTTGGCCAGCACGCCAAAGGCGCTGCGCATCCAGGGGCCGAAGGGCTGCTTGACCAGCTCGCCACGGTCGTTCTTCTTGGCCGTCATCGGCGGCGCCAGGTGGTGCACCAGCTTATAGTCGCCTTCGAACATGTTGGCGATCTTGTCCGTGAAGGCCTTGTCGGTGTGCAGGCGTGCCACCTCGTACTCATCCTTGTAGGCCATGAGCTTGAACAGGTACCGGGCCACGGCCTCCGACAGGCGGGTGCCGGTACCCAGCTTGCCCTCGGCAGCCCGCACCTTCTCCACGAAGGCGGTGTACTCGGACGCGTAGGCCGCGTTCTGGTAGCCCGTGAGGAAGTCCACGCGCTTGGACAGCATCTCCGTGATGGACGGCTTCTTGACGAACTCGATCACCTGCGCGGCCTGGAACAGCGACTGCACGGCCTTGAGGTCATGGGCGCAGCGGCGACCCCATTCGAAGGCTGCCTTGTTGTTGTCCACCTGCACGCCATTGAGCTCCATGGCGCGCATCAACGAAGCGAACGACAGCGGCACGCGGCCCTTTTGCCAGGCATAGCCCAGCATCAGCGGGTTGGTGTAGATGCTGTCGCCCAGCAGCTGGGTGGCCACCTGCTCGGCATCGAAACTGCCCACGCCACCGGCCCCCACGGCCGCCGCGATGGCGCTGTCGCAGTTGGCGCCCGGGAACTGCCAGTTGGGATTGGTCACGAAGGCCGCCGTGGGCGTGCCATGCGTGTTGAGCGCCACGAAGGTGCGGCCCGGCTGCATCACGGCCAGCGTGTACTTGTGCGCCGCGACGATGGAGTCGCAGCCGATCACCAGGTCGGCCTTGGCGGTGTCGACCTTGGTGGTGTAGATGGCCTCGGGGCGGTTGGCGATCTGGATGTGGCTCCAGGTGGCGCCGCCCTTCTGGGCCAGGCCGCCGGCGTCCTGGGTGATGACGCCCTTGCCGTCGAGGTGCGCTGCCATGCCCAGCAGCGAGCCGATGGTGATCACGCCCGTGCCGCCCACGCCGCCGACCACGATGCCCCAGGCCGCTTCGGCCACGGGCAGCACCGGCTCGGGGATGGCCGGCAGGCTGGCCAGGTCGCCCTTCTTTTCCTTCTTGGGCTTCTTGAGCTTGCCGCCTTCCACCGTGACGAAGCTCGGGCAGAAGCCATTCACGCAGGAGTAGTCCTTGTTGCAGGTGCTCTGGTTGATGCGGCGCTTGCGGCCGAATTCCGTCTCCACCGGCTCCACGCTCAGGCAGTTGGACTTGGTCGAGCAGTCGCCGCAGCCCTCGCACACCAGGTCGTTGATGACCACGGTCTTGTCGGGCGTGGCCAGGGTGCCGCGCTTCCTGCGGCGGCGCTTTTCGGTGGCGCAGGTCTGGTCGTAGATGATGACCGTGCAGCCCTTGATCTCGCGGAACTGGCGCTGCAGCGTGTCGAGTTCGTCGCGGTGGTGCACCGTCACGCCCGCGGCCAGCGCCACGCCGTCGTACTTCTGCGGTTCGTCGGTGACGATGATGAGCTTGACCACGCCCTCGGACTTGAGGCTGTTCATGATCTGCAGCACCGAGTGGCCCTCGGGCCGTTCGCCCACCTGCTGGCCGCCGGTCATGGCCACGGCGTCGTTGTAGAGCACCTTGTAGGTGATGCTGGTGCCGGCCGCAATGCTCTGGCGGATGGCCAGCAGGCCGCTGTGGAAGTAGGTGCCGTCGCCCAGGTTGGCGAACACGTGCTGGTCGGTGGTGAACGGGGCCTGGCCCACCCAGGTCACGCCCTCGCCGCCCATCTGCGTGAAGGTGGACGTGTTGCGGTCGGGCATCCAGTTGGCCATGTAGTGGCAACCGATGCCGGCCACGGCGCGCGAGCCCTCGGGCACACGGGTGCTGGTGTTGTGCGGGCAACCGCTGCAGAACCAGGGCGCGCGCTCGCCGGTTTCCACCTTGAGCTCGGCCATGCCGCGCTCGCTCGCCTCGATGACGGCAATGCGCGCATCCATGCGGGCGATGATGTCGCTCGATACACCCATCTTTTTCAGGCGCTTGGCGATGGCCTTGGCGATGATGGCCGGCGTCAGGTCGGCCTTGGCGCGCAGCAGCCAGTTCTGGCTGGGGTTGGGCATGGACCATTCGCCGCCCGTGGCATCGCCCTCGGGCTCGTCGAACTTGCCCAGCACATGGGGGCGTACGTCCGAACGCCAGTTGTACAGCTCTTCCTTGAGCTGGTACTCGATGACCTGGCGCTTTTCCTCGACCACCAGGATCTCCTGCAGGCCCTGGGCGAAGTCGCGCGTGATGGTGGCCTCGAGCGGCCACACCACGTTGACCTTGTGCACGCGGATGCCGAGCTGGCGGCAGGTGTCGTCGTCCAGGCCCAGGTCCACCAGGGCCTGGCGCGTGTCGTTGTAGGCCTTGCCGCTGGCGATGATGCCGAAGCGGTCGTTCGGGCCTTCGATGACGTTGTAGTTGAGCCTGTTGGCGCGGATGTACGCCAGGGCCGCATACCACTTGTAGTCCATGAGGCGCGCTTCCTGCTCCAGCGGCGCATCGGGCCAGCGGATGTGCAGGCCGCCGGGCGGCATCACGAAGTCCTCAGGCATCACGATCTTCACGCGATCGGGGTCCACCGAGATGCTGCTCGAGGACTCGACCACCTCCTGGATGGTCTTCATGCCCGACCACACGCCCGAGAAGCGGCTCATGGCGAAGGCGTGCAGCCCCATGTCCAGGATTTCCTGCACGCTGCTCGGGAAGAACACCGGCGTGCCGCAGGCCTTGAAGATGTGATCGCTCTGGTGGGCGGCCGTGCTGCTCTTGCTGATGTGGTCGTCGCCCGCAATGGCGATCACGCCGCCGTGCTTGGCGGTGCCGGCCATGTTGGCGTGCTTGAACACGTCCGAGCAACGGTCCACACCCGGTCCCTTGCCGTACCAGATGCCGAAGACACCGTCGAACTTCTTGGACTGGGGGTACAGGTCGAGCTGCTGCGTGCCCCAGACGGCCGTGGCGCCGAGTTCCTCGTTCACCCCGGGCTGGAAGACGATGTTGTTGGCCGCCAGGTGCTTCTTGGCCGCCCACAGGGACTGGTCGTAGGTGCCCAGGGGCGAGCCGCGGTAGCCGCTGATGAAGCCGGCCGTGTTGAGCCCCTCCATCGCATCGCGCTGGCGCTGCAGCATGGGCAGGCGGACCAGGGCCTGCACCCCGCTCATGAAGGCCCGCCCGCTATCCAAAGCGTATTTGTCGTCGAGCGTGACGGTCTCGAGGGCCTTGCGGATGTGCTCGGGCAGAGGTGCATTCATGGCTATGTCTCCATTGGCTTTTTTGTGGGGTGCGCCCCTTATGGGGGCGGTGGATCACGGCGCTGTCACCCGTTTAGGGCGGCACCTCCAGTGTGGAGACAAGTGTATGCCCGCGTCGCTGATATGTCTTTGCGTTGTGTGCCGTGTTTGGGCTATTCTGAGAAAGGATCTTTCTTGATATGGCCATTTTGTGAACACTCTCGACAAATTCGACATTGCCATCCTCAACGAGCTGCAGACCGATGCCCGTCTGACCAATGCCGAGCTGGCCCAGCGCGTGGGCCTGTCGGCCGCGCCCTGCTGGCGCCGCGTGCGCGCGCTGGAAGAAGAGGGCTTCATCAAGGGCTACCGCGCCGAGATCGACCGCAACAAGATCGGCCTGGGGGTGCTGGCCTTCGTGCGGCTCGACGCCGACCGCAGCACCGGCAACCTCACGCGCGAGATGGAGGACGCGATCGCCAAGATCCCCGAGGTCGTGGCCTGCCACTACATCAGCGGCACCGGCACCTTCGAGCTGCAGGTCGTGGCGCGTGACCTGGAGAGCTTTTCGCAGTTCGCACGCAATGTGCTGCTCAACCTGCCGAACGTGAAGGACATGCACACCAGCTTTTCGCTCGGCGAAGTCAAGGCCAGCGGGGCTCTGCCGCTCACGCACCTGGCCCGGACGAGATGATGACGCTACTTATTTTGTAGCAATTTGCGTTTTATGGACATGCGCCAGGGCCTATTTTGGCCGGATATCGGCGCTGACACGCCGCTGCGCACAGCGGCTGGGACGATGCCCGATGCCCGACCCCCTGCAAGGTAACAAGGCGTTCGGGCGTGGACTCACCACAGGGTGTGCTGTATAAGCCTGCGACGCCACAGCACAACCACCGCGGAACCACCCAGCTGCCGCGCGCACCCTCTCCACGACCGGGGTGCTTTGTCGCAATGCTCAGGGGTTGCGCGTTGGCCGGTGGGGCTAAAAATACGATGGCTTCTTTGGTACAGGCCGGCGGCCTGTCGAAGGAAGTCCCAAAGAGGGAGCGAGCGGCATGATCATCTGGGGCATTTTTTGGGGCGCGGTGCTGGGTTCCTGGTTTGGCGGCCATGGCGATTTCGGACCGTTCGTCGGCGCCATCCTGGGCTTCTTTGCCGGGCTGTCGTTGCGCTGGGCGGTGCGCTCCGCTATCCGTACCGAGTTGCAGGCGCAGGCCGCGAAGGCTGTCGCCCCGCCCGCTGCGGCGGCGCACGCGGCGCCCACGGCCGAAGACCGGGCACAGGTGGCCTCGCCCTCACTGCCCCCCCCGCCGGTGACCCTGGACAAACGCCGGGACGCGGACGATCCGTTCTGGACTGGCGAACTCACGCCGCACGGCCCGCCGCCCGCCCCGACCTCGGCCTCCACCTCGGCTCCGGTGCCTCTCGGCCCCGATGTACTTCGCCAGCCCGCCCCACCCAACGCCTTGGAGCAGGCCGTGCTTGCCGCCAGGAACTGGCTGCTGGGCGGCAACACCATCGTGCGGGTAGGCCTGGTGATTTTGTTCATTGGCCTGTCCTTCCTTGCGCGGTATGCCGCTTCGGCCGGGCTGTTGCCGGTCGAATTCCGCCTGGCTGCAGTCGCAGCGGTGGGCATTGCGCTGCTGGTGGTGGGCTTCCGCAAGCGCGCTGACAAGCCCGCTTTTGCGCTGGCCCTGCAGGGCGGTGGCGTGGCGGTCATGTACCTCACCGTGTTCGCCGCCTTCCGGCTCTACGGGCTGCTGCCACCGCTTTATGCCTTCGGTCTGATGATCGCGGTCTGCGCCGCCAGCTGCGCGCTGGCGCTGCTGCAGGACTCGCGCGCACTTGCCGTGGCTGCGTTTGCCGGTGGCTTTGCCGCACCCATCCTGCTGTCCACGGGCCAGGGCAGTCATGTGGGCCTGTTCAGCTACTACACCCTGCTGAACCTGGCCATTCTCTTCATTGCCCACAAGCGCTCCTGGCGCATGCTCAACGTGGTGGGCTTTGTCGCCACCTTTGGCGTCGCCTCGGCATGGGGTGCGCTCAAGTACCAGCCCGAGAACTACGCCAGCACGCAGCCCTTCCTTGCGGGCTTTGTGCTGATCTACCTTTGTGCTGCCATCCTCTATGCCCGCAACACACCCACCAAGCTGGGCAATGCCGTCGACACCATGCTGGTCTTCGGCACGCCGCTGGTGGGTTTTGGTCTGCAGGCCGGGCTGGTACAGCCTTTTGAGCTGGGCGCCGCCTTCTCCGCAATGGCCTTTGCCGCGCTGTACCTGGTGACAGCGACAGTGTTGGCGCGCCGCGCGCTGGACAGCTGGCGCCTGCTCGTCGAATGTTTCATTGCCGTTGGCGTGGGCTTTGCCACACTGGCCGTGCCGCTGGCGCTGGACGCTCAATGGACATCTGCGGTCTGGGCGCTCGAAGGCGCAGGCGCTTTCTGGGTCGGCATGCGCCAGGCCCGCTGGATGCCGCGCGCCTTCGGGCTTGTGCTGCAGGTCGTGGCCATGCTGGTTTTCCTGGGCAGCACCTCCAGCATCTCGCCGCTGCCGCTGGTCAACCCTGCCTTCCTGGGCGCGTTGCTGATCGCGCTGCCCTCGCTGCTGCTGGCCTGGTGGCTGCGCCAGCCGCTGCCGCACAGCGGCTCAGCCTGGGCCCGGGGTTATGCGGGTGTTGAGGCGCGGCTGTCCAACCCGGCCTATCTCTACGGCTTTGTGTTCTGGTGCCTGGCCTGGCTCATGGAAATCACGCGGCGTGTGCCCGGCCTGGAAGCGGGCCAGTGGCCCACGTCGGTGTTCTCCGAACAGGTGACCGGACTGCTGGCCATGCTGGCCGTCGTGCTCAGCGCCGCGCTGTCGATGGTGCTGGGCCTTCGCACGCGCTGGGCAGTGGCTACCTGGCCGGCGCGCGGCACCATTGCCGTGCTGGCGCTGGGGTTGGTCGTGCAGGTAACCGACGGCTACCGCGTGCTCGCCACCCCCGCCTGGGCCGTGTGGCCCATCGTGCTGGCGCTGCATGTGTGGATGCTGCGGCAGACGGACCGCCTGCAGGCAGCGGCCGATGTGGATGGCAAGCCGGGTGCGCCCACCTCGCTCGTTGGCTGGTTCCATGCCGCCACAGCGTGGCTGGTGACTTTGCTGCTGGCCGACTGCCTGTGGTCCGGCATCGGCAAGGCTGAGCTGTGGCGTACCTCTTGGGCTGGTGTGGTCCTGCTGGTCAGCGCCATTGCGGTGTTGATGCTGCTGGCGCTGTGGGCGGGTCGTGGCAACCGGCTGGTGGCGCGTGCAGCGCTGCCTTGGCCGCTCAACCCGCATGCCGAAGCCTACTACTGGCTGGCGGCCCTGCCCCTGGCGGTGATGGTGTTCTGGGGCGCGCTGTTGGCGGCAGTGCATTCGTCGGGCCACACCGCGCCGCTGCCCTACATTCCACTGCTCAACCCCACCGACCTGACGCTCGCGCTCGCGCTGGGCGGCCTGGTGTTCTGGCGGCGGGTACTGCTTTCGGCGCTGCCGCTCCCGGCCCGCTCGGGCTGGGTCACCGGGCGCCATGCGCTGCAGGCGTTGGCGCTGCTGGCGTTCATCGTGATCAACACCGTGTGGTTGCGTGTGGCCCACCACTTCTTCGGCGTGCGCTGGGATGCGTCGGCGCTGTTCGACAGCTTCGTGGTGCAGACCGGTTACGCCATCCTGTGGACGCTGCTGGCGCTCAGCATGATGGTGCTGGCGCACCGGCGCGTGCAGCGGCCGCTGTGGCTGGTGGGCGCGGGCCTGCTGGGCGGGGTGGTGGTCAAGCTGCTGCTGATCGATTTGTCCAATGCCGGCGGTGCCGAACGCATCATTGCCTTCATCGCCGTGGGTGTGCTCATGCTGGTGGTGGGCTACTTCGCGCCGTTGCCGCCCAAGGCGGCTGCCCGCGCGGAGCCTGCTACGCCGCCGCTGGCGCCATCGCAACAAGAAGCACTCCCATGAAGCCTGTCGCTCTGAACCTGCCCCTGGCGCTGGCCGCTGCCGCCCTGTCCCTGTGTGCCGGTGCGGCCCACGCGGTGACCGATGCCAACAACCCTGCGGCCTACGCCATCCGCATTCCCGTGACGCTCGCGGCCGATGCGCCGCTGCAGCGCATGCTGCTGCCCCCCGAGGTGCTGGTGCGCCTGCAAAGCCCGGGCTACGCCGACCTGCGCCTTTTCAACGGCCCGGGCCAGCCCGTGCCCATGGCACTGGCCGGTGTGGCGGCGGCCAGCGCCCCCGAGGGGTCGGTGACCTTGCCCGCCTATCCCATCCTGGGCGCTGCCAGCGCGGGGACGGCAGGGCTGGAAGGCCTGTCGCTGCGCATCGAGGAGCGCCAGGGCCAGCGCGTGGTGCAGATCGACAGGGCCGGCACTGCAGGTCCTGCAGCCACACAAACCGTGCGGGGCGCGTTGCTCGACGCGCGCGATGTGCAACTGCCCGTGGCCCGCATGGCCCTGGACGCGGATCTGCCAGCAGGCCAACCCGTGACGTTCCAGGTGCAGGCCAGCAAGGACCTCAAGCACTGGCATCCACTGGCCGAGACCGTGCTGTACCGTGCCGACGCTGCGATGGCACCCACGGCACCAGGCCGCCTGGGCAGCGAGCAGATCGACCTGCAGCGCGCCGACCTCAAGGACCACTACCTGCGCGTGACCTGGGGCGACGCTGCCGTGACCTTGCGCGGCGTCAAGCTGGCTACCTCGACCAAAACGGGCCCGCGCGAGCGCGTCAGCGCCAGCATGGCGGTGCCGCCACTGGGCAACAACCCACGCGAGCTGGTGTTTGCGCTGCCGTTTGCTACGCCGGTCGCCGCGCTCCAGATCAAGCCGCCCGGCAACAATGTGCTGATCCCTGTGCGCGTGCTGGGCCGCAACCACCGCGAGCAGCCCTGGTCGCCGCTGGCGAGCGCGGTGGTCTACACGATGACCATGGAAGGCAAGGAGCAGGCCAGCGGCCCCATCGAGCTGGGCGGCGCCTCGGTGCGCGAGATCAAGATCGAAGCCGACCCCAAGACCCCCGGCTTTGCCGCCGCGCCCGAGATGGCGCTGCAATTCGAGCCCGCGCAGCTGGTGTTCCTGGCCAGCGGGCAAGGGCCCTTCACACTGGCGGCTGGGCTGCCCGGCGCCAGCGCGGCGACGAGTGCCTTCCTGCCCCTGGCCAGCCTGGTGCCGGGCTACCAGCCCGCTCAGGAGAACCAGTTGCCCATGGCGCTGGCCGATGTGGCCCGGGCCGACATCACCGGTGGCAAGCCCGAAGACAGCGCGCGGGTGCCTGCTGCGGCCGCCAGCGGCGGCATCTCCACGCGCAGTGCCGTGCTGTGGGGCGTGCTGCTGGCGGGCGTGGGGGCGCTGGCGCTCATGGCTTGGCTGCTGCTGCGGCAGACCAGGCGGGCGGGCAACCACGCACCGGCTGAGCCCACCGATGCGGTGTGAAGGAGTACTGGGGGGAAGGGACAGGCCTGCAGTCGGCTATTTGGCGCTGACCGGCCACGACCACTCCAACCGTCGCACAATGTGCAGACATGCCACCATTGCCGTCCCACGAAAGCACGCGCAGCGTCGCGCCCGAATCCGCCCCCACCAGCGCGAGGGCTGAAGCCGCGCAGGGAACCACGGAAGAAACCACGGCCGCCCAGCCCGGTCCGACCTCCGAGCAGCGGGCCTCGCTGTCCACCCTGGCACCGCTCTCGGTGCCCGTGTTCCGCATGCTCTGGCTAACCTGGGTGGCGGCCAATACCTGCATGTGGATGAACGACGTGGCGGCCGCCTGGCTGATGACCTCGCTCACCACCTCGCCCATCCTGGTGGCGCTGGTGCAGTCGGCATCCACCCTGCCGGTGTTCCTGCTGGGCCTGCCCAGCGGCGCGCTGGCCGACATCCTGGACCGGCGCCGCTACTTCATGGCCACGCAGTTCTGGGTGGCCGCCGTGGCGCTGGTGCTGTGCGCGACGGTGCTGGCCGGCGGCATGACGGCGCCGCTGCTGCTGGCACTGACCTTCGCCAACGGCATCGGGCTGGCCATGCGCTGGCCGGTGTTTTCCGCCATCGTGCCCGAGCTGGTCAGCCGCGCCCACCTGCCCGCGGCCCTGGCGCTCAACGGCGTGGCCATGAACGCCTCGCGCATCATCGGGCCGCTGCTGGCCGGCGCCATCATCGCCAGCGCCGGCAGCGCCTGGGTCTTCGTGCTCAACGCCATGCTGTCGGTGGGCTCGGGCCTTGTGATCATGCGCTGGAAGCGCGACCACGTGCCCAGCCCCCTGGGCCGCGAGCGCCTGCCCAGCGCCATGCGCGTGGGCCTGCAGTTCGTGCGCCAGTCGCCGCGCATGCGTGCCGTGCTCTGGCGCATCTCCATCTTCTTCCTGCACGCCACCGCCCTGCTGGCCATGCTGCCGCTGCTGGCCAAGGGCCTGGAGGGCGGCGGCGCCGGCACCTTCACGCTGCTGCTGGCCTCCATGGGGGCGGGCGCCATCGTGGCGGCGATGTTCCTGCCGCGCCTGCGCCAGGCCATGCCGCGCGATGTGCTGGTGCTGCGCGGCACCCTGCTGCAGGCGGCCGCCACCGGCGTGATGGCCGTGGCGCCCAATGTCTACGTGGCCGTGCCCGCGATGGTCGTGGGCGGCATGGCCTGGATCACCACGGCCAACTCGCTCAGCGTGTCGGCCCAGCTGGCGCTGCCCAACTGGGTGCGCGCGCGCGGCATGTCCATCTACCAGATGGCCATCATGGGCTCCACCGCCCTGGGCGCTGCGGTGTGGGGCCAGGTGGCCACGCTCACCAGCGTGCACACCAGCCTCGCGCTGGCCGCCGTCACGGGCACCATTGCCATGGTGGTCGTGCAGCGCCTGGTGGCCGACCGCAGCATCGAGGAAGACCTGAGCCCGTCCCAGGCCTTCAAGGCCCCCGTCGCGCCCACCCCGCCCGAACGCGGGCATGTGGTGGTCACCATCGAGTACGTCATCGACCCCGCGCGCGCCACCGACTTCCGCGCGCTCATGCAGGAAAGCCGCCGCAGCCGCCTGCGCCAGGGCGCGCTCTCGTGGCAGCTGCAGCACGACATCGCCGACCCGGCACGCTATGTGGAGCAGATCGAGGACGAGTCCTGGACCGAGCACCTGCGCCGCTTCGACCGCGTCACCGCCTCCGACGTCGCCCTGCGCGAACGCAAGCTGGCCTTCCACCTCGGCGACGCCCCACCCGTGGTCTCGCGCTTCGTGGTGGAGCGCTGAGCCCGGCTACTGGTAGAAACCTGCGCGCCCCAAGCCAGTGCCCCCGTTCAAGGACCGCCAAGTCGCTTATGCGGCGCTTCGCTTGCGTGCACCGGGGGCGTCCCCCTCTGGGGGGATGGCGCGCAGCGCCTCAGGGGGAGCCTACCGTGGCCAGAGCACCCACAGGCGCAGGCCCTGCTTGAGCCGGCCGGCAATGTCGCCCGCCTCCTGGCCCCAGCCCGTGAAGTAGTCGGCCCGCACGGCGCCCAGGATGGCGCTGCCTGTGTCCTGGGCCAGCACCAGCCGGCTCAGCTGCACCTGCGGCCCGGTGGAGGCCAGCCACACCGGCGTGCCGTAGGGAATGCTCTGGCGGTCCACCGCGATCGAGCGGCCCGGCGTGAGCGCCACGCCCTGCGCGCCCTTGGGACCGAAGCCGGCCTCCATGCCGTCGAGCGCCTCTTCGCGGAAGAACACGTAGCGCGGATTGGCCCACAGCAGCTCATTGGTGCGCTGCGGGTTCTGCGCCAGCCAGGCACGGATGCCGGGCCAGGTGGCATCGCGCGTGGCGCCCTGGTCCAGCAGCCAGCGGCCCACGCTCTGGTAGGGCTGGTCGTTGGTGCCGGCATAGGCCACGCGCACCAGCGTCACCGAGCCGTCGGGCTCGGCCACGCGCAGGCGGCCCGAGCCCTGGATGTGCAGCACCATCGATTCGACCGGATCGCGCAGCCAGGCGATGGCACGCCCCTGCAGCGCGGCCTGCGCCTCGGGCAGGGTGTCGATCTGCTGGCGCGTGTACCAGGGCTTGCGCGCACCATGCCCGGCCGGCAGCCGGTACACCGGCACAGTGAAGCCGTTGCCGGGCTGGCGCGCGGCATCGATCATGGGCTCGTAGTAGGCGGTGAGCAGGCCCTCGGGGTTGCCCTCGGGCGACTCCACACGGTAGGGTTGCAGGCGCGCCACCATCCAGGCGCGCTGCTCCTCGGGCGTGGCGATGCTCAGCTGGCGCACCTCGCCGCACAGCAGCGTGAACTGCGGTGCCGGGCGCTCGCAGCTCTTGATCCAGGCGTTCCAGGCCTCGTGCAGCGCGTCGTTGGCAAAGCCCGGCAGTTCGGCCCAGCGCACCGGGATCCAGCGGCTCTTGGGCTGGGCCATGGCGGACGGCAACGGGCCGTTGTCCCCGGGGACGAACACGGCGCCCGGCACGGGCGCAGGGGCTATGGCCGGGGGACGGGAGGGACTTGGGGCGGGTGCGGTGGAGCAGGCGGCCAGCGTTCCTACAATCAGCGCCGTCATCACAAGGCGCAGGAGTGTCAATTTCATGGGGCTGATTTTGCTTGAAGCGCTGCTCGCGCTGGTGGTGCTGGTGGCCATTGTCTGGTGGACCATGTTTTCGGGGCGCCGTGGCGGCGAGCTCAAGGCCCCCGAACCGGAGGGAGAAGAAGGCAAGAAGGCGGACACCCCGGCGCGCAAGGACTGAACCGAGCGCGGGGCTCAGTGCCCCAGGCGCAGCAGGTTGGCCAGCTCCACGGCCGACTTCACCTGCATCTTGTCGAACACTCGCGCGCGGTGCACCTCCACCGTGCGCACGCTGATGTCGAGCTGGTCGGCAATCAGCTTGTTGGGCAGGCCCGCGACCACCAGGTCCATCACGTCGCGCTCGCGCTCGGTCAGGTCGGCCAGGCGCACCTGCAGGTCGCTGCGCTCGCGCAGGGTGGCCAGGTGGGCGGCCGATTTCGCCAGCGCCTGCTCGATGCGGTCCACCAGCGCATTGTCGGAGAACGGCTTCTCGCAGAAGTCGAAGGCGCCGCGCTTGACCGCATCCACGGCCGTGGGCACGTCGGCGTGGCCGGTGAGAAAGATCACCGGCATGGTCGCCAGGTCGCCGCGCACGATCAGCAAATCGAACAGCGCCAGGCCGCTCATGCCCGGCATGCGCACGTCCAGCAGCAGGCAGCACGGATGGCGCTGCGCCGGGCGCGACTGCAGCGCGGCATCGAAGGCTTCGGCGCTGTCGAAGGACTCGCTGGGCAGGCGGCGCGAGCGCAGCAGCCAGGCCAGTGCTTCGCGCACGCCCGCATCGTCATCGACGATGTACACGGTGGCATTGGAGACGGGTTCCATCAGGAGGCGGTAGAAGAAGAGGCAGGAGGTTGGTGGACGGGCAGCGTGAAGGTGAATACCGTACCACGCGGTTCGTTGGCCGCAAAACCGAGGAAACCGCCATGCTGCTCGATGACGGTGCGGCACAGGCTCAGGCCCAGCCCCATGCCCTCGGCCCGCGTGGTGAAGAAGGGGGTGAACAGGCGCTCGGCCACCTCGGGCTCGATGCCGGCGCCCAGGTCGGCCACGGCAAACTCGATCCAGGCCTGGTGCGCGTTCGAGGCCGCACGGCGCGCACGGATCTCCAGCACGCGCTTGGAGATGCCCGGCACGTCCATGGCCTGCATGGCATTGCGCGCCAGGTTGAGCAGCACCTGCTCGACCATGGTGCGGTCGCACAGCGCGGCCGGCAGGTCCGGCTCCACCAGGGTGTGCACGCGCACACCGATCTTTCGCGCCTGCAGGCTCACCAGCGGCATGATGGCGTCGAGCAATTGCTGCGCGGTGACGGCTTCGCGCGCCTGGTCGCGGCGGCGCACGAAGTCGTGCACGCTCTTGATCACCTTGCCGGCACGCTCGGCCTGTCGGCCGATCTGCTGCATGGCCATGCGCACGTCCTGCAGGCTCTCGGGCGGCGGCGGCAGGTCGCCCGCGCCAGCGGGTGTCTCCAGCAGGTTCAGGGAGCCCGTGGCATAGCTCGAGATCGCGGCCAGCGGCTGGTTGAGCTCGTGGCTGAGCAGCGAGGCCATCTCGCCCACGGTGGCCAGGCGCGCGGTGGCCTGCAGGCGCTCCTGTGAGGCGCGCGAGAGTTCTTCGATGCGGCGCTGCTCGCTCATGTCCAGGAAGGCGCTCATCCAGCCGGTGTGCAGTCCCTGGGCATTGATCAGCGGCGCCTCGATGATGAGCACGGGAAAGCGCGTGCCGTCCTTGCGCATGAATTCCGACTCGAAGCCTTCGCGCGGGGGCATGTAGCCGGCAAAGCGGATGGCCTGGCGCTGCTGGTACTCCTCCACGCGCTCGGGCGGCCAGTAGGGGGCCGACGCGCTCAGGCCCAGCAGCTCCTGCGGCGTGAAGCCCACCATGTCGCAGAACGCCGGGTTGACGTAGGTGATGCGGCCCTCCAGGTCGCGCGCGCGCAGCCCGGTGACCAGCGAGTCCTCCATGGCCTTGCGGAATGCCAGCGCATCGCCCAGATCGCGCTCGGCACGCAGGCGCCGGCGGTTGTCGCGCACCAGCACCACCATCACCGTGACCAGTGCGATGGACATGGCCGTGACCAGCGCCGTGAGCACGTTCGGGAACAGGCTCGGGGCACTGTGCCAGGTGTCCATGCGCAGCACCAGGGTGGCGCCGGGCAGGTCCAGCAGGTGCGTGGCCGTGAACATGCGCGAGCCGCGCCGCGCCGCGCCCAGCACCGCCAGGCGCGTGCCATCGGCCTCGGTGAAGGAGGCCTCCTGGCTGCGCGTGAGTCCGTGCCCCACCAGGTCTTCGAGCATGGCGTTGAGCGCATAGGTGGCTACCAGGAAACCGGTGTTGCGCCCGCCCGAGGTGATGGGCAGGCACAGCTCCATCATCTCCGAGCCCAGTCCATCGCCATGGGGCTGGAAGTAGCTGCTGGAGTAGGCCGGCCCGCTCAGCCGGCGCGCGTTGGCACAGGCCAGCGAGGCGTCGGAGTGCGCGCTCTCGCGCGTGCCCCGGTCCCAGTACACGGGGCGGTAGGGTGTCTGCACCTGCGAGCGCAGCCGCATGCCGGTGTCGCGCCATTCCAGCCGCACCAGCTCGCGGTGGCCGCGCAGCAGCTCCGAGGCGTTCACCTCCCAGGCCAGCACGCCCGGGTCATCGGCATGCAGGGCCTGCAGGCTCTGCAGGTTGCGCGTGAGGGCCACGCGCACGTCCGAGACGGCGTCGGCCGTGTCGCGCTCGAGCCGGCTCTGCACCTGGCTGGCCTCGTAGCGCCCGGCCAGCCAGACCACGGTGACCAGCATGGCCACCACCAGCGCCACCAGCAGCGTCCACAGCGACCAGCGCCGCCAGGCGCCACGCCAGCGTTGCCACAGGGTCTTGCGCGGCTTGCTCACAGCACGCGGTGGCCCAGGGCTGGCAGCTGGCTGCGCACCTCGCGCAGGCGTGCCTTGGCCAGCATGCCCACGGCGACGCCGGCGCCTTCCTCACGCAGCGCCGCAATGCCGCCCCAGGGATCCACCAGCATGCTGTGGCCCCAGGTGCGGCGGCCGTTCTCGTGCGCGCCGCCCTGGGCCGGGGCCAGCACGTAGGCCAGGTTCTCGATGGCGCGGGCGCGCAGCAGCACCTCCCAGTGCGCCTGGCCCGTGGTGTGGGTGAAGGCACTGGGCACCAGCAGCAGGTCGGCACCCGCCTGGGCATGGGCCCGGTACAGCTCGGGAAAGCGCAGGTCGTAGCACACACTCAGGCCCACGCGCCACAGCTCGCCCTCGCGCGAGCGCAGGTCGAACTGCACGACCTCGTCCCCGGGCTCGATCACCCGGCTCTCGTGGAACTGGTCCTGGCCGTTGTCGAAGTGGAACAGGTGGATCTTGTCGTAGCGCGCGACGCAGGCGCCCTCGGGGTTGAAGGCCAGCGTGGTGTTGCGCACGCGCACGGCATCGTTGCCGCGCAGCGGCAGGGTTCCACCCACGACCCACAGGTCGAGCTCGCGCGCCGCGCGTGCCAAAAAGTCCTGGATCGGGCCCTCGCCATGCGACTCCTTGAGCGCCAGCTTGTCCGTGTCCTGCCGGCCCATGATGCAGAAATACTCGGGCAGCACGGCCAGCTCGGCGCCCTCGCGCGCCGCCTGCTCCAGCAGGGCCCGGGCGGCGGCCAGGTTGGTGTCGAGGTGGGTGCCGGAAACCATCTGCAGGGCAGCGACTTTCATGAGGATTCTCCGGTTCGGGGGGCGGGGGATGGCGGGCCGGTGTCTGCCGCGTTGCCCGAAAGGCGCGTGCGCCGGGGCACGCGCACCACGCGCGGGTCGGACCAGGAGCCATCGATGCGGAACTCCTGCGTCGCCGCCTCGATGAGCGGGCCGCGCAGGAACACCTGGGCCAGGAAGCTGCCCAGGCCGATCACCGGGTTGATGGCGGTGGCCACCAGCGAGGCCGTCATGGCATTGATCTCGGGCACCACCACCACGCGCAGGTCCTGCGTCTCGCGGTCGATGTCGGCGCTGCCCTCCATGAGCACGGCGGCGTTCACGCCCTTCATCTGCAGGTTGTTGGTGGTGGCCACGCCCTGCTCGATGCGCAGGTCGCCGCGCACGAAATCGAACGCAAAGCCTTCGCTGAAGACATCGCGGAAATCGAGCGTCAGGCGGCGCGGCAGCGACTGCAGGCTGAGCACGCTGAGCAGCTTGGCCAGGCCCGGGTCGGCCTTGAGGAACTGGCCGGCTTCGATGTTCACGCTGACCTGGCCTGCCATCGAGCGGTAGTCGGGACTGAAGGGCGCGCCCACCCAGGCCACCTGGCCTTCCATGCGGCCCTTGCCACGCCGCACCACGCCCGGCATGGCAAAGCGCGCCAGCAGGTCGCCCGAATCGCGGATGTCGAGCCGGAAATTGAGCACCGTGCGCCGCTCGCCGGCGCCGCTCCCCGCCATCCGCGCCTGGTTGAGCAGGGCCCAGTTGCCACTGGCCGTCAGGCTGCCCTCGGGCGAGGTGATGTTGAACTTGGACAGGCGCCACTCGCGCGGCGTGCTCTCGCTGCCCCGGTTCTGGGCCTCGATCTCCACCCGGCCGAGCTTGCGGCCACGCAGCTCGAAATCGTCGACCACGATGTCCAGCGCCGGCAGCGAGGTCGGCTGCTCCTCGAGCAGTGCCTCGACCTGGTTGGCGTCGCTCTGCGGCATGTTCAGGCGGGACAGTCGGGCATACAGCCGCCCATTGCCCGAGTCGCCGCCACCGCCTTCGCGAAACTCCACGAAGCCGCTGAGCTCGCTGGCATCGATGTTGCCTTTCCAGACCGGGCCGTCGCGCTGCCCGCCGGCCACCACGTTATGCAGGGTGCGCCCCTGGGCCGACAACTCCTTGGCGCGCAGGGCCACCCGCGTCGGCAGGTATTCCTGCGTGGTACTGGCCAGCGTGGCGCCTGCCGGGGCGGTCACACGGGCCGCAGCACCGGGCGCAGGGCGGGCCGGCGGGCTGAGCAGTTCTTCCCAGGCATCGACGTCGAGCCTGGCAAGTTGCACATTGGCCGCCACACCCTCGGCCGGCATCGGAGCCGTCTCTCCGGGCGCCAGCCCCACGCCGATGGCCCCGCGCAGCACGCGGGGCTGGGCGCCGCTCACGTCGCGGTGGTAGGTGGCCGAACCCAGGGCTCCCAGGTCCAGCGTGATCTGGTCGCGCAGCGGCGGCAGGGCTCCGGCGGCAGTCGCCGTGCCGGTGAGCGATTCGCGCGCCAGCGAGTTGTCGTAGCGCAGCGGCAGGGTGGCCTCGGCCGTTTTGCCCAGCGGGGCCGGCAGTGCCAGCGCCAGCCCCTGCAGGCTGGTGGTCACCTGCACCTCGGGCACCCCGCGGCGAAAGGCCAGTGCCAGTGTGTAGGGCGCGCTGCCCGTGGCACGGCCGGCCAGCTGCGACAGCAGGCCCAGCTGCGGCGCCTGCTGCAGGCCCTCTGCCGTGGCCACGCCCTGCGCTCGCAGCTGGATGGACGACTCGGTGGCTGGAGCGCCTGGCGGCAGGGAGCGCATGCCGCCTTCGAGCTTCACGTCGCCGCCCAGGGCCCGGGCCTGCATGCCCACCAGCGAAAAGCCCGTCTCGCTGAACTGCACCGAGCCCCGCGCACGCCCGAGCATCGGCGTGTCGGGCGTGATGCGCACATCGTTGCCGGCCAGGGTGACACTGCCTTGCACCCGGGACTTGTCGATGTGGCTGATGGGCAGGGTCAGTTTGAGCTGGAGATCGGCCTGGCCCGTGCCGCTGGCCTGCGCCAGGGCATTGCCCGTCAGGCGCGAGAGCGGCGAGGTGTTGACCACGCCGAGCAGTTCGGACAGCGGTCCACGGGCGTCGGCATTCACGCCCACTACCGTGTGCGCGAGATCGGGGATGGAGGCCTCCACCCGCGACACGCGCACGCCGGACGTACCTGCGAAGCTGCCACTGGCACCACGCACCTGCATCGACGAGCGCTCGAAGATCAGCTCACCCTGCAGCTGCGTGAGCGCCGGCCAGCGCAGGGGATCGTTCGGGTGCAACTGCGGCGGCACGAAGGCATAGGTCACATCCTTGACGCGCGCTGCAATGCGGAACTCGCCCTGGCGCGGGTCGTTGAACGGCATGTCATGCAGGTCGCCCCGGACCTTGAAATCGACCACGCTGGCGGTACCGGCAACCACCGCGTCGCGCACATAGTGGCGGGCGTCCTCGCCGACGGACAGCGGCAGGTAGCGGTGCACGCGCGTGCCATCGGCCCGCGTGAGCTTGCCCGACAGGTCCAGCACGCCGGGGAAGCGCGAACGGCTCGGACCCTTCGCGGGGTCGGAGGTATGCCAGGTCGCGCGTGCCTCGCCCTGCGCATCGGCATTGGCGAACTTCACCTCGTTGGCCTGCACCGCGATGCGCTCGCCCTCGAGCTGCCAGCGCACCTCGGCACTCAGGCGGTCCAGCGGCAGCAGGGGGTCTTCGAACACGCCAGGCAAGAGCAGGGCGCCGGATTCGATGGCGAGCATGGCCTTGCCACCGCCCTGCGTCATGTCCAGGTCCACCGTGGCACCACGCAGGCCCAGGCGCTGCGCCGCGCCGTTGTCCAGCTCCCCCGCCAGCGCCAGGCCCTGGATGCGGCCGCGCACCTGGTACTGCTGCAGCGCACCAAGCGGCCCCTTCCAGGTGGCCTGGATCTCGTCCACCAGGCCCTTGGGCGCGTACTGGCGCACGGCATCGTGGGCCGTGCTGCCCAGGGGCAGGCGGCTGGCGATCTGCGCCAGGGCGGCCAATTCCAGCCGGTCGGCACGGAAGTCGCCCTGCGCGGGGGCCTTGGCGGTGGCATCGGTGTATACCAACCGGACGTTGCCTCCGGGCCAGCGCAGACCGTCATCGGTGGTGAACTGCAGGCCCTGCGTGGAGAATTCGAAGCCGCCCTTGAGCTGCCGCCCGCCCAGGCGCCCGGCGATGGAGGGCAGTGCCAGCGGCTCCAGCCCCGGGCCCAGGGTGGCATTCACGTCGGCCAGTGCCAGGTCGGCCGTGCCGCCGACGATCTGGCCGCTCTTCACGTCCGCCCAGGCCCGGAGGGCGCCACGGCCCTGGGCCACGTCCACCCCCAGGTCGGCATGGTGGCGCAGCCGGGACACGTCCACCCGCGCGAAGTCGGCATAGACCTGGCCGTTCCAGTGCTGCCAGTTGCCGTCGCGCGCACGCAGCAGCGGCGCGCGGAACAGGCCGACCAGCGTGAAGCGGTCGCCCCAGTCGGGCGGCGGCGTGGCGTCCACGCGCATGCGGTGGCTCCAGTTGCCGTTGCGCACCAGCAGGTCCACCTCGGTCAGGGCCAGCTCGGGCGCATTGCGCATCTCGTCGGTCCAGCGCAGGGTGCCGCCCTTGATCAGCACCTCGCCCTGCGAGAAGAACCAGTCGGCCGCGCTGCTGCTGTCGCTGCCGCTGTCCTTCATGGCCAGGCCGGCCACGGTGATGCGGCCGTCGCTGGCCCGGCGGATGTCCAGGTCGGGCTTCTCTATATAGAGCTGCTCGAAACCGAAGTTCAGCAGCGAGCGCGGCGACAGGGCCACGACCACGCGCGGCAGGCGCAGGGCCTCACGGCCGGCGCTGTCCAGCAGCGCCACATTCACCAGCTCCACGGAGGGGACCAGCCCCTCGGAGCGGGCGCTCAGGGCGCCGATGCGCACGGGAACCCCTAGGGCGCGTGCGGCATGGGCTTCGAGCTGCGGGCGGAACTCGCCGATTCGCGGCACAATCCAGCCATGAAGGGCCCCCCAGGCGATGGTCAGCAGCAGCCAGAAGGCGAGCAGCAACCCCAGTGACCACCGCGCAAAGCCTGCCACTGTCTTGAGCAGGCGTGAGGGGTGCGGGGTGGGATCGATCATGGTGGGATTGAATGTGGCAGGAATTATGACCCGCGGTTTCCTTGTGGGTTCAATGAGAACCAGTGTCCTTTTGCATGCAGCAGGCCATGGCCCCGTGCTTGCAGCCGGCTGCGGCACCTCCTGCCCCACCCCTGTGCGCCACCATGCCCATGTCCTGTAACGACCCCTTCAAGGACGGCGAGCCGCTGGCGGGGCATTCCCGCTTCCTGCAGCGCCTGCACCGGCGTTACGCCAGCGATTTGACCCTGCTGCCGGCCGGGGCACCCCGGCGCGCCGCAATGGATACCGTCTGCGATGCCTTGCTGGCACGCGGCAACGACACCGGCACCGCCCTTCGCGTGCTGCGCCAACTGGTCATGGAACGCCTGATCCAGCTCGACTGCGATGGGCAGGCGCCGCTGTCCGACATCACCTGTGCCGTCACCGAGCTGGCCGAACTGGCCCTGGACCGCGCCTGCCGGCATGCGCGCCAGGAGCTCGACGCGCGCCACGGCGCCCCCCAGGGCCCCGAAGGCCAGGCCGTGCAGCTGTGGATCATCGGCATGGGCAAGCTCGGCGCGCGCGAGCTCAATGTATCGAGCGACATCGACCTGATCTACGTCTACGAGCACGATGGCGAGACCGCCGGCACGCCGGACGGCCGGGGCAAGATCTCGAACCACGAGTACTTCGCGCGCGCGGTCAAGGCCATCTACAGCCTGGTCGGCGACACCACCGAGCATGGCTTCGTGTTCCGCGTCGACCTGGCCCTCAGGCCCAACGGCAACTCGGGTCCGGCGGCCGTCTCGCTGGCGGCGCTCGAGGAGTACCTGCAGGTACAGGGCCGCGAATGGGAACGCTTTGCCTGGCTCAAGAGCCGGGTGGTGGCACCGCGCGAGTGCATTGCCAGCACCGAGGTGCAGGCGCTGCGCGGCGTGGTGCTGCCCTTCGTCTTTCGCCGCTACCTGGACTACAGCGTGTTCGATGCGCTGCGCCTGCTGCACAGCCAGATCCGCGACCATGCGGCCAAGCGCAGCGCGGGCCACCCCGAGCGCGCCAACGACGTCAAGCTCTCGCGCGGGGGCATCCGCGAGATCGAATTCACCGTGCAGCTGCTGCAGGTGGTGCGCGGCGGCCAGTTCCCCGAGCTGCGCCGGCGCCCCACGCTCGATGCCCTGCAGCGCCTGGCCCAGGCCGGCCTGATGCCGCAGGAGACGGCCGACGCCCTGGCGCGCGCCTATGTCTTCCTGCGCCGGGTGGAGCACCGCATCCAGTACCTCGATGACCAGCAGACCCATGTGCTGCCTACGCGCGACGACGACCTGGCCTGGATCGCCCGCACCATGGGCTACCCCGACTGCTGCGCCTTCCTGCACGAACTCGACGCCCACCGCGAACTGGTGGCCCAGGAGTTCGACACCCTGCTGGGCGGCAACGGCAAGAAGCAGTGCAGCAAGGGCGGCTGCGGCGGCCCGCGCGCGGCCGCGCCCCCGCCACCCGAGCTGGAGGCGCTGCTGGAACAGCTGCCCCCCGGTTTCCGCGAGCGCGTGGCCGAGTGGCGCAGCCATCCGCGCGTGCAGGGCCTGCGCGATGAGACACGCGCGCGCCTGTTCCGCCTGGTGCAGCGCACCGCCCAGTGGCTCAACGAAGGCCGGGTGACCGAAGAGGCCGCCGTGCGCATGGCCAACTGGCTCGAGCCCCTGCTGCGCCGCGACAGCTACCTGGCGCTGCTGCTGGAACGCCCCTCGGTGCACGAGCAGATGCTGCACCTGCTGGGTGCGGCCCGCTGGCCCGCGCGCTACCTGTTGCAGCACCCCGGCGTGATCGACGAGCTGGTGGGCGACGCCCTGCTGGCCGAGCGCTTCTCGGTGGCCGATTTCGAGCGCGAACTGGCCATGCGCCTGGCCTCGATCACCTCCACCGGGGAAGACGACGACGAGACCCTCCTGAACCTGCTGCGCCGCGCCCAGCATGCCGAGACCTTCCGCACGCTGGCACGCGACGTGGAGCACCGCATCACGGTCGAACAGGTGGCCGACGACCTGAGCGCCCTGGCCGACAGCGTGCTGCGCGTGACGGCCCAGTGGTGCTGGAGCCGCCTCAAGACGCGCCACCGCGACGTGCCGCAGTTCGCGGTGATCGGCTACGGCAAGCTCGGCGGCAAGGAGCTGGGCTACGGCAGCGACCTGGACATCGTGTTCGTCTTCGACGACGACGACGAGCGCGCCCCCGAGGTGTATGCCGCCTTCGTGCGCAAGCTGATCAACTGGCTCACGGTGAAGACCGGCGAGGGCGACCTCTACGAGATCGACACCGCGCTGCGCCCCAATGGCAGCTCGGGCCTGCTGGTCACGCGCTTCGAGGCCTATGCCAACTACCAGGAACGCCGCGGCAGCAACACCGCCTGGACCTGGGAGCACCAGGCCATGACGCGCGCGCGCTTCGTGATGGGCAGCCCGGCACTGGAAGCCCGCTTCGACGCCGTGCGCACGGCCGTGATCACCTCGGCCCGCGACCCGGTGGCCCTGCGCGATGAGATCGTGGCCATGCGCGAAAAGGTGCGCCAGGCCCACCCCACGCGCGACGGGCAATTCGATGTCAAGCACAGCGTGGGCGGCATGGTGGACGCGGAATTTGCCGTGCAGTACCTGGTGCTCTCGCAATCGGCGGCGCACCCCGAACTGGTGGCCAACGTGGGCAACATCGCCCTGCTGCAGCGCGCCGAGCAGGTCGGCCTGCTGCCGGCCGGCGTAGGCCAGGCCGCCGCCGACGCCTACCGCGAGCTGCGCCGCGTGCAGCACCGGGCGCGCCTGGACGAGGCCCCGACCCAGGTCACGCCCCCGGCCCTGCAGGCCGAGCGCGACGCCGTGCTGGCCCTCTGGGCGGCGGTGTTCGGCAGCGGCCACTGAGCCGAACCCACCCAGGCCCGCGGCGGCCTGTTGCCGAATGTCACGCTAATTTAAACACTTGTTTGAATTATGGTGGTTTAATCCACCGCCATGCATTCTGCCCCGCCCATTTCTGAGCCCGCTGCCAAGCGCGCCGCGCGCCCCGCCCGTGCCGCACGCAGCGATGGCGACGACACGCGCGCACGCCTGCTGCAGGCCGCGCTGCGGCTGTTTTCCGAAAGTGGCTTTGCCCGCACCTCGGTGCGCGCCATCGCCGTCGCAGCGGGGACCAACGTGGCCGCCATCGGCTACCATTTCGGCGACAAGGCCCAGCTGTACACCGCCACCTTCTATGAGCCTTTTGGCAGCGGTAGCGACCTCATCGAGGTGTTTGCCGCCCCCGGGCTCAGCCTGCAACAGGCCCTGCAGGCCTACTTCACAGGGCTGCTGGAGCCGCTCAAGCACGACGACCTGGTCCGCCAGGCCACGCGCCTGCATGTGCGCGAGCTGCTCGAACCCACCCATGTCTGGCCCGAGCTGATCGAGCGCGAATGCAAGGCCCCGCACATGGCGCTGGCACGCCTGCTGTGCGAGCACATGGGCGTGCCCGACATCGACGACGACATGCACCGCCTGGCGTTCTCGATCGGCGGCCTGGTCATGCTGCTGTGGACCCAGCGCGACGCGATTGCCGCCATTGCCCCCCAACTCGCAGGCCCCGCCACCGCGGACGCCTGGGCCGAACGCCTGACCGGCTATGCCATGTCCATGATCCAGGGCGAAGTGGCACGCCGCCAGGCACTGCGCGAACAGCGCAGGCACAACAACAAGGAGGAAGAGGAATGACATTGTTTGTTCGAACCCTGGGCGTCTGCGGCGTGCTGCTGCTGGGCGCCTGCAGCACCGCGCGACCGCCGCAGGCGATCCCGGTGCAGGCGCCTGCGGGCTGGGTCGCGCCGCTGCCGCATGGCGGGCAGATGGCCGACCTGGCGCAGTGGTGGCGCCAGTGGAACGACCCCGCGCTGGTGCCGCTGATCGAGGCCGCGCAGGGCATCAGCCCGAGCCTGGCCCAGGCCCGATCGCGCCTGCTGCAGGCCCGCGCCACGCAAACCACGGCGGGCGCCGCCCTGAAGCCCACGCTCGACGCCCAGGCGACCACCAGCCGTGGCGCCAACGCGCAGGTCGGCGGCCTGGCCACCACCAGCCAGGCGGGCCTGCAGGCAGCCTGGGAAGTGGACCTGTTCGGCGCCAATGCCGCCACGCGCGACGCGGCCAGCGAACGCCTGGCCGGCGCCCAGGCCCTGTGGCACGAAGCGCGCGTGAGCGTGGCAGCCGAGGTGGCGCTGCAGACCAGCAGCCTGCGCACCTGCCTGCAGCAGCTGGACGTGGCCGAGCGCGATGCGCGCTCGCGCGGCGAGACCTCGCGCCTGTCGGACCTGAGCGAACGCGCCGGCTTCACGGCCCCGGCCACCGCCGCGCTGGCGCGCGCCAGCGCCGCCGAGGCCGCGGCGCGCGCCTCGCAGCAGCGCATGCAGTGCGACGTGGAGTTCAAGACCCTGGTGGCCTTGACCGGCCAGGAGGAGGCCGCGCTGCGCCAGCTGATCACGGCAATGCCGATCACGCCCGCACCCGACAGCCTTTTCGCCATTGCCGCCCTGCCCGCGCAGGTGATCTCCCAGCGCCCCGACGTCTACAACGCCGAGCGCGAGGTCGCAGCCGCCAGTGCCGAGGTGGGCAACGCCCAGGCACAGCGCTATCCCCGCCTGTCGCTCAGCGGCAACATCGGCAAGGCCTGGAGCCGCGCCGGCGGCACCACCCTCGACGTGGACGCCTGGACGCTGGGCCCGCTGACCCTGAGCCTGCCGCTGTTCGACGGCGGGCGCCGCGCGGCGCAGGTCGATGCGGCCCGCGCGCGCTACGACGAGTCGGTGGCGCTGTACCGCGCCCGCATCCGCCAGGCCGTGAGCGAGGTGGAGCAGGCCCTGGTGCGGCTGCAGAGCACGGCCGAGCGCAATGCCAGCGCCCGCGCCGCGGCCGATGGCTACCGCATCTCGTTCGATGCCACCGACGCGCGCTGGCGCGGCGGCCTGGCCAGCCTGGTGGAGTTGGAGGACGCACGCCGCACGGCGCTGGCCGCGCAGAACGCGCTGCTGGCCCTGCAGCACGAGCGCCAGTCTGCCTGGATCGCGCTGTACCGCGCAGCCGGCGGCGGCTGGGACACCACGGCCCCCGGCCTGGCCGAGACCGCCCAGGCCGGCACCCGCTGAGCCCGGCACCCCCCATTTTTCCTGACACCTTCCGGATGAACGGACCCCTTTCATGAACCAGTTCAAACTCTCCGCTTCCACGCTGGCCGTCGTTGCCGCCTGCGTCCTGGCTGCCACCGGCGCCCTGGTGTTCTCGGGCGCCTCGCGCGCTGCCGACGAGCCAAAGGCCAACCAGCCGCGCCCGGCGCTCACGGTCACGACCGCACAGCCGCAGCGCACCGCCGTGCCCCTGCGCCTGGCCGCCAACGGCAACATCGCCGCCTGGCAGGAGGCCATCATCGGCGCCGAAAGCAATGGCCTGCGCCTGACCGACGTGCGCGTCAACGTGGGCGACGTGGTCAAGCGCGGCCAGGTGCTGGCCACCTTCTCGGCCGAGACCACGCAGGCCGAGGTGGCCCAGGGCCGCGCCAGCGTGCTCGAAGCCCAGGCCACGGCCGCCGAGGCCGCCGCCAATGCCGAGCGCGCGCGTTCGCTGCAGGCCTCGGGCGCCTTGAGCCAGCAGCAGATCCAGCAGTACACCACGGCCGAGAAGACCGCCCAGGCGCGCGTCGAGGCGGCCCAGGCCCAGCTCAACGCCCAGCAGCTGCGCCTCAAATACACCCAGGTGGTGGCGCCCGACAGCGGCATCATCTCGGCCCGCAGCGCCACCGTGGGCGCGGTCGTGGGCGCCGGCACCGAGCTGTTCCGCATGGTGCGCAAGGGCCGGCTCGAATGGCGCGCCGAAGTCACCTCGACCGAGCTGGCACGCATCCAGCCCGGCTCCAAGGTCAGCGTGACGGCCGCCAGCGGCACCACGGTGCAGGGCACGGTGCGCATGGTCGGCCCGACAGTGGACCCGCAGACGCGCAACGCCCTGGTCTATGTGGACCTGCCGTCGTCCGCCACCGACACGCCCATCGACCCCAAGGCCACGCTCAGCGCCATCCTGCCCGGCATGTTCGCACGCGGCGAGTTCGCGCTCGGCAGCAGCGAGGCCCTGACCGTGCCGCAGGAAGCCCTGGTGGTGCGCGATGGCTTCTCCTATGTGTTCGCCCTGGGCGGCGACCAGCGCGTGCAGCAGCGCAAGATCCAGACTGGCCGGCGCGTGGCTGACCGGGTGGAGGTGCTCTCGGGCCTGGAGGCAACGACCGCCATCGCCGTGCGCGGCGCCGGCTTCCTCAACGACGGCGATCTGGTGCGCGTGTCCAACACCGCGCCCGTCGGGGTGCAGGGCACGGCGACCGTGCCCACCGCGGCCGCCCCGGCTTCGGCCACCAAGTAAGAAGAGCAAGGAGCATTCACCATGAATGTATCTACCTGGTCGATCAAGAACCCCATACCGGCGCTGATGCTGTTCGTGCTGCTGACCTTCGGCGGCCTGCTGTCGTTCAACGGCATGAAGGTGCAGAACTTCCCCGACATCGACCTGCCCACCATCTCGGTGACCGTGTCGCTGCCCGGCGCCTCGCCCGCGCAGCTCGAGAACGATGTGGCACGCAAGGTCGAGAGCTCGATCGCCACGCTGCAGGGCCTGAAGCACATCTACACCAAGGTACAGGACGGCGGCGCCACCATCACGGCCGAGTTCCGTCTGGAAAAGCCCACGCAGGAGGCGCTCGATGACGTGCGCTCGGCCGTGGCACGCGTGCGCGGCGACCTGCCCGGTGACGTGCGCGACCCCATCGTGACCAAGATGGACCTGGCGGCCCAGCCGGTGCTGGCCTTCACCATCGCCTCGCGCCGCATGGACGACGAGGCCCTGTCCTGGTTCGTGGACAACGACATCGCCAAGAAGCTGCTGGCCGTGCGCGGCGTGGGCGCGGTGAACCGCGTGGGCGGCGTGGACCGCCAGGTGCACGTGGCGCTCGATCCCATGAAGCTGCAGGCGCTGGGCGCCACGGCGGCCGACGTTTCGCGCCAGCTGCGCCTGGTGCAGACCGAGAGCGCGGGCGGCCGCACCGACCTGGGCGGCAGCGAGCAGCCCGTGCGCACCCTGGCCACCGTGCAGTCGGCGCAGGAGCTCGCGGGCCTCACGCTGTCGCTGTCCGACGGCCGCCACGTGCGCCTGGACCAGGTGGCCACCGTCTCCGACACCTTTGCCGATCCGCGCGCCATGGCCCTGCTCAATGGCAAGCCCGTGGTGGGCTTCGAGGTGGCCCGCAGCAAGGGCGCGAGCGAGGTCGAAGTGGGCGCCGCGGTGCAGGCGGCCCTGGCCGAGATGCGCGCCCAACACCCCGACCTGGAGATCACCGAGGCCTTCAACTTCGTGGCGCCGGTGCAGGAGGAATACGACGGTTCCATGCACCTGCTCTACGAAGGCGCGCTGCTGGCGGTGCTGGTGGTGTGGCTGTTCCTGCGCGACTGGCGCGCGACCTTCGTCTCGGCCGTGGCGCTGCCGCTGTCGGTGATCCCGGCCTTCATCGGCATGTACCTGCTGGGCTTTTCGATCAACGTGATCACGCTGCTCGCGCTGTCGCTGGTGGTCGGCATCCTGGTGGACGATGCCATCGTGGAGGTGGAGAACATCGTGCGCCACCTGCGCATGGGCAAGACGCCCTACCAGGCGGCCATGGAGGCGGCCGACGAGATCGGCCTGGCCGTGGTGGCCACCACGTTCACGCTGATCGCGGTGTTCCTGCCCACGGCCTTCATGAGCGGCATCGCCGGCAAGTTCTTCAAGCAGTTCGGCTGGACCGCGGCGCTGGCTGTGTTCGCCAGCCTGGTCGTGGCGCGCGTGCTGACCCCGATGATGGCGGCCTATATCTTGAAGCCCATCGTCGGCGAGCACAAGGACCCGCGCTGGATGGGCTGGTACCTGCGCTGGGCGGCCTGGTGCATCCGGCACCGCTGGATCACCTTCATCGCCACGGGAGCCTTCTTCATCGGCTCGCTGGCGCTGATCCCGCTCCTGCCCACGGGCTTCATCCCGCCGGACGACAACTCCCAGACCCAGGTCTACCTGGAGCTGCCGCCCGGTGCCACGCTGGCCCAGACCCGCGTGGTGGCCGAGGACGCGCGCCAGCGCGTGGCCGCTGTGAACCACGTCAAGAGCGTCTACACCACCATCGGCGGCGGCTCCGCGGGGTCCGACCCGTTCATGGGCAGCGCCAACGCCGAGACACGCAAGGCCACGCTCACCATCCTGCTGGCCGACCGCGGCGACCGGCCGCGCAAGCAGGGCATCGAGAACCAGATCCGCGCCGCGCTGGAGAGCCTGCCCGGCGTGCGCAGCAAGGTCGGCCTGGGCGGCTCGGGCGAAAAGTACGTGCTGGTGCTCACGGGCGACGACCCGCAGGCACTGCAGACAGCCTCTCTCGCCGTCGAGAAGGACCTGCGCACCATCCCCGGCCTGGGCAGCGTGTCGTCCACCGCCAGCCTGATCCGCTCGGAGATCGCGGTGCGCCCCGACTTCGCGCGCGCCGCCGACCTGGGCGTGACCAGCAGCGCCATTGCCGAGACCCTGCGCATCGCCACCGTGGGCGACTACGACGTGTCGCTGCCCAAGCTCAACCTGGCCTCGCGCCAGGTGCCCATCGTCGTCAAGCTGCAGGACGATGCGCGCAAGGACCTGTCGCTGCTCGAACGCCTGGCCGTGCCCGGCTCCAAGGGCCCGGTGATGCTGGGCCAGGTGGCCACGCTGGAGTTCAGCGGCGGCCCGGCCGTGGTGGACCGCTACGACCGCTCGCGCAACGTGAACTTCGAGATCGAGCTCTCGGGCCTGCCTCTGGGCGACGTGACCAAGGCCGTGGATGCGCTGCCGTCCATCAAGAACCTGCCGCCCGGCGTGCGCCAGATCACCATCGGTGACGCCGAGGTGATGGGCGAGCTGTTCGCCAGCTTCGGCCTGGCCATGCTCACCGGCGTGCTGTGCATCTACATCGTGCTGGTGCTGCTGTTCAAGGACTTCCTGCACCCGGTGACCATCCTGGCGGCGCTGCCGCTGTCGCTGGGCGGCGCCTTCGTGGGCCTGCTGATCGCGCAAAAGAGCTTCTCCATGCCCTCGCTGATCGGGCTCATCATGCTCATGGGCATTGCGACGAAGAACTCCATCCTGCTGGTGGAGTACGCCATCCTGGCACGGCGCGAGCATGGCATGACGCGTTTCGAGGCGCTGATCGATGCCTGCCACAAGCGCGCCCGGCCGATCATCATGACGACGCTGGCCATGGGTGCGGGCATGCTTCCGATCGCCGTGGGCTTCGGCGCGGCGGACGCCAGCTTCCGCTCGCCGATGGCGGTGGCGGTGATCGGCGGGTTGATCACCTCGACCTTCCTTAGCCTGCTGGTGATCCCGGCCGTGTTCACGGGGGTGGACGACGTGGGCCAGTGGTTCGGCCGCATGCTGCGGCGCCTGCGCGGCCTGCCGCCGCGGGCACCGACCTCCAGGCCGGAGCAGGCACCCGCGATCCCCTGACGGCAACACATCCCGTCATCCGCGCAAAAGGGCGCAAACCACCCGGGTTTGCGCCCTTTAACACGCCCCGGGTCGGCGAGATAATGGCCTACCGCTATGAACCTCGTCACCATCAACGTCGGATCGATCCAGCTCGGCCACCCGCTGCCATTCGCCTTGCGGGGTGCCGATGGGACGCTGCTGGCCCAAAAAGGCTTCGTGGTGCACACCCGCGACGAGTTGGGCGCCATGCTCAGCCGGGGTCGCCAGCTGTGCGTGGACGTGGAAGAGTCCGGCGAGAGCTACCGCGCCTACGTGGCCCAGCTGCAACGCATGCTGAGGCAGGAAACCAACCTCGGGGAGCTGGCCTCCGTCAAGCTGACGGCAGGCGCCCATGCGGCCTCGCGCGAGCGCGATGCCCCGCCCTACATGGTGGACTGGCCGGCCCTGCAGGACCGCGCGACCCAGTTGCTGCGCAGCCCGCACGCCCTTGATTTCCCGGACCGCTTCCAGCCCCTGCATGCCGAACTGGCGCGCAACTGCGAGCAGTCGCCCGATGCCACGCTGCTGGCCCTGATCTACCTGTCGGCACAGGAGACACGCATGTACAGCGGCACCCACGCCATGCTGGTGTCCTGCGTGTGCATGGTGGTGGCCAGGGAAATGCTGCGCTGGCCTGCGGCCCAGGTGCAGACCGTGGGCCAGGCCGCCCTGTCCATGAACATCGCCATGACCGAGTTGCAGGACCAGTTGGCCCAGCAGGCCCAGCCCCTGACCTCGACCCAGATCACCGCCGTGGAGAACCACGCGGCCCGCTCCGAAGCGCTGCTCCGCGAACTGGGCGTGCACAGCGAACTGTGGCTGGAGGCCGTGCGCCACCACCACCACCGCACCCCGGGTGCCTTCGGCCACAAGAGCCCCGGCCTGCAGATGGCCCGGCTGATCCAGCGCGCCGACGTCTTCGGTGCCCGGCTGGCGCCGCGCGCAGCGCGCTCGCCCATGCCGGTGACCGCCGCCATGCAGGCCAGCTACTACGACGAGGAGCAGAAGGTCGACGAGGCCGGAGCGGCCCTGGTCAAGGCCCTGGGCATCTACCCGCCGGGCGCCTTCGTGAAGCTCGCCAGCCAGGAAGTGGCCGTGGTGCTGCGCCGCGGCAGCACGGGCACCACACCGCGCGTGGCTGTGGTCACCAACCGGCTGGGCATGCCCACGGGTGAGCTGATTCCCCGCGACACCGCCCAGCCCCAGTGGAAGATCGTCGGCGTGGTCGCGCACAAGGACGTGCGCGTCAAGCTCTCGCTCAACCGGCTGCTGCCGCTGGTCTGATTCCCCCGGGCCTGCACGGCCCACCGGCCTGTCCTTGCCAGTTCCACAGGGGTTTCCACCCCCTGGGGCCGCGTCCCCGCATCCAGCCGCGCTTTCGCTGCGTACTTCCCCACACACGGCAACGCCAGCGCTGCCGGCGCTTGCAAGTGCCGCCGCCAAAAAAACCAATCAGTACAAATAAAAACTTATCTGGACAAAATATGATTCATTGGTTAAATTGGCCACCAACAACTCGGGAGGTGCTCTCATGATCCAGTTTTCGCGCCTTGGCACCCTGGCCCCGGTGGCAGCCCTTCTGTGGTTCGGCGTGGCGCCGTCGTCAGCCCTCGCGGCGTCCCCCGAGTCCTGCCCGGCCACACTGCAACACACCTACCTGCGCCTGCAGGACGAGAAACCGCAATCGCTGTGCCAGTACGCTGGCCGGGTCGTGCTGGTGGTCAACACGGCCAGCTTCTGTGGCTTCACGGGGCAGTACAAGGGCCTCGAAGACCTCTATGCCCGCTACAAGGACAAGGGGCTGGTGGTGCTGGGCTTTCCCAGCAACGACTTCTCCCAGGAAAGCGGCAGCAACCAGCAGATCGCGGATTTCTGCGAAAACACCTTCGGGGTGAAATTCCCGATGTTCGCCAAGAGCGTGGTGACCGGTGCCGAGGCCTCGCCGCTGTTCCGCCAGCTGGCCCAGATGTCCGGCCCACCGCGCTGGAACTTCCACAAGTACCTGCTGGGCCGCGACGGCAAGCTGGTGGACAGCTACACCAGCCTCACGGCGCCGGACAGCAAAAGCCTGGTCCGTGCCATCGAACAACAGCTGGCCACCGCACCAACCCGGTGAACACGAATGTTTTCTTTACATTTCTTCAAAAAAATGCGGAGGAACCTCTGGAACTTCTGCGGAACGGCCTTACTCTATCGAACGCAAGGACGTGATGAGCGTCCATCCGTTTTAACGTTGCGAAGCCTTTCGGTCCCACGGGTTCCGACTGTTCTCCTGGAGCGCTTCTCCTCCCTCCCTCTCTTATTCGTTTCGGGACGCTTCGCAACTTTTTTATTCAGCCAGCCGGCCAGAGGGAGCCGGCCATGAAGATCGCCATCGTCGGCTCCGGCATTTCCGGCCTGGCAGTGGCGCACCGGCTGCGCGACCAGGCCGACATCACCCTCTACGAAGCCGGCAGCCATTTCGGCGGCCACACCCACACCGTGGACGTGACCCTGCCCGGCCCCTCCGGGGACGTGGCCTGCGGGGTGGACACCGGGTTCCTGGTCTTCAACGAGCGCACCTACCCGAACCTGATCCGCCTGCTGGCCGAACTGGGCGTGGAAACCGCCCCGTCGGACATGTCGTTTTCCGTCCAGGTGCCGCAAGCGCTGGGCGGCGGGCGCACGCTGGAGTGGAGCGGCACCAGCCTGTCCACCGTGTTCGCCCAGCGCGGCAACCTCGTGAACCCGCGTTTCCTGGGCATGCTCTACGACCTGCTGCGCTTCAACCGGCTGTGCACAAGCCTGGCCGAGGCCCAGGCCGATGCCGCGCTGATGCAGCCCCTGGGCGATTTCCTCAAGGAACACCGCTTCGGCGATGCCTTCCGCGACTGGTACTTCCTGCCCATGCTGGGCTGCATCTGGAGCTGCCCGACCGACCAGATGCTGCAGTTCCCCGTGGCGACCATGGTGCGCTTTTGCCACAACCATGGCCTGATCCAGGTCAGCAACCGCCCCCAGTGGTGGACGGTGGCCGGCGGCGCGCGCCACTATGTGGACAAGATCGTGGCCGGCATCGAGGACAAGCGCCTCGCCACCCCCGTGCGCCGCATCGAACGCGACGCTGCGGGCGTGCGCGTGGTGACCGCCGGCAATACCGAGCGCTTCGACCAGGTGGTGCTGGCCACGCATTCGGACCAGTCGCTGGCCCTGCTGGCCCAGCCCACGCTGCAGGAGCGCGCCGTGCTGGGCGCCATCCGCTACCAGGCCAACCATGCCGTGCTGCACACCGACACCTCGGTGCTGCCCGGGCGCCGCGCCGCCTGGGCCGCCTGGAACTACGAGCGCGCACCGGACCGCGGCCGCGAGTCGGCCCGCGTGTGCCTGCACTACCTGATCAACCAGCTGCAGCCCGTGCCGTTCACGCAGCCGGTCGTGGTCTCGCTCAACCCGGTGGCCGAGATCGACCCCGGCCAGGTGATCGGCCGCTACGACTACGCCCACCCGGTCTTCGACCTGGCGGCCATCCGTGCGCAAAAGGGCGTGGCGCAACTCCAGGGGCGCGAGCGCACCTGGTTCTGCGGCGCCTGGACGGGCTATGGCTTCCATGAGGACGGGCTGAAGTCCGGCCTGGCCGTGGCCGAGCAATTGAAGGCCCGCATGCCGGCGCCCCTGGCGGAGGCCGCATGACAACGGCTCCGCGCAGCGCCGAGCCGCTGCTGGGCTTTGGCCAAGTGCGTCACACGCGGTTGCGCCCCACGCGGCATGCGTTTGCCTACCCCACCTTCTTCCTCATGCTGCCGCTGCGCACGCTGGGCGCGCAGCCGGCCGGCCTGCTGGCCGTGAACCGGCCCGGCGCCATCAGCTTTCACGACACGGACCATGGCGACGGCCGCGGCCCGGCGCAGGGCGGGGCGCTCGCCTGGGTCGACGAACTGCTTCGTGCCGAGGGCATCGCGGACGCCACCGGCGAGGTCTGGCTGCACTGCTACCCGCGCGTGCTGGGCTACACCTTCAAGCCCGTGAGCTTCTGGTACTGCCACCGTCCGGACGGCAGCCTGCGCGCCATCGTGGTCGAGGTCAACAACACCTTCGGCGAGCGCCACTGCTACCTGCTGGATGCGCCGCGCTATGGCGCCGAGCTACATGCGCGCAAGGTGTTCCATGTTTCGCCCTTTTGCGACATCAGTGGCGGCTACCGCTTTCGCTTCCTGCGCACCGCGCAGGGCGGGCAGGAGCGCACCGTGGTGCGCATCGACCATGACGACGCCCTCGGCCCGCTGCTGCAGACCAGCGTGAGCGGCACGCTGGCGCCCATCACGCGCAAGACCCTGCGCCACGCCCTCTGGGGCTACCCGGCGATGACTCTGGCCCTGATCGCCCGCATCCACTGGCACGCCCTGCGGCTGTGGGCCAAGCGGGTGCGCTTTCACCGCAAGCCCGAGGCACCCGCCTCCATCGTGACCCGCTGAGCCCCGGCACGGCACCGCCCCGAAAACCCCTTGTCCATCCGGCCCGCCATGAACAGCACCACCCTCGCACCCACCCTGCCACGGGGCACCCCCGCTGCCGCCCGCACGGCCCTGCGCCTGATGCAGCGCTTGCAGCATGGCAGCCTCACGGTGCAGCTGCCCGATGGCACGCTGCAGCACTTCGGCGACCACCAGGGTGATGGGCCCGCCGCGGCCATCACACTCAAGAACTGGAACGTCTGCAAGGCGGCGCTCAAGTCCGGCGACATCGGCTTTGCCGAGAGCTACATCGCGGGCGACTGGACCACGCCCAACCTCACGGATCTGCTGCGGGTCTTCATCGCCAACCGCCAGCAGGTGGAGGGCGTGATCTACGGCTCGTGGGCCGGTCGGCTGCTGTACCGCATCAAGCACCTGCTCAACCGCAACACGCGTGCCAACAGCCAGAAGAACATCCACGCCCACTACGACCTGGGCAACGCGTTCTATACGCTGTGGCTGGACGACACGATGAACTACTCGTCGGCCTGGTTCGAGGGCGATGCCGGCGGCGACATGCGCACCGCCCAGCATGCCAAGGTGCGCCGCGCCCTGCGCATGGCGGGCGTGCAGGCGGGCGACCGGGTGCTGGAGATCGGCTGCGGCTGGGGCGCGCTGGCCGAGATGGCCACCACCGAGTTCGGTGCCTCGCTCACCGGCGTGACGCTCTCCACCGAACAGCTCGACTTCGCGCGACGCCGCATGGAAGCGAGTGGCACCGCCGACCGGGCGGACCTGCGCCTGCAGGACTACCGCGACATCGCTGACGGCCCCTACGACGCGGTCTGCTCCATCGAGATGATCGAGGCCGTGGGCCGCGGGTACTGGCCTACCTACTTCCAGGCCGTGCGGCGCCTGCTCAAGCCCGGCGGCAAGGCCTGCATCCAGAGCATCGTGATCGACGATGGCCTGTTCGAGCGCTACATCAGCTCCACCGATTTCATCCAGCAGTACATCTTTCCGGGCGGCTGCCTGCCCTGCCCGCGCGAGTTCCGCCGCGAGGCCGAGGCCGCCGGCCTGCGCGTGGTGGACGAGTTCGCTTTCGGCCAGGACTATGCCGAGACCCTCAGGCGCTGGCGCGAGCGTTTCCTGGCCCAGCGAGCGCAGATCCTGCAGCTCGGTTTCGACCAGCGCTTCCTGCACATCTGGGAGTTCTACCTGGCCTATTGCGAGGCGGCTTTTGCCATGGCCAACATCAACCTCGTGCAGTACACCCTGGTGCGCGACTGAGCCATGGCCATGAAGCATGCCACCGCACTCACCCTGTCCCTGGCCTTGCTGTGTCCCGGGGTGTCGCTGGCCCAGGCGCCAGGCGCAGAGCCGCTGGCCGGGCTGCGCCAGGCCGGCCAGGGCACACTGCGCTTTCTGGGCTTCGAAATCTACAGCGCACAGCTGTGGGTGAGCCCGGGCTTCGACGCCAGCAACTACGCCGCCCAACCGCTGGTGCTCCAGCTGGCCTACCAACGCGAATTCACGGCCGAAGCGATCGCCAGGCGCTCGATCCAGGAGATGCGCCGCGTGGGCCGCTTCACCCCCGCCCAGGCCACGCGCTGGCAACAGGCGCTGCAGGCCGCCCTGCCCGACGTGAAGGCCGGCGACCAGCTCACCGGCATCTACCAGCCCGGGGCGGGTGCCGTGTTCCAGATGGGCGGGCAGGTGGTGGGCGAGGTCAAGGACCCCGAGTTCTCGCGTCTGTTCTTCGGCATCTGGCTGTCGCCCCGCACGTCGGAGCCTGCGCTGCGCCAGGCGCTGATCGCGCCGCCTGCGGCCGCGGGAACGCCATGACCACCGGCACGGCGCTGCCCTGGCGCCAGGGGCTGGCCTATGGCCTGCTCGGGCTGCCGCTGGCCTTTGTGGCGCTGCCGCTGTACGTGCTGCTGCCCAACCACTATGCGCGCGAGTTCGGCATGCCCCTGGCCACGCTGGGCGGCGTGCTGCTGGCCGCACGGCTGTTCGACGCCGTCTCGGACCCGCTGCTCGGCCGCTGGGCCGACCGGCTGTTCGAGCGCTCGCCCCTGGCGGTTCTCTCCACGGGGGCCGTGTCCGCCGTGGTGCTGGCCGTCGGGCTCACCGCGCTGTTCTTCCCCCGGGTGCAGGGCCAGGGTGCGCTCGCCGCCTGGGCCCTGGCCTGTCTGCTGGTCAGCTACCTGGCCTACAGCCAGCTCGGCATTGCCCACCAGTCCTGGGGCGCACGCCTGGGCGGCGACGAGCTGCAGCGCAGCCGCATCGTGGCCTGGCGCGAGGGCGCGGCCCTGGTGGGCGTGGTGCTCGCCTCCATGCTGCCGGCGCTGCTGGGCCTGCCAGTGATGCTGGGCGTTTTCGCGGCCACGCTGGTGCTGGGCTGGCTGGCGTGGCTGCGCGCCCCCCGGCCCGCTGCGGTTGCGCCCCACGCCACCGACCGTGCGCAGCTGTGGCGGCCCTGGACGCGACCCGCCTTTCGCCGCCTGCTCGCGGTGTTCGTGCTCAATGGCATCGCCAGCGCCGTACCGGCCACGCTGGTGCTGTTCTTCATCCAGGACCGGCTGCAGGCCCCGCCGGGCCAGGAGCCGATGTTCCTGGCTGCGTATTTCCTCTGCGCCGCGCTCTCGATTCCGCTGTGGCTGCGGGCCGTGGCGCGCTGGGGGCTGGCCCGCACCTGGCTGGCGGGCATGCTGCTGGCCGTCGCGGTGTTCGGCTGGACGGCGGCGCTCGGCGCGGGCGACAGCGGGCCCTTCCTCGCGGTGTGCGCACTCTCGGGCGTGGCCCTGGGCACGGACCTGGCCCTGCCCGGCGCCCTGCTGGCCGGCGTGGTGGCGGCCGAGGGCGACAGCGGCCAGCACGAAGGCGCCTACTTCGGCTGGTGGAACTTTGCCACCAAGCTCAACCTGGCGCTAGCTGCGGGCCTGGTCCTGCCCCTGCTCGACACCCTGGGCTACACGCCCGGCACGCGCAGCCCCGAAGGCCTGCACACCCTGACCCTGGCCTATGCCGTGCTGCCCTGCGCACTCAAGCTCGCAGCCACCGCGGCGCTGTACCTCCTGATCCTGCGCAAACCCGCGCACCCAGCCCACCCCATCCTCCAAGGCAGACCGTGATGCAGCGACGCTTGCTCCTTCTTTCGACGGCGGCCGTGGCCGCCCCCCTGGCGCTGTCGGGCTGCGCCGGCCAGAACGTGGCCGACTATGCGGCCGAGAAGCCGGTGCTCGACCTCGCGCAGTACTTCAACGGCGTGGTCGACGCGCACGGCATGTTCCAGGACCGCAGCGGCAAGATCGTCAAGCGCTTCACCGTGGTCATGCACTGCCAGTGGACCGGCAACCAGGGCGTGCTGGACGAGGCCTTCACCTATTCGGACGGCAGCACCGAGCGGCGCATCTGGCGCCTGACGCGCGAGGCCGATGGCCGCTACACGGGCACGGCCGGCGACGTGATCGGCCAAGCCGTGGGCCAGGTGCGCGGCAACGCCTTCCGCTGGAACTACACGCTGGCATTGCCCGTGGACGGCACGGTCTACCACGTGGACCTGGACGACTGGATGTACCTCATGGACGAGCGCGTGATGCTCAACCGCGCCACCATGCGCAAGTTCGGCGTGCGGCTGGGCGAGATCACGCTGTCCTTCACCAAGCGACTGCCATGAGCCTCAACCCCCGCCTGCGCGACTGGCAGGGCCGCCGTGCCTGGCTGGTGGGCGCCTCCAGCGGCATCGGCCGGGCCACGGCATCGGCCCTGCACGCGCGCGGCGCACAGGTCATCGTCTCGGCCCGCAGCGAGGCGGCGCTCAATGCGTTCGCCGTGCAGCACCCCGGCAGCATCGCCCTGCCGCTGGACACCGCCGTGCCCGACGCCGTAAAGGCGGCCGCAGCCCAGGTGCTGGCGGGCGGTCCGCTGGACCTGGTGTGCTACTGCGCAGGCACCTACCACCACATGCGCGCCACGGAGTTCGACCTGCCGGTGATGCTGCGCCATGAGCAGGTGAACTACACGGGTGTGCTGCACCTGCTGGCCGCCGTGCTGCCGGACATGCTGGCCGCCGCGAAGTCGGGCCGCGCCGGGCATGTGAGCCTGGTCAGCAGCGTTGCCGGCTTCCGCGGGCTTCCCAAGAGCCTGGCCTACGGCCCGACCAAGGCGGCACTGATCAACCTGGCAGAGGCGCTGTACCTGGACCTGCACGGCCTGGGCATGGGCGTGAGCGTGGTCAACCCCGGCTTCGTGGCCACGCCGCTCACCGAGGGCAATGACTTTCGCATGCCTGCGCTGATCACACCCGAAGAGGCGGCCACGGCCATCCTCAAGGGCTGGGGGCAGGGCGCGTTCGACATCCATTTCCCCAAGCGCTTCACGCGCGTGATGAAAATGCTGCGCGTGCTGCCCTATGGGTGGTACTTTCCGGCGATCCGCAAGTTCACCGGACTTTGAGCACCATGCCGCCACCAGACACCATGCTATCCACCGAAGAAGCCGTCACCCGCGTCGTGGCCTTCTTCGAGACCCTGGCCCCGGCCGACGTGGCGGCGCTGGGGCACCTGTATGCGGCCGATGCGCGCTTCAAGGACCCGTTCAACGAGGTGCAGGGCCTGCCCGCCATCCGGCACATCTTCGAGCACATGTTCGTGGCGCTGGAGCAGCCGCGTTTCGTGGTCACCGGTCGCGTGGTGCAGGGGCAGCAATGCTTTCTGACCTGGGAGTTCCTGTTTGCCTTCCGCAACTTCCACAAGGGCACCACGCAGACCGTGCGCGGCGCCTCGCACCTGGTGTTCGACGGCCAGGGCCTGGTCACGCTGCACCGCGACTACTGGGACGCAGCCGAGGAACTGTACGAGAAGCTGCCCATGGTGGGTGGACTCATGCGCTGGCTCAAGAAGCGCGCCAACAGCTAGCGACCCATCAGCCGCAGGTGCCCTGGCAGCGGCACGGCACGCTGCAGCACCCCTTCGGCCAGCCACACGGCACTGTTCCAGGCCCGGCCGGCCACATAGGGCAGGGGCAGTTGCTGGTAGTCGTCGTTGAAGACTTCGAAGCTGTAGTCACCCCGGTAGCCCATGCCGTCGAGCGTGCGCACCAGCTCGACCAGCGCCTGGCTGTGCACGCCCTCGCCCGGGAAGACGCGGAAATGCCGCGCCGTGTCGATGCGCTCCTGCACCGTGCGCGTTTCCTGCCACATGAAGTCCGACAGCTGCACCAGGTAGATGCGCTCCGGGTCGACGCCTTCCAGCGCCTCGAGCGGCGTGCTGGTGGCGAACTGGTGGTAGGAGTCGATGGCCAGGCCCAGGTTGGGGCAGTCGGCCCGCTGCACCGCGGCCCAGGCCTGGTGCACCTCGTTGATGTGCCGGCCCCAGGACAGGCCCTCGAACGCGATGCGGATGCCGTGCGGCAGTGCCAGCATGGCCAGCTTGCGCAGGTCGCGGGCGATGGCATCGGGGTCGTTGGTGGCGTGCAGCGAAGTGGAGCTGCACGCCAGCAGCACGCGGGTGCCCAGCGCCCGTGCCATGAGGATCATCTGCTGGGCAATGCCCACCTTGTAGCTGTGCAGGTGGCCCGAGAGCCCCTCGAAGTCGCGCAGCACCTGGAAACCCGTGACACGCAGGCCGCTGCTGCGCACCGCCTGCACGGCGGCATCGATGCCCTCTGGGTGGCCGACGAGGTCGCGCGCGGCCAGCATGATCTGGCCGAAGCCGGCGGCCTTCACGGCGGCGAGCTTGGCCTCCAGCGGACCGGCGAGGCTGATGGTGTCCATGCCGAAATCGGCGACGTTGCGTTGCATGGCCTGGGCGCGCATGGTGGTGAATTCCTTCAACGGGGATCGAGTACCAACTCGAAGCTGGCACCGCCGGCCTCGGCGCGTGTCAGCGCTCCGCGCACCTCGCTGTGCACGCCCGTGGGCGATTCGACGAAGTCCACCCCTTGCGCGCGCAGGGCCGCCACCGTCGCCAGCACGTCGCCGGTGCCGAAGGCCACGCGCTGCAGCAGCTCGCCCGGGTCGGCATCGAGCGCGTCGATCAACGGCTCGATGAGCTGCCAGTACAGCGTGCCGCAGGGGCTGGCGAGGATGCGCCCCTGCGTCAGCACGCCGAAGTTCTGCTCGGGCGGCAGCTCGGCAAAGCCGAACAGCTCGCCATAGAAGGCGGTCCAGTCGGCCAGCCGGTCCAGGCCGATGTACTGCACCAGGCCGAACAGGTGCAGGCCATGCTGCGCAGGCGGGCGCGGGTCCACCGTGGGGATGGGTACGAAGTCCACGTCGTAGATCGAGAACTCGCGGTGCCGGTCCACGAAGTAGATGCGGCTCGTGCCCACGCCGTGGATGGCCGGGATGTTGAGCTCCATGACCTCGACCTCGGTGTGCACGGCCCAGGCGCCGAGCTCCAGCACGCGGCGGTAGGCGGCCGCGGCATTGCCCACCCGGAAGGCGATGGCGGACAGCACCGGCGCATCGCCGGGGGCGGGGAGTTTGGCGCCGGCGCCCTCGCCCTGGTGGGCGTTGACGATGATGTTCATGCCGCCCTGGCGGTACAGCAGCACCTCGCGCGAACGGTGGCGCGCCACGGGCTTGAAGCCCATGCGCTCCAGCGCCTGGCCCAGGGCCTGGGGACGTGCCGTGGCGTACTCGATGAACTCCACGCCCTGCAGGCCCAGGGGGTTGGGCAGGGTGCCCAGGGATTCACGGTCGGCCGTCATCGGTGTGCTCATGGAATGCGCTCCAGAAGAAGGAAGATCAGCGGGCTGCCACGAGCCGGCGGAAGTGGGCGTCCATGCGTGCCGCGTCAGGCACCACGCCCGTGAACAGTTCGAAGGCACCCACGGCCTGGCCCACGGCCATGCCGCCGCCGTCCGAGACCGGGCAGCCCAGCGCGCGCGCGGCACGCACCAGGGCGGTTTCGAGCGGAAAGTACACCACCTCCGAGACCCACAACGCCGGGCGCAGCAGGCCCACGTCCAGGGGCAGGCCGGGCAGCTTGTCCATGCCCGTGGGCGTGGCATGGATCAGCCCCGTGGCCTGCGCCATGGCGCTGCCGATATCGCAGGACTGGGCCCGCGCACCATAGAGCGCATTCACATCCGCTGCGAGCTGGGCGGCCCGCTCGGGCTGCGCGTCGACGATGGAGAGGCGCTGCGCCCCCAGCCGCAGCACGGCATGCGCAATCGCGGCGCCGGCACCGCCCGCGCCCAGCAGCACCACATGCGACAGGTCGACCTGCGGCAGGGCGCGCTGGAAGCCCCAGGCCCAGCCGGAGCCGTCGGTGTTGTGCCCCACCAGCCGGCCGCCCTGCACCACCACGGTGTTCACGGCACCCATGGCCCGGGCCTCCTCGGACAGGTCGTCGAGGTGCGGGATCACCGCCTGCTTGCAGGGATAGGTCACGTTGCAGCCCGCATAGCCCATGATGCGTGCGGCCGACAGCAGGGTCGGCAGTTGCTCGGGCGACGAGGCGGAGCGGTCCAGGTCGATCAGCTGGTAGTGCAGGCGCATGCCGTGGTGCCGCGCTTCCTCTTCGTGCAACGCGGGCGACAGCGATTGTTGGATGCCTGCACCGATCAGCCCGATCAGTACCTTGCGGGGGCTTGTGGAAGACATGGTGGGCGGGGAATCGAGAAGCAGCGGGGAGTCCATGGGAATACAGGCCGTCCCGCATGGCCCGGGCCGAAAGCGCCAGGGCCATGCGGGTTGCGGGATCACTTGCCGCCGCGCAGCTTGGCCAGCGTGGCGTAGACCTCTTGCACCGTGTCGGCACCGACCTTGTCGCTGTGCTTTTCGACCACGGGCTTGACCTTGGCGCGCAGTTTGTCAACCTCGGCGGGCGAGAATTCGGTGACCTGCATGCCGGCCTTCTTGAGTTCCTCCAGCGCCACGTCGGCCTGCGAGCGCGAGACACTGCGCTGGAAGGTGGTGGCCTCGGCCATGGCCTCGGTCACGGCCTTCTGGTCGGCCGGGTTCAGGCTGTCCCAGAACTTCTTGGAGACGATGACGGCCTGGGGGTTGTACATGTGGCGCGTGACCGTGAGGTGCTTTTGCACTTCGGCGAATTTCGACGAGAGGATGGTCGAGAACGGGTTCTCCTGGCCGTCCACCGCCTTTTGCTCCATGGCGGTGTAAAGCTCGGGGAAGGGCATGGGCACGGCGTTGGCGCCCAGGGCATTGAACATGTCGATGTAGATCGGCGACTGGATCACGCGGATCTTGAGGCCGGCGATGTCCTCGGCCTTGGTGATCGGCTTCTTGCTGTTGGTCAGGTTGCGAAAGCCCAGCTCCCAGTAACCCAGGCCCACGAGGTTCTTGGCCTGCAGCTTGTCGAGCAGCTTCTTGCCGAA
Source organism: Acidovorax sp. GW821-FHT09B03 (assembly GCF_059418305.1). NCBI lineage: Bacteria > Pseudomonadati > Pseudomonadota > Betaproteobacteria > Burkholderiales > Comamonadaceae > Acidovorax > Acidovorax sp. GW821-FHT09B03. The sequence continues at coordinate 203,438 of NZ_JBWKPP010000001.1, forward strand.
GGGGCCATCGGTCACGGCATCGGCCTCCTGCGGCGAGGCGAACAGGAAGGGGAAGTCGTAGATGCCGAACTCCTTGGCCTGGGCCGACAGGATGCCGGCGTTGAGCACCGTCATCTCCACCGTGCCGCCCTGCAGTGCCGAGACGGTCTGCAGGTCACCGCCCAGCGTGCCGCCCGGGAAGAGCTTGACCGCAATGCGGCCATTGGTCTTGGCCGCCACGAGGTCGGCGAACTTCTGCGCGCCCTGGGCCTGGGGGTGCTCCTTCTGGTTCTGGAAGGCGAACTTGATGGTGCGCTCCTGCGCGTGGGCGCCAGGCAGCAGCGATGCGGCGACCAGGGCCGTGGCAAGCAGGGTCTTCAAGAGTTTCATGGATGTCTCCTTGGTTTTAGGACGGGCAGAAAAAGGGGGTGCGGCAGCAACGGGCGGGCGGATCAGCCACCGAGCCAGCGCAGCGGTACGGTGACGAGCGCGGGGAACATCACCAGCAGGAACATCACCACGAACTGCGCCAGCATGAAGGGCATGACGCCGCGCGTGACCTGGCCCATGGAGATGCGCCCGACACCTGCCACCACGTTGAGCACGGTGCCCACGGGCGGGGTGATGAGGCCGATGGAGTTGTTGATGATGAACAGCACGCCGAAGTAGACGGGGTCGATTCCGGCGGCCTTGACCACCGGCATCAGCACCGGCGTCATGATCAGGATGGTGGGCGTCATGTCCATGGCGGTGCCGATCACCATCACCAGCACCATGATGGCCACCAACAGCAGGGTGGGGTTGCCCATGAAGGGCTCGAGCATGCCGATCACCTTGCTCGGCAGGTCGGCCACCGTGATGAGCCAGGCCGACACCATGGCGGCGGCCACCAGGAACATGATCACGGCGCTGGTGCGCGCTGCGGCCTGGAAAATGCCGGCCAGCTCGCGCCAGCTGAGCTCGCGGTAGACCACCATGGAGATGAGCAGGGCGTACACCGCGGCCACCACGGCGGCCTCGGTGGGCGTGAACACGCCCATGCGCAGGCCCACCAGGATGATGACCGGCAGGCCCAGGGCCCAGCCCGCCTCGCGCAGTGCGGTGCCCAGCTCGGCCCGCGTGGCGCGCGGTGGCGGCGTGACCTTTTCGGTGCGGCCCAGCCACCACCAGGTCGCGGCCATGGCGACCGCAAGCAGCAGCCCCGGGAAGATGCCCGCCAGGAACAGCTTGCTGATGGAGACGTTGGCCGCCACCCCGAAGATCACGAAGCCGATGGACGGCGGGATGATGGGCCCGATGACGCCGGCCGAGGCGATGAGGCCGGCCGAGCGCTCCTTGGCGTGGCCCGCAGCCACCATCATGGGCAGCAGCAGCGAGGTCAGCGCGGCGGCGTCGGCCACGGCCGAGCCAGAGACCGCGGAGAGGATCACCGCGGCCATGATGACCACGTAGCCCAGGCCACCCGGGATGTGGCCGACCAGCGCCAGCGCCAGCTTGACGATGCGCTTGGACAGGCCGCCCACGTTCATGATCTCGCCGGCCAGCATGAAGAAGGGAACGGCCAGCAGGGGGAAGCTGTCGGCGCCGTTGATCACGTTCTGCGCCAGGATCTGCGCGTCGAACAGGTCGAGGTGCCACATCAGCGCAACGCCGCTGATCAAGAGCGCATAGGCGATGGGAATGCCGATGGCCATGGCCAGCAGCAGGGAACCGATGAAGATCGCGACGGTCATGGTGTGTTTCTCGGGAAGAGGCGCTCAGGAGTGCTTCGCAGGGCCATCGCCGTCCGCTTTGTCGGAAGGGGGTTGGAGGCCGGGGTTGCTGCGCTCGAAGGCGGCCATCTCCTCGCTCTCCTGCACCATGATCAGTTCATGCTCGGCCAGCGGCACGAGCAAGGTGCGCAGCAGGTCGCGCAGCAGGATCACGATGGCCGAGGCGCCCATGAGCACGCCGCTGGCGTAGAAGATGCCGACCGAGGCGCCCGTCACCGGTGCCTCGGTCTCCCAATTGATCAGCACCTGCGCCCAGCTGCCGGCCAGCAGCAGCCACGAGACGTAGAGCATGGCCAGTTGCGCGATCACCAGGCAGGCCTTCTTGCCTGCGACGGGCAGGCGCGAGACAAAGGCATCCATGCCCAGGTGGCCGTGCTCGCGCAGCGCCACCACGGCGCCCATGAAGGTCAACCAGACGAAGAGCCAGCGCGAGAGCTCCTCAGACACGGTGATGCCCGAGTTGAAGGTATAGCGCAGCACCACGTTGCCGAACACCAGCACGACCATGATGGCCAGGCAGATGCCCGAGAGCACGTCCAGCACACGGGTGTATCCCCGCAGCACGCGATCGGCCAGTGCAAACATGGTGTGTCTCCGTCTTCGTTCGTTGTGAATGAATTTTGTACGAACTGGTTAGTATTTAATCTAGGTGCAAACCCTGTACCCCGACTCCGCAGAGAGAACTCCCGGGTCGATCAACCAATGTCTAAAGGAAGGGCACGCCCTCCACAGACCAGTGACCGCCGCGCAAGGGCCGCCCCGCCGCGCTGGCGGTGTCCCCCTTCCCGAATGGCGCAGCCATTCGAGAGAAGGGGGAAGGCGCGAAGCGACTCAGGGGGATGTACCTGCTACGGCCGCAGGAAGCGCACGATCATCTCGACGATGGATGCGCGGCGCTCGGCCATGGCGGCGGGCGCATCGAGCGTGCGCTTGAAGATGGCGCCGAAGGTGTGGCGGTTGGAGACGTTGAAGAAGCACAGCGCCGAGATCGACATGTGCAGATCGACCGGGTCCACGTCGGGGCGAAAGACCCCGGCGGCCACGCCGCGCTGGTAGACCTTGTGCACCGCATGGATGACCGGGATGTTGAGCTCCTGGATGGTCGTGGAGCGGCTGATGTACTCGCCCCGGTGCATGTTCTCGTTCATCACCAGGCGGATGAAGTCGGGGTTGGCCAGCTGGTAATCGAAGGTGAAGCCGACCAGGGTGCGCAGGGCCTGCTCGGGCGCCAGGTCTTCCAGGTGCAGGTCCGATTCGATCTGCCGGATGCGGCGGTAGGCTTCTTCGAGCACCCGCACGTACAAGCCTTCCTTGCTACCAAAATAGTAGTAGATCATGCGCTTGCTGGTGCTGGTGAGCGCCGCGATCTCGTCGATGCGCGCGCCGGCCAGGCCCTTGTCCGCGAACTCGGCCGTGGCCACCTGCAAGATGTTGGCCATGGTGCGGTCGGGGTCGTTCACGCGCACGCGCTCGGCACCGGGCGTGGCCGCGGCCTCGCGCGCAGCGCGCTGCCGCGCCGGGCGGCTGTCACCGGCGGAAGGCGGGGTGTTTTGAACCGTTTCGTCCATATGCGCCAAGCATACGGCAAGGGCCGGCCCTGCCAGTGCGATCAGGCGGGCTTGGTGTCCGCGAAGCTCGGGCGCAGCATGAGCTTGTCCAGCAGCTTGCCCAGGTTGGGGTATTCGCTGCGCCAGGCGATCTCGGGAAAGCGGAACTCGAGCCAGCCCAGGGCACAGCCCACGGCGATGTCCGACAGGCTCAGGTGGATGCCGCTGCAGTAGGGCTTGTCGCCCAGGCCCTGGCTCATGGACTTGAGGCTGTCGTTGACCTTGCGCATCTGGCGGTCGATCCAGGCCTGGCTGCGCTCGCCGTCCTTGCGGTGGGCCCAGGTGGCTTCCAGGCGTGCCAGGATGGCGGCGTCCACCACCCCATCGGCCAGGGCTTCCCAGGTCTTGACCTCGGCGCGCTCGCGGCCCTGGCTGGGGATGAGCTTGCCCACAGGCGACAGCGTGTCCAGGTACTCGACGATCACGCGCGAGTCGAAGACGGCTTCGCCGCCTTCCATCACCAGGCAGGGCACCTTGCCCAGCGGATTGGAGGTGGCAATCGTCGTGTCGTCGGCCCAGACGTTTTCCTGCACAAACTGGTAGTCGAGCTTCTTCTCGGCCATGACGACGCGCACCTTGCGTACATAAGGGCTGGCGGAGGCTCCGATCAATTTCATGGCGAGATTTCTTCCAGTGCGCGGGATGCGTGACAACGGTACGGGTACGCGACCGATTCTATCGGCTGGCGCCCGGGGGACCGGCCCGGCATGCCCCCGCAAATGGGTGACAACGGTCCGAGCGGCGCCCGCACACGGGCCAACGGCCGGCGTGTGTGCACATTTGGTGCGGATTTGCAACACTTGCATCCAGCCCGTCGAGGCAGGCCGATGTCACCGGCCGGACGGCCCTCCAATGGCCCGGATCGGGGTTTTCCCGCGCGTGGCGCCTACAATCCGGGTCCATGAGCCTGTCCACCATCACCGCCCTGTCGCCGCTCGACGGCCGCTATTCCAACAAACTCGCAGCGCTGCGCCCGATCATGAGCGAGCACGGCTACATGCACCGGCGCGTGCAGGTGGAAGTGGCGTGGTTCATCGCGCTGTCGGACGCAGGCTTTGCCGAATTCAAGCCGCTGACCACGGGCGCGCGCGCCTACCTGCTGGGCCTGGTGAAGAACTTCTCGGAGGCCGATTCGGCCGCCATCAAGGACATCGAGAAGACCACCAACCACGACGTGAAGGCCGTGGAGTACTGGATCAAGAGCAAGTTCGAGGCGCGCCCCGAGCTGGAGAAGGCCGCCGAGTTCGTGCACTTTGCCTGCACCAGCGAAGACATCAACAACACCAGCCACGCACTGCAGCTGCGTTCGGGCCGCGACCAGGTCGTGCTGCCGGGCCTGGACCGCGTGGTGCTCAAGCTGCGCGAGATGGCGCATGCCTATGCCGACGTGCCCATGCTCAGCCGCACGCACGGCCAGACCGCGAGCCCCACCACGGTGGGCAAGGAAATGGCCAACGTGGTGGTGCGCCTGCAGGCCGCCTGCGACCGCATCGCGGCGGTGAAGATCCTGGGCAAGATGAACGGCGCCGTGGGCAACTACAACGCCCACATGTCGGCCTGGCCCGACTTCGACTGGGAAACCTTCAGCAAGAAGGTCATCGAGACGCCCGAGCCCCTGGGCCTGGGCCTGACCTTCCAGCCCTACAGCATCCAGATCGAGCCGCACGACTACATGGCCGAGCTGTTCGATGCCGTGGCGCGTGCCAACACCATCCTCGTCGACCTGTCGCGCGACATCTGGGGCTATGTGAGCCTGGGCTACTTCAAGCAGCGCCTGAAGGCCGGCGAGATCGGCTCCAGCACCATGCCGCACAAGGTCAACCCCATCGACTTCGAGAATGCCGAAGGCAACCTGGGCCTGGCCAATGCGCTGCTGCGCCATCTGTCGGAGAAGCTGCCGATCAGCCGCTGGCAGCGGGACCTGACCGACAGCACGGTGCTGCGCAACATGGGCGTGGCCCTGGGCTATGCGGCCCTGGCCTATGCCTCGCTGCTGACCGGCCTGAACAAGCTCGAACTCAACGAAGAAGCCCTGGCCGAGGACCTGGATGCCGCCTGGGAAGTCCTGGCCGAGCCCATCCAGACGGTGATGCGCCGCTTTGGCGTGCAGGGCGCCTACGAGAAGCTCAAGGAAGTCACGCGCGGCAAGACGGTGACGGCCGAGGCGCTGCACGGGCTGATCCGTTCGCTGGAGATCCCGCAGGAGGAGAAGGACCGGCTGCTGGCCATGACACCGGGCAGCTACACCGGCAAGGCCGCCGCATTGGCCCGCCGGGCATAGTCGCTTTTTTCTGCTGCGCCTGCCGTGCCCGCTGTGCCGCGTGCACGGCCCCAGGCCCGGCACGCTCGCGACCCCAATCACCTGCGCTCTGTGGCGCATGGTGATTTCCTTTTTTTCACGGCCTCTGTTGCCTGCACCCAGGCAAAGGCAGCGGTCAATTGTTGTTCAGTGAGACCGCATGGCCATCAAATCCACCATCTTCAAGGCGCATCTGCAGATCGCCGACATCGACCACGGCTACTACGCGGACCACGCGTTGACGCTGGCACGGCACCCGAGCGAGACCGATGAGCGCATGATGGTGCGCCTGGCGGCGCTGGCCATCCATGCGCACGACCTCAACGACGTCTGCAACGGCGACGGCACGCTGGCCTTTGGCGCGGGACTGTCGGACCCGGACGATCCGGACGCCTCGCTGACCGACTTCACGGGCAGGAAGCGCGTCTGGATCGAGGTCGGCCAGCCCGAGGACAAGCCGCTGACCAAGGCCTGCAGCAAGGCCGACAGCGTGGTCGTGTACTGCTTCAACCACGCGGCCGAGATCTGGTGGAAGGGCATCGAGACCAAGCTCTCGCGCCTGGAGAAGCTGCAGGTCTGGCGCATCCCGACCGAGGCCTCGCAGGCCCTGGCGGCCCTGGCCGAGCGCAGCATGCAGCTGCAGGCCACGGTGCAGGAGAACGCACTCACCCTGAGCAGCAACCTGGGCAGCGTGGTCGTGGAGCCGGTGCGCTGGAAGTAAGCCTCCAGCGCAGCTGAAAAACTGCAGGCACCGCTGCTGCCCGACGGCCGTGATGGGTCCGGTCAATCCAGCGGCATGAGGGCCCCGCAGTGCCAGCACTGCTCGAAGCCCCCCTCCACCGTTTCACCGCAACGGCACACCCAATGGCGCTGCGGAATGTTTTGCAAATCGTCGAGCAGGGTGCGCGCGCGGCTGGCGTGCTCGTCGTATTCGAGCCAGATCTCGGGCAGGCACTGGTCAGGCGGCAGGTGGCCCGCTGCAGCGCCCAGGTACTGCCGCTGCACCGAGGCGGTCATGCCGGCCTCGCACAGGATGTCGGCCCAGAGCGTGGCAATCGCGATGTTGGGGGCCTGGGTCAGTCGCAGCATGGCCCCACCATACCGGTTTGGGCGCGCGGCGTACAGTGGCCCCGGCGGCCTGGACCTCAGGCTTGTGCCACCGGCACCTGCAGTGGTCCGGCGGATGGTCCTTCTGCGGCCCGCTCGGCATAGCGGTTGAAGCGCCATGCCGAATGCTCGAGCGTGATGCGGCGCCACACGCTGCGCTTCTCGGCAGGGGTGTAGGCGAGCCAGTGCTGCACTTCGTCGAAACTGCGACCGCAGCCCTTGCACTGGTCGTCGCCCTGGCTGGTGGAGCAGATGGCGATGCACGGGGTGTCGGGCGTGGTCTCGTACCAGCCCTGCCAGGCCGCCAGCGCCTCCTCGGGGAAATCCGCTTCATCGATCTCGTCCGCGTGCCGGTAGACCATCAGCGCATACACCTTGGCCAGGGCGCGGGTGGCAGGCGCCAGGGTGAAGCCATCGGGCGAGGGCAAGCGCTGGCGCCAGTGGTTGATGGCGGCCTCGATGTCAGTGATGTGGATGCGGGAAGAGGGCATGGCGAAAAAATGGCCCCCGCCAGCTTCTGCCCGGCGGGGGCCCGGAGGATAACCGGCATTGCCCGGCATGCGGGCAAGGGGGTTACTCAGTTGTTGCCCAGCGCGATGCCTTCACGGCGCGGATCGGCGCCCCCGGCGTAAGTACCCGCTGCGGGGTTGCGCGAGAGCAGGCCGGCGCTGCCGTTGGCGCGCACGCCGTTGAACGTCACGCCGTGCAGGCCGCTGGCGAAGGTGTCGGTCTGCGCCACGGTATGGCCGCGCGCCCTGAGGCCGTCGCGGATGGCGGCCGTGTCGATGACCGAGCCCTTCTCGATCGAGGTGGTGGCATTGGTCTGCGCGCCGAAGTTGGGCAGGTTGATGGCCTGCTGCACGTTCAACCCCCAGTCGGTCATGCCCAGGATGCTCTTGGCGGTGTACTGGATGATGGCGCTGCCGCCGGGCGAGCCGATGGCCCCTTCGAAGTCGCCGGTGGCGGCGTTGAAGATGATGGTCGGCGCCATGGAGCTGCGTGGCCGCTTGCCGGGCTGCACGCTGTTGGCGATGGCCTTGCCGGCCGCGTCGGTGGCGGTGAACGAGAAGTCGGTGAGCTGGTTGTTCAAGAGGAAGCCGCGCACCATCTGCAGGCTGCCGAAGCCGTTCTCGATGGTGGTGGTCATCGATACGGCGTTGCCCGAGGCATCGACGATGGACAGGTGGGTGGTCGAGGGCAGGTTCAGCGAGCTGTCGGCCCCGCGTGCGGCGACCACGCCGGGTGGCGTGCCGGCCACCGGCGTGCCGATGCTGCGCTGCATGTCGATCAGGCGCGCACGGCCCTTGAGGTAGTCGGCATTGACCAGGCCGGCCTGGGGCACGGCCACGAAGTCGGGGTCGGCCACATACAGGGCGCGGTCAGCATAGGCCAGGCGGTAGGCCTCGGAGACCACGTGCACGGAGTCGAGCGTATTGGGCTTCATCGCCGCGAGGTCGAAGCTTTCGAGCATGCCCAGGGTCTGCAGCACGGCGATGCCGCCCGAGCTCGGTGCCGGCATGCCGCAGACACGGTACTTGGTGCGGTACACGCCGCACACGGGCTCGCGCACCTTGGCGGTGTAGTTGTTCAGGTCGGCCAGCGCGAGTTTGCCGGGGTTCGTCGGGTGGCCCGTGACCTTGGCCACGATGTCGGCCGCGATGGCGCCCTTGTAGAACGCATCCGCGCCGCCGGCGGCAATGGTGCGCAGCGTCGCAGCCAGTTCGGGGTTCTTGAGCAGGGTGCCGGTGGGCTTGGCCGTGCCGTCGGCCCGCAGGAAGTAGCTGGCCCCGGGCTCGCCCTGGGCCTTGATGCGCGCGGCCGAGCCGGCGATGGAAACGCTCATGCGCTCGGAGATCGCAAAGCCGTCTTCGCTGAGCTTGATGGCGGGATCGAACAGGTCCTTCCAGGGCAGTTTGCCGTGCGCCTTGTGTGCGGCTTCGAGCATGCGCAAGACGCCGGGTGTGCCGACCGACAGGCCACCGTCCACGGCAGTCAGGAAAGCCAGCGGGTTGCCATCGGCACCGATGAACAGGTTGGGCGTGGCGGCCAGGGGCGCGGTCTCGCGGCCGTCATAGGCCAGCAGCCGGTTGGCCCCCTTGTCGAAATGCAGCATGAAGGCACCGCCGCCAATGCCCGAGGATTGCGGCTCCACAAGGTTGAGCACCAGCTGCACGGCAATGGCCGCGTCGATGGCACTGCCGCCCTTGGCCAGGATGGCCGTACCGGCCTGCACGGCCAGCGGGTTGGCCGCGGCGACCATGTCCTTGTTGGCATAGGCGATGGTCTTGGGCGTGTAGCCCGAGGGCGGCTCGGGCGGTACGTACTGCTCCACGGGCTCGGCGACGGGGGTGTCGTCACTGCCTCCGCAGGCAGCAAGCAGTGCAGCCACGGCAGTGGCACTGAGCAGGGCGAGCTGCCAGCGGCGCCCGGTGGTGGAAATGGTCATGGGGTACAGGTCCTCGGTCCAGTGAAGAGCAGGAGGGGAATGCGGCCTGCGGGCAAGGCGCAGGTGCATGGCGAAACACATGATAGTCACGGTTTTGTCACACCGCAAAGGCAAAAAACGGCATGTTGAAATGCACCGCTGCATGTGCTCGTTATCCCTTGGATAGGCGCTCTGCGCGCTCCGCGGGGCTTGCGTTCAGGGCCGGGCGATGGTCCAATTGCGGCTTCGAAGGGGAGTAGCTCCCGCCACGCATGTACAGCGCGCCCTGCAGGGGCACTGCCCGCGTGTGGCATCGGCCTGTCGTCAGTACGAAGCATCGCTTCCGGCAGTCCGGGTCCAGCGCGCAAACAGGGCGCTGGATCGAGCAAGACCTTTGATGGGCCCTTCTGTGGGCTGATCAAGGCTGCCTTCCCGATTTTCGAACCACCCGCGCAACGCGGGCGAGCCCTTGATCCTCCGACCGCAGGCCCTCTATCCCCCAGGTGGACTTGGCGCTACATTGGCGCCAAGCCCTCCTTTTGCCCACTGATATTGAGGAATTTATGGACTTTTTGGCTTCGCCCGAATTCTGGCTCGCGCTGGGACAGATCATCATCATCGACATCCTGCTGGGTGGCGACAATGCGGTGGTCATTGCCCTGGCCTGCCGCAAGCTGCCCCCCGCCCAGCGTACCAAGGGCATCATCTGGGGCACGGCCGGCGCCATCGTTCTGCGCGTGATCCTGATCGCCTTTGCGATGACCTTGCTGGCGCTGCCCTTCCTCAAGTTCGTGGGCGCGATCCTGCTGGTGTGGATCGGCGTCAAGCTGCTGGCCCCCGATGAGGACGGCCATGGCGAAGTGGCAGGCAGCGACAAGCTGCTGGCCGCCATCAAGACCATCATCGTGGCCGACCTGGTGATGAGCGTGGACAACGTGATCGCCATCGCTGGCGCCGCACAGAACGCGGGCGAGCACCAGTTCCTGCTGGTGGTGCTGGGTCTCCTGATCTCGATTCCGATCATCGTCTGGGGTAGCCAGCTGGTCATCAAGCTGATGGAGCGCTTCCCGTTCATCATCACGCTGGGTGGCATGCTGCTGGGCTGGATTGCCGGCGGCATGCTGGTGACCGACCCGGTGTTCTCCAATCCTGACAAGTGGCAGTGGATGCTCAAGATCCCGCAGACCGACGTGATCCGCTATGGTGCGAGCGTGGCAGGTGCCCTGCTGGTGCTGGCGCTGGGCAAGATGATCCTGGCACGCCGTGCCCCCGCGACCCCCGTGGAACACGGTTGAGCGATTTTCAATGACCCCGTGGGCTGACCGCGGGGCGCTCGCCGAGCGCCCCGTTGGCAGCCACGGACAAGGGAGCTACCCAAATGGACAAAGTCATCGTGTACGTGGACGACGCAGCCCATGCGCAGCAGATCCTCGCGCCCCTGTTTGCGCGTGGTTCGGCAGGCAATACGCACTGGGTGCTGGTGGCGTGCGCGCCACGCATGACCCATCGCATCAGCAAGTGGGTGAGCCACAGCGCGCGCGAGAACTGGCGCGCCAAGTGGGCCGACAAGCTGTTCGCCCAGGTGGTGCCCAGCCTCAGGGTCCACCCCGACCAGGTCACCACGGTGCTGGCCAAGGGCCCGCTGCCGGAATTGACGGACAAGCTGCAGGCCGACATGGGCAGCACCAAGGCCCAGGTGGTGGATGCGCGCCGCCCCAAGCTGGATGTGGCGGCCCCCGATACCGGCGCCACGGTGCCGGCCGGCGGACGCTGGTCGCTGCCAGGCACGCTGAGCAGCCTGTTTGCCAGCGTGGGCCTGCTGATGGTGCTGGGCACCGAGTAAATACACCGCTGGCAAGGCACGGGGGCCGGCCCGCCGGTGCCCCTCCTGTTGCCACAGGCCAGTGCTATCCTGTGGCCATGATCCGACTTCTTCTGAAATGGCTGCTCAGCGCTGCATCGCTGCTGTTCGTGGCCTATGTCTACAGCGGTGTGGTGGTGCAGAGCTTTCCGTCGGCGCTGATCGCGGCCTTCGTGATCGGCCTGTTCAATGTGGTCCTGCGTCCCATCCTCGTGGTGCTGACCTTGCCCGTGACCATCGTGACGGTCGGGCTGTTCCTTTTTGTCATCAACGCGCTCATGTTCTGGGCGGCCGCCAGCGTGCTCGACGGCTTCCAGGTCACCGGCTTTGCCGCCGCGCTGATCGGCTCGCTGATCTATTCGGTGCTGGGCGTGGTGATCGAATCAGCGCTCGGCGGTCTGTTCACGAAGAAGTGACTCCACCGCCTTGAGCCGGGTGTCGATGATGGATGCCTCGAAGTGGTCCGCCGATGCCCCGCTGCGCCGGGCCAGGTCCTGCCCGGCCTTGAAACGGTCCACCGCCGCGGCATAGTCGTAGCGCGTGGCGTGGGCTTCGGCCTCGGCGCGAACAGCGCGCAGCGGCTGGCCGTTGGCCTGCCACACCGTGGCCAGCAACTGCCATACGGTGGCATCCCGCGGGTGGTTGGCGATCCAGGTCTGCAGCGCACCGATCACCTCGCCCGAGCGCCCGGCCTTGAGCAGCGCGCGGGCGCGCAGCAGCAACTCCGGCCGGTGGTCGCTGGCCCCGGCGGGCAGCGCGGCCAGCGCCGCGTCGGCCTCGCCGGCGGCGAATTCGATTTCTGCCTTGAGCAGCTGCACCAGCCGCTGGGCCGGCATGTCGCCACGCACCTGCGCCTCCAGCAGCGCCCAGGTCGTGCGCGCCGCCTTGGCATCACGCAACTGGCTGCTGCCCAGGGCCGACGCATAGAGGATGGCGGCCTTGCGCGGCCCGCTCTGGCTGGCAAAGCCGGTGCTGCCCGGCTCGGCGATCCACTGGCGCAGGGTGTCCACCCCCGGGTTGGAGAGCACCCGCGCCCGCGCGGAGGCCATGGCATGTTCCTGCGTGGAGGCAGGGCCGGGCTGCTGTGCCTTGCCGGGCGGCAGCCGCGACTGCATGTCGGCCATGCGCTGGGTGGTCAGCGGGTGGCTGCGCAGGTAGGGCCAGCTGCCGTTGTCGTTGATGCGGTTGGCCTGCTGCAGCTTGTCGAACATGCTGACAAAACCCTGCGGTGCGAAGCCTGCGGGCTCCATGAGGCCATAGCCGATGCGGTCGGCCTCGCGCTCCATGTCGCGAGAAAAGTTGAGCTGGTTCTGCATGGCCAGCGCCTGGCCGCCCACCACCATGGCCTGCGCCGCACCCGGGTTCTTGCTCGCCGCCAGGGCCCCGAGGATCATGGCGCCCAGCAGCAGGGGCGTCTGCTTGCTCTGCTGCGCGATCAGCCGCGAGATATGGCGCTGGGTGACGTGGCTGAGCTCGTGCGCCAGCACCGATGCCAGCTCGTCGCGCGAAGTCACCACGCCGATGAGCCCCAGGTGCACGCCCAGGTAGCCGCCCGGCAAAGCAAAGGCATTCACCGTGCGGTCACGCCCGAGCAGGATCTCCCAGGCAAAGCGCTCGTCCAGCTCCGGCGAGAGCTCCCCGCGCTTGCGCGCGGCGTCCATGAGCGGCAGCCACAGACCCTGGACGTACTCGGAGAGCACGGCATCGTCGATGTAATCGGGGTCGCGGTACAGCTCGCGGATGATGCGGTCGCCCAGGCGCCGCTCGCCGCTGGTGGTCAGCTCGCTGCCGTCGCCCAGGGTGGGCAGCTGCGCATGCGCCAGGCGCACCGGAAGAAAAACCAGAACGGCCGCGCTGGCCAGGGCGAGCACCAGGGGTGCTAGCACCGCGCGCGTGTGCCTCCGGTGGTTGATGTCGGGGAGAGCCGCCCTGCTTGGGATTTTCCGCATGGACCGTATGATGCCCTGACACTCCAGTGTTTCCCCGGCGATTCAACTGGTTACCAAGAAATTGCCAGCCCCCCGCCATAGCCGCCCCAGCAACCAGCTTCCCATGTCCAAGCCCGACCCCACCACCCCGCCAACCCTTACCCATTTCGACGCCCAGGGCCAGGCCCACATGGTGGACGTGGGCGCCAAACCCGCGACCCACCGCGTCGCCATCGCCACTGGCCGCATCGAGATGCAGCCAGCCACGCTGGCCATCATCGAGGCCGGCACCGCGAAGAAAGGCGACGTGCTGGGCATCGCACGGATTGCTGGCATCCAGGCCGCGAAGAAGACGAGTGATCTGATTCCACTGTGCCATCCACTGGCGCTGACAAGGGTGGCGGTGGAGTTTGAGGTGGCTGGCGTGCGGCATACCGGTGCGATCGGGATCGCCTGCACGGCCACGGTGGAGACCGTGGGCCCAACGGGTGTGGAGATGGAAGCGCTGACGGCCGTGCAGATCGCGTTGATGACGATTTACGACATGTGCAAGGCGGTGGATCGGGGAATGGTGGTAGAGGGAATCCGCGTGATTGACAAAAAAGGCGGTAAATCAGACTTTGAGAGTCTGAAGCTGTAGTTGTGAAGAGTCAACAGGTTGTTTCCTGTTGAATCGAGTTTGGCCATTGGCACCAGACCGCCAATACCACTGTGCGGCCGACAGTTGTATTGATGCTGCCAACTTGTCAAGCTCACCGTTCGCTCAGCTAAGTTCTGGTAGCTCCACCCATAGACCCACTCGCGCAGCGCCAATTGGATAAATCGCTCTGCTTTGCCATTGGCCTGGGGCCGGTAGGCCCGCGTGAAATTGTGCCGGATTGCCAAAGCTGTACAGGCAGCTGCACACTCGCGCGAGCGAAACGCCGCCCCCGTTGTCCGTCAGCAGCCGCTTGATGGTTGGTGGTGCCCAACCCCGCGCAGTAGGCCGCCGCAGTGCGCAGAAAATGCACCGCCTTGGCCTGATGACGACACTGAGCTTCTTGGTGTCGATGTGCAGGAGATCGCCTGGCGCCTCGTGTTCGTACCGCACCACCGGCTCGGCAGATACCAGATCGCTCAGACTGGACAAGTCGGCCTGACCAGCACGCGGGCCATGCACAGCTCCAGGATCAGCAAGGCCTTGGATGGATTCGATGGCACGGGGCGAGCTAGCGGGCCTGGAGGATGCATCGGCCAGAGCAACCTCACCCCTGACGGACAAGCGTAAGTCAGGCATGCCTATGAGTGTTCATTCGGTTGGTTGTTCTGAGTTGATTGGGTGCTTGGCGACTTCCAGTCTCTCAAACCCAATCCGGATGAACAACGGATACAACCTATTGAATCCTCACACCCAGTCCTCGAATTGCCAATGGCACGCGGAGCCGCAGGCCGCTGTCTTCGCCTCCGAGGCCAACTTCCTTCGAGAGCTATCAGCGGCACTCCGCAGGGGCAAATTTGGCGGGAAGAGTCCCCAGCGTTCTATTCGCCAGCCCACGCGCTGCAGATGTTGCATCGCTCACACTGGTGCATGCCCAGTCCATGGGCCCGCTGGCAGATGCGGCAGGCGTAGCCCCTTGCACATTGGGTGACAGTCTTATTGTCGTTGCATTCAGTGTAGTGGGAATGCCGTTGCCAGAATTGGCAGCAATTGTGAGCTCAATGGGCCACGGCGTAGCTCCGCCGACAATTTGAATGCTAGACAGATATTTGCTTGATCGTTGCGATGCTGGAACAGCGTTGAACGCAGCGGCCGCCGCATCCAAGCCAGCTATTCCGTTGGCCTGAAAGGCCTCGTTCAGCAGTTCCTTGCTGGGCGCTGATGCGATGAGAACTTCAGACACCTTGGCACGCACTGTGTAGTCTTGGTACGCGGGCAGCGCGATCGCAGCCAAGATACCGATGATCGCAACCACGATCATCAACTCGATCAACGTGAAGCCTGTTTGCCGGACACGGAATGCCATTTTTGGCTCCTTCCCAATAGTTTTGATTCTTATGCAACATTCATTCCAAGCTCGCCCACGCAATTTCACGGCTGTTATGGAGCAGGATACTTGGCGGTCAAGAGCCTCAGGATCATCGGCGCCGTATCGTAGTTGACCGCATTTCCCTTGGGCGTGGCATATTCAAGGTACAGATTATTGTCCGTTGATAAAAGCGAGCGCATGCTGGGATCCAGACTCGATAGCATGGCATCCACCTGAAGAGGCTCTGCGACTAGGCTTCTCTCCAAATCCTCCACGCTAATCGAGTTGTCCTGTAGGTTGCTTTTCAAAGCGGCCTTGTATGTGTCACTTGATTGGGCATTCGGACTGTTGGATGCAATGACAATACCCTGGCCACCACTCACGTAGAACCATACATAGCGAAATGACGAGCGCAAGGATTGCAATGCGTAGATGAAATCCAATGGCTGCATGTGATGCAGCTGTATCCACTGCTGCAACACCCCGTCGCCCTCAAGGCGCTTTGCTACCAGTTCGTAAAATTCCTTGTTGTACAAGTTGGCAGCACCGGCAAACCATATCGATGAAATCTCAATGCTGATCAGGTCGTACTTCTTGGATTGTGTCAGCAAGAAATTCCGACCATCCGTAAAATAAGTCGAGACTCCTGGCTTGGATGTCACGCCATGGTTGATGTTTTCAAAATGCCGATCTGCAAGACGCACCATATCCTCGGACAGTTCCGCGATGTCCAGAGACTTGAATCCATGCTCATGCACAACACGCGGCGTCATACCGGTCCCGTAGCCGATCACCAAGGCTGTGTTGCGACTTCCCGTGTGAAGCAACGGAAGCAAGGCAAATGATTTCTGGGCAACCATTTCCCCTTTTTCCGCATTATTGCCTTGGAATTTTCCGTTAGTCAGCAGCGTCAGCAGCCCATTGGGCCCTTTGTTCACCGTTGTCAACCCACCCTCGGTACTTTCCGCGTGGTCAATAACCGTTCCCCATTTCTGGGGGAAAAAGTACACATTCGACCCTTCAGACAACTTGTCCAAATCCCATTTGGAGGGAAACAGCAAAAGAAACGATGCCGCAAAGGCCATGGGAACCCAGCCGCCGAAGCGCAGCAGAGGTCGGATCGCATCGCCCTTGGCCGTCCACGTGTTTGCGCACATCATGGCAACGGCAGCCCCTAGGGCCATCAACGTGAGCACCAGAAGTGAGTTTCGCGATCCCAGCGCAGGCAGCAGCCAAAACCCAGCCACCAGCACGCCGGATATATTTCCCAGCGTGTTGATGCCACTGGCCTTTCCCAGGCCCGTGACTTCTTTTCCACCCCGGCCCAGCCAGTCCGTCGCAAGGCTCATGCACGCGGGGTAGCTCATTCCAATGAAGAAGGCCGATGGAATCATGGCTACGGCACAAACCAGCGCGCGAATCAACTCTCGGCCCCCGAAATTGATGTGAATGCCGAGCGATGAGTACGTACCAAAATAGGAAAAATACTCGGCTAGCGCATTCCATTGCAATGATGAAACAACGATGACAATCGCCAGCCCGCATTGGGCAGCAATCACGACATGTTGGCGACTGAGAAAGCCCATCAGCTTTTCACCCACCGCCGACCCCAGCCCCAGCCCCAGAAGAAACGTGGCCAGCATGAGGCCAAAGGCATAGACACTGTTGCCGGCAACCACGGCCAGCATGTGCATGAAAATGACTTCCAAGCCCATGGTCACGGCCCCGCCCAAAGCCAGAATAAAAACCGCAGTCAGGCCTACCAGTGACGAAACAGGCAATGTTTTTGTTGTCTTGGGTGCTGCTTCCACCGCGGGCCCTGCAGCAACCACGATCTGCTGGGTTTTGTTTTTCTCGATGGCATACAAGGCAATCAAGAGGCTGAGCAGGGCAGCGACGAATGTTGCACTGTTCTTCCCTACAGCAGGAATCAAGGCATAGCCCGCGAACATGGCGCCAAATGCCGCACCTACCACATTGGCGGCATAAAGAGGCGCAATCGCTCGTTCCGAGGCGATACCCAGTTGGCGCAATCGCGCAAACATGATGGGAAAAGTTGCACCCATCGCCAGTGTGGCAGGGCCCAATACCATCGCCCCCAACGTGAGCCGCAATGCGGTCAGTTCCGGCGCATCCGCGGGCCGATCCCATGCCAAATCGATGTAGATCTTTTGAATAAATTGAAAGAAGGTAGGCGTCAAAAGTGCGTATATGCCGATAAATGCCTCGCACAATGCATACAAACGCAACGGATTGGAGCTGCGCTCGGCCATGCGAGATCCACTCCACGCGCCCAGTGCCATGCCGCCCATGTAGGTGGCCAGTACCGTATTGGTCGCCAATGAGCTTGCACCGAAGGTCACCGCCAGCGCTTTGGCGAAAACCACCTCGTAGATCAGGCCTGCTACCCCGGAGGCAACGAATACCCCAATGATCCAATAGTTACCTTTCAGATCCGAAGGCAAGATGCTCAAGACGCGCTGATCATCTGGCACCGGGGAAGGTGTGGAGGCATCCAAGCGCCATACGGATTTAAGGTACGCTACCGCGACGGCAAGAAATACAAGAACGCTCCACAGCGCAAATCCCCGGACAAAGTTCAGGTTTGCCATCAGTATGGAACTCTGGAATTTGATGAGCAGCATCCAGCCGATAAACGTCAGCCCAGCGGCATACAGCGCTAGGCGCGCCCAAGAACCCTGGTCTTTGTATTTCTTCGGGGCGATCAACAAAACCGTCAACACCACGGAATATGGCAGCGCAACGACGAGGTCCAGCAGGTAGTGCTCTCCGAACCCCATGGTGGCGAACAGGGTGCCGACAACAAACAGAAGCGCGGCATAAAAATACACCTTGTTCTTCAGGGCTGCGCAGAGGAATGCAATCGTTACCGCACTGGTGAAATGCATAGAAGGCATCCCATTGCGCATGGCGGGCTGAATCGCCGTGACGACGGTAGGTATGTTGGCAAGCCCTTCCATGTGGTCGGGAAAGAGCTTGGGTCCAAATGCATACAGCGGGCCACTGAGTGGAACGAACGCATAGCAAAACATGGCGATGCCCAGCGCAAGAATGTAGACGCGCCAAGCATTCAAGGCATCGGCCTTGCCCTCTCGAACCACCAAAGCAATCAAAGGCAAGAAGACCCATCCCAATAGATCGTAGATAAAAGTCAGCAAACTCCTCAGGAATTCCGGACCCTGCGCCAATGCGGATGTCAGCTGGTTCGCGGGATGGCCAAATGCCCCATCGATGTGGTGAATAGGATAATCGTAAGTTCCAGGGAAAAGCGCGGGCGTTATCTCCAGGAAAGAAGCCACCCCGATGCCCAGCAGCAGATTGAGACCAAATATTGCAAAAAATAGCCGCTGCCAGTGTGTACTGCTGCCTTTTCGCAGGTATCCGTAGGCCGCAGCGCCAGTCAATGCAACGCCCAATGGCACACCCGCACTCATGAAGATATCAATCCATTTTGCATTGACACCAATGAAAACCAGATAGATGGAGAATGCGGCGCCTGCAAGAGCCAGCCCAGTCAATATCCTGGCACCGACCCGCAGCGCCCCCGAAATCAGGACGAACAGCGCAGGAAGAATTGTCAATATAGCGATTTGAAAAACGAGATCGAGCCACGTTTCCGCAGCCAGATACCGCCCAAACACTTTAAAACTTCCGATAAGAAAATAGTGCGACAGCTCGATAAATATTACCGCCGGGACAATAAGCCCCATCCATCGCTTGAGCAGCTGAATTGTGCTGTCGACATCCAAATTTTTCATCAGAATCCATCGCCCTTCATGAACATATCGACATAGCCTTTTTCATCCAGAATGGCTATCCAATCCTGCCTGGCAATCACCGGCAAAAATTTTATTTTATCCAAACTTCTTCTCTTGGAAACAGCATATTGCTCCAAGCCTGGT
Source organism: Acidovorax sp. GW821-FHT09B03 (assembly GCF_059418305.1). Classification (NCBI taxonomy): domain Bacteria; kingdom Pseudomonadati; phylum Pseudomonadota; class Betaproteobacteria; order Burkholderiales; family Comamonadaceae; genus Acidovorax; species Acidovorax sp. GW821-FHT09B03. The sequence continues at coordinate 222,345 of NZ_JBWKPP010000001.1, forward strand.
TGCAAGTTGGGGTATTTTTTCCCAAAATGGGTTAACACTCTGCCTTTTTCCAAAGATCTTTTGGCACTTGGCTCAGCGTAGGCAATATAAAACTCAGGCCGCTCTGCATAATCCCGGCCTCCCTGGACAGATTCGAACATGACCTTGTTTTTCTCTTCCACACTTTCGGGGTCACGAATTCCCACCACCAGGGGCCGGTGCCAGATGCTTGTGCGCAGCTCCTCGGGCAGTGCCGCGAGGGTCGCCTGGTCAAGACCGTTGATATCGGCCTGCGTCACCACCTTGAGGCGATCAATTTCTGCAACCAAGTACACCGGCCGAGCTTGCCAGACTGCCGTGACGCCGTACACCATGGCGCCTATCTGGATCACTAGTATCAGAGTCAGGTCAATCAACAGCAATTTTGTGGATTTGCTCTTGGTGTAGAGCAACAATGTCAACACAGGCCCGCACACCAGATCGACCCCGATGAGCAGCAAGAACAGATTGCGGCCACCGGAAAATTCGTCGTAGGGATAGGGGTACCAAATCCAGAAAATAACGAACGCAATCATGCACGCGATCAGCGCGCCCAGGGCCAGATGAACGGCCGCTACGGGAAAACTCTGGCGTAAACGGACAGGTATTTGCATGTTCCAACACAGAAAAAAAAAGAGCACCGAAGCGCTCTTTTTTGAGAACCCGTTAGATCAACGGCATTCGGACGGAGCGTACTTGGCAGGCAGCGTACCCACGCCGCGATTAGCCAGTGCACGCGAAGATGCCGTGGAATTGGTCAAGCTTGCGCATGCCCAGTCGATCGCACCTTGCACGGAATCGGTAGGCACCGCGCCTTGAACGTTGGGGCTGAACACGAGGGTGTTGCCGTTCAGGGAAGTGGGGATACCGTTGCCGGACGTGGCAGCGATGGTCACCGTGATGGGCCATGGGGTAGCAGTGCTCATGGTAACGTCCGACACGAACTTAGAACTTTTGGTCGACACCGTGGCCGCATTGAAAGCCGTAGCGAATGCTGTCAGACCAGCAACGCTGTCCGTCTGGAAGGCTTCGCTTGCGCCGCCCTTGACGGAAGAACCGGCGATCACGGCTTCAGACACTTTGGCACGCACGGTGTAGTCCTGATACGCGGGCAGTGCCACGGCAGCCAGGATACCGATGATCGCCACAACGATCATCAATTCGATCAGAGTAAAACCCTTTTGTGCAAAACGCTTCATATATCACCCCTCAGAGATTAGTTGTAATTACAAACTGCAGGAAATTCTTTGGCTGCATTGAAAAGAGCACCGAAGTGCCCTTTTCAGAGCCCGTCAGATTAACGGCATTCGGACGGAGCGTACTTGGCAGGCAGCGTACCCACGCCGCGATTAGCCAGTGCACGCGAAGATGCCGTGGAATTGGTCAAGCTTGCGCATGCCCAGTCGATCGCACCTTGCACGGAATCGGTAGGCACCGCGCCTTGAACGTTGGGGCTGAACACGAGGGTGTTGCCGTTCAGGGAAGTGGGGATACCGTTGCCGGACGTGGCAGCGATGGTCACCGTGATGGGCCATGGGGTAGCAGCGCTCATGGCAACGTTCGACACGAACTTGGAAGTCTTGGTCGAGATCGCGGCTGCATTGAACGCCGTCGCGAATGCTGTCAGACCAGCAACACTGTCCGTCTGGAAGGCTTCGCTGGCGCCGCCCTTGACGGAGGAACCGGCGATCACGGCTTCAGACACCTTGGCACGCACGGTGTAGTCCTGGTATGCGGGCAGTGCCACGGCAGCCAGGATACCGATGATCGCCACAACGATCATCAATTCGATCAGGGTGAAACCCTTTTGTGCAAAACGCTTCATAAGTCACTCCTCGGAGGTCAATTGCAATTGGTACCTGCAGAAAATTCTCCAGGCTGGCTCAACATCAGCAGGTTCCGTGCCACCCTGCCAACCCTGTGGCATCGTCCCTGAACCCCTCCCCCAAATGGGTCAATTGTCCTTGAAGTGTTTCCCGGTGCTCCTCAGGAGGCCCGCCGCGACATTTTTGTCGTGCCACGAACGTCACCAACTGCAACACAGTGGTCAGAACACGAACTCGTCCCCGGCCTTGAGCCAATAAATGTCATGCGGAGCGGCGCCCAGCGGCCCTGCGCTTTGGTCGAAGCGGCGGATCTCCTCCATGATGAGTTCGGTCTCTGAGGGCTTGGTGTGGGTGATGTAGATGGGGCAGCGCTTGCCAGGGGTCAGTTGCGCCAGTTCCTGGGCCAGGGTGTGGGGTGACAGGTGCAGGCTGCGCTGGGCCAGGGAGGTTTCGCGGTTGCTGAAGGCCGTCTCGATGACGAGCATGGCGACGGGCAGGGAGTTGACGCGCGTCCAGAAATCCGGGTTGCGGCCAGTGTCACCGCTGAACACCCACCATCCCGTGCTGCCGGCCACTGCGTAGCCCACGGCTGGCACCGTGTGCACGGCGGGCAGGACCTCCAGGTGCATGCCTTCGACCTGTAGACGTTCGCCCACCGCGATGGTCTGGTACTGCAGGAAGGGCTGGTCAGACGTGGGGATGCTGCTGAAATCCGGCCAGATGACGTTGTTGAACACATGCGCCTGCAGGGCGGCGATGGTGCCGGGCAGCGCATGGACCTGCACCGGGCTGCTGCGCAGGGAAGAGACCGCATCGAGCATCAACGGCAGCGCCGCGATATGGTCCAGGTGCGAATGCGTGAGGAACACGTGGTCGATGCGGCGCATTTCGTCCAGTGTCAGGTCGCCCACCCCCGTCCCAGCATCGATGAGGATGTTGTCGTTGACCAGGAACGAGGTGGTCCGGCAGTCTTTGGCAATGGCCCCGGAGCACCCCAGTACGCGAACCTTCATGTCATGCAGTCCTGTTTGCTGTCGTCTCTTGGTTTTTTGTCGGTGCAGGTTGCGGCCATTGTCCTACTTGGTGTCGAACTGGGTGGCACCGTCCCAATCCGGCTGGAAGGGTAACACCCGCAGGGCCTGAATGCGGCCCGCATACAGCGAATACAGGATGTTTCCAGGTTCCGATGCGTGCAAATTCCGCAAAAGCAGGGCAGATGCATCCCATTCCTGGGCCCGGTAGGCGCCAAGGAACTGGTGCCACAGGGCCAGTTGCTGCTCCCGCTCGGGCGACAGCGGCTCGGCCACCGTGCCCACGGGCGTGTAGATGGCGACGGCCTGGGCCTTGCCCTTGACGCGCACCCGGTCCAGTTCCTGCCAGATGAAGCCCGGGGCCATGGCCCGCGTGCTGTCGCTGACCACCATGGTCACGCCATAGGTCTTGGACAGCCCCTCCAGCCGGGAGCCCAGGTTCACCGCATCGCCGATCACGGTGTAGCTGCGCCGGATGTTCGAGCCCATGTCGCCCACGCACATGGTGCCGGTGTTCAGGCCGATGCCCACGCCGATCTCCGGCAGCCCCTTGCGGCGGTGCTCCTCGTTGAGCTGGGCAACCGCCCGGGTCATGTCCAGCGCCGCCGCCACGGCGGACTCGGCGTGCCCGGGTGTGGCCACGGGAGCCCCCCAGAAGGCCATCACACAGTCCCCCATGTACTTGTCGATGGTGCCCTGGCGACGGCCGCGGATGATCTGGGTCAGGCGGCTGAACACGCCATTGAGCAGGGCCTGCAGTTGCAGGGGCTCCATGCGCTCGGACAATGCCGTGAAGCCGCGCATGTCGCAGAACATCACCGTCAGCTCCTGGTTGATGGCATCCATGGTGTAGCGCTCAGGCTCCTTGAGCATCTCATCCACCAACTCCGGGGGCACATAGGTGCCGAACAGGGCGGCAAGCTCCCGCTTGGAGCGGCTCTCCACAAAGTACCCATAGACCATGTTCAGCGTGAAAGCGGACAGCGCCAGCACCAGGGCCGTCGCCAGAGGCATCACCAGGCCATGCGACTGGTACAGCCAGAGGTTCAGCCCCACCAGCCCGGCAAACACCCCGGCGCTGAGCAGCACGGCCCAGCCCGCCGTCAGCAAGGGCAATGAGAATGCCAGCAGCAGCCCTGTCACCACCAACTGCAGCACATCGAAATCGGGGGCGTAGTCCGGTTGGAGCACGTTCGCGCCGTCCAGGAAGGCGGACAGCAGATTGGCATGCGTCTCCACACCAGGGTAGGTGCGCCCCACGGGTGTCACCCGCAGGTCGACCAGGCCTGGCGCCGTGGACCCCACCAACACCAGCTGGCCTTTCAGGCTGCCCTGCGGCAAGCGCCCTTCCAGCACGTCGCTGGCGGAGATGTAGCGAAACGAGCCGCCGGCAACGTCACCCGGCCCGCGGTAGGGCACCAGGGTTGCCAGATTGGGATCGACCGGCAAGCGGATCCCGCGCTGGCCTTGGCGCAACAGGATGCCCTGCAACACGTCGTGGTCGAATTCCGACGAGGCATAGAGGGGCTCCACGTCCTTCACCCCCGTCGCCACACGCAGCATCGCCAAAGCCAGCGACTCGTAGTAGCGGCCCTGGAACTCGGCCAGCAGCGGCAGGGAGCGCACGACCCCATCGGGATCGGTGATGGAATTGAAAAACCCCGCCGCAGGCGCCGCCTGTGCCAGCACCCCGATATTGCTGCCATGGCCCTGCCAAGAGGTGGCCCTCAAGGGCTTGCCACGCAGCCGGTCCAGGGGCAGGGCAGGCTCGGGCAGGACGCCCCGGGCCTGTCCGTCCCGGTCGCTCGTGAAATAGTAGCCCAGCACCACGGGCCGACCCTGCAGCGACTGGGCAAACAAGGCGTCGTAGTCCAGCTCCGGTGACAGCCGTGCCAGCTGTTCGGCAAAACCGGGATTCCCATTCAGCGGGCCCTGCGCCAGCCGCTGCAGGCTGGCCAGGCCCGAACTGCCGTCGGGCTCGGCAAAGACCACGTCGAAGCCGAGCACGGACACCTGTTGGCGCTCCAGCAACTCGCCCGCGAAGCGGGCCATCTTGTCGCGGCCCCAGGGCCACTGCCCGATGCGTTCCAGGCTGCGCTCGTCGATGTCGACGATGGTGATGCGCTCGTCCGTCGTCCCCGGCATGGTGGCGCGCAGGCGGGTGTCGTAGATGATGTTTTCCAGCCGCTCGAGCACCTGCAGGTGCAGGACTCCGCCCACGTGCAGCAGGGCGAACAGCAGTGGCAACAGGGTGACGGCGATGCGGCGCCAGCGGCGCGTCAACCAGGAGCCAGTCCGTGGCCGCATCAGAATGGCTCAGTGTGGTGGCGCCCGGCGCGGGGCAGACAGGGGGCCGAGCCAGGCTAGCGGCACGGCGCGCCCCCGTCCGTCAGGTCTGCTCGAACTGCATCTCGGTGCCGGCCAGCTCCAGCTTGTCGCCGTGCTTGAGCGGTACCGGCGACAAGCCGATGGCCGAGCCGTTGAGCAGCGGCATGTCCGGGCCTTCCACATGCGCCAGCACGAAACCGTGGTGGCGCTTGGTGATCGAGGCCACGGCCACGCCCGGCTTGCCGATGGTGGTCACCACCTTGAGCAGCGAGACCTCGCGCCCGGCGGCGGCGCCGGACATCACCTTGATCACGGCCGTGATCGGTGCGGGCGCGGGCGCTGCCGGCAGACCGGCAGGGCGCGACGCCGTGCCCAGCGGCGGCACCATGCCGGGCTTGAAGATCATGGTCTTCTCGAAGTTCTCGCCCTCGGCCTCGTGCAGGAAGCGGATCTTGTACTTGCCCACTTCCACCGTATCGCCATTGCGCAGTTCCTGGCGCTTGACGGCCTTGGCATTCACATAGGTGCCATTGGTGCTACCCAGGTCCTCGATCTCGACGTCATGCCCGACCATGTGGAAGATCGCGTGCTCGCCGCTCACCGCCAGGTTGTCGATCACGATATCGTTGTACGGCCTGCGTCCAAGGGTGGTGCGGTCCTTGGTCAACTGAACTTCCTTGATGACGACGCCGTCGATCGAAACGATCATTCTGGGCATGATCCACTCCTGATTTGAGATTTGTTATGGGGTCGGCACCGTCAGGCAGCGCCCAGCAGGCGGGACATGAGGCCGCGTTTCTTGCCCCCCGCGCCAGCCTGTACCAGCAGTACGCTAACGTTATCACGACCACCGTGTGCATTGGCGGTATCAATAAGCAATGTGGTTTTTTCCTCCAGCGGGAGGGCTGCACGCACCATCTCCGCCAGATCGGCATCCGACACCATGTCCGTGAGCCCGTCCGAGCACATCAGGAACAGGTCGTGCGGCGCCACCTGGAATTCATTGACTTCCATGAGCACGTTGGGCTCCACGCCCAGGGCGCGGGTGACCAGGTTGCGGTTGGAAGAGATCGCCGCCTGGTGCGGCGTGAGGATGCCGGCATCCACCTGTTCCTGCAGCCAGGAGTGGTCGCGCGTGATCTGCTGCAGCACCCCGCCACGCAGGCGGTAGCAGCGTGAATCTCCGATGTGCCCCAGGATCAGCCGTGATCCCTGGAAGATGCCAGCCACCAGCGTGGTGCCCATGCCGGCATACTGGGGGTTCGACAGCGATGCCCCCAGAATGGCGTGATTGGCGTTTTCCACGCAGATTTCCAGCGCCCGGCGCACATCCGTCGACTGTGGCGTGCTTCCAGCCTGGGCCAGCCAGCGGGCCATTTCCGTGCGGATGAAGGTCGTGGCCATGCCGCTGGCCACTTCACCCGCGTTGTAGCCCCCCATGCCATCGGCCAGGATGGCCAGCTGGGCATCCCGGTCGATCGCGACGGCGTCTTCATTGTTGCTGCGCACCCGCCCCCGATCGGTGCGCGCAAAAAAATCGTAATTCATGGATAAAGCGGCACAGGCCTCATCGGGCGCTGGATGGCGGCAGTGAAGGATCCTTCTCTACAGGATATTCCATCACCGTTTCCTGAAAATCCGCCATGTCGTGCCCTGTTGCCTTGCGAGCCGCATCATAGACGACTGTCCGCTGCTTTGTGGCGCTTTCAGCGCCCACCAGCGCCGCCAGCGCACGCCGTATCTCGGCCGCAAACTGGCGCCCGGTCTGGTAACGGGCCTCGGGGCGCTTCATCATCGACAGCGCCACCACCTCGGCCACCTCGGCCGACAGCTCGGGCCGCAGCGTGCGCACATCGGGGGCCTGCACGCTGGCGATCTTGTGCATCAGCTCGGGCATGGAAGCCCCGCGCAAGGGCAGCGAGCCGGTGAGCATCTGGAACAGGGTCACGCCCAGCGAGTACAGATCCGAGCGCCCGTCCACCTTCTTGCCGGCCAGCTGTTCGGGCGACATGAAGCTCGGCGTGCCCAGCACCAGCCCCGTGCGGGTCTTGCTGGAGTCGGTGATGCGCGCGATGCCGAAGTCGGTCACCTTGACCGCGTCGGTCGCCGCGTCGAACATGACGTTGGCCGGCTTGATATCACGGTGCACCACCTGGTTGGCGTGGGCATAGTCCAGCGCCTCGGCCACGCGGGCCGCCACCGACAGCGCCAGCGGCACCGGCAGCAGGTTGCCTTCCTTGCAGAAAGGCGACAGATCGGTGCCCTTGAGGAACTCCATGGAGATGTAGGCCAGGTCATGCTCCTCGCCCGCGTCAAAGATGGTCACGATATAGGGGTGCTGCAGCCGCCCCGCCGTCTCGGCCTCACGGAAGAAGCGCGAGCGCGCGTCGATCAGCCCATCGCCCTCGAACTCCTGGCCCAGGGCCAGCGTCTTGATGGCGACCATGCGGCCGATCTTGGGATCGCGCCCCAGGTACACCACACCCATGGAGCCCTTGCCGATCTCCTTGGTGATCTCGTAGCGGCCCAGCATCGGCAGGCCGATGGTCGCGTCGCCCGGCAGGCGCGGCTTGGCGGACCCGCTGGGCATGGGCATCGGTGCCGAACTGGGCGGTGCCGTGTCAGGCTGACCCGAAACGGACTTGGCCCGGGCACGCATCTTCCGGTAGCGCAGCTTGGCATCCTTGTACTGGCGGTCATGGCGCAGGATGCGTTCGTACACCAGCTTGGCCATGGCGTAGTTGCGTTTGCGCTCGAAATCCTGGGCCAGGTGGTAGAGGTTGTCCTTGAGTGCCTCGGTCATCGGCAGGCGGCGAAAGTGCTCGAACGCCTGCTCCAGCTTGCCCTGGCCATGCAGCGCCAGGCCCAGCATGCGCCGGGACTCGGCGGCCTCGGCCGACTTCGCGCGCGAAGCACCGCCGCTGCCGCGCAACTTCAGCGCCAGCATGACAAGCTGCCCCACGGCCACGGCCAAAGCGGCTCCCAGCAGCGAGAACGACAGCAGCGCATGCTCCAGCGCCAGCCACTGGGCACCGGCCAGCGCTAGCAGCAAGGCCACGCTCACGGCCAGGCCGGCCAAGGCGCTCACCTGGGGCAGGGCCAATGCCAGGTAAACCAGGGCGACCACGATGGCCAGCCATGCCGCCGGAGCCGCCCAGTCAGGGGCCGTCACGGCATGGCCCTGCCGGATGGCCGACACCATCTGCGCCAGCACCTCCACCGGGTACAGCGACTGGCCGCCCGGCGTCACCATGGGCGCCGCCTGCGCGGCCGAGGTGAAACCCACCAGCACCGTCTTGCCCTGGAAACCGGGGGCGCCGGGCGCCGCAGAGAGCGCCTGCGCGAAGGCCGTTCGGGCAAACACCGGCTGCCCTCCTTCCGGCGCATGGAACAGGGGCCGCAGCACCGAGGTGCTGTCGGTGGCAATGCCCAGACTGCCCAGGCGCAACCAGGGCGCGCTGGCCTGCAGGCGCAGATCGGTCTGCCCCAACTGCAGGCTGCGCAGCGCCGTCAGCAGGGCGACCGATGGCACGGCGGCCTTGTCATGGGCCAGCAGCAGGGGCATGTGGCGCAGCACGCCATCCGGGTCGGGGGTCAACTGCAGGTGGCCAATCGCGGATGCCGCGGCCCCCAGCACGGCAGGAGGATGCCGCCCGGAGGCGGCAGGCACGGCATGCTCGCCCGGGTCCGCCAGCACACTGCGGCGCACGTACGACGGCAGCGCGGCAGCCGGGCCAGAGGCCGCGTACTGCGACACCAACACCACATTGCCCGCGCGCTGCAGGCTCAGGGCCAGCCGGGCATCGCCGGTCGGTGCAGCGACTTCCGCGCCGGGCACGCCTCCAGCCGCCGGTGGCTCGCCAGGCACGGCGGGGACGGGCAGGGGGCGGGCTGGCGTTTCCGGCAGCGGCATGGTGTAGACGATGGCCCGGGCGCCAGCCGCAGTGAGCTGGTCCACAAAGCGCGCGTGTACCTCGGGTTGCCAGGGCCAGGGGCCCAGGGTCTTGAAGCTGCGGTCATCGATGCCCACGACCACCAGGTCCGCCGCAGGCTCGGCCGACGCACTGCCGACGGCCGCGTCGTACATGGCCAGATCCAGCCGGTGCACCCAGCCCATCGTGCTGGCAAGGGCCACCACGACGGCGGCCACCAGTGCGCAGACAAAGCCATCGGTACGCCACCAAACCAGCTGCTGTGCCGATGTTGTTCTGCCCACTTGCGATCGATCCACGGAGGTAATGAGATACCTTTAGAAGCAATTTCCAAGCCCGGCGTCCACCAGCCCCGATCAGCCCCTTGCAGTGGTCCCAAACCCTGTGGTGGCGGGTCTTGCCTGCCGTTCTTGTCGTTGGCCTGCAGCGCCTGGCGCTGCAAATGCCATTTTTGTCAGGTCGATGCGGCGGCGCGGCTGGCGCGGCGCTGCCAGAGCTTGCCACCACCCACCACCAGGATGGCACCCAGTGCCGCAGCCACGTAGTGCAGCGACGGATGGGCGGCCACCAGGCCTTGCAGTGCCGTGTCGCCGGCGATGGTCTCGCCCGCCACCCAACCGATGAGGGCCGCGCCCAGCACCACGATCACGGGGAAACGCTCCATCAGCTTGATCATCATCGTGCTGCCGAACACCACCAGCGGAATGCTGATGGCCAGGCCCAGGACCAGCAGCGTGGTGCTGCCCTGCGCCGCCGCGGCCACGGCGATCACGTTGTCCAGGCTCATGACCAGGTCGGCCATGAGGATGGTGCGCACCGCCGCCATCAGGCTGCCATAGGTCTTGGATTCGCCCTCGTCCTCGTCGCTGTCGCTGAGCAGCTGGAAGCCGATCCACAGCAGCAGGCAGCCGCCCACGACCTGCAGGAAGGACAGCGCCAGCAGCTTGGCCGCCACCACCGTGAGCAGAACGCGCAGCACCACGGCCGCGCCCGAGCCCCAGAACACCGCCTTGCGCTGCTGCTCAGGAGGCAGCGAGCGGGCGGCCAGGGCGATCACCACCGCGTTGTCACCCGAGAGGATGATGTTGATCCAGACGATCTTGACCAGGCCGATCCAGAAATCGGCCGCTTGCAGAAATTCCATTGTCGATGACTCCACTGTTATGAATGCAAGAAGCGCCCGGAACCGGGGTTCCGGGCGCTTCTCTTTTTTGGAGCGGCCAGTGTATCGGGCGCTTGCGCCCGAAGCGTCCGTAATTGTGCTTACGAACGGATGCGCGTGGCTTACTTCAGCTGGGCCTTGAGCAGCTTGCCCAGTTCCGAGGGGTTGCGCGTGATGATGAAGCCGGACTCTTCCATGATGGCCAGCTTGGCATCGGCCGTGTCGGCACCACCGGAGATCAGCGCGCCGGCATGGCCCATGCGCTTGCCGGGAGGCGCCGTCACGCCAGCGATGAAGCCCACGATAGGCTTCCTCATGTTGGCCTTGCACCACTGGGCGGCCTCGGCTTCATCGGGTCCGCCGATTTCGCCGATCATGATCACGGCGTCGGTGTCCGGATCGTCGTTGAACGCCTTCATCACATCGATGTGCTTGAGGCCATTGATGGGGTCGCCACCAATGCCCACGGCGCTCGACTGGCCCAGGCCCACTTCGGTCAGCATGGCCACGGCTTCGTAGGTCAGAGTGCCGGAACGGCTCACCACGCCGATGCGGCCCTTGCGGTGGATATGACCGGGCATGATGCCGATCTTGATCTCGTCGGGCGTGATCAGGCCGGGGCAGTTGGGGCCCAGCAGCAGGGTCTTCTTGCCACCGGCGGCTTCCTTGGCCTTCATCTTGTTGCGCACTTCGAGCATGTCGCGCACGGGGATGCCTTCGGTGATGCAGATGGCCAGGTCCAGGTCGGCTTCGACGGCTTCCCAGATCGCGGCAGCAGCGCCTGCGGGCGGCACGTAGATCACCGACACGGTGGCGCCGGTCTGCGTCGCAGCTTCCTTGACGGAGGCGTAGATCGGGATGTTGAAGATCGACTCGCCGGCCTTCTTGGGGTTCACGCCTGCCACGAAGGCGTTCTTGCCGTTCGCGTATTCCTGGCACTTTTCAGTGTGGAACTGGCCCGTCTTGCCCGTGATGCCCTGGGTGATGACCTTGGTGTCTTTGTTGATGTAGATCGACATGTGTGTTCTCCGGGCTTACTTGACGGCAGCAACGATCTTGGTCGCAGCTTCGGCCATGGTGTCTGCGGCGATGATGGGCAGGCCGGACTCGGCCAGCATCTTCTTGCCCAGCTCTTCGTTGGTGCCCTTCATGCGCACGACCAGCGGCACGTTCAGGTTCACGGCCTTGCAGGCGGTGATCACGCCGGTGGCGATGGTGTCGCACTTCATGATGCCGCCGAAGATGTTGACCAGGATGCCTTCGACCTTGGGGTTCTTGAGCATGATCTTGAAGGCTTCGGTGACCTTCTCGGGGGTGGCACCGCCGCCCACATCCAGGAAGTTGGCCGGCTCGCCGCCGAACAGCTTGATGGTGTCCATGGTGGCCATGGCCAGGCCGGCACCGTTCACCAGGCAGCCGATGTTGCCGTCCAGGCTGATGTAGGCCAGGTCGAACTTGGAAGCTTCCACTTCGGCCGGATCTTCTTCGTCCAGGTCACGGAAGGCCACGATCTCGGGGTGGCGGAACAGCGCGTTGGCGTCGAAGTTGAACTTCGCGTCCAGGGCCATCAGGTCACCCTTGGAGTCGCAGTTCAGCGGGTTGATTTCCACCAGCGACGCATCGGTTTCCATGTAGCACTTGTAGATCTTCGCGAAGATGTCCAGGGCCTGGTCAACTGAAGCACCGGTCAGGCCGATGGCTGCAGCCACCTTCTTGCCTTGCTCGGGGGTGATGCCGGTCAGGGGATCGATCATCTCGGTGATGATCTTCTCGGGCGTGGAGTGGGCCACTTCCTCGATGTCCATGCCGCCTTCGCTCGAAGCGATCAGGGCGACCTTCTGCGTGGCGCGGTCGGTGACCAGCGAGACGTACAGTTCGTTCTTGATGTCGGCGCCGTCTTCGATGTACAGGCGGCGGACCTTCTGGCCTTCGGGGCCGGTCTGGTGCGTCTTGAGCTGCATGCCCAGGATCTCACCGGAGATGCGCTTGACGTCTTCAATGGTCTTGGCGACCTTGACGCCGCCGCCCTTGCCACGGCCACCGGCGTGGATCTGGGCCTTGACGACCCACACGGGGCCGCCGAGTTTCTGGGCTGCTTCGACGGCTTCTTGCACCGTGAACGCGGGAATGCCACGCGGAACGGGCACACCAAAATTGCGCAAGATTTCCTTGCCTTGGTATTCGTGAATCTTCATGAGGTCTCTCTCAGGGAAGGGTGGTATTTACCCGTTTACCATGAACAGGTGTCTGGCCGCGGGCTTGGGGCATGGCAACCTTCGACTGTATCATGCTGCGACGCACCATCCCTTGTGCCTAACACGTACAGCGTTTACGTCCATCCATTCTTACCCGGCAGTCCACGCTGCCAGACCAGCAGGAGCAACCCATGTCCAGAGTCTTTATTGATGGCGAAGCCGGCACCACGGGCCTGCAGATCCGCGAGCGCCTGCAGGCCACGCCCGAGGTCGAGCTGGTCAGCATCGCGCCCGAGCTGCGCAAGGACCCCGCCGCCAAGCGCGAGCTGATCGCCGGCGTGGACCTGGTGGTGTTGTGCCTGCACGACGACGCCGCGCGCGAGACCGTGGCCATGGTGGACGGTATCGAGCAGGCCGGCGGCCGCAAGATCAAGATCATCGACGCCAGCACCGCGCACCGCATCGCGCCCGGCTGGGTGTTCGGCTTTCCCGAACTCACCGCCGGCCAGCCCGAGGCCGTGGCCGCCGCCACGCGCGTGGCCAACCCCGGCTGCTATGCCACGGGCGCCATCGCCCTGTTGCGCCCCCTGGTCGACGCCGGCCTCATCCCTGCGGACTTCCCGCTGGCCCTGCCCTCGGTCAGTGGCTATTCGGGCGGCGGGCGCACCATGATCGAGGCCTACCAGAAAGGCGAGGCCCCGCTGTTCGAGCTGTATGCCCTGGGCCTGGCGCACAAGCACCTGCCCGAGATCATGCGCTACACCGGCATCACGCGCCGGCCCATCTTCGTGCCCTCGGTGGGGAATTTCGAGCAGGGCATGCTGGTGCAATTGCCCCTGCACCTCGACACCCTGCCTGGCGCCCCCAAGGCCAGCGACCTGCACGACGCGCTGGCCGCCCACTACGCCAAGAGCAACACGCCCGAGCAGTGGGTCAGCGTGCTGCCGGCCACGGCCGACGGCAAGCTCGATGCCCTGGCGCTCAACGACACCAACAAGCTGGAGCTGCGCGTGTTCGCCAACGAGACCTACCGCCACGCGGTGCTGGTGGCGCGCCTCGATAACCTGGGCAAGGGCGCCAGCGGCGCCGCGGTGCAGAACCTCAAGCTGATGCTGGGCATCTAAACTTCATCATCCCCCACGCCGCGCACCACGCGGCGCACCACATCGCTGGAAAAACCGCGCGCCATCAGGAACCTGACCTGCTTGGCGCGCCCCTGGGGATCGGCAGCCGGCTCGCCGAAGCGGCGCCGCCACACCTCGCGGGCGCGGGCCAGCTCCGTGTCCTGCAGCTGTGCCAGGGCCTGCTGCACGGCCTCGCCGCCGATGCCCTTGGACTGCAGCTCCTGGCGGATGCGCGCCGCGCCCATGCGGCCTGCGCGCTGGTGCACCACCGAGGCCACCACACGCTCCTCGCTGATGAAGTCCCTGGCCTCCAGCTCGTTCAGCACGGCCTCGAGGTCCTCGCCCTCCTGCACATGCGGGCGCAGCTTGCGCAGCAGCTCGGCGCGCGAGTGCTCGCGCTGGCCCAGCAGCCGCAGCGCACGGCCCTTCAGGGAAACGGTGTCAAAGCCCATGGGTTTGGTTGGCAGGCAGCCAGGCAATGGTCCAATGCACAGCGGCCATTGCCGCAATACTGCGCAATGGCCGCCCAGGTGTGTTGCGGTGGCGCCCAATGCGCCGCCGCATCACTCGTCCGAATCGCCTGCCGGGGCAGCCGCTTGCAGCCCGTCGGGCAGCAGCGCAATGCCCAGCCCTTCGCGCACCTTGTTCTCGATCTCGCGGGCGAGGTCGGGGTTCTCGCGCAGGAACTCGCGCGCGTTGTCACGGCCCTGGCCGATCTTCTCGCCGTTGTAGGCGTACCAGGCGCCCGACTTCTCGACGATCTTGGCCGTCACGCCCATGTCGATGATCTCGCCCTCGCGGCTGATGCCCTCACCGAACAGGATGTCGAACTCGGCCGTCTTGAAGGGCGGGCTCACCTTGTTCTTGACCACCTTGACCTTGGTCTCGTTGCCGATGGCTTCGTCGCCCTTCTTGATGGTGCCGGTGCGGCGGATGTCCAGGCGCACCGAGGCGTAGAACTTGAGCGCATTGCCGCCGGTGGTGGTTTCGGGGCTGCCGAACATCACGCCGATCTTCATGCGGATCTGGTTGATGAAGATGACCGTGCAGTTGGTCTTCTTGATCGTGGCCGTGAGCTTGCGCAGCGCCTGGCTCATCAGGCGGGCCTGCAGGCCCGGCAGGGCATCGCCCATCTCGCCTTCGATTTCGGCCTTGGGCGTGAGCGCGGCGACCGAGTCGATGACGATCAGGTCCACGGCGCCCGAGCGCACCAGGCTGTCCACGATTTCCAGGGCCTGCTCACCCGTGTCGGGCTGGCTGATCAGCATGTCGGACAGCTGCACGCCGAGCTTCTGGGCGTACTGCACGTCCAGCGCGTGCTCGGCGTCCACGAAGGCGCAGGTACCACCCAGTTTTTGCATCTCGGCAATCACCTGCAGGGTGAGCGTGGTCTTGCCCGAGGATTCCGGGCCGTAGATCTCGACCACACGGCCACGTGGCAGTCCGCCCACGCCCAGGGCGATGTCCAGACCCAGCGAGCCGGTGGAGACGACCTGGATGTCCTCGATCACCTCGCCTTCGCCCAGGCGCATGATGGTGCCCTTGCCGAATTGCTTCTCGATCTGGGCGAGCGCAGCCGCCAGCGCCTTGGCCTTTTCGGTGTTGACGGGGAGGGGGGGATTGGTGCCTTTGACTGCGACGTCCATGAAAAAACTCCTTGAGAAACAACGGGTTGGGTGTTTGCACTTCGTCTGCAATTAACTACAGGCTGGATGCTTGAACAGTAGTTTATGCGAGTCGTTGCACGGCAGCAATGCACTATTTAGTCAGTTTGCCTGACAATATTACATGCCTGATTTCTTGCCTGCGGCACCGCCGCCCACCCCCGCCGAGGACGGCTGGCGCCAGACCCACCTGGGTCGCCTGCTCGGCCATGCCATGCGCCGCTTCGACGCCCGGGTGCTGCAGCTCATGGCGCACAACGTGGAGGTGCCGCTGGCGCTGTCCAATCTGGCCGCGCGCGACCAGGTGAGTGCGGCGCACGTGCACATCACGCGCCATCTGGCGCTGCAGGGCGACCGTCTGACCGATCTGGCCCAGCGCGCCGGCATGACCAAGCAGGCCATGGCCACCCTGGTGGACCAGTGCGAGGCCTGGGGCCTGGTCACGCGCGCGGCGGACCCGCTGGACGCGCGCGCGCGCCGCGTGTGCTTCACCTCCACAGGCCTGGCGTGGCTGCAGGCCTTTCGCGATGCGGTGGCCCAGGCCGAGGCGGAGTTCCGCAGCGAGGTGGGCAAGGACGTGGCCACGGTGGTGGCCATCGGGCTGGAGGCCTATGCAGGCGGCGATGCCGCCGGCATGCAGGCGCCGTGAACCCCGCTCAGGCGGCCGACGGCACCTGGGCCCGGGCGGCAGCCACCAGCCTCGCGGCATCGATCCCCAGGGCCCGCAGCGTGCGCGCGGCCACGCCCTGCGGCATGGCCGCGATGGCGGCCACCACATGCGCCCCCAGCAAGGGGCCCGTCTGCTCCTTGCTCGAACGGGCGAGGGCCTGCACCAGTTCCTGGCCCGAGGGCTGGGCGCGGTAGAGGCCGGCCGCCGCAGGGGCGTCCAGAGCGGCCGCGGGCGCCAAAGGGCCTTGCACGCCCACGGCCTGCAAGGCCTCACGGTACTGGCGCTCGATGGCCTCACCCACGGCCGCCGGATCGGCACCGACACTCTCGAAGGCACGCCGCGCCGAGCCGTCGGGCAGGTCCATGGCAGCGAGCAGAAAGTGCTCGGCGCCCGGCGCGGGCTGGCCACGCGAACGGGCATGGGCCTCGGCATCCGTGCACAGCCGGCTCAAGGTGCGCATGCTCTGGAAACGGTGCTGCAGCTTGCGGAACATGGTGGAACTCCTTTGTCTCAGGATCGGGGAACATGGGCGGACAGCCGCTTGTGCGCGGCCTGCTTGCTGACACCCAGCGCCTGCGCGATCTGCGCCCAGGACCAGCCCTGCCGCAGCGCCGCAGCGACGGCATTGGCTTCGAGCCGGTCGGCCATCTGGCGCAAGGCCACCACGGAAGCGAGCGCGGCTTCGGGATCTTCGGGCGAAGGAAGGGAAGGGGGTGCCTGCATGACGTCAACTGTAGTTGACGATTCGAAATCCGTCAACAACAGTTGACGTCGGGCCAGCCAAGGTGCCTATGCAGGCGGCAGCAGTGCAGCGGCGGACGCAGGCTCGGCACAGGCCAGCAGCCACTGGCGGAACTGCTGCAGGGTCTGCAGCTGGTTGCGCCCCTCGGGATAGCAGAACCAGTAGCCCACCTCGCTCTGGTAGCCGCAGCCGGGCAGGGGCTCGCGCACCAGGCCGCTGGTGATCTCGTCCTGCACCAGGCAGCGCGGCACCAGTGCCAGGCCCATGCCGGCCATCACCGCACGGATCATCGACTGGAACTGGTCGAACTGCGGGCCGGCCAGCGGGTTGAGCCCCTGCACCCCATGCGTTTCGCTCCAGCGCAGCCAGGCCTCGGGCACCGTGACATGGCGCAGCAAGGTGTGGCGCGCCACATCGCGCGGGTGGTCGATGGCCCAGTCCGCCACGCGGGTGCGCGGTGCGATCAGCGCCACGTCCTGACCCGTGAGGTAGTGGGCATGGGCTCCAGGCCAGTGGCCGTCGCCGAAGAGGATGGCGCAATCGAGCTCGGGCCGCTCGAAGTTGTAGCTGTGCACATAGGGCACGAAGTGCAGCGTGACCTGCGGGTGCTGCTGCTGGAACTGCGGCAGCCGCGGGATGAGCCACTTGGCCGCGAAGGTCGGCAGGCTCGACAGGTGCAGCGCGCCACCCCCATCGTCGCTGGTGATCAGCTCCAGCGTGGCCGCTTCGAGCTGCGCGAGCACGGCGCGCACGGCCTTTTCATAGCGCTCGCCCGCCGGGGTCAGGGCCAGGCGCTTGCGGCTGCGCTCGAACAGCGGCACACCCACCCAGCCCTCCAGCTCCTTGACCTGCTTGCTCACAGCGCTCTGGGTCAGGTGCAGCGCTTCGGCTGCGCGCGAGACGCCCCCGAACCGGGTCACGGTGGAGAACGCACGCAGCAGGTGCAGGGGTGGAGACAGGCGGCGAAGAGACGACATAGTAAGTTCTCAAATCATTCCATATTGGAATGTTATCAGGCACATCCATTGCTTGGTAGAGGGTACCGGATCCATTAACCTCAAAGCCCCTCCATAGGAAAACCGCCCATGAAACGCCGTCATCTGCTCACCACCCTGGCTGCCGCATCTTTCGTTCCTGGAATATCCCTGGCGCAAGATGCCAAGCCCCTGCGCATCGTCGTGCCCTTTCCGCCCGGGGGTGCCACCGACATCACCGTGCGCGCACTGCAGGAGTCGCTGGTGCGCATCCTCAAGCAACCCGTGGTGCTGGACAACCGCGCCGGCGCAGGCGGATCCATTGGCATGGCCGAGGTGGCGCGCGCCCCGGCCGACGGCCTCACGCTGGGCGTGGCCACCTTGTCCACCCATGGCGTGAACCCGGCCGTGTACAGCAAGCTGCCCTACAACCCGATCAAGGATTTCGTGGGCGTGACCGAGATCGTCAAGGCCCCCGGCGTGGTCGTGGTGAATCCGACCGCACTGCCCGTCAAGGACTTCGCCGACCTGGTGAAGTACCTCAAGGCCAACCCCGGCCGCGTGTCGTTCGCGACGCCCGGCAACGGCACCATCGGCCATATGTGGGGCGAGCTGTTCAAGAGCAGCACGGGCACCTCCATGGTGCACATCCCCTACCGTGGTGCAGGCCCGGCCATCAACGACGTGCTGGCCGGACAAGTGGCCGTGTACTTCGACCAGGTGGCCTCCTCGCTGCCGCACATCAAGGCCGGCAAGCTCAAGGCGCTGGCGGTCTCGTGGCCCACGCGGCTTGACGTGCTGCCCGACGTCCCCACCTATGCACAGCTGGGTTTTGCCAACAACAACGACCCGTCGTGGTTCGGCCTGGTGGCCCCTGCGGGCACGCCCGCGGCCGCCGTGGACCGCATCCAGCAGGCCGTGGCCCAGGCATTGCAGGAACCTGCGGTGCGCGAGCGCCTGGCCGGCCAGGGCCTGTACCCCTCGGGCACCACGCCCAAGGACTTCTCGGCCCAGCTGGTGCGCGAGATCGAGAAGATGAAGCGCGTGGCGGCCTACGCCAGGATCGCGCTGGACTGATTTTCCCCAGGTCCCCGACAGGGGGCCTGCAAAGGCCCTAGCTGGTGAGGCCCATGGCATCCCTTCAGGGATAACCATAGTCTCCAACCGGTCCGGGCGGCTAGGCCAGCCGCCCCTTATTGCGCACACTCTGCCTATGCATGCCGCTTTGAAACTGATCAACCGACGATTCCAGCAGGCCCAGCCCGGTGCCACCGGTTCCCCCGGCACCCCGCTGGCGCCTGCGACAACCTTCACCTACCTGCCCGGCACCACCGCCCTGGTGCTCGACTCGCCGCACAGCGGCACCCGCTACCCCGACGATTTCGGCTCCGCCTGCGAGCTGCCCACGCTGCGCCGCGCCGAAGACACCCACGTCGAAAAGATCTACGACTTCGCCCCGCCGCTGGGCGTGGCCTGGGTCGAAGCCCACTTCCCGCGCATCTACCTCGATGCCAACCGCGACACCACCGAACTCGACACCACGCTGCTCGACGGTGAGTGGCCCGACCCCATCTCCACCGACCCGCGCGTGCTCTCCAAGGTGCGTCTGGGCAAGGGCCTGATCTGGAAGTTCACCGACGAAGGCGAACCCATCTACCAGCGCCTGCTCACGGTGGACGAGGTGCGCGCGCGCATCGAGCGCTGCTGGCGCCCCTACCACGGCGCGGTGCAGCAGGCCATCGATGCCGCGCACGCACGCCACGGCTACAGCATCCACATCAACTGCCACTCCATGCCCGCCGTGGCCGCCAGCCACGCCACCGACTTCCCGGGCCTGGTGCATGCCGACTTCGTGGTCGGGGACCGCGACGGCACCACCGCCAGCCCCGCCCTCTCGGCCCTGGTCTGCGAACACCTGCGCGGCTGCGGCTACAGCGTGGAGCACAACCACCCCTACAAGGGCGTGGAGCTGGTGCGCCGCTACAGCGACCCGGCTGCGCACCGCCACAGCATCCAGCTCGAGATCAACCGCCGGCTGTACATGGACGAGACCACCCTGGCCCAGCACCCAGAGGGCATGGCACGGCTGCGCACCGACCTGCGGGCGCTGGTGGACAAGCTGCTGGCCCACGACCCGCGCTGACCCCTTCAGGAAAGCAGCCCGGTGACCGCCTGGAACAGCCGCGGCAGGCCATCCCCGGCGACGGCGTTGGAATGGGCCAGGCCGGCACGGGATCCGTCCAGGGCCACGACGGAGACGGCCTGGAATCCCAGCGTCTGCCCGGTGTGCACCAGCCACCCCGAACCCTGCTCGGTCTGCGCCACCCAGCCCAGCACATAGTTGTCGGCCGGTGTGCGGCCCAGCCCCTGCAGCGCCTGCACATAGCTTCGGGGCAGGGGTGTGGCCTCGCCGCGCAGGGCCCGCAGGTGCCACTGCAGCCACAGGGCATCGTCGCGCACGGCCAGGCTCACCGCTCCGGCGGGTTCCAGGATCTCGAACCAGGCCCGCTCCGGCGCCTCGGGCAGGGCCTGGGGCTGCAGGCGCCCACCCACGACCTCGTGGCCCTGGGGCTGGTGGCCCCCATGGCGCAGGGGGGCACCCACGAACAGGGCCAGGCCCAGGGGTTGGGCAACGCGCTGGCGCAGCAGGTCTGCCCAGCCGAGGCCCGTGGCAGCGCGCAGCATCCGGGCCGCCAGTGCATAGCCGGCGTTGGAGTAGGCATAGCCCGGCAACGCCCCCGTGGCAGGGATGGGCGGCTGCTGCAGCAGCCAGCGCAGAAAGAACGCCTCGACCTCGGCAGGCTGCTGCAGCCCCACCAGCACCGGCTCCCCGGCCTGCTGCTCGAACAGGCCAATGTCCGCCGGGGCCGTGAAGGCCATGACACCGGCACGGTGGTCCAGCAGAGCCCGCAGCGTGATGTGGCGGTAGGCGGGTAGCGCGTCGCGGGCCAGTTCAGGCAGCACCTGCGCCAGCGTGCTGTCCCAGCGCAGCAGCCCCTGGTCCACCACGCTGGCCGCCACGCAGGCCGTCATGGCCTTGGTGTTGGAGCCGATGGCCATCAGGTCGCCTGGCTCCAGCAGTGCACGGCCCCCCAGGCGGCGCAGGCCGGCCACCGCCGTGCGGACCTCACGGACATCGGCCCAGCCCACGGCGGTGCCGACCAGCCCCTCGGTCACCAGATCGCTGGCGCGGGACTGCAGGCCCGCCTGTTCCGGATCGAGAAGGAGGGGCTCACCCCCACTGCCCCCACAGGCGGTGAGCAGGGTACCCAGCCCCACGAAGGCCAGCCACTGGCGGCGAGGGAGGGCGGCACGGGGCGCCGCGGGAAGGATCGGAAGCTGCATGGCATCTCGTACAAAAAAAGAAGATGCCCGATTGTTGGAACCCGAACCTTGGGCTCAGCCAAAGGCCGTGGGCCAGCGCAGCGTGAACCCCACGCCGCGCCCGTGCAGGCCCGGCCCCAGGGTGACGCTGCCGCCCAGGTGGGCCACGGCCTGCTGCGCGATGGTGAGCCCCAGGCCCGATCCGCTGCTGCGCGCGCGCGGCGAGCGCCAGAAGCGCTCGAACACCTGCGCCTGTTCGTCCACACCGATGCCCGGCCCGTCGTCCGCAATCCAGACCACCACCTCCGCGCCCTCCTGCGTGGCCCGCACCAGCACCTCGCGCCCGGCGCCTGGCCCGCATCCATGCCGCAGGGCGTTGTCCAGCACATTGCCCAGCGCCGACCACAGCAGCTGGCGGTCAAGCGGCAGCACCCAGCGTTCCGGTGCCTCCAGGGACAGTTCCACGCCCAGGCCGTCGGCCCAGGGGCTGCGCTGCACCACGCAATCCTGGAGCAGGGCCACCAGGTCCAGTGGGCCCGCCCGCAGGCTGGGGGACTCCTCCAGTGCCGCCAGGGTGAGCAATTGCTCGCTCAGGTGTGCTGCACGCTGCAGGGCCTGCACCAGGGCGTCGGCGGCCTGCGCGCGCACCGGCCCCTCCGGTGCCTGCAGCAGGACATGGGCCTGGGCGGCGATCACCGCCATCGGCGTGCGCAATTCGTGGGCAGCGTCGTGCACCAGGGCTTTCTCACGCGCCAGGTGCCCGCGCAGCCGGCCCAGCAAGGCGTCGAAGGCCTGGGCCAGCCCCCGCAACTCCCGCTCGACCGGCAGGTTCTGCAAGGGCCGCAGGTCCTGCGCCGAGCGCGCGGCAATCTGCGCCCCCAGCCTTTCCAGCGGGCGCAGGCCGGTGCGCACGGCCAGCCACAAGGGCAGGCCCACCAGGGGCAGCGCCAGCAGCACCGACATCGCCAGGTCTTCGCCCATGAAGCCCAGCAGGCGCGCATCGGACAGGCGCGGCTCGGCCACCAGCACGCGCCAGGCGCCGGCGGATTCCCAGGCCGCCCAGTAGGTTCGGCCGGCAATCTCCATGGGCGCATGGCCCGACGGCCCGGCCAGGGCCACCCCGGGCACGTCGGCAGCGCTGCTGTGCACCAGCCGTCCCTGCGCGTCCTGCAGTTGCAGCACGACTGTATCGCCCTGCAGCAGGGCCACGTCGGTGCGCATGGCATTCAGGGCCTGGGCCATGCCGCGCACGAGCGCCCGCGCCTCGACCACATCGGGCATGGCCTTCAGAGGGACCGCCAGGCCCTGGGCCAGCTGGCGCACCCCCGGGTTGCTGTCCATCGCTGCGTAGTGGTTGCGAGCCTCCTGGGCCAGCAGCACCAGCCATACCAGCGCCATGGCCGCCAGCAGGGCCTGCAAGGTCCGGCGCGTGAGGCTGGGGCCCCACCAACGTGGCCGCAGCGCCGGCGCCGTCATGGCTGTTGCAGCCGGTAGCCGACGCCGCGCACGGTGGCGATGCGCTCCGCGCCGATCTTCTTGCGCAGGTTGGAGACATGCACCTCCAGCGTGGCGGCGTCCAGGGCATCGCCCAGCGGTTCGAGCCGCTGGGCCAGCACGTTCTTGGCGATCACCGTGCCGGGCTCGCGCGCCAGCTCCAGCAGCAGCCGGAATTCGCGCGGCGACAGCGCCAGGGGTACCTCGTCGAGCCAGGCTTCGTGCCGCCGCGGTGCGATCCGCAGGGCGCCCAGCATCCACTCGTCGCTGGTCTGCCGGGCGCTGCGCCGCAGCACGGCATGCAGCCGGGACAGCAGCTCGGGCACATGGAAGGGCTTGAGCACATAGTCATCGGCCCCGCCGTCCAGGCCGTCGATCCGGTCCTGCAGCGCCGTGCGGGCGGTGATGACGATCACGGGCAGCGCCAGGCCAGCGCGGCGCCAGCGGCGCAGCAGCGCCATGCCCTGGCCGTCGGGCAAGGTCAGGTCGAGCAGCACCGCGGCCACCTCGTCGGCATCGGGCACGGGCGGCGTCGCCGCCGCGCTGCGCAGCCATTGCACGGTGAAGCCATCGAGCTGCAGGGCCTGCAGCAGCGCCTGCCCCAGGTCCAGGTCGTCCTCGATGAGCAGGATGTGCATGGCGCGCATTGTCCATGCGCCAGGCTTGCACCCAGCCAAAGGCCGCGCGCTTTCGGCGCCAACCGGCGAGGGCCGGCACTGAACCGATGGCACGCCCTAGAATCCAACCCAAGAACCTGCCCTACAGGCCGCCCACCAGGAGACACCCGCATGCGCATCCTCATTGCCGAAGACGACCAGGTGCTGGCCGATGGCCTGCTGCGCACCTTGCGCAGCTCCGGTGCCGTGGTGGACCACGTGGCCAGCGGCAGCGAGGCCGATGCCGCGCTGCTGACCAACAACGAGTTCGACCTCCTGATCCTGGACCTGGGCCTGCCGCGCATGCACGGGCTGGAGGTGCTCAAGAAGCTGCGCAGCCGGGGTTCGGCCCTGCCGGTGCTGATCCTCACCGCGGCCGACAGCGTGGAAGAGCGCGTCAAGGGCCTGGATTTCGGCGCCGACGACTACATGGCCAAGCCCTTCAGCCTGCAGGAGCTCGAAGCGCGCGTGCGCGCCCTCACGCGCCGCGGCATGGGCGGCACCAGCAGCGCCATCAAGCATGGCCCGCTGGTCTACGACCAGGCCGGCCGGGTGGCCACCATCGACGGCAAGATGGTGGAGCTGTCCGCGCGCGAGCTCGGCCTGCTGGAGGTGCTGCTGCAGCGCGCCGGGCGCCTGGTGAGCAAGGAGCAACTGGTCGAGCGCCTGTGCGAATGGGGCGAGGAGGTGAGCAACAACGCCATCGAGGTCTACATCCACCGCCTGCGCAAGAAGATCGAGCGCGGCCCGATCCGCATTGCCACTGTGCGCGGCCTGGGTTACTGCCTCGAAAAGATCCCGGGCTAGTCCTTGAAAATCTTCCAGCGCGAGCAGCGCTCCCTGTTCGGCGAGATCCTGGACTGGATGCTCACCCCGCTGCTGCTGCTGTGGCCCGTGAGCCTGGCGCTGACCTGGCTGGTGGCCCAGGGCCTGGCCAACAAGCCGTTCGACCGGGCGCTGGAGTACAACGCCCATGCCCTGGCCCAGCTCGTGGGCGTGCAAAAAGGGGCCGTGCAGTTCAACCTGCCCCAGCCGGCCAGCGAAATCCTGCGTGCCGACGATTCCGACGTGGTGTACTACCAGGTCAAGGGCGTGGGCGGCGAGTTCCTCTCGGGCGAGCGCGAACTGCCGGCACCCCCTTCCGACGAAGTGCCCATGCCCGGCGAGGTGCGGTTGCGCGATGCCGAGCTGCGCGGCATCGACATCCGCGTGGCCTACATCTGGGTGCGCCTGCCCCTGAAGGACAGCCCCCTGGCGCTGGTGCAGGTGGCCGAGACGCGCGAGAAGCGCAGCGTGCTGGCCACCGAGATCATCAAGGGCGTGATGCTGCCGCAGTTCGTGATCCTGCCGCTGGCGGTGCTGCTGGTGTGGCTGGCGCTGGCGCGCGGCATCCAGCCGCTGAACCAGCTCGAGCAGCGCATCCGCGCGCGCAACCCCGACGACCTGTCACCGCTGGACGACCGCACCGTGCCGCTGGAGGTGGCGCCCCTGGTCTCCTCGGTGAACGACCTGCTCACGCGCCTGCACGATTCGCTGGCCACGCAAAAGCGCTTCCTGGCCGATGCGGCGCACCAGCTCAAGACCCCGCTGGCAGGCCTGCGCATGCAGGCCGACCTGGCCCAGCGCGAGGGCACCAGCACCGAGGAGCTCAAGCGCTCGCTGCAGCAGATCGGGCGCTCCAGCATCCGCGCCACGCACACCGTCAACCAGCTGCTGGCCCTGGCGCGCGCCGAGGGCAGCGGCGTGGGCTTTGCACGCCAGCCCTGCGACCTGGCGCGCCTGGCCATCGAGGTGGTGCGCGACTCGGTGCCGCGCGCGCTCGAAAAACGCATCGACCTGGGCTACGACGGGGCCGAGCCCGGCTCGCCCGGCGTCTGGGTGGACGGCAACCCCACGCTGCTCAAGGAACTGGTGCGCAACCTGGTGGACAACGCGCTCAACTACACCCCGTCGGCACCCGACCGGCCCGGCGTGGTGACCGCGCGCGTGCTGGCCGACACCTTCGGCCGGGTGCTGCTGCTGCAGGTGGAGGACTCGGGCCCGGGCGTGCCCGAATCCGAGCGCGATCTGGTCTTCCAGCCCTTCTACCGCGCGCTCGGCAGCGACGCCGACGGCTCGGGCCTGGGCCTGCCCATCGTGCTGGAGATCGCGCGCAAGCACGGGGCCGAGGTGCAGCTCGAAGACGCCCACCCAGGCATGCAGCCGCCAGGGGCACGTTTCAGCGTGCGCTTTGCAGCCAGCGAGCACGCCCCCACCTGAGCAAGCACCGGGAACGCCAGTCCAAGGCACCATGCAACCCCCTTCCGCCAGAGACCCCATGCCCCCTTCCGCTTCGCCGCCGCGCCGCTTTCGCAACACCGATGCCCAGGTCGTGATCGGCAACTTCCCCTGGTACGAGATGGCCTGGCGCTCGCTGCGCGGTGATTTCAAGCCGCGCACCGAGCCCGCCGGGGGTTACGCACGCTTCGTGCGCGACTGGACCCAGCCCGTGGACCATGCGCTGCTGGCGCAGCGGCACGGGGCGCCGGTGGTGACCTGGCTGGGCCATGTCTCCATGCTGCTGCAGGTGGCGGGCCTGAATGTGCTGATCGACCCCACGCTGGCCAGCCATGCCGGGCCGCTGGGCCGTTTTGGCGCGCCGCGGCGCGTACCGCCACCGCTCACGCCCGAGCAGCTGCCGCGCATCGACGCGGTGCTGGTCTCGCACAACCACTACGACCACCTGTGCAGCGCCACCTTGAAGCGTTTGCGCGCAGCGGGGCAAAACCCGCGCTTCATCGTGCCCCTGGGGCTCAGGGACTGGTTCCTGCGCCGCGGGATGGACAACACCACGGAGCTCGGCTGGTGGGACAGCGTGGAGCTGGCGCCCGGTGTGCGCGTGCACTTCACCCCGGCCCAGCACTGGAGCCGGCGCAGCCTGAACGACACCAATGCCTCGCTGTGGGGCGGCTACCTGCTGGAATGGAACCGGCCCGGTGCGGCGCAGCCCTGGCGCTTCCTGTTCCCGGGCGACACGGGCTACAGCGGCGATTTCAAGGCCATCCGCCAGCGCCTGGGCGCCGTGGACTTCCTGGCCCTGCCGATCGGCGCCTACCTGCCGCGCGACTTCATGAAGCCCATGCACGTGAACCCCGAGGATGCCGTGCAGCTGATGCTGGACGTCGAGGCGCGCCAGGCCATGGGCGTGCACTGGGGCACCTTTGCACTCACCCAGGAGGCCTTCGACCACCCGCCGCGCGACCTGGCCGCGGCGCTGGCCGAGCGCGGCGTGCCGGCCGAGCGCGTCTGGCTGCTGCGGCACGGGGAGACGCGGGCGATCCCGCTGTAGCCAGGGCGCCGCACCAGGCGGCCCTCAGAGCCTGTTCAAAGTCTTTTTGAAACCGCGCAAGTCCCTTTTCGGGATGGGATGCTAGGCGCGGTGCGCAGCCGATAGCCGTGCTATCGGCAAGCGCCGCAACGCCGCAAACCGCCCGAAAAGGCACTTGCCCGAAGGGTTGGGGCGAAATCGGACGATTGGACGCCCCGGCTGCTTGTATGGGCATGAGCCCATGCAGCGCATCCAAAGCATCCACTCATCCCGATTGCGCCCCAACGCGGCTGCAAAAAGACTTTGAACAGGCTCTTACCCCACCGCACGCACCGACATCAGCGCCATGAAGAGGTAGCCATTGTCGGAGGGCGCGCGGTACACCCCGCGCGCACCCAGCACCTGCGCGGCAACGCCCGAGAGCTCCCAGCCGTCCGTCACGTCCGCATCCCAGCGCGGCACGGTCAATGGCAGAAAGCCCTGCACCTCGCCCCATTCGCGCACGGCCGGTATGCGGGTGCTCACCTTGGCATGGTTGCCGAAGTTCGCCCAGGCCCAGAGCCAGGTGCCGCTGGCCTTGGAGACCGAGCCGATGAACTCGATGTCCGCCACGACCTTGGGGACCCCCTCGTGCGAGAAGGTCAGCGTGCCCTGCGCCTGGTCGTAATCCCAGCGCTCGAAGCGCGAGATGCCGTGGTCCGCTTCGAGCGCCTGCTGCTTGTGGACCAGCGCATGGTGGGCGTCGACCACGGCATCTTCCCAGGCGTGCTGCTGCGGCTCGGCCATGGCGCCAACACTCTGGGCCATGGCCTTCTGGTAGCAGTGGTGGCAGAGGATCTTCAGGTCCAGGCAGCCTTCGTTGCGCTCGTTCCACTCGCCACCTTCCTTCATCAGCTCGGCATTGCAACTGGCGCACCAGGCGTCGGGAAAGGGGTAGTCGGCCTCGGGGGCGTCGCAGAACCAGCGCTGCGCAGGGTTGCCGTGCAGGTGGCCGCAGACATAGGTGGGGGTGGCTTCGCCGTGCTCGCCGCACTGGATGGAAGAGGCTTCTTCGGTCATGGGATCAGGTTTGCAAGGAAAAAGGGGGCGGCATCGGACGCCTGTGCGCGCACGGCCCGCATGCGCCGGCAGCTCAGCTGCAGCTGCGCAGCGCCTTACCGGCCAGCGCGCCGCGCAGCGTGTCGAGTTGTGGGCGCAGCGCCTCGGTCACGGCCGGCAGGCGCAGCGTGAAGCCCGTGGACTCGGGCCGCTCCTGGATCACGCGGGCGGTGCGCACACCTTTCTCGCCCAGGGCCACCAGCTCGCGCTTGGCGGCCTCCTCGGTCGCAAAGCGGCCCAGGGACAGGCCGATCTCGAGCGTGCCGCCCGGCCGGTCGAAATCCACCTTGCGCGCACGCAGCTCGGCGCGCTTCTTGTCCAGGGCCTCCTGGTCTTCGAAGCGGCCCATGTAAACCATCCAGCGGCCGGGCAGGGGCGTGGACTCCAGCGCCCAGCTGCCCTGCGGCAGGCCACCGGCAGCGCTGCGCAGTGCATCGGCCTGGCGCTCGTCGAACACACCGGCCTGCAGGCACTCGGTGGCCGTTGAGGCAGGTGCGGCTTCGGCCACGGGGGGCGGGGGAGTCGGGCTGTTGGAGCGGGCCCGCAGGATCTGCAGCGTCTCCGGGCGCAGCTGCTGGCCCATGCGCTGGGGCTCGCCTTCCTGCACGGGCGCCAGGCCCCATTCGCGCAGATGCCCATGCGACCAGGCGAAATAGCCGCCATTGGCCAGCAGCAGGATCAGGATGAGCAGGCGCAGCATGCAGCTCCCTCTTTCATGACGGCAGCACGGGGCTGGGCCGCACGCTGATTTCCGAGCTCGTGACGGCCTGCATGCCGCTGGCGGTCTGTACCAGCAGGGCACCATCCTCGCCCACGCCGTGGGCCGTGCCCGCCTGCCCATCGCTGAGCGCCACGGCGCGGCCCTGCAGGATGTCGCGCTGCGCGAAGCGGGCCTGCATCGGGGAGAAGCCGTAGCCCTCGAAGGACTGCAGCATGGCCACCAGGGGCGGCACGATGCGCAGCAAGGCCTCGGGGGCCGTGAGGCCAGGTTCCAGCTCCTGCAGACTGGCCGGCGGCATGCTCATGCCCTCGCCGCTGCGCGGCAGCACATTGATGCCGATGCCCACGACCACATAGCGGATCGCCGGGGCGCGCTCCGCCGGGGCATCCTGCGGCGCCACGAAGCTCGCGGTTTCGACCAGGATGCCGCCGAGCTTGCGGTCGCCGGTGATCCACAGGTCATTGGGCCACTTGAGTCCGACACGGGGCGCCTGCCCGGCGGCAGGCAGCACGGGCTGCAGGCTCTCGGCCACGCTGACCCCCACGGCCAGCGACAGGCCCGACCAGTCGGCCGGAGCCAGGGGCAGGCCCAGGCTCATCATGAGCGAGGCGCCCACGTCGCTTTGCCAGGCCCGGCCCAGGCGCCCACGCCCGGCCGTCTGCTGCTCGGCCACGAGCAGGGTGGGGTCGCACAGGCCCGCGCGCGCACGGCGCATGAGTTCCGTGTTGGTGGAGTCGATGCTGGGCAGCACCTCGACGGAAAAGCCGGGCAACTGGGGCACCACGGCTTCCCAGAGGGCTTCGGCAGGCCAGCGCAGGGAGAGTGCGGTCATGGCCTGGCGCCCTGCGCGGGCTGCGCCGTCTGGAGGGCCTCGGCGCCGCCGTCGCTCTTTTTGTTACTCTTTTTACGCGCCGGTGCGGCAGGCTCGGGCGGCATCGGGGGACGCCAGCCGCGCTTGGGCGCCAGCAGGGTACCCCGGCAGTTGTCGCTGCCGCACCAGCAGGGGTACTCGGCCTTGAGCTTCTTGGTGTAGGGTTCGTCGATGATCAGGCCATAGTCGTAGTTGAGCTCTTCACCGGCAGCGATGTTGCGCAGCGCGGTGATGAAGATGCGGCCATCGCGCTCGTCGGCGTAGCAGTTGGGGTTGCAGCTGTGGTTGATCCAGCGCGAGGAGTTGCCGCCGAACTTCGCGTCGATCACGCGGTCTTCATCCACATGGAAATAGAAGGTATGGTTGGGCTGCAGGGGATCGTGGGGGTGGCGGTCCTGCGCCTCCTCCCAGCCGATCACTTCGCCCGTGTACTCGACAAGGACTTCGCCCTCTGCAATATCCTGCACGGCAAAAACGCCGTTGCCGTGCACGCCCGAGCGCCTGGTCTGGATGCGGCGGCCCGATGGATGGGAAGGGGCGGCGGTCGATGCGGTGCGGGGCATGGCAAAAACTCTGTTAACTTGAATATGCACACATGCGCGTGCGCGTGTACGCGTGAGGCAACGAATTGTAGAAGCGACCGGCCGGATGCCGGACAGCCAGACTGGCGAGAAACCAAAAAATGACCAAGACCCTGGTAATTGCAGAAAAACCTTCGGTGGCGCAGGACATCGTGCGCGCACTGACCCCGGTGGCGGGCAAGTTCGACAAGCACGACGACCACTTCGAGAACGACCGCTATGTGGTCACCAGCGCCGTGGGCCACCTGGTGGAGATCCAGGCGCCCGAGGAATTCGACGTGAAGCGCGGCAAGTGGAGCTTTGCCCACCTGCCGGTGATCCCGCCGTACTTCGACCTCAAGCCCGTGGACAAGACCAAGACGCGCCTGAACGCGGTGGTCAAGCAGGCCAAGCGCAAGGACGTGACGCAGCTCATCAACGCCTGTGACGCGGGCCGCGAAGGGGAGCTGATCTTTCGCCTGATCGAGCAGTACGCCGGCGGCGCCAAGCCCCTGGGCAAGCCCGTCAAGCGGCTGTGGCTGCAGTCCATGACGCCCCAGGCCATCCGCGATGGCTTCGACGCCCTGCGCAGCGAGCAGCAGATGGCGGGCCTGGCGCATGCCGCGCGCAGCCGCAGCGAGGCCGACTGGCTGGTGGGCATCAACGGCACGCGGGCCATGACGGCCTTCAATTCACGTGACGGGGGCTTCTTCCTGACCACCGTGGGCCGGGTGCAGACGCCCACGCTGTCGCTGGTGGTGGAACGCGAGGAGAAGATCCGCAAGTTCGTGAGCCGCGACTACTGGGAAGTGCACGCCAGCTTCGCCGCCGAGGCGGGCGAGTACCCCGCCAAGTGGTTCGACCCGAAGTGGAAGAAAAGCGAGGACGTGGAGCTGCGCGCCGACCGCGTCTGGTCGCAGCGCGAGGCCCAGGCGATTGCCGATGCCGTGCGCGGCCAGAAGGCCACCGTCACCGAGGAAAGCAAGCCCACGACCCAGGCATCGCCCCTGCTGTTCGACCTGACCAGCCTGCAGCGCGAGGCCAACGGCAAGTTCGGCTACTCGGCCAAGACCACGCTGGCGCTGGCACAAAGCCTGTACGAGCGCCACAAGGCCCTGACCTACCCGCGTACCGATTCGCGCGCGCTGCCCGAGGACTACCTGCCCGTGGCGCGCCAGACCTTCGAGATGCTGGCCGACAGCAGCATGCGCCACCTGGCGCCGCATGCACGCACGGCGCTGACCAACAACTACGTGCGCCCCTCCAAGCGCATCTTCGACAACGCCAAGGTGAGCGATCACTTTGCCATCATCCCCACGCTGCAGGCGCCGAGCGGCCTGTCCGAGGCCGAGCAGAAGCTCTACGACCTGGTGGTGCGCCGCTTTATGGCGGTGTTCTTCCCGAGCGCCGAGTACACCGTGACCACGCGCATCAGCACCGCCGTGGGCCACAGCTTCAAGACCGAGGGCAAGGTCCTGGTCAAGCCGGGCTGGCTGGCCATCTACGGCAAGGAAGCGGCCGACGAGGTCGAGGGTGGTAAGGACGGCGACAAGGGCCAGAACCTGGTGCCCGTGAAGCCCGGCGAGACCGTGCGCACCGAGCAGGTAGACCCCAAGGGCCTCAAGACCAAGCCCCCGGCGCGCTACTCCGAAGCCACGCTGCTGGGCGCCATGGAAAGCGCCGGCAAGCAGATCGACGACGACGAGCTGCGCGAGGCCATGCAGGAAAAGGGCCTGGGCACGCCTGCGACGCGCGCGGCCATCATCGAAGGCCTGCTGACCGAGAAGTACATGCTGCGCGAAGGCCGCGAGATCATCCCCACGGCCAAGGCCTTCCAGCTCATGACGCTGCTGCGCGGGCTGGAGGTCGAGGAGCTGTGCCGCGCCGACCTGACGGGCGAATGGGAATTCAAGCTCTCGCAGATGGAAAAGGGGCAACTGAGCCGCGAGTCCTTCATGGCCGATATCGCCGCCATGACCGAGCGCATGGTCAAGAAGGCCAAGGAATACGACCGCGACACCATCCCGGGCGACTACGCCACACTGGAAACCCCGTGCCCCAACTGCGGCGGCGTGGTCAAGGAAAACTACCGCCGCTTCGCCTGCGTGGGCAAGCCCGGTGCCGAGCCCTGCGGCTTCAGCTTCGGCAAGTCGCCTGCGGGCCGCACCTTCGAGACCGCCGAGGCCGAGGCCCTGCTGCGCGACAAGAAGATCGGACCACTCGAAGGATTCCGCTCCAAGGCGGGCTGGCCGTTCACCTCCGAGATCGTCATCAAGTACGACGACGAGGCGCACAACTACAAGCTCGAGTTCGATTTCGGCGACGACAAGAACGCCGAGGAATCGGGCGAGCTGGTGGAGTTTGCCGATGCGTCCCTGGGCCCCTGCCCGATCTGCGGTGCCGGCGTGCACGAGCACGGCGCCAACTACGTGTGCAGCAAGGCCGTGCCCACCGCCGCCCAGCCCACGCCGAGCTGCACCTTCAAGAGCGGCAAGATCATCCTGCAGCAGCCGGTGGAGCGCGAGCAGATGCACAAGCTGCTGGAGACGGGCAAGACCGACCTCCTGGACAAGTTCGTCTCCATGCGCACGCGCCGCGCGTTCAAGGCCTTCCTGGCCTGGGACAAGGAAGCCGGCAAGGTGAACTTCGAGTTCGCGCCGAGCAAGTTCCCGCCGCGCAAGCCCGCCGCTGGCGCCTTTGCCGGCAAGACGGCCGCAGCCAAGGCCCCGGCCAAGGCGGCTGCCGCGAAGAAAGCGCCGGCCAAGAAGGCCGCGGCCACCAAGACCGCCGCCGCCAAGGCGCCGCGCAAGGCCGCCGCAGGCGCTGCCCCCAGTGCCGCGCTGGCGGCCGTCATCGGCACCGAGCCGGTGGCCCGGCCCGAGGCCGTGAAAAAGCTCTGGGAGTACATCAAGGCGAACAACCTGCAGGACCCCAAGGACAAGCGCACCATCGTCGCCGACGACAAGCTGCGTGCGGTGTTCGGCAAGGACTCGGCCGGCATGTTCGAGCTGGCCGGCATCCTGGGCCAGCACCTGGGCTGATGGGAGGGGGCCACGGCCATGCGCAACCCCTGGAAACCCACGCTCTGGACACTGGCCCTGCTGGCGGCCGCCGGGACGGCCTGGTGGACGGCCGACCAGTGGCTGCCCCAGGTCCGGCCCTGGGTCGACAAGGCCTGGAGCAAGATGAACCGGCCCGGCGCGGACAGCCTGCCGCCGGAAAAGAAGGCCGCGCAAGGTGCGGCCGCGGGTGCGCGTGGGGCAGCCTCGGCCCCAGCGCCCCAGCTGCGCAAATGCACCCAGGACGGCCGCACGGTCTATACCGACGAGGCCTGCCCGCCGGGCAGCCAGGAACAGAAGGTGGAAGGTTCGGTCACCTCCTTCCCGCGCGCACAGTGAGCACGGAGCCGGCACGCAGCGCGCCGGCCATGTCGCATTTTTCCTATCGCCAGAGGGCTTGCAAGCCTAGTCTCAGGGGTCCTTGATCCACCCAACGCCTGCCACGGTGCGGGCCCCTGACACATGCAGCAAAAACACCTGCGCGGTTTTCTTTTCCTCCTGGCCATTGCCGGCATGGCCGTCCCCTGGTACTTCAACCTGGTGTATTTCCAGGGCGGGGGCAGCGTCGCGCCCGACGTGTACTGGCGCGATGCCGCCGCCAACGCGTTGACCACCGGCATCACCGTGGACGTGTACCTCGCAGCCGTGGCGTTCTCGGCCTGGGTGGCCAGTGACCGCCGCCTCGGGGCGTGGCGCTGGGCCTACGTGGCGGCCTGCTTCGGCATCGGCCTGGCGTTCGCGCTGCCCCTGTACCTGGCTCAGCGCCTGCGCGGCGAATCTGCCGCCTGATGCGCCTGCGCGCCGACCTGCAAGGGCCAATGCGCGCTGGGTGAACTCCGGGCCGCCTCCTGCACCAGCCCCTGCAGGGGCTGGCCTGCCAGCCTGCGCATGTCACGCGCCATGTGCGATTGGTCGTAGTAGCCCTGGTCGGCCGCGAGGTGCGCACCGGGCTCCGTCGGTACGGCCATCGCGTGCTGCAGCGTGGCGCTGAACCGGGCGATGACCTGGAACTGCTTGGGCGTCATGCCCCACTCGGCGACAAAGCGCCGCTCGAACTGGCGCGGCCCCACGCCCGAAAACGACGCTGTGCCCTGCGCGCTCGCGCCTGCGTGCTCCAGCAAGGCCCTGGCCTGCACCAGGCGCTCTTCGCACTGCGCTTGTGAGGCCCGCTCCTGGCGCACGAACTGCCACAGCGCGCCGATGCGGCCCTCGTCATCGGGCGCCGCACGGATGGCCTGCTCGGCAAGGGCCCAGGACGCTGCGGCCATTGTCGCCATGGGCCGCACCGCGTTCACGACGCCCCGCCCGGCGGCCAGCAGCGACGGCACCGCCTCGGGCCGCAGCATCAGCCCCACGGCGCGCACACGGCCCTGGTGCACATAGGCCGTGGCCACCGTGCTGGCACTGATCCAGGCCGCGGCAGGCAGCACCGTGCCGTCACGCAGCACCTCGCCTTCGAGGCGCACGACCAGCATGCTGCCCACCATGGCCGGGAACTGCGAGCCCTGCAGTTCGGCCGGGCTGTCCACGGCCACCGCCCCCTCCAGCCAGGGCTGCAAATCGCAAGGGGAAGGGACAAAGCGCTGCACCGCCCAATTTTGCACAATTTGGCACAACTTCGGCAGCACCGACGGGGGGTGGCAGGCCCGGGGCCTGGGCCAGAATGGCGGCTCCTTCGCCGCCCCTCCTGCATGAACCGCTCTCTGCTCCGCACCTTTGCGCTCCTGACCATGTCTGCCATGCTGCCCCTGGCCGCCGGCGCCAGGCCGTCGGCACCGCCTCCCGACTACCCGCGCCTGTCCGACAACACCGCGGCATCGCAGAACCTGGAAGTGCGCAAGGTGCTGCACGGCCAGGTGGAGGGCCTGTTCGCGCTGCCGCGCACACGCCAGCTGGTGGCCGTGGCCGGTGGCTACCTGTGGAAATTCGGCCCGCAAGGGGAACTGCTGGACAGCCTGCGCGTGCCCAGCGGAATCCACACCTCGGGCATCGTCTTCACGCCGCAGTACTACACCGACTGGGTGTACAGCGGCGAGCGGCAGCGCAAAGCGTACGCCCCCACCGTGGACGGCAACCGGCTGTCGCAGGGCGAGCTGTTTGCCGAGCTGGACCGCGCCGAACACGTGGAATTCGGCCGCAACGAAACCAGCGCCTGGGCCTACCTGCTGTCGGGCGGCAAGGCATGGGTCCTGGACATCACCCGCTGGCGCGACAAGGTGGACACCTACTGCCGCCAGCGCAGCCATTCGGACGAGAAACTGGGCTGGAACGCCACCTGCCTCGATGGCTACCGCCCCGCCCGCAAGGGCTGGCAGGAGATCGAGCCCGAGGACTTCTACCGCTCGCCGCCAGATGCCTCGCACGCCCGGGTGGTGGACTTCCAGCGCCGCCGTCTGCACCTGGAGGAGGGCATCAGCGGGCAATTGCTCGGTGCCACCGTAGGCGTGGCCCTCAAGGCCCTGGGCGTGCCTGGCAACCTGCCCAGCCGCTACTGGTTCGGCGATGCCTCCACGGAGCTGCGCGTGGGCGGCGAGGTGCTCAGGTTCAAGGCTTTCATCCCCCGCGAGGATGGCAAGTACCACTTTCCCAACATGGCCTGGTGGGACCTGTCACCGGCACTGCCGGGCGCGAACCCCTGGTTCACGGTGCACCCGCGCAGCTACCTGCACCACCCGGGCGAGGAGGCCTTGCTGCGCCACTACGAGAAGGACATCGGCCTGTACGTGGTGCGCCCCCGCGGGGCCGTGCCGGCGCCTGCCACGGACCGCGAGGCCGGCACCTGGCGCCCGGTGTTCAACGGACCCACGACCCACTCGTACGCGGTGAGCGGCAACGTGGAGTTTGCGGCCGCGCCTGCCGCACACACCTGGCTGCGCAAGCCCGAGGCACGCCAGCGCATCGCCGGCCTGGGACCGCAGATCCCGATGGAAGCGCTGTGGCCTGCGCTGCGCGAACCACCGGTTGCGCTGACGCTGCAGTGGACCGCCTCGTCCGAGGAAGAAGAGACCCGGCTGCGCATCGACCTGCCCGCGGCGCCAACCCGAGCGGCCTTCGAGCGGCTCGCTGGCGGCAAAGGCCCCGTGGAGCTGGTGGTGCAGGTGCCCGACCTGCAAGGCCCGGTGTCGGGCATATCGGTGCTGCTGCGCAGCGGCAGCCTGCAGCAGGCCCTGCCAGGCGCCCGCATCGCCTACCTGGGCCAGCCGCCACGCCCCGCGTCCACGCGCGCCGAGACGCTCCGCGTGCTCAGGGAAGCGAACAGCGCCGCGCAGCGCTCGCCCGGTGCACTGCCCGCCTTCCTGCAGGCCGCCCAGGACCTGGCGCAGGACCTGCAGCGCGCGCAGGACCTGTCCTCGGACATCACCCACGCCTATGCGCAGCTGGTCAACCACTTCAACGGCCAGCGGGATTTCGCCTCGTCCTCGCGCCTGGTGCGCCACTACCTGGCCCAGGTCTACCCGCATGTGGGCAAGTACCGCCGCGACGACAAGGAGGTCTACAACGTCGGGGTGATCGCCAGCCAGACCCTGGCCTTTGCCCTGCACACCAACGAGCCCGACCTGGCCCAGGCCGTGATGGCGACCCTGATCGGTTCCGGCTTCGACCCGGCGGTGCAGACCAACGCAACGCTGATGTACAACCTGGCCTGCTACTACGCCCTCACGGGCGACAAGGCGCGCATGCTGCAGGCGGCAGCCAGGGCGCGCAGCCTGGGCAAGCCTCCCTCGCAGTTCCTGCAGGACACGGACTTCGACCGCTACCGGCAGGACGCCGACTTCCTGCAGGTCGTCAACGCCAGCTAGCCCTCAGTGGGCTGTGCCTGCAGCGGGGCGGGCGGCCTCCACCTGGGCGTTCACACGCTCGGCCAGGGCCATGTCGCCCGGGGTCTCGGGCGTGAACTTGTCCACCGCACGGGGTGCACCGTCCTCGTCCAGTGCTGCGTAGACGGCTGCGCAATGGGTGACCTGGCGCAGCTCCTTTTCCCGGATGCCGCCGCTGCGCACCTCGATCAGCATGTTCATGCTGGTCTCGCCCGTGTGGGCCAGGCTGGCCTGCACCTCCACCAGGTCACCGGGGTGGATGGGCCGGTCGAAACTGGCGTTGCCCATGAAGGCCGTCACGCAGTTGTCCCCGGCCCAGGCGCTGGCACAGGCAAAGCCGGCCTCGTCCATCCAGCGCAGCACCGTGCCGCCGTAGATGCGGCCGGACGCCGACGGGGCGGTGTGCGACGCCAGAAAGCGCAGGGTGATGGAATGCATGCGGTGGTCTCCTCGGAAGCTGCTGTCGGTATATCCGATTAAGCGCCCTGCACCCTGTAGGAACGCACCGCCACCCACCGAACGGGCGTGTTGGGGCGACCTGCGGCGCAGCACCGGCGCATCTGGCATGTCGCTTGCTGAAAGGCCGGGGACCCCCCCTGCCCCCGACCCGGCGCCGCGCCGGGGCCGCAACCCCGCGCATGCAACGGCTGCCGCTCTTCGCCATGTCCTCCTTGCACCGCCTGCCTCTGGCCCGCAAATTCCTGGTTCTCGGGCTGATCGCCCTGGGGATGATCGCCTTGCCGACCTCCATGCACGTGCGCGATGCGCTGCTGGACATGGCCGCCGCACGCCAGGAAGCGCGCGGCGCCCCTGCGCTGCTGGCGCTCAACAAGCTGGTGCAGGGCATGCAGGTGCACCGGGGTCTCTCGGCCAGCATGCTGGGCGGCAACGAGGCCCTGGCCGCGCGCCGGCCCGCCGCGCGCGAGGCGGTGGACAAGGCCCTGGCAGAGGCGAGCACCCGGCTGGCACAGGCCGGCGCGCCCGCTGCCGAAGACAGCACCTTGAAGCAGCTGCACCAGACCTGGCAGGCCCTGGAGCAGGCTGTGGCGGCGCGCAACCTGCAGCCGGCCCAGAGCACAGCGCAGCACACCCAGCTCATCGCCGGGGTGATGCGCCTGAACGAGACCCTGCTCCACCACTACGGACTGGCGCTCGACCCCGGCCAGGACACGAATGCCCTGGTCCAGGCCTCGCTGGTGCACGTGCCCATGCTCGGCGAAAAGCTCGGCGTGATGCGCGCGCAAGGCTCTGCCGCACTGAGCAGCAAGGCCCTGGCCCCCGAAGGCAAGGGTGGGCTGGTGGCGCTGCAGCAGCGCGTGGTGGAGCTGCAGGGCGACACGCTGCGCAGCCTGGAACGCGCCATGGGCCACAACCCGGCCTTTCGCCTGGCCCTGGGCGGCGCGGCCCAGGCGGTGGACACGCAGGTCCAGCAGGCGCTGCAGCGCGCCGGCAGGGACATCCTCCAGGCCACCGAGCTCTCGGCGCCGGCCTCGGACTATTTCGACGAGTTCACGCGCACCATCGACGCACTCTATGCCCTCAATGCCCAGGCCATGGACCTGCTCTACGGCGCCTTGCAGGAGCGCGTCGCAGGCCTGCAGCGGCAGTTGCTGTGGCAGCTCGGCCTGCTGGCGCTGGCCCTGGTGGCGGCCATCGTGCTGGCACGCGGCTTCGCACGCTCCATCACCGTGCCGCTGGCACAGGCGGTGCAGCTGTCCAATGCCGTGGCCCAGGGCGACCTGCGCGCCACGGCCACGGCAGAGCCCCATGGCAGCGATGAAGTGGGCCAGCTCATGGCGGCCCTGGTGCAGATGCGCCGCCAACTGACCGACGTGGTGGGCCAGGTGCGCGCGGGCTCCGAGGGCGTGGCCACGGCCAGCGCCCAGATCGCGCAGGGCAACCACGACCTGTCGGCACGCACCGAGAGCCAGGCCAGCGCTCTGGAAGAAACCGCCGCCTCGATGGAGGAACTGGGCTCCACCGTGCGCCAGAATGCGGACAGCGCGCGCCAGGCCAGTGCATTGGCCGGCGAAGCGCGCACCGTTGCAGTGCAAAGCGGCGAGGTCGTCACCCAGGTGGTGCAGACCATGCAGGGCATCAGCGCCGCGTCGCAGAAGATCGCCGACATCATCGGCGTGATCGACTCCATCGCCTTCCAGACCAACATCCTGGCGCTCAATGCCGCCGTCGAGGCGGCCCGCGCCGGCGAGCAGGGCCGGGGCTTTGCCGTGGTGGCCAGCGAGGTGCGCAGCCTGGCCGGGCGCAGTGCCGAGGCCGCGCGCGAGATCCGCACGCTGATCCATGCCAGCGTGGAGCGTGTGCAGCAGGGCAACCAGCTGGTGGAGCGCGCCGGCAGCACCATGCACGAGGTGGTGACGGCCATCGGCCGGGTGAACGACCTCATGGGCGAGATCAGTGCCGCCAGCCACGAGCAGTCGCTGGGCGTGGCCCAGGTGGGCGAGGCCGTGACGCAGATGGACCAGGCCACGCAGCAGAACGCCGCCCTGGTCGAGGAGATGGCGGCGGCCGCGGGCAGCCTGCAAAGCCAGGCCGAGGAACTGGTGCAGGTGGTTTCGGTGTTCCGCATCGGCGATACGGTCCCCACGGCACCCTCCATGCCGCGCCTGCGCTGAGGCTGAGCAGGCCTCGGGACCTGTTCCAGAGCTCAGGCCGACCGCGGCAGCACCAGCCGGGCGCGCACGCCGGCGCCCGCGGCGCTGTGCAGCTCCAGCGTGCCGCCATGGGCGCGCGCCACCCTTTCCGCGATGGCCAGGCCCAGGCCGGCCCCTGGAGTGCCCGAACGCGCCGCCCCGCCCCCACGGGCAAAGGGCTGGCGCAGGCGCTCCAGCTCGTCCGGGGCCATGCCGGCACCATGGTCTGCCACCTCGATCCATGCATGCTGCGCGCTGGCGCCGGTGCGCAGCACCACGGGCGCGGCGCCATGGCGCCATGCGTTCTCGACCAGGTTGTCCACCGCGCGCCGCAGCGCTTGCGCGTGCACAGGAACAGTGGGCGTTGGGCCCGCTTCCAGTTGCAGCGCGCGGCCATGGTCGGCCTGCGCCTCGGCCACGGCCTGGGCCAGTTCATCGAGCAATGCCGCAGTGGCCGCTTCACCATCGCCCAGGCGCGCGAAATCGAGGAACTGGCCGACGATGGCGTCCATCTCCTCGATGCTGCGCGCCATGCTGGCCGCCAGCGGGGCGTCCACCTGGGCCTGGGCGATCTCCACCCCCAGGCGCAGCTTGGTGAGCGGGGTGCGCAGGTCGTGCGAGACACCGGCCAGCATCAGCGCGCGCTCGCGATCGGCCTCGGCCAGGCTGCGCGCCATCAGGTTGAAGCTGCGCGCCACGGTGGCAATCTCCTGTGGCCCATCCTCGGGCAAGGCCTTGGGTGGCTGCCCGCGGGACAGTTGCTGCGCGGCGGCCACCACGCGTGCCAATGGCCGGTTGAGGTGGCGCTGCAGCCACCAGGCGCCGAGCAGCGCGAGCAGCCCACCGGCCACCGTGGCCATGAGCCAGGCCCCCGTGAATTCGCGCGCAGGAAAGACATGGGGCAGCGTGAGCCAGTAATCGGTGCCGCCATGCGCCACGCGCAGCGCCAGCAGGCCCGTGCCATCGCGGCGCCAGCGCGGCCCGGCATCGCCGCCGGGCTCGGCCTGCTGTTCCAGCCGCCGCACGACGGCCTGCACGAAGCGCCGCTCCAGCGGGGAGAGCAGGGCGCGCTGGCGCGGGGAGGGCGGCTCGCCGGTCTGCATGGCGGCATGGCTCGCCTGGCGGTTGAAGGCCTCGACGAAGGCGGCACGCTGTGCGGGCGGCAGCACCCCCAGCCCGGCGCGCACGGCCACCACATTGCGCGCCACGCCGTCGGCCGCCTGGGCCACGCGCGGCTGCAAGACCATCTGGCGCACCAGCACCACGGCACACAGCTGGCTCAGCACCACCAGCGCGGCAATGAGCAACAGGTTGCGCCCCAGCAGGCTGCGCGGCCACCCGCTGTGCACGGGCGCAGCGGCGGTCATCCCGCGCCCCCGGCAGGCGCGGAGCCGTCCGGCATGAAGACATAGCCCACGCCCCAGACGGTGCGGATGTGGCGCGG
Source organism: Acidovorax sp. GW821-FHT09B03 (assembly GCF_059418305.1). Lineage (NCBI taxonomy): Bacteria > Pseudomonadati > Pseudomonadota > Betaproteobacteria > Burkholderiales > Comamonadaceae > Acidovorax > Acidovorax sp. GW821-FHT09B03. Next base: position 263,014 of record NZ_JBWKPP010000001.1, read on the forward strand.
CTGCGCCGGGTCGGCCTCGATCAGCTTGCGCAGGCGCATCACCTGCACGTCGATGCTGCGGTCCGTGGCCTCGTGGTCGGGCCCGTAGGCCAGGGCCATCAGCCGGTCGCGGCCCAGGGGGCGGCGCGGCTGCCGGGCCAGGGCCTGCAGCAGGGCGAATTCGCCGCTGGTCAGCGGCAGGTCCTGCCCATCGCGGGACAGCCGGCGCTCGTCCACCCACAGGGTGAAGTCGCCGAAGCGGATACAGCCACCGGCCTGTACCGGGCCGGTGTGTGCGCCCAGCATGCGCTGGCGCCGCACCATGGCCTGCACGCGCGCCAGCAGCTCGCGCGGGTTGAAGGGCTTGGGCAGGTAGTCGTCGGCCCCCATCTCCAGGCCGACGATGCGGTCCACCGGGTCGCCTCGCGCGGTGAGCATGAGGATGGGAATGGTCTCGCCCTGGGCGCGCAGGCGCCGGCAGATGGACAGGCCGTCCTCTCCCGGCATCATCACATCGAGCACCAGCACGTCGAAGCGCTCGCGCGCCAGCAGCGCGTCGAGCGGGCCGGCACCGTCCACCGTGCGCACGGCGTAGCCCTGGTCGCCCAGGTAGCGCTGCAGCAGGGCGCGCAGGTCGGGCTCGTCATCGGCCACCAGGATACGGGCCAGGGCATCGGTCATGGGGAGGGTGCATGCAAACGGGATGGGGCAATGGTAGGGCGCAAAGCCCTGCGGCAGGCCGCTTCGTCATGCTTTGTCATACATCGGGCCGCCCACGCCACAAACGGCTCACACCTGGGCGCGAAAGTCGGGCCATCCCAACCCAGGAGCCCCCCATGACCCCTTTTTCCATCCGCGCACTGGCCGTCGCCGGCTGGCTTGCCATCGGCCTCATGGCCGGCGCCTGCGCGCAGGCCGCGCCCCCGGGCCAGCGCGCCCAGCAGGTACAGCAGGCGCGCGACCAGCTGCACCAGCGCTTCGTGGCCGCCGACAGGGACGGCAACGGCCAGCTCACCCGCGCCGAGGCCCAGGCCGGCATGCCGCGCGTGCACCGCGCCTTCGACCAGATCGATACCGCGCGCAAGGGCCATGTGACCGAGGCCGAGATCACGGCCGCCATCGCAGCCCGCCTGGCCAGCCGCCGGGCCCTGCAGCAGTAACCACCTTTCACTAACATTGCAGGAGAAAACGACCATGGCCTTCCATCCCTTTGCCCACCTTCGCTCCTGGGCCTGCCGGGCCGCACTGCCCCTGGCCCTGGCCTCGCTCGCCGCCGTGGCACCGGCCCAGGCGCAGCTGGCCGACCCGGGCATCTTCCTCGAGGATGGCAGCGGCGCCCTCGCCACCCTGCCGGCCGGCGTGCAGCGCATTGCCGACGTGCCCTACGGCGCCGACCCGCTGCAGCGCATGGACGTCTACCTGCCCAGCACTCCACGCAGCGGCGTGGACGGACCGGCCCCGGTCATCTTCATGGTGCACGGCGGCGGCTGGCGCACGGGCGACAAGGCCATGTCCCGCGTGGTGCAGGAAAAGGCCGCGCGCTGGGTGCCGCGTGGCTTCATCTTCATCTCCGTCAACTACCGGCTGCACCCGGCCGTCGACGTGCTGCAGGAGGCCATCGACGTGGCCCTGGCGCTCGACACCGCGCAGAAGCAGGCCGCGCAATGGGGGGCCGACCCTACGAAGTTCATCCTCATGGGCCACTCGGCGGGGGCGCACCTGGTGTCCTTCGTCAACGCGCATGCGCCGCTGCTGCGCCAACTGGGCGTCACGCCCTGGCTGGGCACGGTGTCGCTGGACAGCGCGCTGCTCAACGCGCCGGTGGTGATGTCGCTGCCGCACTACCCGCTGTACGACGAGGTGCTGGGCAGCGACCCCGCCTACTGGCTCGCGATCTCGCCCTACCAGGCCGTGAGCGGGGCCCAGCCGCCCTGGCAGTTCGTGTGCTCCACCCGCCGGCCCGACCGCCCCTGCCTGCAGGCCCAGGGCATGGCCGCCCATGTGCAGGCCCTGGGCGGCCGCGCCGAGGTGCTGCCGCAGGACCTCACGCACGGCGAGATCAATGCCGACCTGGGGCTGGAGGGCAGCTACACGCGCGCCGTCGAAGCGTTCTTGGGATCGCTCGATCCCACCGTCGCCCAGCGCCTGCGCTAGGCCAAGTAGCGCGCGAGGTACTTGCCCGTATGGCTGGCGGGATTGGCCGCCAGGTCCTCGGGCGTGCCCACACCCACCACGGTGCCGCCACCGGCACCGCCCTCGGGCCCCATGTCGATGAGCCAGTCGGCGGTCTTGATGACGTCCAGGTTGTGCTCGATGATGACGATGGTGTTGCCCGCGTCGCGCAGCTGGTGCAGCACCTTGAGCAGGAGGTCGATGTCGGCGAAGTGCAGGCCGGTGGTCGGCTCGTCCAGGATGTAGAGCGTGCGGCCGGTGTCGCGCTTGGACAGCTCCTGCGCCAGTTTCACGCGCTGCGCCTCGCCGCCCGAGAGCGTGGTCGCCGCCTGGCCCAGGCGGATGTAGGACAGGCCCACGTCCAGCAGGGTCTGCAGCTTGCGCGCCAGGGCCGGCACGTCCTTGAAGAAGGCGAAGGCATCCTCCACCGTGAGCTCCAGGATCTGCGCGATGTTGCGGCCCTTCCAGAGCACTTCCAGCGTCTCGCGGTTGTAGCGCTGGCCGTGGCAAACGTCGCAGGGCACGTAGACGTCGGGCAGGAAGTGCATTTCCACCTTCACCACGCCGTCGCCCTGGCAGGCCTCGCAGCGGCCGCCGGCGACGTTGAAGGAGAAGCGCCCTGGCCCGTAGCCGCGTTCCTTGGCCGTGTTGACCTCGGCCATGAGCTCGCGGATGGGCGTGAACAGACCGGTGTAGGTCGCCGGGTTGCTGCGCGGCGTGCGGCCGATGGGCGACTGGTCGACGTTGATGACCTTGTCGAAGTACTCGATGCCCACGATCTCGTCGTGCGCGGCCGGCTCTTCGTGGGCGCGGTAGATCTGGCGCGCCACGGCGGCATACAGCGTGTCGTTGACCAGCGTGCTCTTGCCCGAACCCGAGACCCCCGTCACGCAGGTCAGCAGGCCCACGGGGAAGTCCACCGTCACGTTCTTGAGGTTGTTGCCCGTGGCGCCGGCCACGCGCAGCGCCTGCACGGCGCCCTGGCGCGCATGGTGGGCGGCCATGCGCTCGGCGCGGCGCTTGCTGGCCTCGGTCTCCGGGAAGCGCGACTTGCCCTTGGCCGGCGCGGGGGCCGGCGCGGCCGCCTCCACCACCGGCAGCCAGGGCGTGCGGCGCCTGGGCACGGCGATGGACAGCGTGCCCGACAGGTACTTGCCGGTGAGCGATTCGGGGTGGCTGCGCACCGTGTCGTAGCTGCCCTGGGCCATGACGCGGCCGCCGTGCACACCGGCGCCAGGGCCCATGTCGATCACGTGGTCGGCGGCGCGCATCATGTCCTCATCGTGCTCGACCACGATCACGCTGTTGCCGATGTCGCGCAGGTGCTGCAGGGTGGCGATGAGGCGGTCGTTGTCGCGCTGGTGCAGGCCGATGCTGGGCTCGTCGAGCACGTACATCACGCCCGTGAGGCCCGAGCCGATCTGGCTGGCCAGGCGGATGCGCTGCGCCTCGCCGCCCGACAGCGTCTCGGCGCTGCGGTCCAGGCTCAGGTAGTTCAGGCCCACGTCGTTGAGGAACTGCAGCCGCGTGGTGATCTCGCGCACCACCTTGTCGGCGATCTCGGCCTTGGCGCCGCTGAGCCGGAGCCCGCGGAACCAGCCATGCGCGTCGTTGAGCGTGGCGTGGCTCACCTCGAAGATGGCGCGCGCCTGCTCGCCTTCGCCCACCTTCACGTGGCGCGCTTCGCGGCGCAGTCGCGTGCCATGGCATTCGGGGCAGGGCTGGGTGCTGCGGTAGCGTGCCAGGTCCTCGCGCACCACCACCGAATCGGTCTCGCGGTAGCGCCGCGCCATGTTCGGCAGGATGCCCTCGAAGGTGTGCTTGCGGCTCAGCACCTTGCCCTTGGAGGGGCCGCTGTCCATGATGTAGCTGAAGGCGATCTCTTCCTCGCCCGAGCCGTGCAGCACCGCGTTCTGCACCTTGGCGGGCAGCGACTCGAAGGGCGCCTCGACATCAAAGCCATAGTGCCGGCCCAGGCTTTCGAGCATGGCGAAGTAATAGCCGTTGCGCCGGTCCCAGCCCTTGATGGCGCCGCTGGCCAGGCTCAGCGTGGGGAAGGCCACCACGCGCAGCGGGTCGAACACCTCGCGCTGGCCGATGCCGTCGCAGGCCGGGCAGGCGCCCATGGGCGAGTTGAAGGAGAAAAGCCGCGGCTCCAGCTCGGCCAGCGAATAGCTGCACACCGGGCACGAGAACTTGGAGCTGAACAGGTGCTCCTGGCCCGAATCCATCTCGAGAGCGAGCACGCGGCCATTGCCTTCGTTGCCACCCACGCGCAGCACGGCCTCGATGCTCTCGGCCAGGCGCTGCTGCATCTCGGGGCGCACCTTGAGGCGGTCGATCACCACGTCGATGCTGTGCTTCTCGGTCTTCTTCAAGGCCGGCAGGCTCTCGTACTCGTAGATGGCGCCGTCCACCCGGAAGCGGATGTAGCCCAGGGCCTGCATCTGCGCGAAGAGCTCGGTGAACTCGCCCTTCTTCTCGCGTGCCATGGGGGCCAGCAGCATCAGGCGCGTGTCCTCGGGCAGGGCCAGCACGGCATCCACCATCTGGCTCACGGTCTGGGCCGCCAGCGGCAGGCCGTGGTCGGGGCAGAACGGCGTGCCGGCGCGCGCGTACAACAGGCGCAGGTAGTCGTGGATCTCGGTGACGGTGCCCACGGTGGAGCGCGGGTTGTGGCTGGTGGCCTTCTGCTCGATGCTGATGGCGGGCGACAGGCCCTCGATCAGGTCGACGTCGGGCTTGTCCAGCCGGCCGAGGAACTGGCGCGCATAGGCCGACAGGCTTTCCACGTAGCGGCGCTGGCCTTCGGCATAGAGCGTGTCGAAGGCCAGGCTGGACTTGCCCGAGCCCGACAGCCCGGTGATCACCACGAGCTGGTTGCGCGGGATGTCGAGGTCGATGTTCTTGAGGTTGTGCGTGCGCGCCCCGCGGATGCTGATGCGCTGCTCCCGCAGCACGCGGGCCAGGTAGGCGCCGTCGGAAGATCGGCCGTCGTCGGCAACAGGGTCGTTTTTCACGGGGGCGGGCTCAATGCAGGACAACCCACCATGATAGGCCACCGGCCTGCCCCGTACCTGCCACCCTGCTGCCAGGGCACAGGCGGTTGCCGATGCAACCGGAAATTACGCCAGAGGCCGACCTGGCGCCACGGGAATGCAGACACCCATAGAATGACAATCATTCTCATTTAAGTAGTTTGTCGCCAGAGCATGTCCCATGCCCCGGCGGTGGACCGCGCCCCCCCGCCACGCAACATGGCCAGCGAACGCACCCTTTCCGCCGCATCCACTGCGGCCACCACCGACACCGCCGTGCCCGTCTCCAGCCCCGGCACGCAGCCCCGCGGCCGCTGGCGCCTGCCGGCCCTGCCCACCCTGCGCCAGGCCTGGTTCCAGGTGCACTGGTTCATCGGCATCACGGCCGGCACGGTGCTGGTGGTCATCGGGCTCACGGGGGCGCTGCTGGCCTTCCACGAAGAGATCCTGGACCTGATGAACCCCGGGGTGCGCCATGTGGCTCCCTCGGCCGGGCCCATGCTCACGCCCCAGCAGACCGTGGACGCCGTGCTGCGCGCCGGCCGCACCGAGCGCATCAGCAGCGTGGCCGTGCAGGCCGAGCCGGGCAGCTCGGCGCGCGTGACCTTCGTGCCGCGCCCGGGAGAGCGGCGCGGCGATGTGGTCTATGTGCACCCCTACAGCGGCAGCGTGCTGGGCGAACTGCAGGGGCACGGCTTCTTCGAATGGATTGAATCGCTGCACCGCTGGCTGCTGCTGCCGCGCGAGCCCGGCCGCGTGGTGGCCGGCGTGCTGGCCATCTGCCTGCTGGGCCTGTCGCTCTCGGGCCTGTACCTGCGCTGGCCGCGCAACCCGCTGCGCTGGCGCATCTGGCTGACCTTCGACCCGGCGCTCAAGGGCCGCTCCTTCCTGTGGGGCCTGCACTCGGTCGTCGGCACCTGGGCGCTGGTGCTCTACGTGGCGCTCACAGCCACGGGCATCTACTGGTGCTTCGACGCGGTGCGCGACACGGTGGACGGCTGGGCCGGCCAGAAGCGTCCGCCGCGCGTGGCGGCACCCGCCCGGCCACCCGCATCCGCCAGTGCGGAACCCAAGGCCGCCGAGCCGGCACCGCCCGACCTGGCCCGCACCTGGGCCGTGTTCCAGCAACAGGCCGGCGACTGGGCCGAGGCCAGCCTGCGCATGCCCGCCAAGGCCGGGCAGCCGGTGCAGGTCACCTGGCTGGATGCCAAGGCGCCGCATGAACGCGCGCGCAGCCGCATGTCCATCGAGCCCCTGACCGGCAAGCTCAGCGCCGAGGACCGCTATGCCGACCGCAGCCTGGGCGCCCGCGCGCTGAGCACCATCTACCCGGTGCACATGGGCACCTATTTTGGCCTGCCGGGGCGCGTCGCGATGCTGCTGGCCAGCCTGGGCCTGCCGCTCTTCGCCATCACCGGCTGGATGCTCTACCTGGACCGCCGGCGCCAGCGCCGCGCCACCGCAGCCGCGCGCGCCGCCCACGGCCAGGGCGTGCCCGGCGCGGTGGCCGGCACCCTTGCCGCCGACACCCTGCTGGTGGCCTACGCCAGCCAGGCCGGGCAGGCCGAGCGCATCGCCCTGCAAAGCGCCACCGCCTTGCAGCAGGCCGGGCTGCGCGTGGCCGTGCAGTCGGTGGCGCAGCTCACGCCCGAGGCGCTGCGCGCGCACCGCCGCGTGCTGCTGGTGGCCAGCAGCTTCGGCGAAGGGGAGCCGCCCGACAGCGCCCGGCGCTTTACGCGCCTGCTGGAGCAGCAGGGCGCCGGCGGCCTGGCCGGCCTGCGCTACGGCCTGCTGGCCCTGGGCGATCGCAACTACGCACGCTTCTGTGGCTACGGCCATGCACTGGACGAGGCCCTGCGCAAAGGCAGTGCCGAGCCCCTGTTCCCGATGATCGAGGTGGACAGCGGCGATACGGCTGCCCTGGCACGCTGGATGCAGACCCTGGCCACGCTGGAAGGCGCCGAGCACCTGGCGCTGGATACTCCGCTGGCCGATGCCGGTCCCGAATTGCCCTACGCCCCCTGGCGCCTGGCGGGCCGCGAACGCCTGAACCCCGGCAGCGAGGGTGGGCCGCTGTTCGAGCTGTCGCTGACCGCCGACCCCCCCGCCACCTGGCACCCCGGCGCCCTGGTCGAGGTGCAAGCCCGCCACGCCGCCGAGGCGGTGGATGCCTGGCTGGCGGCGGCCGGACTGGCAGGTGCCCATGCCGTGCGCCTGGCTGACCAGCCCTGCACCCTGGCCGAGGCCCTGGCGCAGTGCGTGCTGCCGGTGCCGCCGCTGCACTTTGCCGATGCCCAGGCCTGCGCCGACGCCCTGGTGCCCCTGGCGCCGCGCACCTATTCGGTGGCCTCGTTGCCGCAGGACGGCGCGCTGCAGCTGCTGGTGCGCCAGGAGCGGCATGCGGGCGGCCTGGGCCTGGCTTCGGGCTGGCTCACGGCCCACGCCCCCCTGGACACGCGGGTGCCCCTGCGCCTGGTGGCCAACCCGCGCTTCGACACTGCCGCGGGCGATGTGCCCTGCCTGTTCATCGGCAATGGCTCGGGGCTGGCAGGCCTGCGCGCTCACCTGCGCGAGCGCGTGCGCACAGGCCAGCGGCGCAACTGGCTGCTGTTCGGCGAGCGCCATGGCGCCCACGACACCCTGTGCGCCGCCGAGATCGGCGGCTGGCAGGCCGGGGGCTTCCTGGCCCGGCTGGACCGCGTGTTCTCGCGCGACGGCGGCGAGCACCGCTATGTGCAGGACCGCCTGCGCGCCGCGGCGGTCGACTTGCGCGCCTGGGTGGCCGATGGCGCCATCCTCTATGTCTGCGGCAGTGCCCAGGGCATGGGCTCAGGGGTGGATGCCGTGCTGGCCGAGGTGCTGGGCGCCGATGCGCTCGACGCGCTGATCGCTGATGGGCGCTACCGAAGGGACGTGTACTGAGCCGGGCCGGATGGCCGGTTTGTTCTTGATCAAAGTCAATGGACGGGGCGATGGGCGAGAATCGGGGTTTGCGCCAGCCGTCCACCGAGCCCCTTTCCTTGTTCATGCCTTCCCCGGCCCCGAGTGCCGCCCCATCCCCCTCTGCCCCCCTGCCGACCTCGGCCGCGCACGCCATGACGCCGCTGGAGCGCCGCGCCAGCGTGAGCCTGGCGCTGATCTTCGCGCTGCGCATGCTCGGCCTGTTCCTGGTGCTGCCGGTGTTCGCGTTGGAGGCGCGCAAGTACCCCGGGGGGGATGACCCGGCCCTGGTGGGCCTGGCCATGGGCATCTACGGGCTCACGCAGGCACTGCTGCAGCTGCCGCTGGGCATGGCCTCGGACCGTTTCGGGCGCAAGCGCGTGATCGTGCTCGGCCTGCTGGTGTTCGCGGGCGGCAGCCTGCTGGCGGCCCTGGCCGATTCGCTCACCGGGCTGCTGCTGGGCCGGGCGCTGCAGGGCGCGGGCGCCGTGTCGGCCGCGGTCACTGCCCTGCTGGCCGACCAGACGCGCGATGCGGTGCGCACCAAGGCCATGGCCCTGGTGGGCGGCAGCATCGGCCTGATGTTCGCCGTGGCCCTGGTGGCCGCGCCGCTGCTCACGGCCCACATCGGCCTGTCGGGCCTGTTCGGGCTGACCTGCGCGCTGGCGCTGGCCGGCGTGGCCGTGGTGCTGTGGCTGGTTCCGCCCGAGCCCACGGAGCACCGCAATGCCCCGCGCGGCCGCCTGGCCGACGTCTGGGCCCACCCCGACCTGCTGCGCCTGAACCTGGGCGTCTTCGTGCTGCACACGGTGCAACTGTCCATGTGGGTGGCCGTGCCCGCCATGCTGGTGCAGGCCGGCCTGCCCAAGGACCACCACTGGCAGGCCTACCTGCCGGCCGTGGTGCTGTCCTTCGTGGCCATGGGCGGGCTGTTCGCGCTGGAGCGCGCCGGGCACCTGCGCACGGCCCTGCTGGGTTCCATCGCCCTGGTGCTGGTGGTGCAACTGGGCCTGGGTGGCCTGACGGCCAGCGGCGCCACGCCCACGCTGTGGGTGCTGGGGCCGCTGCTGTTCGTGTTCTTCTGCGGTTTCAACGCGCTGGAGGCCAGCCAGCCCAGCCTGGTCTCGCGCATGGCTCCCGCCGCGCTGCGTGGCGCGGCCCTGGGCAGCTACAACACCCTGCAGTCGCTGGGGCTGTTCGCCGGCGGCGCACTGGGCGGCGCACTGGTCAAGTGGGCGGGAGCCCCGGGCCTGTTTGCCACCACGGCGGTGCTCACGGCCCTGTGGCTGGCGCTGACCTGGCCGCTGCGGCCCACCGGACGCGGTCAGGGACACTGAGCCTGCCCAGGGCGCCCGGCTTGCGGCACAATGGTACGTTTGGCGCGCAGCCTCTCCACCGGCCGGAGAGGGCACCGACGCCCCCCAACATCAAGTAGGTAGAGCAGCACATGGCATCCGTGAACAAAGTCATCATCGTCGGCAACCTCGGCCGCGACCCTGAAATGCGCACTTTCCCCAGTGGCGACCAGGTGGCGAACGTGACGATTGCCACCACCGACAAGTGGAAAGACAAGCAAAGCGGCGAAATGAAGGAAGCCACCGAGTGGCACCGCGTGGTCTTCAACGGCCGCCTGGCCGAGATCGCCGGCCAGTACCTGCGCAAGGGCTCGCAGGTCTATGTGGAAGGCAGCCTGCGCACGCGCAAATGGACCGACCAGGCGGGCGTGGAAAAGTACAGCACCGAAATCCGTGCCGACCAGATGCAGATGCTGGGCAGCCGCCAGGGCATGGGCGGTGGCGGCCAGGGTGGCGGTGGCCAGCAGGGCGGCGGCTATGACGATGGCGGCGGCTACGGCGGCGACCAGGGCGGTGGTGGCGGCTACGACGCACCCCCCCAGCGCCGCGCCGCCCCGCCCCAGCAGCAACGCCCTGCGGCACCTGCCGCGCGCCCGGCACCCGCGCCGGCACCGCGTGCGGCCTCGGGCTTCGACGACATGGACGACGATATTCCGTTCTGATCCCCGACAGGACAGGCATTCCGGGCACACCAGGCCCGCGCTCCCCGGGGCGCGGGCCTTTTTCTTGGCGCTGGCGGCTCAGGCCGCGGGCTGCTTCATGCGCCGCGCGGTCTCCACCACCACGCCGCGCAGCGACCGCACCGTGGGGTGCGCTTCGAGTTCCTTGGTTGTGAAGAAGCTCACCGGCGGCAGGTTCCAGTTGAGCTTGTAGGGCAGTGCGGCCCAGTGGCCGGCGCGCTCCATCTCGGCCACCACGTCGCGCGCGAAGATGGTGATCGCGTTGGGTTCCTGGCGCAGCACCATCTCCATGCTGCGGATCGCCGTGGTCTCCAGGATGGGCAGCGGCGGCTGCACGCCCGCGCCGACGAAGATCGCGTTGTAGGTGCGGCGCATGGGCGTGTTGGGCGGCGGCAGGATCCAGTCGAGCTGCGCCAGCCGCGCCCAGTCCAGCGGGCCGCGCGAGAGGCGCTCGACATTCTTCGCGCCGACCACGAGGCAGGGCTCCTGCTCGTAGATGGCCTCCTGCACCAGCCCGCTGGCGTCGCCGTCGTACGAGCGGCCGATGGCGCAGTCGAGCTCGCGCGCCAGCAGGCCGGCGACCAGCTCGTCCGTGGTGCCTTCGCGCGCCATCACCGAAATGCGCGGCGAGCGGTCCAGCAGGTGCGTGAGCGCGGCCGACATGAGCTGCTGCGGCACCTGCTGCGTCAGGCCCAGCCGCAGCCGGCCGCTGCGGCCCGCCCCGAGCGAAGTGAGCACGCGCGTGGTCGCATCGAGCTCGGCCAGCCAGCGCTTGGCATAGAGCAGCACCGCCTCGCCCGCCGCCGTCGGCACCAGCCCCCGGCTGGAGCGGTCGAACAGCCGGCTGCCGAAGATGTCCTCCACCTCGTGCAGCGCCTTGGTGATCGCCGGCTGGCTGAGCTGCATTTCGGCCGCCACCCGGCCCAGCGTGCGGTGCCGGTCGATGGCCTGCAGCAGCGACAGCTGCCGGAGCTTGAGGCGCGACAGCAGCGCGTGCTGCAGTTCGGCGGCGGGATCGCGGGCGGTGGGCAAAGTCATAACTCCTGAGTTATCGGACCATCAGCAATTATTTCACTTTGGTGAATTGCCAGTCCTAGAATTTTTCCCATGCACTCGAATCACGACACGCCGATGACCCATCCCCTCAGCGCCGGGTTTCTGGACGCGCTGGCCGATGCCGCCAACACCGGCGAGGCCCTGCAGCAGATCAACCGCCGCCGCCTGGAGATCGCCCCCGGCAGCATCTTCAGCATCCAGCAGAACGTGACCACCGCCGGCGACGGCGCCGACCAGGTCCTGCTGCGCCGCTTCTATTCCTCCGAAGCGACGAGCTTTCCCATCAACGGCGCCAAGCGCAAGACGATGACCCCCTGGACCGATTGCCTGTTCGTGCAGGGCCGGGTGTTCGTCGGCGAAGGCGAGCAGGTGCTGGCGCAGCACTTCGACGACTTCGGGCAGATGCGCGCCTACGGCCTGTGCAGCGTGGTCAACGTGCCGCTGCTGCAGGGCCGGGTCTGCTACGCCACCTTCAACGTCTTCGGCACCCGCGCCCGCTGGCAGCCGCAGGAGCTGCTAGGCCTGCGGCTGCTGGCGCTGGCCGCCGCGCGCTGGGTGCCGGCCATTCCCGGGCTCGCCTACCGCTTCACGGGCGCTGCCGCCGCCCTGCCTTCGGCAGCCTGATTGAAAAAAGAAGGAATCCGCCATGCCTGTGACCGCCTTGCACCACTTCACCATCCGCTGTGCGCCCGAGGAGCTGCCGCTGCTGGTGGACTTCTACGTGCGCGTGATGCGCCTCACGGTGGGCGCGCGGCCGGACATCCCGGCACCCGGTGCCTGGCTGTATGCCCAAGGGCAGCCCATCGTGCACCTCTACGCCCACCTGTCGACGCCGGACGCGCCAGCGCAGCCTGCCACGGGCCATGTGGACCATATCTCGTTCCGCTCGCACGGCCTGGCCGAGGTGCGCGAACACCTGCACAGCCAGGGCATTGCCTTCGAGGAAGCGCCGATCCCCGGCTGGGCGATCCACCAGCTGTTCTTCAAGGACCCGCGCGGCCTGAAGATCGAGATGACCTTCTGGATGGACCAGGAAAACGCAGGGGCTGCGGCATGACGGCGACGCACGTCCTCGGCACCGGCGAGGTGCGCACCGCCTTCGACCGCGAAGGCGAAGGCCCGCCGCTGCTGCTGATGCACGGCGCCGAAGCCTCGCGCCAGATGTTCGCGGCGCTGGTGCCGCTGCTGGCACGGCACTTCACCGTGATCGCCTACGACCAGCGCGACTGCGGCCAGACCGAAGGACCGGAACACGCGTCGACGCTCACCGACCTGGCGAACGATGCGCAGCAGCTCATCAAGGCCCTGGGCTTCAAGCGCGCGCATGTGTTCGGCTCTTCCTTCGGCGGCCGGGTGGCCCAGGCGCTGGCGCTGCTGCACCCGCGCTCGGTCGACCGCCTGGTGCTGGGCAGCACCTGGCCGCTGCCCAGGCCCTATGAAGAGCTGTGCCCGGACGCCCAGCGCCTGGACGCGCTGCGGCGCGGCCTGCCGGCCACCGCCGAGGAACTGGCCACCTGGTTCTTCCCCGGGGACTTCCTGGCGCAGCGGCCCGAGCTGCGGCGCGTGTTCGCCACCGCGCGGCCGGCGTCGGAGCGCTCTGCCCGGCGCATGGCCACGGTGCAGACCCTGCTGGCGCAGGGCGTGGCCGACATCGTCGCCCCCACGCTGGTGCTGGCCGGCGAGCTCGACCGGGTGGTGCCGCCCAGCGTGACCCTGGCGATGGCCGGCCGCATCCGCGGTGCCGACGCCGTGCTGCTGCCGGCCATTGGCCATGTCGCTGCCGTGCAGGCGCCCGAGGTGCTCGCGCACCACATCGTCCGTTTCCTGAAACCCGAAGGAGCCAATCCATGACCACGATCACCGCAGAGCGCCCGCGCGGGCGGGCCGACTACATCCGCTTCGAAGGGCTGTCCAAGCACTTCGGCGATGGCGATGCGGGCGTGCTCGCGCTCAAGGACATCGATTTCTGCATCGAGGAAGGCAGCTTCGTGACCATCGTCGGGCCGAGCGGCTGCGGCAAGAGCACGCTGCTGCGCATCCTCGCGGGCCTGCTCGACTACAGCACCGGCCGCGTGCTGCTCGACGGCCAGCCGATCCGCGGCACGCGGCGCGATGTGGGCGTGGTGTTCCAGGGCTCGATCCTGCTGCCCTGGCGCACCATTCTCGAGAACGTGATGCTGCCTGCCGAGGTGATCGGCCTGCCGATGAAACAGGCGCGCGAGCGCGCCATGGAGCTGCTGCACATGGTGCGGCTCGATGGCTTCGAGCACAAGCTGCCGCGCCAGCTGAGCGGCGGCATGCAGCAGCGCGCATCGATCGCCCGGGCGCTGCTGCACGACCCGAAGTTCCTCTTGATGGACGAGCCCTTCGGCGCCCTGGACGCCATGACGCGCGAGCGCATGAACGTGGAGCTGCAGCGCATCTGGATGGAAAGCGGCAAGACCGTGGTGCTGATCACCCACTCGATCCCCGAGGCGGTGTTCCTCGGTGACAAGGTCTTCGTGATGTCGCCGCGCCCCGGCACGCTGGAACGCGTGCTGCCCATCGACCTGCCGCGCCCGCGGGCCATGGAGGTGATGTCGCACCCGGCCTTCGCGGCCGCTTCGGCATCGATCCGCGAACGCTTCTCCCACGCCGCTTCGTTCGACTGACACAAACAAAAAGAGGCTCCCCATGACCACCGCCATGCTCGACAAGACCGATTCCATCGCCGCGCCAAGGGACCCGGCACCGCCTGCCGTGCCGGCGAACCCGCGGCGTCGCCGCCACCCCCTGGCCTCGGCGCGGGTGCAATCCGTGCTGCTGCTCGTCACGCTGCTGGGTTCGTGGGAGGCCGCCGTGCGGCTCTTCAAGGTGCCCCGGCACCTGGTGCCGCCGGTCAGCGACATCGCCGTCGCCCTGTGGCGCGGCCTGGCGACCCACCCGCTGGCCAAGGACGGCTTCTGGTACCACGGCGGGGTGACGGTGACCGAGATCCTGCTGGGCTTCGTGATCGGCAGCGGCGTGGGCCTGGCCATCGGCATCGCGGTATCGCAGATGCCGCGGGTCGAAGCGCTGCTGGAGCCCTACGTCGCCGCGCTGCAGAGCGTGCCCAAGGTGGCCATCGCGCCCATCATCGTGGTCTGGCTGGGCTTCGGCATCAGCTCCAAGGTGGTGATCATCTGCCTGCTCACCTTCTTCCCGGTGCTGGTCACCAGCATCGCCGGCTTCAAGGCGGTGGACCCGGACCGCATCGACCTGCTGCGCTCACTCTCGGCAACGCCCTGGCAGATCTTTCGCAAGGCCAAGTTCCCGAGTGCCATGCCCTACATCTTCGCGGGGCTGAACATGGCCGCGGCCTTCAGCGTGGTCGGCGCGGTGGTCGGCGAGTTCGTCGGCGCACAGGCCGGCCTCGGCGTGCTCATCCTGCAGATGGAGGCCCAGGCCGACAGCGGCGGCAGCTTCGCGGTGTGCGTGGTGCTGTCGGTGATCGGCATCGTGCTGACCGGCCTCTTGCGCCGCCTGGAGGGCCGCGTGCTCCATTGGATGCCCGCCGATACCTCCCAGCGTGCGGTGAACGCCTGAGCAGACCCGATTCCCCCCATTCTTTGTCAAGGAGTGAACACCATGGTGACGCGACGTGATTTCGGCCTGGGCCTCGGTGCCCTGGGCTTCGCTGCCGGCCTGCCGGCGCTGGCGCAGAGTGTGCGCATGATGAAGGTGGCCAACACCGCGGCGGTGAACGACCCGCAGCAGTGCTTCTGCACCGCGGGCCAGCACCCCCGGCTCAACTTCTACAAGCCGAGCGGCGTGGACGTGGAATACGTCAACATGTCGAGCATGACGCAGGCGCTGCAGAGCCTGCGCGCCGGGCATGTGGACTTCGGGCCGGCGGTGCCGGGCATCCTGCTGCCGGCAATGGCCAAAGACCCGTCGCTCGACCTGGTGAGCGTCTACAAATGGCTGCCGCGCAACAGCAACGTGATCGTGGTCAAGCCCGGCAGCCCGATCCGGTCGGCAGCCGACCTGGCGGGCAAGCGCATCGGCGTGCGCAGCCAGGGCGACACCGGTATCGTCGTCACCCGGACCCTGCTGGCCGAGCTCGGCCTCAAGGACGACCGATGCGAGTACATCGCCATCGGCGACGGCGCACCGGCCGGCGCCGCGATCGACAACGACCGGGTGGACGCGATGGTGGCCTTCGACACGGCCGCCGCCCGCATCGAGCTGGTGGGCACGAAACTGCGCTATGTGCCGCTCACGCCGAAGTTCGCGCAGGTGGGCTCGGGCTGGCTGTGCGTGCCGCGCAAGCTGCTCAAGGAAGAGCGCAAGGCGCTGGTCGCGCTGTTCCAGTGCGTCGCCAAGTCGACTCTTTTTTCCAACGCGAACCTCGACGCCGCCATCGACGCCCACTGGGCGGTCTACCCTGAAAGCCGGCCCAAGGGCCGCAGCGAGGACGAGGCGCGCAAGGAGCTGGGCTTCATCCTCAAGGACCGCAAGAACAGCTGGATGCGCCGGCCCGACGACCCGGACCAGCGCATGGGCGCATCGACGCTGGCCGAATGGAAGGCCAACATCGAGATGGCCGCCGAGGGCAGCAAGAACCCCAGGCTCGCCGAGGAGCTGGGCGACCCGAACCGCCTGTTCACCAACGAGCTGATCGACGACATCAACGCCTTCGACAAGCAGGCCGTGGTGCAGATGGCCCGGACCTTCAAGGCCTGAGCCTTGCCATCCCAGAGGAGTTTCCCCATGGACGTTCTCATTTCCGGTGCCAGCATGGCAGGCCTGTCGGCCGCCTGGTGGTTCGCACACCACGGCCACCGGGTCACCGTGGTCGAGCGCTCCGAGGGCCTCAGGCCCGGTGGCGCACCCATCGACGTGCGCGGGCGCGCGCTCGCAAGCGCGCAGCGCATGGGCCTGCTCGCGCAGATCGAGCGCGAGAAGGTGCGCCTGCTGGAACCCTCGCCCGTGCTCGACGGCACAGGCGCGCAGGTGGCGACGCTGGACCTGCGCTGGTTCGCCAACGAGACCGATGAGGACATCGAGATCACGCGCGACCGGCTCAACCGCATCCTGCGGGACGCCGTTCCGCCCGAGGTGGAGTTCCGCTTCCAGGCCTCCATCGCCTCGCTCGCCGACAGTGCGCAGGGCGTGGACATCAGTTTCGCGGACGGCCGGCAGAAACGCTACGACCTGGTGGTCGGTGCCGACGGCCTGCACTCCAGCGTGCGCCGGCTCGCCTTCGGGCCCGAGAAGGACTATGTGCGGCACTTCGGCCACTACGTCGCACTGGTCGACCTGCCCGCCGGCCGGGACTGGCAGCGCGCCATGCTCAACGTGCCCGGCCTCACGGTCGCCGTGCGCGACGCGGGCGATGGCCCGCAGGCCATGGTGCTCGCCGCCAGTCCCGTGATCGACTACGACTACCGCGACCCGGCGGCGCATCGCCGATTGCTCGACCAGTTCCTGGCGCGCGTCGATGCCTGGCAGGTGCCCGCCATCCGCGCCGCCTTCGCCGACCCGGCGGCCCGGGGCTTCTACTTCGACTCGGTGAGCCAGACCCACATGCCGGCCTGGATTCACGGCCATGTCGCGGTCATCGGTGACGCAGGCCACTGCGCGGCGCTGCTGTCGGGCATGGGCACCACGCTGGCCATGGTGTCCGCCGAGAGCCTGGCCACGGCGTGGACCGAGCATGGCGGCGACATGCAGGCCACGGCCGCCGCGCACGAAGCGCGCCTGCGCCCCTACGTGGAACAGTGCCAGGCCTTCGCCAACCACGGTGCGCCCATCATGGTGCCGGCCACGCAGCAGGCGCTGGATGAACGCAATGCGATGTTCCGCGCGACCGCCGCCCGGTTCGCGCAGTGATGCGTACTGGCACGGGTGGTAAGCTTTCGCTGCCCATGCCAAGCCCCGAGTTCGACGACACCCGCCCCGACGAGGCCCTGCGCCGCTGGCGCCTGATCCTGGGCCGCTATGCCGCGCAGCCACTGTCGCATGCGCAGTTCGATGCGGGCGACTGGAAGCTCGACCAGGCCCTCGAATACCTCTACGGCCGTGAGTACGATGGCCGCGGCCTGGCACGGCCCCCGGGCGGCCTGGGCGGTGCCGGTTCGCTCGACCCGAGCCAGCTGCGCGCCATCGACTGGCTCAACCGCTCGCGCACGCTGTTCCCGCAGGAGGTCTTCGAGCGCATGCAGACCCAGGCGATCGACCGCTACCAGCTCACCGACCTGCTCAAGGACCCGGCCGTGCTGCGCTCCATGGACCCCACGCCGGGCCTGGCCAAGGCGCTGCTGGGCATGCGCGGGCGCCTGTCGGGCAGCATGCGCGACGCCGTGCGCGAGGTGATCCAGAAGACGGTGGACGAGATCACCCGCCGGCTGAAGAACGACTTCGTCAACGCCCTGGTGGGCCGGCGCAACCGCCAGCGCCGCTCGCTGATCAAGAATGCGCAGAACTTCGATGCGCGCGCCACCATTGCCGCCAACCTCAAGAACTACAGCGCCGAGCGCCGCCAACTGGTCATCCAGCGCCCGCTGTTCAACGCCCGCGTCAAGCGCAACCTGCCCTGGGACGTGGTGCTGTGCGTGGACCAGAGCGGCTCGATGATGGATTCGGTGATCTACAGCGCCGTGATCGCCGGCATCATGAGCTCGCTGCCCGCCGTGCGCGTGAAGCTCGTGGTGTTCGACACCGCCGTGGTCGACCTCACGCACCTGGCGCACGACCCGGTGGAGGTGCTGCTCACGGTGCAGCTGGGCGGCGGCACCGACATCGGCCGCGCCGTGCACTACTGCGAGTCGCTGATAGCCAACCCGCAGCGCACGGTGTTCACGCTGATCAGCGACTTCGAGGAGGGCGCCGCCCCCGGCCCGCTGCTGTCGGCCGTGGCGCGCATGGCCGAGGCGCGCGTGAAGCTGCTCGGCCTGGCCGCGCTCGACGAGGGCGCCAACCCGGTCTACGACCGCCAGATGGCCCAGCGCCTGGCCAACAAGGGCATGCATGTGGCGGCGCTCACGCCCACCCACTTCGCCCAGTGGCTCGCCGAGGTCATGGAGTGACGATGGCCGCCTGGTTCGATGGCTACCGCGCCTACGACGACGACACCCTCACGGCCCTGGCCAACGCAGGGCTGCTGCGCCGCGCCGCCAAGGACGTGGAGGCGGGCAAGGTGCAATGGGCAGAGCAGGGCACCGAGGGCGGCGTGGTCGAGGCTGATGGCCAGCGCGTGCAGCTCGACGCCCGGGGCCCGCAGAAGGCGCGGTGCGACTGCCCGGCGCCGGGGATCTGCAAGCACATCCTGGGCGCGGCGCTGTGGCTGCGCGCGCTGGAGCCCGTTGCCGGCACCGCCGCGCCGGCGGCAACGCAAGCGCCCGATGCCCCGGCAGAACCAGGCCCGGCAACCACGGCCGACCCGCTGGCTGAAGTGAAAGCCCTGCAGGCCCCGGCCCTGTTCAAGCAGGCCGGCGTGGCCGCCGTGCGCCGCGCCGTGCAGGCGCTGCCCTGCGGCATCGAATGGCGCGTGCAGGGCGGCACGCTGGTGATGGAGCTGCCGGCGCTGAACGCCACCTGCCGCTACGTGGCAGGCGCGGGCTACGAGGGCATGGTGTCCGAAGTGCCGGCGCGCGAGCGCAAGGCCGTGCACCTGATCGCGCTGGCGGCCCTGCGCGAGGCGCTCGGCGAGCCGCTGGCGTGGCCCGAGGGCATGGCGCCCGCCGCGGCGGCAGAGCAGCCCACGGCCGCACTGGGCGAGCGCGAACGCGCCTTTCTCGCCCAGGTGGAGGCCATGCTGCACGAGCTGCTCACCGGCGGCCTGTCGCACGTGAGCGAGCAGGCCTCGGCACGGCTGCTGGCGCTCAACATGTCGGCGCGCGGCGAGGGCCTGCCCCGCCTGGCCGCGCTGCTGCGCAACCTGGGCGGCATGGTGGACGGCCTGGTGCGGCGCGACCACCGCATGCAGGAGCGCGACGCGCTGGCGCTGATGTCCAGCATCCAGGCGCTGTGCGATGCCCTGCGTGCCCCCGCTGAAGGCCCGGAGGCGGCAGAACGCACTGCCGCCCTGCGCGGCCGGCTGCGCCGCGCATTCGACGAGACCACGGCCCTGGAACTGCTGCCCCTGGGCGCCCATTGGTGGCAGACCCTGGGCGGCGCGCGCGGCCTGACCCTGGCCTTCTGGGACCTGGCCGGCCAGCGTCTGCTGCAGGCCGTGCTGGCGCGCCCCGATGGCAACGACACGGGCTTCACGCGCCACAGCGCCTGGAACATCCATGCCGTGTGGCCCGGCGTGGGCGCCGCGCAGTCCCTGTGCCAGGCCCCGCTGCGGCTGGAGCAGCCGCGCCTGGCCGACGACGACCGGCTGGCCCTGGCCGGCACGGCGCGGGCGCAGGCCCTGGCACCCTGGCCCGTGGGCGATGCGCGCCTGGCCACGCTGGGCTGCGGCCGCTGGGCCGAGCTCGCGGCACAGCTCAGCGCGGCCACCGGCCTCTCGGGCGACGGCGCCGAGCTGGTGCTGCTGCGCCCCACCGCCACGCGCGCACCCATCCTCGACGAGGCGCACCAGCAGCTGCTCTGGCCGGTGCAGGACGCCGACGGCCTGTGGCTGCACCTGACCGTGCCCGTGGGTGATGCCAGCATGCTGCGCGTGGACAACCTCGACCGGCTGGCCGCGCGCGGCGCCCCGGTGCACGCCGTGCTGGTGCGCATGGAGCGCACCGGTACCAGCACGCTGCTGGTGCCGCTGTCGCTGCTCAGCAGCGATGCCAGGGGCCAGGTGCATGCCGTGTCGCTCGACTATGCCAACGAGGCCGCGCGCCCCACGCCGCTGGCCCAGCGCATCCTGCGCCTGGTGCAGTGGCGCAAGGAGCAGGCCACGCCGGCGGCCACCCAGCCCACGCGCGCCCAGCGCCTGCTGGGCCCCGTGCTCGACGTGCTGGAGACCCAGGCCGCCACCGGGCGCATGCCGCTCACCGGGACCCAATCGGAGCGCCTTGGTGCCGCGTTGCCGGGCATCGCCTCGGTAGGCCTGCACACCGTGGCATCGGCCCTGCGACACCACCTGAACGCACCGCAGCCCGCGGGCGCGCTGCGCCTGCAGCAGCTGTGCCAGCGCACGGTGGAACTCGACGGGCTGCCATCTATCGCTGCGTAGCGACTTGATGGCCTGGCCGTGCCCCCGCGCGGTGTTACAAGCCATTACCTTGAAAGCGGGCAAATTGCACGCGGGCGCGGCCTGGCGCCACGGTGGCGCCATGGCGCGCTGACAAAATGCGGGGCTCTATTCAGACCACAGGGGATCGTGCATGGGACTGCTGGACAAGATCGTGGGGGTGGTGACGGGCCGCTCGGACAATGATGGCAACGGACTGAACACCGCGCAGAACAACCTGCTGCGCCAGGCCATGGAGCCGCTGGACAAGGCGGCGCCGGGCCTGGCAGACAAGGCCCTGGCCTTTGTGACCCAAGGCACCCACGAAGCCGTGCTGCTGGAGCTGCAGGCCCCCCATGCCCTCGAGCCGGGCCAGTTGCTCGGCGCGCCCGGCCGGCTGCGCTGGGGCTTCAACCTGTACAACGACAAACCCCTGGAGGCCGCGGGCAAGAAGAGCCTGGCCGGCCGTTCCGGGTTCTACGCCAGCATCCCGGCAGACAAGCCGCCGCTGGCCATGCTGGTGCGCCTGGGCAAGCTGCTGGCCGCGGCCGATGCCGGCAAGTCGCTGGAACACCCCGGCGCGCCCGTGCCCGACTGGCTGCAGTACCTGGTCAACGATGCGGTGCACGCCAGCTTCAAGGACGGCAACAGCAGCAAGCACGAGCTGGGCAAGGACCGTGCGGCCTGGACGGTCGACCTCATCGCGCAGTTGCTGGCCGAGGAGGGCCTGGACGAGACCCTGGCACTGCAGCTGGTGTTCGAGCGCAAGGGCCTGGACAGCTACTACCAGGACCGGCTGGACGGCCTGGTCAAGGCACCGGCCCTGGCCGCGTACATGCTGGCGCGCCCCGAGGCCGTGCAGGCCCTGCTGCAGCAACTCTCGGCCTCCGGCCGCGTACAGCTGGCTTCGCGCATCGGGCCCGACAAGGCGCTGCGCGCGGGCTTCGCACCGCTGCTGGTGGCCCTGGCGGCCGATGGCAGCAAGACCGTGCGCGCCGAGGCCGTTCCCCACCTCAAGGGGATCGACGAGGCCGAGCGACTGCGCCTGCTGGCCGCGCTGCTCAGCGATGGCGATACCAGCCAGCGCACCCAGGCGGCCGAACTGCTGGCACGCCTGCCCGCCGAGGCTACGCGCGACCTGCTCGAGGCCGCGCTTGCCAGCGAGGCCAGCAAGCCCGTGCAGCAGGCCATCCGCGCGGCGCTCAACCGCATCGACGCCGCTGGCGGGGCCCAGGAGCAGGACCTGCCCGAGCCCCCGCCCTGGACCCCGTTCGCCGACAGCCCGCTGGGCGAGGATGCGCTGGCCCTGCTGCTGGCCAACCGCACCGAGGTGATCGAGCGCGCGCGCCGCGCCGCCGAGGAAGAGGCCGAGGAAAACAAGACCCAGAAGCACAAGTACACCTGGCGCCAGAAGAGCTACGCCAACCTGGCCAAGCTGACCGAGGACGACGTGCGCCAGGCACTGGCCCTGCTCAACGGCCAGCTCGAGAAGAAGCAGATGGAGAAGCTGCGCAACAGCGAGGTGGCCCAGGTCGTGACGCATGGCAACCGCCTGTTTGCGCTGCCGTCCTTCGGCCCCTCGCACCTGGTCCGCTGGCTGGGCGTGTCGCGCTACAGCCGCAGCTTCTGGTTCGACGACGGCTTCCACAAATGGCTGGGCGGCCAGCCACACGGCAGCGTCGACCTGCGCGCCCTGGGCGACCTGCTGCAGCGCTCGGGAACCCCGCTGATCGAAGTGGCCCGCACGGCCCTGTTCGACTACTGGAACACGCCCAGTGCCACCGACCTGCTGCCACCCGAGCGCGTGTGGCCGTTCTTCGCCGAACACCCCGAGTTCCTCGACCAGGCCCTGGGCCTGGCGGCGCAGCAGAACACCGGCGACCGCTATGCGAGCACGCTGGAGCTCGGGCCGGCCTTGCGCACGCTGGCCACCTTTCCGACCATTCCTGCGCGCTGGCTGCCGCGCGTGATGGAGCTGGCCCTGGGCGAGGGCAAGACCCACCGCCCCATGGCGCAAAAAGCCTTGTCCACGCTGCCGGGCATCGGCCGCCAGGTGGTGGAGTCGCTCACCCACACCAAGAGCGAGGTGCGCATCGAGGCCGCCAACTGGCTGGCCGAGCTGAAGTATGCCGACGCCGTGCCCGCCCTCACCAAGGCGCTCGAAAAGGAAAGCCGCGAGACGGTGCGCGCCGCCTTCCTCACGGCGCTCGAAGGCCTGGGCGAGGACATCTCGCCGCGCCTGGCGCCCGCCATCCTGCTGGCCGAGGCGAAGAAGGGCCTGAAGGCCAAGCCCCCCGCAGGCCTGGCCTGGTTCGCGCTGGATACGCTGCCGGCGGCGCGCTGGGCCGGCAGCACGGCCGTGGAGCCCGAGATCCTGCGCTGGTGGGTGGTGCTGGCCTGCAAGCTCAAGGAGCCCGGCGGCAACGCCCTGCTCACGCGCTACATGGGCCTGCTCGATGCCGCCAGCCGCCAGGCCCTGGGCAGCAGTGTGCTGCGCCAGTTCATCGCGCACGACACGCGCCACCCGCCGCTGGAGGAGGGCATTGCCTACGCCCAGGCCCATGCGCCGCAGCGCTACCAGTCCTACCAGAAGGGCTGGCAGAACGCCAAGCCCGAGTACCGCCAGTACTACGAGGCCGACTACGCCAAGTCCGAGGACCAGGTGTTCGAGGAGTGCAAGCGCGAGAAGATGTCCGAATACCTGGGCAGCGCCATCGGCGAGAAGGGCATCCTCGCGCTGGCCGCCTTTGCGCCGGGCCACGAGATCGTGACCTTGCTGCAGCAGTACATGCGCGACCACTACCAGCGCCGCTCGCAGATCGAGGCCATGCTCGAAGGCGTGGCGCCAGGCAACGACCCGGTGGTGATCCAGCTGATGCTGGGCCTGTCGCGCCGCTACCGCACGGCCTCGGTGCAGACCAAGGCCCGCGCCCTGGTGCAGGAGATCGCCGACCGCAACGGCTGGACCCAGGACCAGCTGGCCGACCGCACCATCCCCACGGCCGGCCTGGACGACAGCGGCACGCTGGCGCTGCCCTATGGCGAGCGCATCTTCACCATGGTGCTCGACGCGGCCATGAAGCCCGAGCTGCGCAACCCGGAGGGCAAGGCCATCAAGACCCTGCCCGAGCCGCGCCAGAACGACGACCCGGCCCAGACCAAGGAGACCAAGGCGCTGCTCTCCACGAGCAAGAAGGAGCTCAAGCAGGTCATCGACCTGCAGACCGCGCGCCTGTTCGAAGCCATGTGCACCGGCCGCCAGTGGCCCGTGGCCGAATGGCGCGAGTACCTGCACCGCCACCCCGTGGCCGGCCGGCTGGTGCAGCGCCTGGTGTGGCTGGAGGTGGACGCCGAAGGCGCCGCACTGCAGAGCTTTCGCCCCACCGAGGACGGCAGCCTGATCAACACCGAGGACGACGAGGTGGAGCTCGGCGACGGCGCCCAGGTGCGCCTGGCCCATGCCTCGCTGGTCGATGCGGCCACGGCCAGCGCGTGGACGAAGCACTTCAAGGACTACAAGCTCGCCCCCCTGTTCCCGCAGATGTCGCGCCAGTCGCCCACCCTGGCCTTCACCGACGACAAGGGCCTGGCCGTCACGGAGATCCGGGACCGCCAGGGCTGGGTCAGCGACAGCTTCACCCTGCGCGGCGCCTTCACCAAGCTCGGCTACCAGCGCGCGCAGGCCGAGGACGGCGGCTTCTTCTACGAATACACCAAGGACTTCTCCAGCGTGGGCGTGCGCGTGTCCATCGAGTTCTCGGGCAACACCCTGCCCGAGGAGAACGTGGCCGCGGCCTTGAAAACCCTGTCCTTCGAGGACAGCCGCTCGCGCAGCTGGAGCGAGAGCACGCTGCCCCTGGCCAGCGTGCCCCCGGTGCTTCTGGCGGAAGCCTATGCCGACTACCTGGCCATCGCGAACGCCTGCACGGGTTTCGATGCGGACTGGGAAAAGAAGATGCCCTGGTAGCACAGGTTGACGGCGCCCGTGCGCCCGCGTTACAACCTCAGCCGATGATGATCCACGGTGCGCTGCCTTGCCTGAAGCCAGGTGGCCGCGGCGTGCAAACACGACAAAGCAGGCGGAGGGAATGCGAATGGGATGGCAGGACATGGCAGGCGATGCGGCGGCCGGCGGCACCGGAATCACCAACGGCCCCCCGGGAACGGATGGCCTGACGCAGGCGCAGCACGGGCTGCTGCGCGAAACCATGGAGCCGCTGGAGATGGCGCGGGCGGGCCTGTCGGACAGGGCGCTTGCCTTCATCACGCAAGGTACCCACGAATCCGTGCTGCAGGAGCTGCAGGCCCTGCAGGCACCGCTTGCGGCCGGCCAGTTGCTGGGGCAACCAGGCCGGCTGTATGCGACCTTCGACGCCGGGGGCGACCCTGCCATGGCGGCGGCTGCGGACAGGAGCCTGGTCCCCCGGGCCGCGTTCTATGCCAGCCTGCCGGACGGCACCACCGCGCTCGCACCGCTGGTGCGCCTGGGCAAGGTCCTTGCGGCCGCCGACCGGGGCCTGTCGCTGCTGCGCCCGGGAGCCCCCGTCCCCGACTGGCTGCAGTACCTGGTCAACGACGCGGTGTTCGCAACCATCCAGTGGCGGTACCCCGAAGTGCGTGGCCTGGCGAAGGACCGCGCGGCATGGACCGTCGAGCTGGTGGCACGCCTGCTGGCCCATGAGGGAATGGACGAGGACCTGGCGCTGCAGCTGGTGTTCGAATGCAAAGCCCTCGAAAGCTACCAGCAGGCGTCGCTGGCCGGACTCGTCCAGTCGCCCGCCGTGGCGGGCGTCCTGCTCGCCCGGCCCGAGTCGGCGCGCACGCTCCCGCGCAAGCTCTCGGCCTCCGGGCGCGTGCAGCTCGCGGCGCGCATCGGCAAGGATGCCCAGTTGCGAACGGGCCTGGCCCACGTCCTGATGGCACTGGCTGCCGACAGCGCCAAGGCTGTGCGCGAGGCGGCGGCGCCCCATCTCGCAGGCATGTCCGAAGCCGAGCACCTGGATGTGTTGCGCTCGCTCCTGCAACACGGTGACACCAAGCAGCGTGGCCAGGCCATCGAACTGCTGGGGCGGCTCTCGGCGCAGGTCTCGCGCGGCATTCTCGCCACGGCCCTGGAGCGGGAAACCAGCAAGCCCCTGCAGCAGGCCCTGCGCGATGCGCTGGCGCGGCTCGATGCGGCGCAGGATGCCCAGGAGATGACCCTGCCCGAGCCGCCCGCGTGGACACCGATTCCCGACACGCTGCTGGGCGGCGATGCCCTGGCGTTGCTGCTGGCCAACCGCGCGCAGTGGATCGAAGACGCGCGCCTTCTGGCGCAGGAAGAGATCGACCAGAACGAGGGCCGCGTCCAGAAGGATTTCTGGTACCAGCAAGCGCTTGCGCGTGCGTCCAGGCTGAGCGAGGACGACATGCACATGGTCCTGGCGGTCTTCAACGGCCAGGCCAGCGCGCAGGACGCAGAGCGTTTGCGCAGCGGTGACGCAGCAAAGGCCCTGGCGCTGGGCCAGCGCATCCATGCCCTGCCCGCTTTCGGGCCACTTCATCTGTTGCGTTGGCGCGGTCCCTGCCCGCATGGGCGCAGTTTCTGGTATGACGAGGCTTTCCAGGACTGGCTCGCCCGCCAGCCGCAGGGCACGGTGGACCTGCGCGCACTGGCCGACGTGGCGCAACGGGCCGGCGTGCCCCTGGTCGAGGTGGCACGCAGTGCACTGATCTCCGACTGGAACCACAGCAGCGCCAGCGAGCTCCTGGCGCCCGGATGCGTGTGGCCGTTCTTCATGGAGCACCCCGGCTTCATCGACGAAGCCCTGGGACTGAGCCACCGGGCCAAGGACGGCGCCCCGTACAAGGAGCTGGAGCCCGGCCGCGCACTCAAGACCCTGGCCCTGTTCCCCTGCATCCCTGCGCGCTGGCTGCCGCGTGCGCTGGAGCTGGCCCTGGGTGATGCCAGGGCCCTTCGCTCCCAGGCGCAGGACGCACTCCGCGGTGCTCCCGGTATCGGCCGCGCCGTTGCCGGAGCGCTGGCGCATACCCAGCATGAAGTGCGCACCGAAGCCGCCGCCTGGCTGGCGCAATTGCAGTACGCCGAAGCCATTCCCGCGCTGCGCACCGCGCTGGACAAGGAAAGCCGCGAAACGGCGCGCGCTGCCTTCCTGAGCGCGCTGGAAGCGCTGGGGGAGGACATCTCGGCCTGGCTCTCTCCCTCCATCCTCCTGGCCGAGGCAAGAAAGGGCCTCAAGGCCAAGCCACCTGCCGGCCTGGCCTGGTTCACCATGGACGCTCTGCCCGCCGCCCGGTGGGAACAGGGAACCCCGGTGGAGCCGGAAATCCTGCAGTGGTGGGTCACGCTGGCCTGCAAGCTCAAGGAACCAGCAGGCAACGCACTGCTGACCCACTATGCGGCCCGCCTGGATCTGCCCAGCCGCCAAGCGCTCGGCAGCTGCGTGCTGCACCAGTTCGTCGGCCACGACACGCGGCGCCCAACGCTCGCACAGGCCACTGCGCATGCGCAGGTCGAAGCGCCCTTGCGCCAGCAGCAATACGCGCGCGCCTACCACGGCGCGGCAGAGCAGAACCGTCCGTTTTACGAAGCCGACTACCGCAGAACCCTGGAGCAGCTGCTGGAGGAATGCAAGCGCGAGAAGCTTGCTGAATACCTGGGTACTGCGATCGGAGAAAAGGGCATGCTGGCCTGGGCAAGCCATGCACCCGGCCACGACATCGTGGACGTGCTGCGCCAGTACATGCGCGATTACCCGCAGCGCCGCGCTCAGATCGAAGCGCTGCTCGAAGCGGCGGCCGCCAGCGACGATCCCGCAGTGCTCCAGCTGCTGCTGGGTGTGTCACGCAGCCACCGCGCTGCATCGATCCAGGAAAAGGCACTGGCCCTGGTGCAGGAAATCGCCCGCCACCGCGGTTGGACACCTGACGAACTGGCCGACCGCACCATTCCCAGTGCCGGGCTCGATGACACCGGAAGCTTGGCACTTCCCTTGGGCGACCGGGTTTTCACCCTGTTGCTCGGCCCCGGCATGGCGCCCGAGCTGCGCAATCCCGATGGCAAGGTCGCCATGGCGCTGCCCGAACCACGCCAGGACGACGACCCGGGACAGGCCAAGGAGACCAGGGCATTGCTGTCCCAAAGCAGGAAGGCCTTGAAGGAGGTGGTCGAGCAACAGACCGCCCGCCTGTTCGAAGCCATGTGCACTGGCCGTTCGTGGCCCGTGGCCGGCTGGAGCGAATACCTGCACCGCCATCCTGTGGCCGGCCGTCTGGTCCAGCGCCTGGTATGGCTGAACATCGACAGCCAGGGTACGGTGCTCCAGAGCTTTCGGCCTGTGGAAGATGGCAGCCTGCTCGATGCCGAAGACCGGCAAGTGGACTTGGCCCGCGGCTCCCTGCTGCGCCTGGGCCATGCGGCACTGGTCGATGCCGCCACTGCAGACGCCTGGCTCCGGCATTTCGAGGACTACCGGGTCAGCCCGCTGTTTGCGCAGATGTCGCGACGCACCCCTGCGGTGGCCCTGGCCGATGCCACAGGCCAGGCCGTCCATGGGATTCGCGATCGCCTGGGCTGGACGAGCGACAGCCTCACGCTGCGCAATGCGTTCACCCGGCGTGGCTACCAGCGCGCACCGGCCGAAGAGGGTGGGCTGTTTACCGCATACACCAGGAATTTCGCGGGCGCCGGAGTACGGGTGGTCATCGACTTCTCCGGCAACGTGCTGCCCGAGAAGAACGTGCCCGCAGCGCTCAAGGGCCTTTGGTTCGAGAACACGCGCGCACGCGGGCGCAGCAACCCGGCCCTGCCCCTGGCCAGCGTGCCGCCCGTGCTGCTGGCCGAGGCCTACGCCGACTATCTGGCCGTGGCCCTGGCCTGCACCGGCTTCGACGCCGATTGGGAAAAGAAGATGCCTTGGTAGCCGGTATGCAGAGCACCTCAGGGGACTGTTCTGCGAAACATCAAGCCGTAACTGTTTGAATCGAGCGACGAAACCGGAACGAATTCACGTTTTTTTGGTGAGGTCTCTCCATTCTCACAATTTGCGACATCTTGCCAGCGCAAGTCCCGCGATGATCCAGCCCTCGCACCGCAAAACAGCCCATGAGCTGGCGGGATTTTTAGTGAATGTGAATGATTGAGGGAGGTATTTTCATGCCGGGTTTTGTCCGAAAGATTCTGATTTTCATCACGGGCTATGCATGGCTCATCCTGCTGGCGGGCCCGGGCCTGGCCGGCCTGGCCATCTGGAGCAGCTGGAAGGCCGATGGCGACCACGCCTACACGGCGCGCGAACAGCTGCAGACAGTGGCCGGCAAGGTCACCGGTGCCAGCGAAGTGACGGTCAAGCGCAAGCGCCGCTCCACCAAGCAGTACTACGAGATCACCGTGGCACCCGACGCCGGCGGTGAAGCCCGCAAGCTGCGCATCGCGCACAGCACGCCCAAGGACACCGTGGGCGGCATCATCGACGAGAAGATCACCGCACTGTACGACAGCAGCGACAGCGACATCGTCTATGAAGTGGTGACCGGCGGCAAGGCCGTCATCAGCTACGAAGACACGCGCAAGCGCATGCAGGCCGAAGCCGCGTCGACGGCACAGTCCTTCAGCGGCGCCGGCATCTGGATCCTGGCCGTCCTTCTGACCCTGGTGGGCGCCGGTGGCGTCTGGTCCAACCGCAAGCTGCGCCGCGCCGACGAACTGGCCGCCGCCTGAGCCAACAACAGATAGAGAGGCAAGGGGCGGCCCACGAGGCCGCTCCTTGTGTGAGAAGTAGCAACCCAACCGAGGAGCATCCTTGTGAATACCAATGTCCTGACCCCTGAAGACCCGTCCGGCTCCCCCATGGAGCGGCGCGAGTTCATCGTCTCCACCTACAAGCACCTGGGCGCGGCCATCCTGGCCTTCGTCGTGCTGTCGACGGTGCTGATGGTGAGCGGCTTTTCCAACACCACGGCCAAGATGCTCATGGCCAGCGGCAACAAGTTCATCTGGCTGGGCGTAATGGGCGCCTTCATGCTCGTGGGCTGGCTGGCCTCGTACCTGGCCGACAACGCCGAGAAGCCCCAGACCCAGCTCATGGGCCTCGGGATCTACGTACTGGCCGAAGGCCTGATCTTCGCGCCGCTGTTCGGCATCGCCCAGATCGTGGCACCGGGCGCCATCGGCGCCGCAGGCTTCATCACGCTGCTGATGGTGGCGGCACTGACCTGGACGGCCTTCACCAGCAAGTCCGACTTCTCGTTCCTGGGCGGCATCCTCAAGGTGGGCGGCCTGGTGGCCCTGGGCACCATCGTGGCCGGCGCGATCTTCGGCTTCAAGCTCGGCATCTGGTTCTCCGGCATCATGGTGCTGTTCGCCGGTGCCTGCGTGCTGTATGACACCTCGCGCATCATCCACGACTACCCGACCGACCGCCCCGCCGGTGCTGCCCTGCACCTGTTCGCGTCGATCGCGCTGATGCTCTGGTACGTGCTGCGCATCCTGATCAGCCTGGCCTCCAGCGACGATTGAGCCGATGGCTGTGGCGGTGCCCCGCGAGGGGCATCCACCAGAAAGAAGAACACCGGGCCATGCCACAGCATGCCCGGTGTTTTTTTTGGGGGAGCAGGCAGCGGGTCAGTCCGCCACGTCCACCGTGACCTGGCCCAGCTCCTTGCTGCCCTGCACGCGTGCCGTGTTGGCCGTGCGGCCCCATTCGAAAGGCACGCGCAGCAGCTCGCGCTCGCCCTGCTCGCGCACCGCCTCCACCACCATCTGGTAGCGCCCTGGAGGCAATTGGGCCAGCGGCCCCTTGCCGCCAGCAAAGTGCAGCGCATGCGTGCCCACGGGCCGCGTGGCACCTGTAATGCCGTCCACGGGCAGCGCGAGCTGCTCGCCACCCATGCGCCACCAGGTGCGCAGGTTGCGCAGCCAGCCCTTGCCCAGGCCGTCCTTGAGGCGCGTGTCGTACCAGACGGCGAGGGTGCCCACCACCGCCTTCTCGTCGGCCTTTTCCACCCAGGCCGCAAGGTAGGGCCGGTAGTAGGAAGCGGTCTTGATCTCGGGCAGCGTGATCTGCAGCGTCAGCGACGCCGCAGCCGCCGGCGCAGCGGCCAGCGCCAGCGCGGCTGCCAGGCAGCTGCGCGATGCTGCAGTCCTGGCCTCAGTCGTCATTGGCGCGGGCCTGGGGCGGGCGCTGCGGGTCGTCCTTGGAGACGATGCCATCGCCGTTGGTGTCGAGGTTCTTGAAGGTCTTGTCGGCGATGGCCGCGTCCTCGGCCGCAGTGAATTGGCCGTCGCGCGCGCGGTTGACGATGGCAAAGCGCACGTGGGCCTGCTTGATGCTGTTCTCGTAGGCCTTGTCGGGCTGCTTGCCTTCGTCGAAATACTGGCGCTTGAGGCGGCCCTCGAACTCGGCCACGTACTCGGCTTCGCTCAGCACGCCATCGCCGTTGGTGTCGGCGGCGCGAAAGCGCTGCAGGCGCACGGCATCGAACTCGGCGCGCGTGACCTGGCCGTCACGGTTCGTGTCGTAGCTGCCCAGGAAGGCCTGCAGGCCGTGGCCACCGGCCGGGCGGGCCGGCTGGCCCGGGGCTGCCGGGGCGCTGGCAGGGCTGCTTGCACAGGCCGACAGCAGGGCGGCTGCGGCGAGTGCCGCCAGCAGGGAAGAGGTCTTGTGGATCGTCATGGTCATCGTTGCCTTTCGTTGGCTCAGGTGGGAAGGAGGGAAAGAATCGCCATCAGAAGTCCACGTTCAGGCCCAGCGCATAGGTGCGCCCGGGTGCCGTGGACAGCGCGATCTGGCGCCGGTCCTGCGCGGACTGCGGCTGCAGGTTGCGGGTGCTGCTGTAGGCCCAGTACTTCTTGTCGGCGATGTTGAAGATGCCGGCGGTCAGGCGCACGTTCTGGCTGACGCGGTAGTAGCCTGCCAGGTCGAAGCGCGCGAAGCCCGGCACGCGGAACAGCTCGGTGGTGGAGTCCGTGAGCGTGGCGCCCGGGTCGTTGCTGAAGGCCAGGCGGTTGGTGGAGATGGCCTGCTTGCCCTTCACGAAGGTGCCGGTGAGGTTCAGGCCCCAAGTCTTCTGCGGCGCATCGAAGCCCAGGCCGATGATGGCCTTGCCCGGTTGCACCGAGTCGAGGTCGACCTTGCGGTCACCCTTGAAGTGGGATTGGGAGCTGCCCTGGCTGTAGCCAACGGCCCAGGTGCTGTACAGGCCCTTTGCGGCCGGCGTCCAGGTGCCGTGCTCCAGGCGGGCGCTGAACTCGGCGCCCGAGATGTGGGCCTCGTCGCGGTTGCTGACCTGGTAGAGGATGCTCAGGCTTTGCTGGATGTGGGTGAACAGCTCGGGGTTGTTGGCCCGTGTGTAGCGGGTGTAGGAGATGAAGTCCTTGTAGCGTGTGTGGAACACCGAGCCGTTGAACACCACGCCCTCGGTGGGCGATCCCTTGAGCCCGAGGTCGAAGGCGTTGCTGGTCTCCTTGCCCAGGTCCTTGTTGCCGACCAGCGCATAGGTGCCGCCGCCGCCGTTCCAGTAGCCGAAGACCTCGCTGTTGGTCGGTGCGCGGCCGCTGCGCTTGTACTGGGCATAGGCGGTGAGCGCGGGGGCCACGTCGTAGAGCACGGCCAGGCTCGGGCTGACGATGGTGGTGGCCGCGGTGCTGCCGTACATGCGGTCGAGCTCGGCCGCCGTGATGCGCTCGTTGGCAAAGCTGGCAGCGTTCTCGATGCGGGGCCGCACGCGGTCCACGCGCAGGCCGGGCACCAGGGCCAGGCGCCTGCCGCCCACCTGCCACTCGATGGTGTCCTCGGCGAACAGGCCCATGCGCACCGTGTTGGTGTCCGGGAAGGGCTGGCGCCCCGCGAGCGGGTCGGTGGAGCTGAACGGGTGCGCGTTGTCCGCCGTGGAGTAGTTCACCCCGAACTTGAGCGCGTGGTTGCCCACGCGCTTGTCGGCCACGCTGGAGAAGCCCAGCTGCCGCGTGGTGTTCTTCGAGATGTCGCGCTCGCTGGCGCGCGTGGCCAGGGTCACCGTGTCGGTGACGTCGTTCATCTCCGTCTCCTGGAAGTGGATGCGCGTGTTGAGCTGGTCCAGCAGGCCACCGCCGATGGGCGCCCAGGTGTGCGCAGCATGCAGGGTGCTGCGCTCGGTCCTGGCGACCTGGTGCGAGTTGCCGGTGACGGCGGTGGCCGCCGTGTTCCAGGCCTCGAAGCGGGTGTCGCCCTCGCGGCGGTACAGGTCGGCGCCCACCTCCAGCTTGTGCTCGGGGTTCACGCGCAGGCTGCCCTTGAGCAGCAGGGCGTCCGAGTGCCAGTCGTCCGGGTAGCTGGGCACGCCCAGGCTGTTGTTCTTCGTCTCCTTGCCGTCGCGGCGCACATAGCTCACCAGCGCGCCGAAATCGCCCGACAGGCCTGCCGCCGTCATGCCCTTGGTCCAGGCGCTGTTGGCCCCGCTGTAGCCCAGCTTGGCGCCCAGGTAAAGGGGTTTGCTGGCGCTCACATAGTCTTCGGGCGACTTGCTGCGAAAGCTCACCGCGCCACCGATACCACCGGCCGTGCGCTGCGCATTGGTGGTGCCCGACTGGATCTCGACCGCCGAATAGATGTCGGGGTCGATGAAGTCGCGGCCCATGCCGAAGGTGCCGTCCTGGGCACGGTTGGTCAACGGGGCGCGGCTCACGGCGTCGGGCATTTCGATGCCATCCACGTCCAGGCCCACGCGGTTGCCTTCGATGCCGCGGATGTTGTAGCCCGTGGTGCCGCTGCGGTCATAGCGGCTGGCACCGCGCGTGGCGCCGCTCACCGTGCCGGGCGCTTCCACCAGCGGCTGGTAGCGGATCACGTCGGCAATGCCCGTGGCACCGGTCTTCTCGACCTCTTCCTGCGTAACCACCACCTTGGCACCGGCCTCGCGGCGCAGCGCCTCGGCGCTCACCTTGACCTCGGGCAACGACTCGCGCTCGCGCGCCTGGGCCAACAGGCCGCTGTCGGCAGGCGTCTGCGCCGCGGCGGGCGCTGCAGGCCACAGCAGGGCCTGGATGGCCAGCGCGATCAGGCTGGCACGCCATGGCGGGGTAGCGAAGAAGACAGCGGGGCGAAGGAAGGCGAGCGCATGGGCGGTATCGCCAGGCACGTGCCTGGCCAGGGCCTTGCGGCCGGACTGGGTCATGGAGGTTTCCTCGGGATTCAAGGGGGTTGCTTGCTGGACCCCTTTGAACTCAAAGAAACATCTGGCTGTGGAGTAGCCAATTGTATCGATGCGAGTGATACGCATTCATCAATCAGTTGCACACCCGCCACGGAGGCTGTGTAAAGCTGGTCCAAAATAGCCCTGAAGGGTGGGGCCCCGCCCCGCCGCCCACTCCCCCAGCCATCCATGAGCACCACCCCACCTTCCGCGAACCAATCCGTGCGCCTGGCGCCCGAGCAACGCTGGGCCGACGAACTGGCCCGCCTGGCCGCGGCAGACAGCCACGCCCGGCCGCCGGGCTGGAAGCTCTCGCCGCGCGCGGTGCGCCAGTTCATCCTGGGCGACGCGAAGCTGCAGGTGACGCAGAAGTTCTTTGGCGACGACCCGATGGTGGACCGCGCCATCGTCACGCTCATGGGCCACCAGGGCCTGATGCTGGTAGGCGAGCCGGGGACGGCCAAGTCGCTGCTGTCCGAGCTGCTCTCGGCGGCCATCAGTGGCGACTCGGGCCTTACGGTGCAGGGCACGGCCGGCACCACCGAGGACCACATCAAGTACAGCTGGAACTACGCGCTGCTGCTGGCCGAGGGCCCGAGCCAGCGCGCACTGGTGCCCTCGCCGCTGTACCAGGCCATGCGCGCGGGCAAGCTGGTGCGCTTCGAGGAGATCACGCGCTGCCCGCCCGAGATCCAGGACGTGCTGATCTCGCTGATGAGCGACAAGCAGCTGATGATCCCGGAGCTTGGCGACGACGCGCGCCTGTTCGCGCAGCGCGGCTTCAACATCATCGCCACGGCCAACCTGCGCGACCGGGGCGTGCACGAGATGTCGTCGGCGCTGAAACGCCGCTTCAACTTCGAGACCGTGCGCCCGATCCGCGACCACCAGTTCGAGGTGGACCTGGTGATGGCCCAGTTGGCGCGCGAGCTGGCTGGCAACGAGGCGCCGGTGAACGTGCCGCGCGACGTGGTCGCGCTGCTGGTCACCACCTTCCAGGAGCTGCGCGCCGGCCAGACGCAGGAGGGCACGGCCATCAAGGGGCTCGATGCCGTGATGTCCACCGCCGAGGCCGTGAACGTGGCCTATGCGGCCGCACTGCAGGCGCGGCATTTCAACGGTGGCGAGCTGACCCCGCGCGAGATCGCCGGCCAGTTGCAGGGCGTGGTGCTCAAGGACAGCGCCGACGACGCCAAGCGCGTGCGCCACTACTTCGACACCGTGGTGCGCGAGCGCGCGCGCCGCGATCCGCAGTGGAAGACTTTTCACGACGCCGCCCGGTCGCTGTGGCAGTGAGCATGGACGCAGCCGTCGCGCAGCCCGCGGGCCTGCCGCCGGAGATCGCGGCCCTGCTGCCGCAGCTGCTCGGTGACGAGGGCATCTTCTTCGTGCCAGTGCGCCACCACAGCCCGGCCTGCGCCTGGGCGCTGCGCCACCTGCTGCGCGAAGTGCGCCCGGCCGCCGTGCTGATCGAGGGGCCGGACGATCTCGACAGCCTGCTGCCCCTGCTGCAGGACCCGAAGACCCGCACCCCGGTGGCCTGGCTGTGCCAGGCCACGCGCGAAGCCCGGGCCGAGCCGGCCCCGCCGGGCGAAGACGGCGCCGAGGCAGAGCCCGAACCGGCCGGGCCGCGCACGGTGACCAGCAGCTCCTTCTACCCCCTGTGCGACTACAGCCCCGAATGGATCGCCGTGCGCGAGGGCGCAGCCCTGGATGCGCAGATCGCGCTGATCGACCTGCCCTGGCGCCACAAGGCCTGGGAGCGCCGCTACGGCGGCGATGGCGATGGCGAAGACGGCACCGAAGCCCCCGACACCGCGCGCAGCCAGATGGAGGAACGCCACTTCGCCCACAGCCGCTACCTGAACGCCATGGCGCGCCAGCTCGGCTGCGTGGACCACCACGACCTGTGGGACCGGCTGTTCGAGCTGCGCACGCCCGAGGCCCTGGCCGACTGGCGCACGCTGTTCGCCGACGTGTTCAGCTGGTGCGCCATGGCCCGGCAGGACTACGAACCCGAGGTGCTCGAGGCCGAGCTGAGCCTGCCACGCGAGCGCCACATGGCGGCGCACATCCGCCGCTGGCGCAACGACGTGAAGGGCCCCATCGTGGTGGTGACAGGGGGCTTTCACACCGCCGAGCTGCTGCGCAGCTGGAAGGCGGCTCCGCCCCTGGCGGCGCCCGCCAAGGCGGCAGTGAAAAAAGGCAAGGCCACCGAGCCCGATGCCTGGCTGATCCGCTACAGCTTCGAGCAGCTCGACGCGCTCAACGGCTACGGCGCGGGCATGCCCTCACCGGGCTACTACCAGCGCACCTGGGAAGCCCTGGAGGCCCAGGACCTGCGCGCTGCGCCCGCGACCGGGGCGGTGCACCCCCTCACGGTGGTGGCGCTGGACCTGCTGGCCCGCTTTGCGCAGCAGACGCGGACACAGGACCAGACGGACGCGGTCTCCACCGCACTGGTGCAGGCCGCCGCGCTGCAGGCCGTGCGCCTGGCCGAACTGCGCGGCAATGCCGGGCCGGGCCGCCAGGACCTGCTGGACGCGATCCGCTCGTGCTTCGTCAAGGGGGCGATGGACGAGGGCACGCGCGGCTTCACGGCCGACCTGCGCGCCTTCCTCGGCGGCACGCGCATCGGCGACGTGCCGCCCTCGGCCGGCTCGCCACCGCTGATCGAGGATGCGCGCCGCCTGGCCCGCGCCGCCGGCGTGCGCCTGGACGACAGCACCGCGCGCACCGTGCGGCTGGACCTGTACCGCAAACCCGCGCACCGCGAGCGCAGCCGCTTCCTGCACGCCATGGCCTACCTCGATGCGGGCCTGGCACAGTGGGTGGCCGGGCCCGATTTCATCGCCGGCAGCAGGCTGAACATGCTGTTCGAAGAATGGCGCGCCGCCTGGTCGCCGATGGTCGAGGCGCGCCTGATCGCGCTGGCCAGTGATGGCGCGAGCGTCGAGGCGGTGTGCCTGGCGCGCCTGCTGCGCGAAGAGGCGGCCCTGTCCGACCAGGGCCGCGGGCGCAGCGCCAGTGCCGCCGTGGCCCTGCTGCAGCGCGCCTGCCTGGTGGGCCTGCACGCGCGGTTGCCGCAGCTCCTGGCCATGCTCTCGGCCCACCTCGACGAGGATGCCTCGCTCGGCTCGGTCGTGGAATGCGGGCACCGCCTGGTCACGCTGTGGCGCGCGCGTGAGCCGCTGGGCGTGCAGCAGAACCCGCAGCTCGCCGGCCTGCTGCAGCGCGTGTGGCCTGCCGCCCTGTACCTGCTGCCGCCCCTAGCGCAGACACCGGTGGACGGGCAGGAGCAGGCCGTGCGCCTGCTGCTCTCGCTGCGCGAGCTGGGGCGCCTGCTCACCAGCCTGGGGGCAGAAGACAACACCAGCACCATCGATGCCGGCCTGCTCGTGGAACACCTCACGCGCTTTGCCACCGGCGCTGGCTGCGCGCCCGGCGTGGCCGGTGCCGCCACCGCGCTGCTCTACCTCGACGGCCACTGGGACGATGCGGCGCTGGACGCGGTGGTGCGCCAGCGCTTCGGCCCCGGCGCCCTGCCGCAGGCGGCGGTGCAGTTCCTGAACGGCATGATGACCGCCGCGCCCGAGCTGCTGCTGCGCCTGCCGGCCCTGCTGCACGGGCTGGACACGCTGGTGCGCCAGTGGGACGACGCGGCCTTCGTGGCCCACCTGCCGGACCTGCGCCAGGCCTTCACCGGCCTGCGCCCACAGGAAACGGCCGACCTGGCCACGCAGGTCGCGCGGCTGCATGGCACGGACGAAGCCACCGCGGCATCACTGGCAGGCATGCACTACGAGACCACCGAAGAGGACCTGCACGCCGGCCTGCGCCTGCAGGCCTTGCTCGAAGCCAGCCTGCAGCGCGACGGGCTGGCGCACTGGATACGCTGACTGGACCTTATTCGGTCGCGCTGGCGATGACCCCGCCGCCCAGGCAGACTTCGCCGTCATAGAGCACGGCCGACTGGCCGGGCGTGACCGCCCATTGCGCATCGGGGAACTGCAGGGACAGGCCCGCGCCATCGGCGGCCAGCACGGTGCAGGGCGCATCCGGCTGGCGGTAGCGTGTCTTGGAGCCATACACGCCCGGCGCAGGCGCATGGCCCGCCGTCCAGCTCACGTCCTGCGCCGTGAGCGCGTGCGACAGCAGCCAGGGATGGTCGTGCCCCTGCACCACGCGCAGGGTGTTCTTGGCAATGTCCTTGCGCGCCACGAACCAGGGCTCGTGCTCGCCACCGCCGCGCTGCGCGCCCTTTTCCTTGATGCCGCCGATGCCCAGGCCCTGGCGCTGGCCCAGGGTGTAGAAACTCAGGCCCACGTGCTTGCCCAGGGTGCGGCCGCGGTCGTCCTGGATGGGGCCGGGTGCATGGCTGATGTAGCGGTTCAGGAACTCACGGAACGGCCGCTCGCCGATGAAGCAGATGCCGGTGGAGTCCTTCTTCTTGGCATTGGGCAGGCCGATCTCCTCGGCAATGCCCCGCACCTCGGTCTTGTGCAGCTCGCCCACGGGGAACAGGGTCTTGGCCAACTGCGCCTGGTTCAGGCGGTGCAGGAAGTAGCTCTGGTCCTTGGCAGGATCGAGCCCCTTGAGCAGCTCGAACAGGCCCGAGCCGGGGTTCTGGCGCACGCGCGCGTAGTGGCCCGTGGCAATCTTCTCGGCACCCAGACGCATGGCATGGTCGAGGAAGGCCTTGAACTTGATCTCGGCATTGCACAGCACGTCGGGGTTGGGCGTGCGGCCGGCCTGGTACTCGCGCAGGAACTCGGCGAACACCCGGTCCTTGTAGTCGGCCGCGAAGTTCACGTGCTCGATCTCGATGCCGATCACGTCGGCCACGGCGGCCGCGTCTACGAAGTCGATGTTGGACGAGCAGTACTCGCTGTCGTCGTCGTCTTCCCAGTTCTTCATGAAGATGCCGACCACCTCATGGCCCTGCTGCTTGAGCAGGTGGGCGGTGACGGCCGAGTCCACGCCGCCGGAGAGGCCGACGACGACGCGGTGCTTTTTGGGTGCTGTCATGGCCTGGATTGTATTTTTTATGGGTTCCGCACGCTGCGCGGGCGCGCAGTACGCGTAGCCACCAGCAGGTCATACAGCTGCTGGGCCGCGGGCGACAGGGAGCGCCCGCGGCGCTTGATGAGCCCCATCTGCCGCGTGACCACCG
The DNA here is from genome assembly GCF_059418305.1 of Acidovorax sp. GW821-FHT09B03. Lineage (NCBI taxonomy): Bacteria > Pseudomonadati > Pseudomonadota > Betaproteobacteria > Burkholderiales > Comamonadaceae > Acidovorax > Acidovorax sp. GW821-FHT09B03. The sequence goes on from NZ_JBWKPP010000001.1 coordinate 301,710, forward strand.
GGTCCACCAGGGGAATGCTGACCAGCGTGGGGTGGTCCTTGCCCGGCATGGCCAGGCGCGGCACGGCGGCCACGCCCAGGCCGGCCTCGACCAGGCCGAGCAAGGTGGTCACGTGCTTGGCCTCGTACAGGCACTGCGGGCGGTCGGGCACGTTGGCCAGCGCCAGGTCCATCAGCAGGCGGTTGCCCGAGGTCTTGCCCACCGACATGAAGTCGTGCTGGCCCAGCTCCGCCCAGGTGACCTTCTTGCGCCGCGCCAGTACATGGTCGCGCCGGCAGGCGGCGACGAAGCGCTCGGCCAGCACGGGCTTGAACTCGATCTCGGCCTCCTGGCTGCCGATGAAATTGAGGCCGAAATCCGCATCGCCCTGGGCCACGGCCACCAGCACCTCGTTGGCGCTGGCATCGTGCACCTTGACGCGGATCTTCGGAAAGCGCTCGTGGTAGCGCTTGACCACCTGCGGCAAAAAGTAATACACGGCCGAGGGCACGCAGGCGATCGTCACCTCGCCCATGCGCCGCGCCGCCACGTCGCCCAGGCCCATGAGCATGCCGTCCAGGTCGTCGAGCCACAGCCGCGTCTTGCGCGCGAAGTCGCGGCCCACGGCGGTGAGCGTCACGCGGCGCGTGGTGCGATCGAGCAGGCGCACGCCCAGCGCCTCTTCGAGCTTGTCGATGCGGCGGCTGAAGGCCGGCTGCGACAGGTGGATGGATTCCGCCGCGGCGCGAAAGCTCTGCAGCTCGGCCACGGCGGCGAAGGCCTGGATATCGGCCAGATCGAATTTGGTGTGCATGGCGCAAGCCCGGTGAAAGGGACCAAGGGAAGTCGGTGGCGTGCATTGCGTGCGGTGCATCAATGCTTCGCAACATTGCAATTCACAGGCGCCATTTCATCACGTACAAGCGCCGGACATCTATTGCGCCGCATGCATCAATCATTGTCAACAATGCAATTCACAAACAATCCGTGGCGCCGCACCATGCGGTCCCATGAGCTACCACTTACCTTGCGTCCTGATGCGCGGCGGCACCTCCCGGGGCCCCTTCTTCCTGGCCGACTGGCTGCCCACGGATCCCGCAGAGCGTGACCGCACGCTGATCGCGGCCCTCGGCTCGCCGCACGAGTTGCAGATCGACGGCCTGGGCGGCGGCAACTCGCTGACCAGCAAGGTGGCCATCGTCTCGCGCTCGGCGCATGCCGGCTGCGACGTGGACTACCTGTTCGCCCAGGTCAGCGTGGACGAGGCCCGCGTGGACACACGGCCCAACTGCGGCAACATGCTGGCCGGCGTGGGCCCCTTCGCGATCGAGCAGGGCCTGGTGCCCGCCAGCCGCACCGGCGACGTGACGCGGGTGCGCGTCTACAACGTGAACACCCGCTCGCGCATCGACGTGCAGGTGCAGACCCGCGGCGGCCGCGTGCACTACGAGGGCGATGTGCGCATCGACGGCGTGCAGGGCACGGCCGCCCCGGTGCTGATGAATTTCCTCGACGCCTGGGGCGCCGTCACGGGGCAGATCTTCCCCACCGGGCAGCGCATCGACAGAATCCAGGGCCTGCCGGTGACCTGCATCGACGCCGCCCAGGTGATGGTGCTGGTGCGTGCGGCCGACCTGGGCCTGCGCGGCGACGAGAGCCCTGCCGAGCTCGATGCCGACACGGCCTTGCTGGCACGGCTCGAAGCCTTGCGCTGCGAGGCCGGACTGCGCATGGGCATGGGCGATGTCTCGGGCAGCGTGCTGCCCAAGCCGGTGATCGTCTCGCCCGGCACGGCGCCCGGCAGCATCGTCTCGCGCTACTTCACGCCGCGGCGCTGCCACCGCTCGCACGCCGTGACCGGCGCCATCGGCGTGGCCGCCGCCCTGGTGCTGCCCGGCAACGTGGCCAGCGACGCACGCACCCTGCCCAGCGCCGGCATGCGCCGCGTGGAGGTGCTGCACCCGGCCGGCCGCATCCACGTGGATGTCGAACTCGCCCTGGTGGACGGCCAATGCACGCTGGTGCAGGCCGCGCTGGTGCGCACGGCCCGAAAGATCCTGGAAGGCACCTTGTTCGTCGCAGAGGCCGCGGCACAACAGGTCTGACTTCCCTTTTTCTCATCCATTCACAACGACATGACAGGAGACAAGACCATGACCCACCCATCCCCATCGCGCCGCCGCACGCTGGCCGCCGCACTGGCCCTCGCCACGCTGGCCGGCGCACCGCTGGCGGCACACGCCGCCTTTCCCGAGCGCTCCATCACCCTGGTCGTGCCCACGGCCGCCGGCGGTGGCAACGACGGCATGGCGCGCGTGGTGGCGCAGAAGATGTCGCAGCTGCTGGGTCAGTCGGTGATCGTGGAGAACAAGGCCGGCGCCAACGGCGCCATTGCCGCCGAGTACGTGGCGCGCGCCACGCCGGACGGCCACACCATCCTGTTCGGCTACATCGGCACGCACGGCATGAGCCCGGCGCTGCAGAAGCTGCGCTACGACCCCATCACCCAGTTCGAGCCGATCGGCATGGTCTGCTACTCGCCCACGCTGATGGTCATCAACCCCAAGGTGCCCGCGAAGACGGTGGCCGAGTTCGTGGCGCTCACCAAGGCCCATCCGACCTCCTACAACTACGCCTCGGCCGGCAACGGCACGGCGCCGCACTTCTCGGCCGAGATGTTCAAGCTCGAGAGCGGTGCGCAGATGGCGCATGTGCCCTACCGCGGCTCGGCCCCGGCGATGAACGACACCATGGCCAACCAGACGCAGGTCATGTTCCCCAGCCTGTTCTCGGCCTCCTCGCATGTGAAGAACGGCAAGCTGCGCGCGCTGGCGCTGGCCGGCCCCAAGCGCTCCTCGCTGATGCCCGACGTGCCCACGCTCGAAGAGGCCGGCATCAAGGGCGTGGAGATCACCCAGTGGTACGCGCTGTTCGCCCCGGGCAAGACGCCCAAGGCCGTGGTGGACCAGCTCAACAAGGTGCTCAACACCGCCCTGGCCGACAAGGACGTGGCCCGGCGCATCGAGGAGCAGGGCGCCGTGGTCGACAGCAGCACACCCGAGGCCCTGGCTCAGACCGTGCGCCAGGAACTCGCGAAATGGCGCGGCGTGGTGCAGAAGGCCCAGCTGACCGCCGATTGACCCCGTCGAACAAGAACACCCACCGAGGAGACCGCATGAAGAACACGACCGGCGCCCTGTGCGCCTCATTCGCCCTGCTGGCCTGCGCGCCCGCCTTCGCCCAGACCGCATCCACCCAACTCACGCTGTATGGCGTGGTGGACCTGGGCCTGCGCCACGCCAGCGGGCTCACCGCCGCCAACGCCCCCGCGCCCGGCTCGCACCACAGCCTGGGCAGCGGCATCCACACCACCAGCCGCTGGGGGGTCCGCGGCAGCGAAGACCTGGGTGGCGGCGCCCGCGCGCTGTTCAACCTGGAGAGCGGCCTCAATGCCGATACGGGTGCGCCCGCCAACAGTGCGAAGTACTTCGACCGCGCCTCCTGGGTCGGGTTGCAGAACGCCTGGGGCAGCATCGCACTCGGGCGGCAGACCATGCTGCTGGCCGACGCCATCTCGCCCGTCGATCCCTTGGGCATGCGCTTTGCCAGCTTCAACCCCAACATCGGCGTCACGGCGTTGAGCCAGCACGGCCTGGGCATCGAGTACGGCAGCGCGGGCGCCAACACCGGCTCCTACCGGCTGGACAATGCCGTCAAGCTCACGGGCCGCTGGGGCGGCCTCACGGCGCGGGCCATGCTGGGCGTGGGCGAAGTCGCATCCCAATCGTCCGCCTTGTCCTCGCACGGCCTGGGCCTGGCCTATGCCGATGGCGGCCTCACCGTGTCCGGCGCCTGGCAAACCTTCAAGGACAGCAACCTGCGGCCGCTCGATGCCGCCACGCTGGGCGCAGCGTACCAATGGGGCAGCGTGCGCCTGGCCGCGAACGCCGGGCGCAGCAAGGCGAAGACCGGCGCGGCCACGCACACCGAACAGCGGGTATTGTCCACAGGCGCCACCTGGGCAGCGCTGCCGCTGCTGGACCTGACCGCCACCTACTACAAGATCGACCGCACACGCACCGCCGCAGCAGACGATGGCTACGGCCGCATGGTGGCCTTTGCCGAATACAAGCTGTCGCGCCGCACACGGGTGTATGCCGAGCTGGACCATACGCGCTGGCGCAATGGCTACCAGGGCGCGGCCAACAAGCGCACGGCCACCGGTGTCTCCGCCGGTGTCATGCACAGCTTCTGAAGCGGCTACACGAACTTGCCCGTGATGCCGCCATCCACCACCAGCTCCGTGCCGGTCACATAGGCCGATGCATCGCTGGCCAGGAAGGCGCAGGCATGGGCCACGTCCCAGGCCGTGCCCATGCGGCCCATGGGCACCTGGCGGGCGCGCGCGGCGCGTGCTTCGTCCAGGCTGGTGTCCGAGAACATCTTCGCTACCGTGGTCGCGATGCGCGGCGTGTCGATCAGCCCCGGCACCACCGTGTTGGCGCGCACGCCCTGGCCCGCGTACTGCTGTGCCACCATGCGCGTGAAGTGCGTCACCGCGGCCTTGGTCACCCCGTAGGCCAGGTGCGGGTAGCCCAGGTAGCGCATGCCCGCGATGGACGAGATGGTGATGATGGAGCCGCGCCCGCGCTCCACCATGCCGGGCAGCACCTCCTGGCAGGCCAGCAGCAGGCTGCCCACGTTCACGCCGTGGATGCGGTCGAAATCTTCCGCGCTGGTTTCCAGCGGCCCACCGGTCTTGCCGATGCCCACGTTGTGGTGCAGCACGTCGATGGCACCGCCGAAACGCTCGCGCGCCTCGGCGAACAGGCGCTTCACCTCGTCCTGCACAGCCACGTCGCCCACGAAGGTGGCGGCTGTGCCGCCCTCGGCCTCGATCAGCGCCGTGGTCTCCGCGGCCGACGCGGCATCGCGGTCGGCCACACAGACGCTGGCGCCCAGGCGCGCATAGGTCACGCAGGCGGCCCGGCCGATGCTCCAGCCCGGGCCAGCCGATCCGCCGCCGGCCACGAAGACCACGCGGCCCGACAGGTCCAGCGGCAGGGCCGGTGGAGAGCGCTGCGCGCTCATGGTGCCAGCCCCACGGTCATGCCGCCGCACACGTAGATCACCTGGCCCGTGGTGAAGCCCGCGCGCGCATCGAGCAGCGAGGCCACCAGGTGCGCCACCTCTTCGGGCTGGCCCATGCGGCGCACGGGGATGGTGTCCAGGATGCGCTGCGTGGCCGGTGCGCCGGGCGGGTTGACGCGCTCGAACAGCTCGGTGGCAATCGGCCCAGGGCCGATGGCGTTGGCGGTGATGCCGTCGGCGCCCAGCTCCAGCGCCAGGGTGCGCGTGAAGCCGTGCACCGCTGCCTTGCTGGCGGCATAGGCAATGCGTTCGCCCTTGCCCAGTGCCGCGCGGCTCGATATGTTGACGATGCGCCCGAAGCGCGCCGCGCGCATGGCCGGCAGCAGCGCCTGCACGCAGGCCATGGCCGCGGCCAGGTTCACCTCCATCACCGCGTGCAGGTCGGCGCGGGTCGCCGTGTCGATGCCGGCCGGGCGCACGATGCCCGCGTTGTTCACCAGGCGCGTGATGGGCCGCGCGGCCACGGTGCGCGCCAGCGCGTCGCGCAGGGCAGCCTCGTCGGCCAGGTCCACCTGCACGAAGGTCTCCTTCTGCGCAAGGGCTTCGGGCGCGGCGATGTCGACATTGACCACGTCCAGACCGTCGGCCATCAGCCGCGTGGCCACCGCGCGGCCGATGCCCCGGCTGGCACCGGTGACGAGCACCGTGCCTTCCTGGCCGCCGCTCATGCCTGGCCGTCCTTGCCGCCGACGAAGGGAATCGCATGCTCGATGGTGTCCCAGATGAAGCGGCCCGAAGGGCTGTTCTGCTCTTCCACGATGTGCGCCACCAGCCCGGCCGCGCGCGAGATCACGGCAAAGCCGCGCATCACCGCCGTGGGCACGCCGATCTCGCCGAGCAGCGCGGCCACCGCGCCCGTGGCGTTGATGGTGATGGGCCGGCCGGCCACCTCGTCCACGGCCTGGGACAGGGTCTCCAGCGCGCGGATCTTGTCGCCCTGCAGTTCGGCCTCGGCGCGGCCCATCTCCAGCAGCTTGTAGGCACGCGGGTCCACCGGCTTGTGCAGGTGGTGGCCGAAGCCCGGCACGGGGGATTTCAGGCCCTTGTAGTGGCGCGCGATGGCCAGCGCCTCGGCCTTCGGGTCGGCTGCGGCGCTGATGCGGTCGAGCAGGCCGGCACAGTTCTCCATGGTGCCCACAAAGGAGCTGCCCACGGCCAGCAGGCCGGCGGAGACGGCGCCCTGCAGGTTCTCGGGCGCGCTCATGTAGATCAGCCGCGTGGCGATGGCGCTGGGCGTGAGGCCATGCTCCATGAGCACGATGAGCACCACGTCGGTGATGCGCAGGTCCACGCCGCGCGGCGCGCGGCCCAGGATCTGCATGAGCATCACCTCGGTGAAGGTCTTTTGGCCCATCAGGTCCTCGACCAGGTTCGCCTCGCGGTAATGCAGGCTGGTGAGGGTGTGGGTGCACAGGCGGGTGACAGGGGTCTTGGAAGCGGTAGTGGTCATGGGAGTGGTTCCTTCAGGCCGTGGTGGCCAGTGCGGCCAAAGCCGCATCGCGCACGGCGGACTTGAGCACCTTGCCCACGGGCGAACGCGGCAGGCTGTCGTGGAAGTGGATGTGCTTGGGTGTTTGCACCGGGCCCAGGCGTTCGCGCACAAAGGCGATCAGCTCGGCCTCGGTCGCCTGCTCGCCGGGCCGCAGCTGCACGGCGGCCTGCACGGTCTCGCCCCACTTGTCGTCGGGCAGGCCGAACACGGCGCATTCGTGCACGGCCGGGTGCTGGCCCAGGGCGTTCTCCACGTCCACGGGGTAGACGTTGAAGCCGCCGGTGATCACCATGTCCTTGAGCCGGTCCTTGAGGTAGAGGTAGCCGCGCTCATCGATGAGCCCGCGGTCGCCCGTGTGCAGCCAGCCGTCGACCAGGGTCTCGGCGGTCTTCTCGGGCAGGCGCCAGTAGCCGGTCATGAGCAGGTCGCCGCGCGCCACCACCTCGCCCACCTCGCCCGTGGGCAGCAGGCGGCCGTCCGGCGCCATGATGGCCACGTCGCTGAACCAGGTGGTGCGGCCCACGGCCGCCCAGTTGGCCGGGTCCTCGAAGTCCGCGGGCTGCATCACGGTGAGGATCTGCGGTGCCTCGGTCTGGCCATAGGTCGTGCCCAGCACCGGGCCGAAGAAGTCGCGCACCTGGCGGATCTTCTCGGGCGGCATGGGCGCACCACCGTAGATCAACCGGCGCAGGCGCGGAAAGTCCGCGCGCGATACGCCCGGCAGCGCCATCAGCATGTATACCAGCGTGGGCGGCATGAAGCACACCGTGCCGCCGCGCTCGCGAAAGGCCGTGCGCACCGCCTCGGCCCCCGTGCCGCCCAGCACCACGTGGCAGCCGCCCTGCGCCAGGATGGGCAGCAGGTAGGTGGAGGTGCCGTGCGTGATGGGCGCGGCCACGATGTAGCGCTCGTGCTCGTCGAAGCCCCAGGCGTGGATCTGGTTGGTGATGTTGGCCATCCACGCGCGGTAGGGCTGCATCACGCCCTTGGGCGCGCCCGTGGTGCCGCCCGTGAACTTGATGGCCTGGGTCGCGTCGTCCGGCAGGTCGATCACGGGGCGCCGGGCGCCGGCATGTACGGCCGCCAGGTCGGACAGCCCTGCGGTCGGCAGGTGGACACCGGGCGCGCCCTCGAGCAGCTCGGAGCAGGCGTTGTCCAGCACCACGATGGAGGGCTCGGTCGCATCGATGATGCGGCGGATCTCGGGTCGGGTGCTCTTGGGGTTGAGCGGCACCCAGACCTTGCCGCAGGCCAGCACGGCCAGCAGCGCGGCGATGTGGTCGGCGCTGTTGCCCGCGCAGATGCCGACGCGGCTTTGCGGTGCCGAGTCGATGGAGGTGAAGCCGGCCGCCAGCGCCGCCACGCGCGCGGCCAGCGCGTCGTAGCGGAGGGCGCCCTCGGGTGCGTCGATGGCGATGCGGTCGGGCCAGCGCTGGGCGGCGCGCCAGAAGAAGTCGATGGGGAACATGGAGGGCAGGTACTCCTGGGTTGGGATTCGATGAAGAGCGTCACAAGCGGCGGGCAAAGCCCAGCGAAGCGGTCCTGGCTAGGCGTTCCGTCGCAGGCAGTACGGTCAGTACGACAAGACGGAACAACGACGCCAGGAGGGCTTTTCCCGTCGCCTACTCCGCGGTGGCGCCGGAGGCCTTGACGACTTCTCGCCAGCGCTTGATCTCGGCGGCGGCAAAGCTGCGCATCTTGTCGGGCGTGCCCGAATCGGGGGTGGCGGCCAGCTCCTGCAGGCGGCTGCGCACCTCGGGCTGGGCCAGCACCTTGTTGAGTGCGGCGTTGAGCTGCTCGACCACGGGGCGCGGCGTGCCCGTGGGCGCGGCCAGGCCGAACCAGGACTGCACGTCGAAGCCCGCATAGCCCGACTCGGCCAGCGTGGGCACATCGGGCAGCAGGGGCGAGCGCTGGGCGCTGGTGATGGCAATGGCGCGCAGCTTGCCGGCCTGCACATGCGGCAGCGCCGAGGGCGTGTTGTCGAACATCGAATCCACCTGGCCGCCCAGCAGGTCGGTCACGGCCGGGGCGCTGCCGCGGTAGGGCACGTGCAGCATCTTGAGCTGGCTTTGCATCTTGAACATCTCGCCCGAGAGGTGGATGGACGAGCCGCTGCCCGAGGACGCGAAGGTGATGCCGTCCTTGGACTCCTTGGCGTAGCGCACGTAGTCGGCCAGGTTCTTGACGGGCAGCTTGGGGTTGACCACCAGGATGTTGGGGATCTTGGCGATCATGCCGATGGGCTCGAAGTCCTTGACCGGGTCGTAGCCGAGCTTGGGGTACAGCGAGGCATTGATGGTGTTGGCGATGGTGTAGACGTACAGCGTGTAGCCGTCGGCCGGGGCGCGTGCCACGTTCTCGGCGCCCACGTTGCTGTTGGCGCCTGCGCGGTTGTCCACCACCACGGACTGGCCGAGCTGGTCGCCGAGCTTGACGGCCACCAGGCGCGCGATCACGTCGGTGGCGCCGCCGGCTGCATAGCCAACGACGAGCTTGATGGGCTTGGCGGGCCAGCCCGTGGCGCTGGCGGTCTGGGCCTGCAGGGGCAATGCGGTGGTGCAGGCGATGGCAGTGGCGGCCAGGGCCAGCAGGCGCCGGCGCGGCGCGGTGATGGTGGTGTGCGAACTCATGTCTTGTCTCCTTTGTGTGTCGGGAAATCCGTCTTGGCGCCCCGGCGGCGTGGCTCTGCGGCACACTGCGCACTGGTTGCATCGACGGACAAATTCTTTCCCATGCCCTCCCGACCCGCGAATCGAAACGTCCGCCTGCCGGACGTTTCAACATCCACCCCGCTGCCCGAAGAGCCGCTGGACGACCCCGGCAGCCGCACCCTGCGCCGCGGCCTGCAGGTGCTCGACGCCGTGCTCGCCAGCGGGCGAGAAGGCCTGCGCGTGGTCGAGCTGTGCCGCGCCGCGGGGCTGGAACGGGCCACCGTCTACCGCCTGCTGGCCACCCTGCTCGAAGGCGGCCACCTGGCCCGGCGCGGGCGTTTCCACTACGTGGCCGGGCCGCGCCTGGCGGCCGTGGCCGCGCCCGCCGCCCTGCCCAACATGGCCATGCGCCTCACCCCGGTGCTGGAGCGCGTGAGCCGGGCCTGCGGCGATGCGGCCTTCGCCATCGTGCGCGAAGGGCCGGCCTCGCACTGCATTGCGCGCCACGTGGGCACGCACCCGGTGCAGATCCTCGTGATCCAGGTCGGCACGCGCCAGCCGCTGGGTGTGGGCGCGGCCGGGCTGGCGCTGCTGGCGGCCTTGCCCGACGGCGAGGTGGACACCTGCATCGCGGCCAACGCACAAGCCCTGCCGCGCTATGGCGGCATGACGCCTGAGCGCCTGGCCATCCTGGTGCGCGCCACGCGCGAGCGCGGCTGGTCGGTGGTGGGCAACCACGCCACCCAGGGCGTGCTGGCCGCGGGCATGGCCGTGCGCAACGCCGAGGGCGCACCCGTGGCCGCGATCAGCGTGGCCTCGACCCTGGACCGCATGCCGCGCGAACGCCAGCAGCTCATTGCGCGCTGGATGCGCGAGGCCCTGGCCGCACTGCTGCCGAACGGCGTCTGAGCCGCTGCCCGGGGCGGGTGTGCGAACATCCCCACCCATCACACACCATGATGGCTGCGCAACGCCCGCAGCCCGAAGGATCGCCCGATGGAACTGAGACAACTGCGCTATTTCGTGCGCGTCGTGGAGCGCGGCTCCATGAGCCGCGCCGCGCTGGACCTTGACGTGGTGCAGTCCGCACTGAGCCAGCAGATCACCCGGCTCGAAGGGGAGCTGTGCACCCGGCTGCTGCACCGCACGCCGCGCGGCGTGGCACCCACCGAGGCCGGCCTGGCCTTCTTCCGCGAGGCCCAGCTGACCCTGCGCCATGCCGAGCAGGCCGTGCGCGCGGCGCAGCAGGCGCGCCTGTCGGGCACCGCCACCGTGGGCCTGGCGCCCACCACCTCGGCCGTGCTCGGCCTGCCGCTGATGCAGGCCATGCGCGCCCGCTACCCCGACGTGCGGCTGCACATGGTCGAGGGCATGTCGGGCCACCTCACCGACATGCTGCATGCCCGCCAGCTCGACCTGGCCGTGCTGTTCGACACCCGGCTGCACCAGGCGCAGCCATCGGGCGCAGGGCGGCGCTGGCAGGTGCAGCCGCTGCTGGAGGAAGACCTGTTCCTGATCTGTGCGCGCGGCGGCCCGGGCGCGCGCCGCCTGCCCGAGACCATCACCGTGGCCGAGCTCGGCAACGAGCCGCTGATCCTGCCCACCGGCCCGCATGGCCTGCGCAGCACGCTGGACACGGCCTTCGCGCGCGACCGCGTGGCCCCGCACATCGTGCTGGAGGTCGACTCCCTGGCCATGGTCATGGCCGCGGTGGACGCCGGCCTGGGCTCGACCCTGCAGCCCTGGGCGGCCATGGGCCGCTACCCGGATGCGGCCCAGCGCTTTCAATGCGCGCGCCTGACCGACGCGCCCGCGCGCCGCGTGAACCTGCTGTGCAGCCTGTCCGAGGACGAGCTCTCGCCCGCCGCGCTGGCCACCCGCGTGGTGGTGGTCGACTGTGTGCGCGGCCTGGTAGGGGCCGGCCAATGGTTCGGCACCACCCTGATCGAGAGCGCCCCAGGGCATCACGGTTCGTGATACCTGCATGAGCTGAACCTGCTGCACGCCCTGCAGCGGTCTCCCTACAGTGGCACCACCACGACATGCGGCGGCAGCACCGCCCGGAGACCACGATGATGCGCAGGACGAGCCCCCGCGCTCCCCGCCGAGGGGAGCGCTGACCCATGGAGACGAGCACCACCCCCGACGTGCTGGTGATCGGCGGCGGCAATGCCGCCCTGTGCGCCGCGCTGATGGCGCGCGAAGCCGGCGCCAGCGTGCTGCTGCTGGAGGCGGCCCCGCGCGCCTGGCGCGGCGGCAATTCGGCCCACACGCGCAACCTGCGCTGCATGCACGATGCGCCGCAGGACGTGCTGGTGGAGGCCTACCCCGAAGAGGAGTTCTGGCAGGACCTGCTCAAGGTGACCGGCGGCCTGACCGACGAGCACCTGGCGCGCCTGGTGATCCGCGCCTCGGGCACCTGCCGCGACTGGATGCGCCGCCATGGCGTGCACTTCCAGCCTTCGCTGGCGGGTGCGCTGCACACGGCGCGCACCAATGCCTTCTTCATGGGCGGCGGCAAGGCGCTGGTGAACGCCTACTACCGCAGCGCCGAGCGCCTGGGCGTGCAGGTGCGCTATGAAGCCCCCGTGGAGCGCATCGAGACCGAGGGCGGCCGCTTCGTCGCCGCGCACTGCAAGGGCCAGCGCATCCGCGCACGCGCCTGCGTGCTGGCGGCCGGCGGCTTCGAATCCAACCGCGAATGGCTGCGCGAGGCCTGGGGCCAGAACGAGCGCGGCGAATGGCCGTCGGACAACTTCCTGATCCGCGGCACGGCCTACAACCGCGGCGTGCTGCTGCGCCACCTGCTCGATGACCATGGCGCCGACCGCATCGGCGACCCCACGCAGGCGCACATGGTGGCCATCGATGCGCGCGCGCCGCTGTACGACGGCGGCATCTGCACGCGCATCGACTGCGTCTCGCTCGGTGTCGTGGTCAACTGGCAGGCCGAACGCTTCTATGACGAGGGCGAGGACTTCTGGCCCAAGCGCTACGCGATCTGGGGCCGCCTGGTGGCCCAGCAACCCGGGCAGATCGGCTACTCCATCATCGACAGCCAGGCCGTGGGCCGCTTCATGCCCCCCGTGTTCCCGGGCGTGCAGGCCGACAGCCTGCCCGAACTGGCACAGCGGCTGGGTCTGGACGTGGGCCGTTTCACGCACACGCTGAACACCTACAACGCCGCTTGCCGCGTCGGCCGCTTCGACCACACCGCGCTCGACGACTGCCACACCGAGGGCCTCGCGCCCGCCAAGACGCACTGGGCGCGCCCCATCGATACGCCCCCTTTCTACGGCTATGCGCTGCGGCCCGGTGTGACCTTCACCTACCTGGGCCTGCGCACCGATGACAGCGCCGCCGTGCACTTCGGCGGGCAGGCCAGCCCGAATCTCTTCGTGGCCGGCGAGATGATGGCCGGCAACGTGCTGGGCAAGGGCTATACGGCCGGGGTGGGCATGTCCATCGGCACGGCCTTCGGGCGCATCGCGGGCACGAACGCCGCACGCGCAGCGCAACGCCAGGAGGTGGCCCATGCAGTCGCTTGATGCCCTGGTGCAGGATGCGCGGGCCCTGGCCGGTGGCGCCATCGTCTCCTTGTCGGTGCCCGAGACCGAGGTCGCGCGCCAGATGCAGATCTGCAACGCCTGCCGCTACTGCGAAGGTTTTTGTGCCGTGTTCCCGGCCATGACCCGGCGGCTGGAATTCGGCAAGGCCGACATCCACTTCCTGGCCAACCTGTGCCACAACTGCGGCGCCTGCCTGCATGCCTGCCAGTACGCGCCACCGCATGCCTTCGCGGTCAACGTGCCGCAGGCCATGGCCCAGGTGCGCGGCCAGACCTATGCCGACTACGCCTGGCCGCCCGCGCTGGGCGCGCTGTACCAGCGCAACGGGCTCACGCTGGCGCTGGCGCTGGTGGCGGGGCTCACGCTGTTCCTGCTGCTCGCCGTGGTGCTGCAGGGCCAGGGCCTGGCGGCGCTGTGGGGCCAGAACCTGGGCGGCAACTTCTACCGCCTGTTTCCGCACAACCTGCTGGTGGGCCTGTTCGCGCCGGTGTTCCTGTTCGCCACGTTGGCCCTGGGCCTGGGTGTGCGCCGCTTCTGGCGCGACGTGTCGCCCGCGACCAGCGGCGCCCCCGTGAGCGGCCCTGCGGCGGCCGAGGCCACGGACGCCGTGCTGCGCCTCAAGTACCTCGACGGCGGCCACGGCGAGGGCTGCCACGACGCCGACGATGCCTACACCCTGTGGCGCAGGCGCTTCCACCACCTGACCTTCTACGGCTTTGCACTGTGCTTTGCCGCCACCAGCGTGGCCACGCTGTACCACTATGCCCTGGGCTGGGCCGCGCCCTACGACCTGCCCAGCCTGCCCAAGCTGCTGGGCGCCGTGGGCGGCACCGCCCTGGCGCTGGGCACGGCCGGTCTGTGGCAGTTGAACCGCCGGCGCCACCCGCAGCACGGCGACGCCGCCCAGAAGCCCATGGACCGCGCCTTCATCGCCCTGCTGTTCCTCACCAGCACCAGCGGCCTGGCGCTGTGGCTGGCACGCGGCACCCCGGCCCTGGCGCTGCTGCTGTGCCTGCACCTGGGCGCGGTGATGGCGCTCTTTGCCACCATGCCCTACGGCAAGTTCGCGCACGGCATCTTCCGCACCGCGGCCCTGCTGCGCCATGCGGTGGAAAAGCGCCAGCCCAGCCCCATCGGCCTGGGCGACGATTGATTCCCAAAAAAGACCCACAAAGGAGACACCGATGAACAAACGACAATGGTTACTACAGGCGGCGGCACTCACCACCCTGGCCCTGTCCATGCCTGCGCAGGCCCAGGACTTTCCGCCCAGGAAGCCCGTCACCCTGGTCGTGGGTTTTGCAGCCGGCGGCGCCGCCGATGCCGCGGCCCGGCTGATCGCCAAGAAATTGGGCGAGAACATCGGCCAACAGGTGGTGGTGGACAACAAGGGCGGGGCGGGCGGCAACATCGCGCACCAGTTCGTCGCCAACGCGGCGCCCGATGGCACGGTGCTGCTGCTGGGCTCCATCGGCCCGCTGACCATCGCGCCGCACCTCATGAAGCTGCCCTACGACCCGTTCAAGGACCTGGCGCCCATCTCAGGCGGCGTCAACTTCCCCAACGTGCTGGTGGTGCACAAGGCCACCGGCGTGAAGACGCTGGCCGAGTTCGTCCAACTCTCGAAGAAGAAGCCCGGCAGCGTGGACTTCGCCTCCACCGGCGCGGGATCGGCCTCGCACCTGGCAGGCGAGCTGTTCAACCAGCGCGCAGGGATCGACATGGTGCATGTGCCCTACAAGGGTGGGGCGCCTGCGCTGCAGGACCTGCTGGGCGAGCGCGTGGCCTCGTACTTCTCGGCCCCGCCCACGGCCATGCCGCATGTGGAGGCCGGTCGGCTGGTGCCGCTGGCCACGACCGGGCTCACACGGCCGGCCTATCTGCCGGGCATCCCCACGGTGGCGGAGTCGGGCTTTGCGGGCTTCGAGGCGCTGAACTGGTATGCCTTCGTGGCGCCGGGCAAGACGCCCGCGGCGATCCTGGACCGCTGGAACAAGGAGATCGTGGCCGTGCTGGGCGACCCGGCCGTGAAGGAGGCGCTGGACAAGCATGGCCTGACGCCCCAGCCCACGACGCGCGCGGAACTCACGGCCTTCATGCGGAAGGAATCCGCCCAGTGGGCCGCCATCATCAAGGAGCGCAAGCTGACGGCGGAGTAGCAGGGGCCGGCAGGTCGGCACGCACCAGTCCATCGCGCAGCAGCCCGGCCAGCCACTGCGCCAGCAACTCGGGCGCGGGCAACAGGCCCTGGGCCTGCAACCGCGCGCAGGCCTGCTCCACCGAGGCACCCGCCTGCAGATGGCCTACCCAATCGGCCTCCGGCGCCTGCAGTGTGCGAAAGTGCGGCTGGTGGCCTTTTCGCCACACCAGCAAGCTGACCGCCGCCGGCAATGCCATGGCTTCAGGCACCTCTTCGTCGGCATGGATGGCATTCCACAGCGCGACGGCATTGGTGGTCAGCGTGCGCAGCAAGGCGCTGGGGTGCAGCACCCCGGCGCGTGCCAGCCAGGGGCTGGCGCCAGGGGCCGTGGCCGCATCCAGCGCCGGCACGTCCGCCCCATCGAAGCGCGTACGTAGGTCCCAGTCCAGCTGGGCCAGCTCGTGCAACTCGGGGTTGTCGGGGTAGAGCGTGCGCAGGGTATCCGTGAAGCCTTCGCCATAGCGGTTGAGGCTGCGCACCCTGGGCGGGTGCGCCACCGCATAGGCGCGTGCATGGGCCTCGAAGATGTCCGACCCCATGTACAGCCAGGTCTTGGCATAGGTGTCGGCCAGCACCTCGGCCAGCCGCGCGCGGTAGGCATGGTGGTAGATGCCCAGGCGGCCCGTGACCGGGGCATCGGCGTCCAGGGCCTGCATCGGCTCGGCCAGGATGCGGTCCGCCAGATCCTGCTGCAGCGCCTGCAGGGGCCGGGCCGGCACGGGCGTGGCGCCTGGCCAGGACAGTGGCGCAGGGCCCTTTGCGCCGGCCTGCGGCGCATGCAGGGCGGCAATGCGCCGCGCCACGGCCATCTCGTCCAGCAGCTCGGCCAGCGGCGGAATGCGATCGTCGCGCTCGACCATGGTGGCCACGGCGCCGAAGCGTTCGCAGGCCTGCGCGTACAGGTCCCACACCGGCTGGGCCACGGGGTGGTCGTGGGTGTCGATGATGTGGTCGCCCAGGTCCGAGTGGCCGGCCAGGTGGATCTGCTGCACGCGGTGCGCGGGCAGCGCGTCGAGGTAGGTGAGCGGGTCGAAGCCGTGGTTCACGCTGCTCACGTGGATGTTGTTCACATCAACCAGCAGCAGGCAATCGGCCTCGTGCGCGATGTAGGCCAGGAACTGCCATTCGCTCGCGCTGTCGCCCGCATGGCGGATGTAGCTGGAGACGTTCTCCAGCACCAGCCGGCGGCCCAGCACGTCCTGCGCGCGGCGCACCTGGGCGATCACGTGGCGTGCAGCGGCATCGGTGTAGGGCAGCGGGTACAGGTCGTGCAGCTGCTGCCCCGGCCCGGTGCCGATCCAGCACAGGTGGTCCGACACCCACAGCGGCTCGATGCGGTCGGCCAGCGCCTTGACCTGGCGCAGGTAGGCGGTATCCACGCCCTGCGCCGCACCGATGGACATAGCCACGCCGTGCATGGCCATGGGGTAGTCGCGCCGCAGCGCATCGAGCACTGCCAGCGGCTTGCCGCCCGCGACGAGGTAGTTGTCGGTGATGATCTCCAGCCAGTCCAGCGGCTGGGGAGCAGCGAGGAAATCCGCATAGTGCGGTGTGCGCAGGCCCAGGCCGAAGCCGGTGCCGCGCACGGCGATGGGGTCGTGTGCCATGGTGCGCAGGCGGCCGCGCCGTGGCGCAACCGCCAGGGGCCATCACCCCTTGATGTCGCCAATCGTGCCCTTTTCGCTCAGGCATTGTGCGGCCGTCTTGGCCTTGAAGCCATGGCCCTTGCAGGCATTCTGGCCCTTGCAGCTGTGCTCGGCGGTGGAGCAGTCGCTGTTGCCCTTGCAGTCGTGCACGTTGTAGCAGTGCACCTTGTCGTTGGCGGCAACCGCTCCGCCCTTGGAGCCCTTGGGGGCGTCGGCGGCAAAGGCACCGGAGGACAAGGCCAGCAGCGCGGCGGCCAGGGCGAGGGACGCAGCGGAGGGATTCGGGGTGGACAGCATGGTGGAAGACTCCGTAAGGTGAGGGAGGGGTCGAAACAGGGGGTGTTCAGATCGCGCGGCGCCACGCTCTCTGCCTGTTACTTCGCTCCGCCCACCGCGCGGGTTACATGCGGCGCCACAAATAGTTGCAGCGCACCCCGCGCAGGCCTCTTCAACCCGAGGTCTGGGTCACCGAGATATCCGTGTGCACCAGCGACACCGGGTAGCGCTGGCCCGCCAGGTAGTCGGCCAGGCACTGCAGCAGCAAGGGGCTGCGGTGGCGCTCGGGGCAGGCGCGGATCTCCTCGGCCGTCATCCACACCGTGCGCACGATGCCTTCGTCGAGCGTGCGCCAGGCGTGGTGCGTGCCCAGGGTGCCGGCAAAGGCGAAGCGCAGGTAGGTGAGGTCGTCGCCCGTGCGCGTCTTGGTGAAGCGGTTGAGGTAGACCCCGATGATGTGCGTGGGCTCGAAATCGAACGCCGTTTCCTCGAGCACCTCGCGCGCGCAGGCACTGGCGGGCGACTCCCCGGGGTCGAGGTGGCCGGCCGGGTTGTTCAGCTTGAGGCCATCGGTGGTTTCTTCCTCCACCAGCAGGAAGCGGCCATCGCGTTCGATCACGGCGGCCACGGTGACATTGGGTTTCCAGCGGTTCGGCATGTCAGCCATTATGACCACGGCCTGCGACGGATGCCCGGGGCGTGGCGCCGTCAATACAGCGCCGGCGGATGGGTTCAGCGCTGCACAGCCACTGCCCCAGGGACGGCTGCCGGCACGGGCCGCAGCACCAGCCACAGCGCCAGCGCGATCAGCACGCCGCCGGCCGCATGGGCCAGTGTGGCCACCTCGCCCAGCACCAGCCAGCCCCAGGCCACGCCGAACAGGGGGATCAGAAAGGTCACCGTGAGCGCCTTGACCGGCCCCACGTCGGCAATCAGCCGAAAGTACAGCACGTAGGCGAACGAGGTGCACAAGAGGCCCAGCGCCAGCATGGCGCCCCAGACCGTGGGGCCGGCATGCAGCCAGTTGGCCACGGGCTGATGCGCCGCCTCCCACAGCGCGAAGGGCGCGAGGGCCAGCACGGCCCCCCACTGGCTGCCCAGTGCCACGAGCCGGCTGTCCAGCCCGCCGCGCTGGGTGATCCAGCGCCGCGTGAGAAAGCCCGCCAGGCCGTAGCAGGCCGTGGCCACCAGGCAGGCGGCGATGCCGCCGAGCACCGGCGCGCTGAGCGCCACCGGCCCGGCCTGCGCCAGCACCGCCACCCCGGCCATGCCCAGCAGCACGCCCCCCACGCGCGCCGGCGTGATGCGCTCGCCGAAGGCCAGCGCACCGATCACCACGCCCATGAGCGGCGTGGTCGCGTTGAGGATGGCGCTGTACCCCGCCGGCAACACGCGCGCGGCCAGCGCGAACATCAGGAACGGTAGGCCCGAGTTGATGGCGCCCAACACCAGCGCCGCGCCGAGCTTGCCCTGGAACGCCGGCCGCAGCCGCACCACGGCCAGCAGTGCGAGCAGCCCCGCCGCGCCCAGCACCACGCGGCCGAACGCGGTGGGCACGGCGCCCCACACCGGCGCAGCGATGCGCATGAACAGAAAGCTGCCACCCCACAGGGCGGCCAGGGCGAAAAGGCGGATCAGGCTGGCAAGGTTCATGCCCGAATTTTCGGCACACGCAATAGCCTGGGCAAACCATTTATCCTCAACAGCTGTTTAGCCAAGCTATACGATGCACCCATGCGCCTGCCTCCCCTGATCGCCGTCCGCTTCTTCGAGGCCACCGCCCGCCATGCCAGCGTGCGCCGCGCGGCCCAAGAGCTGCACGTCACGCCCGGTGCCGTCTCGCAGCAGGTACGCAAGCTCGAGGACTTCCTCGGCTGCGCGCTGTTCGAGCGCCAACCGCGCGGCCTGGCGCTCACGACCGCCGGGCGCGACTACCAGGTGGCCTGCGCCGAGGGCCTGGCGATGATCGGGCACGCCACCTCGCGCATCGCCTCGGCGAACCGGCGCCAGGTGGTGCTGGTGAGCTGCACGCCGGGCTTTGCCGTGCAGTGGCTGGTGCCGCGCCTGCAAGGCTTTCTGCAACAACACCCCGACATGGACGTGCATGTGGGCAGCACCAACCGCACGGTGGACCTGGCTGCCGAGGGTGTGCACTTTGCCGTGCGCCACGGGCAGGGTGCCTACCCCGGCCTGCAGTCCGAGGTGCTGGTGGCCGATGACCTGGTGCCCGTGTGCAGCCCGCGCCTGCTGGCCCCACGCCGCACGGCGCGCGTGGCCGACATCACCAGCGCCCGGCTGCTGCACGACGAGCACCGCGGCGACTGGCGCCTGTGGTGCCAGGCGCATGGTGTGGCGGATGTGGACTGCGAGGGCGGTGTCGTGTTCGCGCATTCCAACGCTGCCATCGAGGCCGCCGTGGCCGGCCGCGGCTTTGCCCTGGTGCGGCACGCACTGGTGCAGCAGGAACTGCAGGCGCGCGAACTGGTCTCGGTGCACTGCAAGCCCCTTGCGACCCCGCTGGCCTACCACCTAGTGTACCGGCCCGAGGCGCTGATCGACCCCGGTCTGCGCCGCTTCCACGCCTGGATCGTGGCGCAGGGCAGCAACACTGGCTAGAGCCCGCGCACCATGTAGACCGCGCCCTCGCCATAGTCCGCCAGCCGCTCGCGCTGCAGCGCATCGGCGAGAGGCTGCACGGCGTAGCCATGGCGCTCCCAGTAGCCCTGCGAGCCCTGCACCGACACCAGGGCCGTGTGGCGCAGGCCCCAGGCAGCCCCCTGCGCCCACAGAGGTGTGAGCAGCGCCTGCGCCAGGCCCTGGCCCGCACAGGCCGGCAGCACCGCCATGTCGTGCAGGTACAGGGTGTCGGGCGCGCCGGGCGGGCCCTCGAAGTCGCCGTGCAGCGGCGTGACCTTGCCCTGCACCGAGCGGTAGGCCGCGAGGTAGGCACAGACCTGGCCAGCGCGTTCAAGCACCAGCGAGCAGTTCACCGGGCTGGCGAGCCGGCGCGCAAACACCTCGCCGCTTTCAACGAAGCCTTCGCCATAGCAGGCCAGTTGCACCTGCAGCAGGCCGGGCAGGTCGTGCAGCTGCAGCGCGCGCGGCGCACCGGGTACGGGGGAAGGGGGAAGCAATGAATTCGGCATGCAGGGCCCGGATTATCCCGCTGCGCCCCCCGGCGCATGACGCGCCAGGTCATCGACGCAGGCGGGGCCGCCGCGAAGAATGGGCTGCGTGGGATGCCCGTGCATCCGACACGCATTCTTCCACCCCTTGCCTTCAGGAGTTGCCATGAACACCGTTGAATCCTCTGCACCGACCGCCGCCAGCGCCGCCCCCGACATCGCCGCGCGCTACATTGCCGCATGGAATGCCACCGACACGACCGAACGCGGGCGCCTGGTGCGCGGCGTCTTCAGTGCCGACGTGCACTACCTCGACCCCATGATGGAAGGCCGGGGCCATGACGGCCTGGCCGCGCTGATCGCGGGCGCACAGCAGCGTTTTGCCGGCTACCGCTTTGCGCTGCTGGGCACGCCCGAGGGCCACCACAGCGTGGTGCGCTTTTCCTGGGCGCTTGCGGCCCCGGGCGCCGAGCCCGTGGCGCGCGGCACCGATGTGGCCGACGTGGATGCCGACGGGCGCCTGCGCCGCGTCACGGGCTTCCTCGACTACGTCGCCGACTGAGCCTCAGTGGGGAAGCACCGGGGGCTGGACGAAATCCTCCAGCGACAGGCCCTTTTCCTTGAGCAGGGCTTCGAGCACGGGCTGCAGCCGGCCCAGGCTTTCCTGCACAGCCTCGCGCACGGTGTCGACCACCACCTGGGTGCTGCGCTCGATCTCGATGTTGAGCTGGTCGCCGGCCTTCTTGACCTCGAACACCGTGGCGCGGCGCGTCTCGGGGATCAGCCAGACCTCGAACCAGCCCTCGGCACGGTTCACCTCGGCCACGGTGAGGCTGGCGCCATGGATGGCGATGTAGCCCTTGGCGAAGACGTAGCGGCGGAACTCGGGCGGCACGGCCACGCGCCACACCAGGTTGTTGTCGAACTCGCGCACGCTGGCCAGCGTGCCCGAAAAATCGATGTGGCCCGACAGCGGGTGGCCGCCGATCTCGGCGCCGTCCTTGGCCGCGCGCTCCACGTTCACGCGGTCGCCCTGGCCATAGCTGCCCAGCGTGGTGATGTTCAGGCTCTGCTGCATCACATCGAAGTTGGCCTGTGTCGGCGAAAGGATCTCGGTCACCGTGAGGCACACGCCATCGGTGGACACACTGGCACCAATGGCCAGGTCCTGGCAGAAGCCTTCGGGAAAATCGAGCGTGAAGGTGCGCAGGCCTGCGCGGTCATGGATGGCGGCAATGCCTGCCGTGGCTTGAACGATGCCTGTGAACATGGTGGCGCGGCTTTCAGGGTGTGGCTGCCGATTTTGCCACCCGGCCCCGCAACGTGCTGCCCGCCATGCAAAAGGGCTGCCTTCGGGGCAGCCCTTTTGCACAGGGAGCGTGGTGCTTACTTCGCGCGCAACAGCTCACCCACCTCGAGCAGCACCAGCTCGTTGTCGTCGGCCTTGTTCGGCTCGCGGCTGGAGCTGAAGGGCAGGTTGTTGTCGTTGCCGACCACGATGTGCGTGCCGTCCACCACGTCCACGTTCTCGATGGTGAAGAACGGGAAGGTCAGCACGCCGTTGTTCAGCGGCTTCTTGGCCAGGCGCTGCGGGTCCTTTATGGACAGCAGGTCGATGTAGCCCACCTTGCGCAGCGGGCCGCCGACGTTGGCTTCGGTCAGCTCGATCTTGTAGACGCGCTTGAACTTGGCAAGGTCGTGGAAGCAATCCGCGCGCTTGGCGCCTTCGGGGCAGGCCTTGTCGGCCGTGCCTTCGCCGTTGTCGCGCTCGATGATGAGGCCGGTGGTGCCGTCGATCATGTTGAAGTCGCCGATGGCGTGGTGGTTCGCTTCCAGCACGTACTTCCAGTGGCGGCCGGTCCACTGCTCGGCCTTCACGTCGAACTCCAGCACGCGCAGGTACTGCTTGCCGTCCACGGCTTCGTAGGCCTTGCCGGCCTCGTTCCACAGCGGCCCTTCGAGCAGGGCATAGAGCTTGCTGCCGTCCTTGGACGAGGCCATGCCTTCGTAGCCCTTGGAGCGCTTGACCTCGAAGGCCGGGGCCTTAGCATCGGGCGCGCCGGCGGTGGTGATGGCCGGGTGGTCGGGCGAGCGCACGACCTTGCCATCCACCTGGGTTTCGAACACGGCGAGCACGCGGCCCGACAGGTCGGCCTTGATCAGGTAGGGCCCGAACTCCTCGCCGATCCACAGCGCGCCGCCGGCGAACTGGAAGCTCTCGGGGTCGAAGTCCGCGCCCGTGAGGTAGCGCTTGTCCGTGCCTTCGTGGACGATGCGGAACGGCACCTTCTTGTCCGGGTCGTGCAGGAACACCGTGGCCTGGCGCTTGAACTGGCCGGCCTTGAAATCCACCTGGTAGTGGCTCAGGTGCAGCATGAAGTCGGGCGAATTGGCCTTGGCACCGGCGCCGTTGTCGGTGAGGATCCAGAACGAGCCATCGGCCATGCGCTTGATGCCCGAGTGGCCCTGCAGCGGCTGGCCCGCGAAGGGCAGGGAGATGCCGGTGGGGCGGCCGCCCGACAGGCCTTCGACCGAACCCAGGGCCTCCACGCGCTTGCCCGTGGTGAACTTGCCACTGACCTGCAGGTCCTGCGGTGCATCCTTGGGCGCGGGCACCAGGCTCATGGCGGGCATCACGGCATGGCCGGCCAGCGTGGCAGGGTAGGCTTGCTGGGCCTGGGCGGTAAGGGAAGCAGCGGCAGCGCAGGCGAGCAGGGCGCTGGCGGCAATGGTGGAGAGTCGGGACATGGTCGCAGACGGCAGGAAATGTAAACCGGCGACGATGCCCGGTGCGCGTGACGGGCGCGTGACAGAACAGGGCCGCCTCAGGGCACGATGCGCACCGGCGTGCCCACCGCCACCCGCTCGAACAGGTCCATCACATCGGCATTGGCCATGCGCACGCAGCCGTGCGAGGCAGGCACGCCCAGCGGCGTGCCGTCGGGGCAGCCATGCAGGTAGATGTAGCGGCGCAGCGTGTCCACCGCGCCGCCGCGGTTCACGCCCGGCTCGCAGCCCGTGAGCCAGAGGATGCGGCACAGGATCCAGTCGCGCCCCGGGTGCTCGGCAGCGAGCCCGGGCGTGTACCGCTCGCCCGTGGGCCGGCGTCCGACGAACACGGTGGCGGCGTCGCAGCCCGCGCCCACCTTGGCGCGCACCCGGTGCAGGCCGCGCGGCGTGCAGCCGCTGCCGTTCATCTCGCCGACGCCCTGCAGCGCCGTGGACACGGCATAGCTGCGCACCAGGGCATGGCCCGCGTACAGATCCAGCTGCTGGAGCGGCACGCTGATGTGCACGTGCACGCCGCCGGGCTCTGCCTGCGTCATGGCGACGGTGCGGGCGGCAGGTAGGCGCCGGTGGCGAAGAGCTGGGCCTCGGCGCTCTCGATGCGGCCGATGCCAGGCTTGCCCGCGCGGCTGACCAAGAGGCCCAGCAGCGCCTCCGACAGGGCCTGCGCACCCGCGATGGAGGGAAAGAACGACGGGCTGTGCGTGGAGAACAGCAGCACCTCGTTGGCCAGCAGGGCCAGCGGCGAGGCGGGCGAATCGGTCAGTGCCAGCACCTGGCAGCCGGCCTCGCGCGCCTGGCGCGCCACGGCGATGGCCTCGCGCGAGTAGGGGCTGAAGCTGATGACCACCACCGCATCGCCCTTGTGCAGGGCACGCAGCTGCATCTCCAGCGAGCCGCCCATCCCGTCGAGCAGGTGAACGCTGTCACGGAACAGGCGGTACACGTACATCAGCGAATAGGCCACCGGGTGGCAGGCGCGAAAGCCGGCCACGTGCACGGCGCGCGCCTTCTCCAGCAGCGCCGCGGCGCGCGGCAGGGCATCGCCGTTGGCGTGCTCGGTGGCGTCCAGGTTCTGGTGGTGCACCGCGAAGATCTCGCCGGCCAGCCCGCCGCCATCGCGCGCGCGGTCCACCAGGCTGCGCGCCTTGTGCGCATAGGGCTCGGAGCCCAGGCCCATGTCCTGCACCAGCGCCGCTTTGAGCTCGGGCCAGCCGTCGAAGCCCAGCAGCTGCGCAAAGCGCACCAGCGTGGCGGGCGGGATCCCGACGCGCGCGCTGACCGTGCGCATGGAGGCCGTGACCACGTCGTTCGGGTGCTCCAGCACGAAGCGTGCGGCCTTCTGCTGCGTGGCGGTCATGCCGTCGAACCGGTCACGGAGGGTGTCTTTCAGGCCCATGGCGGGTGGCGGTGCATGCGCAGGAGTGGTGGTCGCAGCACTGTAGCGGATCACTTCCCGGTGCAGGTGTTCCACCTGGCACCAGCAACAAAACACATGTTCCATTTAATTTGATTTTACGGTACATTTGTTCCATCTATTGTTTGCACCTGTTCCGGAGACCCTGGCATGACCCACGTTTTTCACCGCCACCTTCTGCACACCCCGCCCGTGGCCGTGGGCGGGCAGGGCATGTACCTGCGCGATGCTGCGGGGCGCGAATACCTCGACGCCTCGGGCGGTGCGGCCGTGTCCTCGTTGGGCCATGCCCACCCCGAAGTGCTGGCCGCCATGCACGCGCAGATCGACCGCCTGGCCTATGCACACACCAGCTTCTTCACCACCGAGGTGGCGGAGCAACTGGCCGGACAGCTGGTGCGCACGGCCCCGGCCGGCACCAGCCACGCCTACTTCGTGAGCGGCGGGTCCGAGGCCGTGGAAGCCGCGCTCAAGATGGCGCGCCAGTACTTCGTGGAGATTGGCCAGCCCCAGCGCACGCACTTCATCGCGCGGCGCCAGAGCTACCACGGCAACACCCTGGGCGCGCTGGCCGTGGGCGGCAATGCCTGGCGGCGCGCCCCCTTCGCGCCCCTCCTGGTGGAGGCCACGCACGTGGCGCCCTGCTACCCCTACCGCGAGCAGCAGGCCGGCGAGACGCCCGAGGCCTATGGCCTGCGCCTGGCACGCGAGCTGGAGGAGGCCATCGTCGCGCGCGGCCCCGATACCGTGCTGGCCTTCGTCGCCGAGACGGTGGGGGGCGCCACGGCCGGCGTGCTCACGCCCGTGCCCGGCTACTTCAAGGCGGTGCGCGAGGTCTGCGACCGCCATGGCGTGCTGCTGATCCTGGACGAGGTGATGTGCGGCATGGGCCGCACCGGCACCCTGCATGCCTGCGAGCAGGAGGGCGTGGTGCCCGACCTCATCACCGTGGCCAAGGGCCTGGGCGGCGGCTACCAGCCCATCGGCGCGGTGCTGGCGCAAAAGCACATCGTGGACGCTATGTCGCAGGGCAGCGGCTTCTTCCAGCACGGCCATACCTACCTGGGCCACCCCGTGGCCTGCGCGGCCGCGCTGGCGGTGCAGCAGGTCATCGAGCGCGACGGCCTGCTGGCCAAGGTGCGCGAGGACGGCGACTTCCTGGGCCAGGCGCTGCGCGATGCGCTGGGCCACCACCCGCACGTGGGCGACATCCGCGGGCGCGGCTTCTTCTGGGGCGTGGAGCTGGTGGCCGACCGGGCCAGCAAGGCCGCGTTCGATCCCGCGCAGAAGGTGCATTCGCGCCTCAAGAAGAAGGCCATGGACCTGGGCCTGCTGTGCTACCCCTTCGGCGGCACGGTGGACGGCAATGTGGGCGACCACGTGCTGCTGGCCCCGCCCTACATCGCCTCGCGCGAGCAGCTCGCGGCCATCGCCGCGCTGCTGGCCCAGGCCATCGACGCCGTGACCCTGAGCGCCGCGCTGCCGCGCCAGCCCAGCCCCTGCTGAGCTTTATCCCCCGAACCCTCCCTGCCCCTCCCCTGACCTGAAAGGTGCTCCCATGCCGATGAAGACCCTGACGACAACGCTGCTCCCCGCCACCCTGGCGCTGGCCATGCTGCTGGCCTGTGGAACCGCCCAGGCCCAGAGCCCGGCGGGCGGCACGCTCAAGAAGATCCGCGACAGCGGCTCCATCACCTACGGCCACCGCGAGGCCTCGTTCGGCTTCTCGTACCTGGACGGCGGCGGCAAGCCGGTGGGCTACAGCATCGACATCTGCAACCGCATCCTGGAGGCGATCAAGGCCGAGCTCCAGCTGCCGCAGATCGCGGTGAAGTACCAGAACGTGACCTCGCAGAATCGCATCCCGCTGGTCGCCAACGGCACGGTGGACATCGAATGCGGCTCCACCACCAACCTGGTCGAGCGCCAGCAGATGGTGGCTTTCTCGCCCGACATCTTCCGCTACAACGTGCGCATGGCCGTGCGCGCCGACTCGGGCATCAAGGGTGTGGCCGACCTGCAGGGCAAGTCGGTGGTGGCCACCAGCGGTACCACCTCGCTGCGCCTGCTGCGCGAGGCCGACAAGGGCAAGAACCTGGAGATCACACAGCTGGCGGGCAAGGACCACACCGACTCCTTCCTGATGGTCGAGACGGGCCGCGCCGCCGCCTTCGTGCTCGACGACATCCTGCTCGCGGGCCTGATCGCAACCCACCGCAGCCCCAAGGACTTTGCCATCGTCGGCGAGGGCCTGCGCACCGAGAACCAGTCGCTGATGTTCCGCAAGGACGACCCGGAGTTCAAGGCGCTGGTGGACCGCGTGGTCACGGGCATGATGAAGTCCGGCGAGATGGAAAAGCTGTACAACCGCTGGTTCATGCAGCCCATTCCGCCCAAGAACGTGAGCATCAACTACCCGCTGAACGCCGAGACGCGCGACGCCTTCGCCAACCCCAGCTCCAAGGGCATCTGATTGCACCGTGCCCCGCCATGACCCGCATCGCCCTCATCCACGCCCTCGCCCATTCGGTGGCGCCGATCAACGACGCCTTCGCACACGACTGGCCCGAGGCCGTGCGCATGAACCTGCTGGACGACAGCCTCTCGGCCGACCTGGCACGCGAGGGCAGGGGGCTGGACGCGGCCATGCACGCGCGCTTCGAGGCCCTGGCGGACTATGCCGTGGGCACGGGGGCCGATGGCATCCTGTTCACCTGCTCGGCCTTCGGCCCGTGCATCGAGCGCGTGGCGGCGCGGCACGCGCAGATCCCGGTGCTCAAACCCAACGAGGCCATGGTCGAAGAAGCCGTGGCCACGGGCCGGCGCATCGGCCTGATCGCCAGCTTTGCGCCCACGCTCCAGTCCATGCCGCCGGAGTTTCCGCCCGGCACACCACTGCAACTGGCCCTGGCCGAAGGGGCCATGGCGGCCCTGAACGCGGGCAACGGCGACCTGCACGACAGCCTGGTCGCCGCGCAGGCCCAGCGCCTGCAGCGCGAGGGCTGCGAGGTGATCGCGCTGGCGCAGTTCAGCATGGCGCGCGCACGCAGCATGTGCGCGGCGGTCACCGGCCTGCCGGTGCTGACCACGGTGGACAGCGCGGTGGCTGCATTGAAGCGCCGCTTGGCCTAGCCTGCTGCCACCAGCCCCGCCGCATGGCCGCGTGTGAAGGCTTCCTCGAACACCGAATACCCCGACCAATCGCTGTGCGCAAACACCAGGCGCGCCGTGGCCGGCGTGGGCAGCACGGCCACGCGCTCGCCGCCCGCCAGGCGCACGCGCTTGTCGGGCGCCCGGTAGCGGCCCGGCTGGTGCAGCCAGCCCAGCAGCCCCGGCGTGGGGATGGACATGGCATGGCCGTAGCGTGTGATGTCCATGCGCGTGGCGCGCTGGGCCAAGTCGGGGTGCGGGCCGGCCAGTGACTGCATGGCCGCCTGCGCCCAGTGGGTCCAGGGCTGGGTGGCCAGCTGCTGGCGGCCATCGGGCAGGTCGCCCAGGGCCTGGTAGTAGGTGAGCACCGTGGGACCGGGGCGCGGGTCCAGGCGCTGGTGGCCGGCGTCCACGTAGCCCAGGCCGCCGGGGTTGGCATCGGCATACAGCACGTTGTCCCACGCAGGGGCAGCGCCCGCACGGTCGGTCAGCGGCGCATCGATGTGGATGTTGGCCACCAGCCAAGGGGCCCAGGACAGGCGCTGCGCCGTCTCGGCAAGGAAGGCGGGCGGGTTGCGCACCACGCGCGCGGCCAGGAACACGGGCAGCGCCACCACGCAGCGCGGTGCCTGCCAGCGCTCGACATTGCCCGAGGCATGGTTGAGCGCATCCACCTCCACGCCATGGCGCCCCTCGGTGATGCGCAGCACGCTGGTGCCCGTGGCCAGTTGCCCGCCGCCCCGCAGCGGCAGCGCCAGGCGCTGGGTGAGCCAGCCATTGCCCTCGGGCCAGGTGAGCACGCCCTCGCGGTCCTCGCTGTCCGCGTCACCCGGCGCATGGAAGCCATGGCGGCTGGCGAAGTAGTGGATGCCGGCCCAGGCCGACACGCGCGCCGTGCCCGCGCCGTAATCGTCCCGGCAGCAGTAGCCCAGGTACCAGCGCAGGTGCGCATCGTCGAGGCCCTCCTGGGTGAGCCAGGCGTCGAACGAGAGGGCATCGAGCGCCTGGTGCGTGGGCGGCAGCGGCCGCCGGCCGTCGAAGGCCTTGAGCATGGGCATGGTGAAGCGCGCCGCCTTGGACAGCGCATCCACCCGCTCGGAGAAACGGCGGTACTGGGCCAGCGTTGCTTCGCCCACGCCCTGCACCGGCAGCAGGCCTTCCTGCCATTCGCCCTCGAAGTACAGCCGCTCCTGCGGGCTGTGGCACAGGTGGCGCTCGTCGTAGCGCCAGCGGCCGGCCACGCGCTGGCGCAGGCCCAGTTCCTCGAGCAGGTCCTGCACCTCGCTGGCGTCGTCCCCGGGCACGGGCAGGTAGTGCGCGCCCATGGGGCAGGCGATGCCGCCGACCATGCCGCCGCGGCTGTTGCCGCCGGCCTGGTCTTCGAGCTCCAGCAGCGCGAAGTCCTCCACCCCCGCCAGGCGCAGCGCGCGCGCCGCCGCCAGGCCGGCCACGCCGCCGCCGGCGATGATGACCTGCGCGCGCCGCACCACGGCGGGCTCGGGCAGGGAGCCCTTTTGCAGCATCTCGCGCAGCGCATGGCCGCGCTGCATGTCGATGCCGGCAAAACCGCCTTCGAGCGTGCGTGGCGCCTTCTCACAGCCGGGCAGCGCGGCCCCCGCGGCCAGCAGGGCACCGGCCTGCAGCAGCTGCCGGCGGCGCGATGAGGGCAGGGAAAGGGGGGACGCAAGGGACATGGGGCCGTACTCTACGTCACCCGCAAGCCCTCCTGGCAAGACAAGGGTCAGTCTTTCCAGCGTGCCTGGATTTCGAGCAGTTGGGGCAGTTGCGCGATGAACACCTCCACCATCGCCGGGTCGAAGTGCTTGCCCGCCTGGGCGCGCAGGTGGGCCACGGTGTCCTCGGTGCTCCAGGGCTCCTTGTAGGGCCTGCGCGCGGTGAGCGCGTCGAACACGTCGGCCAGCGCGACGATGCGCGCCTCCACGGGAATCGCCTCGCCCGCCAGTCCCTTCGGGTAACCGCTGCCGTCCCACTTCTCGTGGTGCGTGAGCGCGATGGCATGGGCCAGGCGCAGCACGCCCCCGGGGTGCTCGCCGATGATCTCGGCGCCGATCTGCGGGTGGCGGCGCATGGTCTCCCATTCGCCCGCATCGAGCGGGCCGGGCTTGCGCAGCACGGCGTCGGGGATGCCGATCTTGCCCACATCGTGCATGGGCGCGGCGTTGAGCAGGTCTTCGGCCCAGGCCGGCGAGTGGCCCAGCGCCAGCGCCAGCACATGGGCGAAGTGGCTCATGCGGATGACGTGCATCCCGGTCTCATTGTCCTTGTACTCGGCCGCACGGCCCAGGCGCTGCACGATCTGCAGCCGGGTCTCGCGCAGCTCCTCGGTGCGCACCAGCGACAGGTGGGTGCGCACACGGGCGCGCACCACCGGGGCGCTCACGGGCTTGGTGATGTAGTCCACACCGCCCACGTCGAAGCCGCGCGCCTCGTCCTGCACGTCGGTGAGCGCGGTGACGAAGATCACCGGGATGTTCGCGGTGGCCCGGTCGGCCTTGAGGGCCTGGCACACGGCGTAGCCGTCCATCTGCGGCATCATCACATCGAGCAGCACCAGGTCGGGCCGCTGCTGCTGGGCGATCTGCAGCGCGCGCGCACCATCTGTGGCGAACAGCAGGCGAAAGTCCTCCTGCAGGATGTGGCGCAGCACCTGCAGGTTGGTGGGTTCGTCGTCCACCAGCAGCAGGCGCGGGCGATGGTCTTCGGGGGCGGCCGTCATGGGGCTTCCTTCGGGTGCCGGGGGCAAAGGGTGCAATTGTCAGACATGCGTTTGCCCCGGCTGCAACGGTGCCTGCAGATGGTGCTGCAGGGCCTGCAGGCAGGTGCGCGCCTCGTCGAAGTCGAAGCGGTCGAGCGCCTCGTGCAGGCCGTTAAGCGTGACCGCGGGCAACTCGCCCTCGAGCACCGCCAGCGGCGCGTCGGCCAGCTCTCCCTGCGCCAGGGCGGCGGCAAGGGCCGCGATGGCGGCCAGCACGCGCTCGCGCTGGGCCTGCTGCAGCGGCGCAGGCGCTGGCGCCGAACCCTGCCGCTGCGCATCGGGCGCCTGGGGGCTGAGCAAGGCACCACCCACGGCATCGAGCGCCGTGGCCAGGGCCAGCAGGGCCACCTGCACCGAGCCGGCATCGCGCTCGCGCGCCGCCTGCTCGATCTGGCCGGAATACTGCTGCACCGCAGGCAGCGCCAGGTTGGCGGCCGCACCGCGCAGGCGGTGGGCACGCGCCGCCAGGCTGTCCCAGTCGTCGGCCTGGTGCGCGGACAGCAGGCCGGCCAGCGCCACGCCGCTCTCCTGCATGAAGCGCTCGATGGCTTCGCG
Source organism: Acidovorax sp. GW821-FHT09B03 (assembly GCF_059418305.1). Taxonomy (NCBI): domain Bacteria; kingdom Pseudomonadati; phylum Pseudomonadota; class Betaproteobacteria; order Burkholderiales; family Comamonadaceae; genus Acidovorax; species Acidovorax sp. GW821-FHT09B03. Next base: position 332,487 of record NZ_JBWKPP010000001.1, read on the forward strand.
CAGGTAGCGTGCCTGCGTCCACAGCCGCACCCCCCGCTCCCATTCGATGGCGGGTGCCACCGGGGCCGTTGCCGGTTGCCGGGCGGGCGGGGCCAGCAGCCCCTCGCCGGGAGGCAGGGCGCCGAAGATGCTGGCCACGGCAAACACCGGATCACCGCCGTCTTCGCGCACGCCGATCACGCGCGCGATCTCGGCCATGAGCCGCACCGGCTCCACCGGCTTGCTGGCAAAGCCATCCATGCCGGCGGCACGGGCATTGCGGCGGTCCTGTTCGAGCACGCTGGCCGACAGGGCCACGATGGGGGTCGGCTTGCGCCGGCGCGCCTGCTCGAAGCTGCGCAGGTGGCGTGTGGCCTCCAGGCCGTCCATGTCGGGCATCTGCAGGTCCATCAGCACCACGTCGAAGCGCTGCTGCGCGAAGGCCTCGAGCGCCAGCGCGCCGCTGCCCACAGCCGTGAGCTTGTGGCCACCGCGCTGCAGCGTGATCTGCAGCAGCTCCAGGTTGGCGGGCACGTCGTCCACGGCCAGCACGCGCAGCGTGGGCAGGGGGGCGCGCAGCCAGTCGCGGGTCGTCGAAGGGCCGGCATCCGCCGGCGGCTGGCCGGTGCGCAGCGGCAGGCGCACGGTGAAGGTGCTGCCCTGGCCCATCTGGCTGACCACCGCAATGCTGCCGCCCATCAGCTCGGCCAGCTGGCGGGCGATGGTCGTGCCCAGGCCCGTGCCACCGTAGCGGCGCGTGGTCGAGGCATCGGCCTGCGCGAAGGGGTCGAAGATGCGCTCCACACCGGCGGCGTCGATGCCGATGCCGGTGTCCACCACCTGCAGCACGAGCTGCGCATTGGCGCCGGCCACGCGCAGCGTGACCCGGCCCTCGTGCGTGAACTTGATGGCGTTGCCCATCAGGTTGAGCAGCACCTGCTGGATGCGGAAGGCATCGCCCTGCCAGTGGACAGGCACGCCTTCGGGATAGTCGAGCACGACCTCCAGCCCCTTCTTGGCGGCGTTGATGCGCAGCGAGGCCAGAATCTGGTCGCACAGCTCGCGCAGGCTGAAATCGGCGACCTCCAGTTCCACCGCGCCCTTTTCGAGCTTGGCGGTGTCCAGGATGTCGTTGAGCAGGCGCAGCATGGAGCGCGCCGCATGGTGCACCGTGCCCAGGTGGCGGCGCTGGGTGCTTTCGAGCGGCGTATCGAGCAGCGCCTCGGTGAAGCCGATGATGGCGTTCATGGGCGTGCGGATCTCGTGGCTCATGTTCGCCAGAAAGGTGCTGCGTGCCGCGGCCGCATGCTCGGCCTGTTCCTTGGCCGCGCGCAGGTCCGTCTCCATGCGCCGGCGCATGGTCAGGTCGGTGGCGAACTTGACGATCTTGAAGGCCCGCCCCTGCGCGTCGAAGATCGGGTTGTAGGTGGCCTGGATCCAGACCTCGCGCCCGCCCCGGCCCAGGCGCAGGTACTCCCCCGCGTTGAACTCACCCTGGCCCAGGCGCGCCCAGAAGGCCTGGTAGGCCTGGCTCCCGGCGTACTCCGGCGTGCAGAAGATGCGGTGGTGCTGGCCTGCGATCTCGGCGAGCGTGTAGCCCATGAGGTCCAGGAAATTGCGGTTGGCGGTGAGCACCCGGCCCTTGAGATCGAATTCGATCACCGCCTGCGAGCGGCCGATGGCCGTGACCGTGCCCACGAACTCGGCGTTCTGCGCCTTGGAGGCCGTCATGTCGGTGATCACGCCGTCGATCCAGCGGACTTCCCCCTGCGGCCCCGAGACACCGCGGCCCGTTTCGGACACCCAGCGGATACCACCATCGCGCGTGTGCAGCCGGTACTCCAGCACATAGGACGCACCCGCTTCCAGGGCGCGCGCCACCTGGTCCCCGATGCGCGCGGCATCGTCCTCGTGGATGATGCGGCCGAACGAGATGCGCCCGGCCAGGAAGTCCTCGGCCGGCCAGCCCGTGAGGGACTCCACCGCGTCGCTGATGAACAGCATGGACCAGTCGGCGTCGTAGCGGCAGCGAAACGCCACGCCCGGAATGTTGCGCACCAGCGAGCGCAGCTGCTCCTCGCCGCGCCGGCGCTCCTGCTCCATGGCCCGGCGCTCGGTCAGGTCGGTCAGGAAGCCGACGAGCACCGGCGGCCCCGGCAGGTCCACGCGGCCGACCACCAGCCGCACGGGCACCAGGCTGCCATCCTTGCGCACCACGTGGATGTCCTTGTCCTTGCCCACCTGGCGCGCCTCGCCGCGCGACAGGTCGCGCGGCAGGTAGCTGTGCGGCGTGTCGGCATAGGCGGGGTCCACGAGCATGCGCACGGGCCGGCCCACGGCTTCCTCGGCCGTCCAGCCGAGCATGCGCTGCGCCGAACCGTTGAAGGACCGGATGGTGCCGTCCGCATCTGCCATGACGATGGCGTCCATGGCGGTTTCCACCACCGCGCGCAGGCTCGACTCGCTCTGCTCGGACCTGCGCAGCAGCCAGCGGACCCGAAGACCGATGTTGACGGTGGTGACCACCAGCCCCACCAGCACGGCCATCAGCGCGATGGCCAGCGCCATGTAGCGGGCCTGCTCGGGCACCGGCCCCAGGTCTGGCACATTGCCGGAGACACGCACGGCGGCGATGCTGATGAAGTGCATGCCGGCGATCGCCAGCCCCAGGACCAGCCCCCCCAGCAGCGTGCTCAGCCAGGGCCGGCGCGCCCAGGCGCGCAGCATGCCGAAGCGCAGCCACAGCGCCAGGATGGCCATGCCCACCGCGAACACGAGGGAGGCCGCAAAGCCGCCCACGTCGTAGCGGATCATCGGCGCCATGTCGGAGGCCGACATGCCGGCGTAGTGCATGACGCCGATGCCCGCACCCACCAGGGCACCGCCCCAGGCGATGGACAGGCCCGTGGGCTGCCTTTGGGTGAGCACGTGCAGCGCGATCCACGACGCCACCAGGCTGGGCAGAAAGGACAGCGCCGTGACCGAGGGCTCGAAATGGCCGTGTGCGCACAGGTCGAAGGCCAGCATCCCCACGAAGTGCATGGACCAGACCCCGCCGCCCAACGCCAGCGAACCGGAGGCGACGGTCAGGTTGCGGCGCAGCCGGTCCGGCGCACGCTGCGCCAGCGCGGCCAGGTGCAGCGCCATGAGGGAGGAAGCAATCGCCAGCGCGACCGACAGGGCCACGAGCCAGGGGTCGTGCCCCCAGAGATTCTGGGGATCCCGCTGTGCGCCGACAACGAAGAATCTCTCAAGCATCGGGGCGGACAAATGTAAGCGTTGGTTTCCATTCTGCCGGCAACCCCGTGAGCGATTTACCCATAGGGTCTTGAAACCCGCCGCCGCCCCGATTTGTTACATCCGCGCGGCATGGATGCAACAGCGCGGGCTTCCAGAGCTCGCCCGCAGGGGGATGTGCCGAATTCAGTGCGCTGCGACCTTGCCCCACTCCCGCTCATAGGTGTGCACCAGGGCCTGGTTGGACAGACGGTTGACGTCCGCCGGCAGGCGCGCCATGTCGAGCGGAAAGTCGAACAGCAGGGGCAGCGTGCCCGCGCTCAGGAAGCGCAGGTCGGGCGGCAGCGCCTCGGGCATGCGCCAGGGCCGGCGGCTGGCCACCACGAAGCCCCACTCCCCGAAGCTCGGCACATGGGCGTGGTAGGGCGCCGTCTGCAGGCCCACCGATTCCATGGTCTGCACCACCGTCCAGTAGCTCTGGCGCGCCACCAGCGGCGAGGTGGTCTGCACCACGGCGTAGCCGCTGGCGGCCAGGCGCTTGTCCAGCAGCGCATAGAAGCTGTTGGTGTAGAGCTTGCCGATGGAAAAATTGGTCGGGTCGGGAAAGTCCACCACGATCACGTCGAAGACATCCTCCGCCGCGTCACAGCCCGGGGCCTTGCACTGCTGCAGCCATTGGAAGGCATCGGTGTTGACCACCTGCACCTTGGGCGAGCGCAGCGCCTCGCCATTGAGCCGGGCGAGCGTGGGGTTGTCGGTGAACAGGCGCGTCATGGCCGGGTCCAGCTCCACCAGGGTGACGGACTTGACCGAGGGGTACTTGAGGATCTCGCGCACGGCCATGCCGTCGCCGCCGCCGAGCACGGCCACGCGCCGGGGCGCGCCGTGCGCCGCCATCGCGGGGTGGACCAGCGCCTCGTGGTAGCGGTACTCGTCGCGCTCGGCGAACTGCAGGTTGCCGTTGAGGTACAGCCGGTGGCCCAGCTTGCCGTTGGTGACGACGATGCGCTGGTAGGGCGATGCGGTGCTGAAGACGATGCGGTCCTGGTAGAACTTGTCCTCGGCGAAGCTGGTGATGTGGTCGGCCCCGAGCAGGCCTGCGAACAGCAGCGCCAGCACGGCGACGCAGGCCAGGGCATGCGCGCGCAGGCGGCGCAGCTCGTCGCGGAACAACCACACCGCCCACAGCGCCACCGCGGCATTCATGAGGCCGAACAGCAGGCCCGTGCGGATCAGCCCCAGGTGCGGCACCAGCAGCAGCGGGAAGGCCATGGACACGGCCAGCGCGCCCAGGTAGTCGAAGGTCAGCACCTGCGAGACCAGGTCTTTAAGCGCCACGTTGCGCTTGAGGATGCGCATGACCAGCGGAATCTCCAGACCCACCAGCGTGCCCACCATGAACACCATGCCGTACAGCAGCAGGCGAAAGGCCCCGGGCGCGTAGGCATTGGCCAGGAACAGCGTGGCCGGCAGCGCGCCGCCGATCAAGGCCACCAGCAGCTCGATGCGCAGGAAGTGCGCCGGCAGCTGGCGCTCGAAATAGCGCGACAGCCACGAGCCCACGCCCATGGCGAACAGGTAGGTGCCGATGATGGTCGAGAACTGCAGCACCGAGTCGCCCAGCACATAGGACGCGAGCGCGCCGGCCGCCAGCTCGTAGAGCAGGCCGCAGGCGGCCACGACGAACACGCTGGCCAGCAGCGCCACATCGATGGGACGCGCGCCCGAGGGCGCGGAGGCAGAAGAGGGGGAGGTAGGGTTCGAGGACAAGCCGCTATTGTGCTGCGAACGGCGAGGGCACCGGCTGCTGGCGAGGTTCTGCCGTCGCGGGGCCCAGCAGGCCCCTGGGGAGGTCCTTGCCCTGGGCTGTGAGCTGTGCCGCCAGGCCTTGCGCAATGGCCTCGGCGCGTGCCCGGCCCTGGGCCACCTGCCCGGGCGGCAGGCGGGCCTCTTCGCGCTGCATGAAGTCGGCCAGATGTTGCGGGCTGCGCGCCATCCGGGCCAGCAGGATGCGGTAGGCATGGCCTTCCACGGGGTCATGGATGGCAGGGGCAGCCGGCACGCTGGGGCCCGCGTCATAGAGCCATGCCAGGGTGCTCACGGCCAGAAAGGGCTCCCCGATCAGGGCCTGCTGCGCATAGCCCAGCACCTCCCGGTACCAGGCGGCCAGTTGCGCATCGCTCTGGGGAGCCCCCGCAAACCCTTCGGGCCCATGGCGGCCCGTGGGCCCCACGTACTGGAAGTGCAGCTGTGCGTCCACATTGCCGGCGCGCGCGTGCAGGCGCAGGATCCCGGTGCGCAAGGCATAGTCTGTGTCCGACAGCCGCGCGCACAGCGCCGTGGCCTGGGCATGCCGAGCATCGAGCTCCTTGAGGCGGGCCGCCGATGCGCTGCCCTGGGAGCGGCCCTCCCACAGCTGTCTTGGCAGGTCGCCGCTGTACTCGCAATAGCTCAGTGCGACCAGCATCTCCACGTCGGCGTCGATGCCCGCTACCGAGGGGCCGGGGTAGCTGCGCAGCATCTCCCACACGGGGCGTGCGGGGGGCATGAAGGCGGCCGACATCGTGCTGAAGCGGCTGGGGGGCCGCTGCGCGGCCGGCGCTCCCGAAGCCGCTGCGGGCGCGCTGGCAGCGCCCAGTTGGGGGTCCCACGGGAAATCCGTGGCCTGGGGCGCCGCAGCACTGGCCGCAGGGCCGTCCCTGGATGCAGTGCCGGCTTTCGGTGCGCCAGCGAGCCTCTCGATCCAGAGCGTGCTGGTGACCAGCGCAACGACAACGATGGCGCCCAGCGCCCAACCCCACCCACCGAGGCGTCGGGGCTTGGAGCGGGGTGGATGGGCCGTCACGCAGCCAGTCAGCACAACGGGGCAGTGCCCCTCGCCCATGCCAGAGAAATGGCGCGAATCAGAACTGGTAGTTCACGCTGACCAGCAGGCTGCGCGGAGCACCCGGCATGGCGTCGGCACGCCAGTACTCCTTGTCCAGCAGGTTGGAGATGGCGGCCGTGGCCGTCCACACGCCCTGGCGCCAGCCCACCAGCGCATCCCAGCGGGTATAGCCGGGCAAGCGCGAGGTGTTGGCGGTATTGAGCCAGCGCGCGCTGGTGTGCGTGGCACCGATTTCCGCGTACCACGGGCCTTGCGGCGCATAGCGCACGAAGAAGTTGCCGTTGCGCAGGGCGGTGTCCACCAGGTACTTGCCGACCAATGCGGGCTGCAGCTTGTCCTCCGTGACCTTGGCGCTGGTCACGCCCACGCCGCCGCGCACGTACCACGACGAAGCCACACGGCCCGCCGCGCTGAACTCGATGCCGCGCGAGCGCTCCTTGCCGCGCACGGCCCAGGTGAAGGGGTCGTTGACCGCGTCGGGGCGGTAGCGGATGTTGGCGTGTTCGAGCTGGTACACCGACAGCTGGGTCGAGAGCGCGCCGTTCAGCCAGTCGCTCTTGACGCCCACCTCGACCTGGCGCGAGTGCTGGGGCTCGTCGTCGTAGACGGCGGTGGGCGAGACATCCACGCTGATCATGCCGCGCCCGCCGTAGGGCGAGTAGCTCTTGTTCCACGAGGCGTACAGGCTGTGCTCGCGCACCGGCTGCCAGACCACGCCCAGGCGCGGGCTCACCGAATCACCGTCGTAGCCACGGCCCACATTGGTCAGCAGGTTGGTGCTGTTGAAGTCGAAGCGGTCATAGCGCAGGCCGGCCAGCAGCTTCCACCCGGGCGTGAGGCTGATGAGGTCCTGCACGTACAGGGCCTGGCTTTCGGCCTTGTGCAGGTTGTGCTGGGTCGGGTTGCCCTGGGCCGGCTTGGCGCCCCAGGCGATGGGCTGCAGCGGGTCGTAGCTGAAGGTGGAGGCCGGCTGGCCGATGCGCGGGTGGCGCTTTTCCTCGCTCACTTCCACGCCCACCAGGACCTCGTGCTGGATACCGCCGGTGCTGAACTTGCCCGTCAGGTCGACGGTGTTGGACAGTGTCTCGTTGGCCGTCTGCTGCCAGGCGTAGTTCGGCCGCACCTGGCCACGCCAGGTGCAGGCAGCGCCCGCGGAGGTCTGGCCCGCCGTGTTGCAGTAGGTGCCGGCGAAGTAGTGGTCGAAGTCCTGGCTGGCCTCGCGCTTGCTGGCCACCCAGCGCACGCTCCAGGCGCTGTTGAAGTCGTAGGACAGGTCCGAGCGCAGCACGCGCAGGCGGTCTTCGACATAGTCGCTGGGGTGGGCAAAGCCCTTGCGGATGGAGACACCCGCGGGCAGCTGGTCGTAGACCGGGCCACGGTCGGGCACGCGCCAGATGTTGTCGTAGGTGTACTGCCCCGTCCAGCGCAGGCCGGTGCGGGTGTCCACCAGGATGCTGGGCGAGACCATCTCGTTCTTGTTGCGGATGCCGCTGCGAAAGCTGTCGGCCTGCTCACGGTCGGCCGTCAGGCGCACGGCCACGTGGTTGTTGATGACCTTGTTGATATCGAGCGTGCCACCGTAGTTGTCCCACGAGCCGCCGCGCAGGGTGACGCTGCTCTTGGCATCGAAGCGCGCCTGCTTGCTCACCAGGTTCACGATGCCGCCGCCGCTGCTGCGGCCGTAGAGCACCGAGGCCGGGCCCTTGAGGATCTCGATGCGCTCCACGTTGGCCGTGCTGCGGCGCACCTGGCCCGACTCGCGCACGCCGTCGCGGTAGATGTCGCCCGAGTCGGCGTTGAAGCCGCGGATCATCACGCCCTCGCCGCGCATGTCGTACTTGGTGTTCACGCCGGGCACGCCGTCGAGCATGACGGCCAGGTCGTTGATGCCGTAGCTCTTGTACTTGTTGACTTCGAGCGTATCGATGGTCTGCGGGATGTCGCGCGGCGCCATGTAGGTCTTGGTGGCCGTGGTGACGCCCTCGGGGCGCACGTCGTCGGCGTCGTACTGCGAGCCGGTCACCTGCACGGCGGGCAGGGCAGCATCGGCCTGGGCCCAGGCCTGGGAGGTGCCCAGCACGGCCAGCAGGCTGGCCGCGGCGGTGGCCGTCAAATGAAAACGGGCAGCCTTGGTGCTGCCCGCATGGTTCTTGTTCGCCATGTGTACTCCAGTGGGTCGAACACGGCCCCTCCGGCCGCACCCGTTAACAGAAAGTACACATTTTAATACAAACGATAATTATTCTTATTCATCCCTTTACATTCCCAAGGACAAGCGCCTGCATGCCCTGGGCAGGGCCGGTCTCCAGCACCACCGCCACCCTCAATGGATGGCCGCAGCGACGATGATGCTGATGCCCAGGCACATGGCGGCCACCACGACGCCCAGCGCCACGTTCTGCTTCTCGACGATCTCGCCCCACAGGTCGTAGGGGGTGATCTTGTCGACGATGACAAAGCACAGCCAGAAGATGACGACGCCGATCAGCGCGTACAGGATGGACCCGAGGAACGCCGCGGGCTTGAGCCATTCGATTCCCATCATGGTGGAAGCTCCTTGATAAATTACTTGTGCCCGCCGCCGCCGCTGGAATAGCCGCCGAACGAGCCGCCCGAACTGCGGTAACCACTGCCGGACGACCCGGAACAGTTGCTCAGCAGGATCAGCAGGATGATGATGACGATCGCAATGATGATGATGGTGCCGCAGCCCAGGCCCGATTTGGCCACGAAGGGCCCCGGGTCGTCGCGCTGCAGCACATCCTTCTTGTCTTCGAGCTTGAAGGCCTTGGCCACGGTGTCGCTGGCCAGCTTGTCGCCCGAGGACCAGGTCACCTCATTGGGTGTCTGCTCCATCGACAACAGGCCCTTGGCGCTCGCGAAGTCGCGGTTCGATGTCTTCTGGCCGCGCGTGACCTGCCAGTAGAACTCGCCCAGCACATAGGTGGTCTCGGCCTCGTAGCTGTATTTGAGCTGGTAGGTCGTGCCCAGGTAGGTGGCGCTGCGGCCGCTGGCGGCCATCTGCGGCGCGCCGGTGGTCGGGCGCACCATGCTCCAGCCGTCCTCGGCATCGACCAGGAAGGCAAAGCCGCGCTTCTGGTTGTAGAGCAGGTACTCGCTCCAGCCGAAGTGCTCGTCGTCGCCGGGCTCCACGCCCATGCGGTGCTGGAAGCCCACCACCTGCCAGTGCACGCCCTGCAACTGGCCCTTGCTGCCCAGCGGGATGATGGGGCGCACCGGCTCGTCCTGCTCGGCCGAGCGCAGCTCGCCACCCACGCCGCTGTCCAGCGAGATGATGCTCGCGCACGATCCGCAGGTGACGCTCTTGGTGCTGGACAACTGCACCTGCACCGGTGCACCGCAGTGCGGGCAGCTGAACTGGCGGCCTTTCTCGTCCTTGGCCGATTCGTCCTTGAGACCGGTGAGCTTGAGGTCCTCGAGCAGCACGGCGCGGCCGCGCTCCAGGTGCGGCGGCGTGTGGCCGTAGTCGATGCTGAGCACCTCGCCATCGGCGCTGCGCAGCTCGACCATGTCGAAGGGCTGGCCGATGGGCGGCAGCTTGGGCAGCTCGCCCTGGGCCGAGATCAGCGTGGCGCTGCCGCTGAAGGCGACGGAATACGACTTGCCGGAAATGGCCGTCGTCGCGCCGATGCGAAAGCGGCTGGCCTCGGGCAGCTCGCGCCCGGCCTCCATGGGCCGCGTGAAGACGTAGGCACCGTTGTCTTCGCCCAGGCTGGCCAGGGTCCCGTCCTGCAGGAAGGCCGACCACTCGGTCCAGACACCCGCCTCGGTCTTGTACTGCAGCCGGCCGATCAGCGTGAACGGGATGTCCTTGCCATCGAGCTCGATGCGCCCGCTGGCCATGAGCTGCAGCGGGCTGTGGTCGTCGAACAGCTCGGCCATCTTGCCCACGCGCTGCAGCACGTCGCCGCTGCGCACCACGGTGCTCTGGCAGTAGCCGCAGACGGCGTGGGTGGACTGCGCGCTGCGGAATTCAACCGGCGCGCCGCAGCCCGGACAGGGCGCACGGTAGGAACGCTGTGTAGGGTCAGTGGCCATTCGGGCGTTGCCAAGGGCGGCCAGGTGCGGCAGAGCAGGGGCCCGTCAGCCCGCTGCCGCCCGCACCCGAGGCGCCGGTAGCGAAGGTAGGTTGCGCCGGCCTCAGATCAGCTTCTTGAGCAGTTCGGACTTCTTGGCGTCGAACTCCTCCTGCGTGAGGATGCCCTTGGACTTGAGTTCGCCGAGCTTCTCGAGCGTGGCCATCACGTCCTCGGGCTTGACGCCGGAGGACACGGCAGCCGCCGCCGCGGCAGCCGGTGCCGCATTGCCGCCACCCTGCAGGCCCTGCTGCAGGTTCTGCGCCATCACCTGGCCCAGCGCCACGCCGGCCCCCAGGCCCATGGCATCGCCCGCGATGCCGCTGCCGCCACCGCTGTTCTCGGCGAACTTGGGGATGGCCTGGGCCGTCTGGTACTGCATGAACTTGGCCATGTCGTTGCCGACCATGCCCATGCCGATCTTCTGGTCGAGGATCTTCTGCAGCTCTTCGGGCAGCGAGACGTTCTGCACCGTGAGGTTCTCGATCAGGAGGCCCAGCTTGGCGAAGATCGGCGCGAGTTCCTTGGTCAGCGCATCGGCGAACATGACCTGGTTGGCCGCCAGGTCCAGGAAGGGCAGGCCGCTGCCGGCAATCGCGTTGCTGATGTTCTGCAGCACCAGGCCGCGCAGCTGGCCTTCGAGGTCGCCCACGGGATAGACATCGCGCGTGCCCGAGATCTCGGTGTGGAACAGCTTGGGGTCGGCAATGCGGAAGGCATAGTTGCCGAAGGCGCGCAGGCGCACCGCACCGAAGTCCTTGTCGCGGATGGTGATGGGCTGGGGCGTGCCCCACTTCTGGTCGATCTGCTGGCGCGTGCTGAAGAAGTAGACATCGCTCTTGAAGGGCGACTCGAAGAGCTTGTCCCAGTTCTTCAGGTAGGTCAGCACCGGCAGCGTCTGCGTGGTGAGCTTGTAGGTGCCTGGGCCGAAGACGTCGGCCACCTTGCCTTCATTGACGAACACCGCCATCTGCGACTCGCGCACCACCAGCGTGCCGCCATTCTGGATTTCCATGCCACTCATGGGGAAGCGCCAGGCAAGCGTGCCGTCGCCGTCCTCGGTCCACTGAAGGACGTCGATGAACTGTTTCTTGATGAAGTCCATGAGGGCCATGTCTGCTCCCTAGTGCGTTGCCGCAGTTGAAAAGATGTCCATCATAGCAACGGGGTTGGCGCCGCCAAGGGCATTTTGATTCCCCACTGCGTGACGGAATTAACGGTGTGGCGGGGCATTAGGCAAAGCCTGGTCATCAATAGTTTCAATGCTAAGACTAGCCGAACTCAATTGGCCACAGCTATTGAGAATGCCTACCATTTCATGACCGGTGGCACTGCCACACGAATGAAAGAAAGGAATCCACCATGGCCCGCCTCCGCCAGATCGCCCAGCAGAACAAGACCATGCTCATGAAGACCGGCAGCTACTACCTGATCCACATCAGCGTGGCCGCCATGGTGGCCTATGCCGTCACGGGCAACCTCTGGGCATCGATCACGCTGAGCCTGCTCGAACCCACGGTGCAGGCCGTGGCCTTCTTTTTCCACGAGAAGGCCTGGGACCGTGCAGCACGCCGCCGCGAGGCCAGTGCTGACGGCGCCATCCCTGCAGGCGCCTGACAAGCATGCGCAGGCACTTTGCCCGGTGGGCGCAACAGGTACTGGCCGCCTACGCCCTGGCGCACTGACGCGCCGGGCTCAATGCCCGGCGAAGTCGACCAGGGTGAACAGCGGCAGGCCCGATTCCTTGAGCCGCTGCGAGCCACCCAGTTCGGGCAGGTCGACGATGGCCGCGCCCTCGGTCACCGTGGCGCCGAGTTTTTCGAGCAGGCGCCGGCCGGCCATCATGGTGCCGCCGGTGGCGATGAGGTCGTCGATCAGCAGCACGCGGTCGCCGGCTTTCACGGCATCGGTGTGCAGCTCCACCGTGGCGCTGCCGTATTCGAGCTCGTAGGTCTCCTCCACCGTGGTGAAGGGCAGCTTGCCCTTCTTGCGGATCGGCACGAAGCCCACGTTGAGTTCATAGGCCACCACCGCGCCCAGGATGAAGCCGCGCGCATCGAGCCCGGCCACGACGTCGGGGCGCAGGGCCTTGTCCATGTAGCGGTGCACGAAGGCATCGATCAACACGCGAAAGACCTTGGGGTCCTGCAGCAGCGGCGTGATGTCGCGGAACTGCACGCCGGGTGCCGGCCAGTCGGGCACGGTGCGGATGTGCTGGCGCAGGTACTGGTTGACGCTGAGGGGCTGCATGGGGTGTGGGGTGGATGGCACAAAGGGGGCGAGTGTAAACACCAGCCCCCCGGGGTTGGCGGGCCGCAAGCCCCGAATGCTGACCCATAATGGGTCATCGTTACCCCTGCGGTATGCAGGCTGCCATTCCTTGCCTGGAAAAACCAGATCGGCCATGCCCATCTCCGTCCTGTTGATCGAAGACGACCGGGAGCACGCACGGGCGTTGGTCGAGGCCTTGGTGGACCCCTGGCTGGGCTGGCGGGTCGAGGTGGCACCCTCGCTGGCACAGGCCCAGGCATGGCTGCAGGACCACACCCCTGACATCCTGCTGGTCTGCCAGCATTTCGAGGACGGCTCGGCCTACGACGTGCTCGAGCGCATGGGGCGCATCCCGGCCTTGATCATCGTCGACGCCGGGGCCGACGCGCAGGCGGCGCACGCCATGCGCCATGGCTTTGCCGACTTCACCATCCGCGATCCCGGCTGCAACTACCTGCTGGCCCTGCCCGCGCAGATCGAGGCCGTGCTCGAGCGCAGCAGCAGCGTGCGCGCCCGGCGCGCCGCCGAGGCCATGCTGGCGCGCCAGCACCGCCTGCTGCAGGCGATCTCGCGCGCGCAGGCCGTGTTCATTGCCAGCTCGGCACCGCGCGCGGCGTTCGACGCGCTGCTGCACGAGCTCATGGAGCTGACCGGCAGCCGGTTCGGGCTGGTCGGACAGGTGCAGCGCACGGCCGAGGGCCGGCCCTTCCTGCGCATGCACTCCGTGACCGACCTGGAATGGGACGAGGCCACGCGTGCGCGCCACACCCGGGACGCGGAGGAGGGCCGGGTCTTCGACGACCTCGACTCCCTGCCCGGCCAGGCGATGCAGACCGAAAAGCCGGTGATCGTCCACAACGCGGCAGGCGACCCCCGCAGCGCCGGCATGCCGCCCGGGCATGCCCCCGTGGTCTCCTACCTGGGCCTGCCCATCCTGGCCTCGGGTGAGCTCGTCGCCGTGGTGGGCCTGGCCAACCGGCCCGAGGGCTACACCACGGCCGACGTGCAGTTCCTGCAGCCGCTGCTGAGCACCGTGGGCCAACTGGAGCTGGCGCGCCGCGCCGAACTGGCGCGCCGCCAGGTGGAGGAGGAGCTGGCGCGCACCAGCGAGCTGCTGGCCGAAAAGACCCGGGCGCTGCAGAGCACGCTGGCCAGCGTGTCGCAAGGCATCACCAAGGTCGATGGCGAGGGCCGCATCCGCGTCTACAACCAGCGTTACCTGGAGCTGCTGAACCTGCCGGATGAACTGCTCGCGGGCGAGCCGCGGGTGGAGGAGGTGGTGCGCTTCCAGACCGAGCGCGGGGACTTCGGTACCAGTTTTCAGCTGATCGAATCCAAGGCGCGGGACTATGTGGGTGCCGAGTACGCTGCGCATGGCGGCAAGCTGACCATGCCGGACAGCTACATCCGGCGCACGGTCAACGGCCGCTTCATCGAGGTCCGCACACGCCCGCTGGAAGACGGCGGCCGCGTGCGCACCTTCACCGACGTGACCGACTACCTGGGTGCGCTGGAGGCCCTGCGCGAGAGCGAGGCGCGCTGGCGCAGCCTCACACAGCTGTCCTCCGACTGGTACTGGGAACAAGATGCCGAGTTCCGCTTCGTGCGCATCGAGGGCAGCCCGCAGAACAAGATGGACCTGCGCGACGACCAGCTCTTCGGGCTCACGCGCTGGGAGCTGCCCAACACCTTCGCCGACGAGGGCCAGTGGCGCGCGCACCGCGAGCAGCTCGCGCAGCGCCAGGTGTTCCGCAATTTCGAGATCCAGCGCATGTCGGCGCAGGGCGAACCGATCTGGGTGTCCATCAGCGGCGAGCCGATCTTCAATGCCGAGGGCGAGTTCACGGGCTACCGCGGGCTGGCCCGAGACATCACGGAGCGCAAGCGCGCCGAGGCCGAGATCCAGCGCCTGGCCTTCTACGACGAACTGACCAAGCTGCCCAACCGGCGCCTGCTGCTGGACCGGCTGGAGCGCGTGGCGACGGCCTGCGAGCGCGACGGCCAGCATGGCGCCCTGCTGTTCCTGGACCTGGACAACTTCAAGGGCATCAACGACACCATGGGCCATGAGTGGGGCGACCGCCTGCTGGTGCAGGTGGGCACCCGCCTACGTGCCAGCGTGCGCGCCACCGACACCGTGGCCCGCCTGGGGGGCGACGAGTTCGTGGTGGTGCTGCAGGGCCTGAGCAGTGAGGAGACCGGGGCCGCCGTCGAATCGGAGGCCGTGGCGCAGAAGGTGCTGCAGGCCCTCAACGAGCCTTACGACATGGATGGCAGCGAACTGCACAGCACGCCCAGCATCGGCATCGCGCTGTTCCACGACCGGGAGCAGCCCGTCAACGAACTGCTCAAGCGGGCCGACCTGGCGATGTACCAGGCCAAGGCCCAGGGGCGCAATACGCTGTGCTTCTTCGACCCCGCCATGCAGGCGGCGGCCACGGCGCGCTCGGCACTGGAGGGCGACATCCGCCAGGGCATACAGCGCAACGAGTTTTTGCTGCACTACCAGCCCGTGGTCAACGCCGCAGGCCAGGTCATGGGCGCCGAGGCCCTGGTGCGCTGGCAGCACCCGCAGCGCGGCATGGTGCCGCCGGGGCAGTTCATCCCGCTGGCCGAGCAGACCGGCCTGATCCTGCCGCTGGGCCAGCGCGTGCTGCACCTGGCCTGCGAGCAGCTGGCACGCTGGAACCGCGAGAGCGCCACCCAGGCATGGACCGTGGCTGTGAACGTGAGCGCGCAGGAGTTCCGCCATACCGAATTCGTGCCCCAGGTGCTGCAGGCGCTCTACACCACGGGTGCCGACCCCGGACGGCTCAAGCTGGAGCTGACTGAAAGCCTGCTGCTCACAGACGTGGAGGAGAGCATCGTGAAGATGCAGGTGCTGCGCAACCTGGGCGTGGGCTTCTCGCTCGATGACTTCGGCACCGGCTACTCCTCGCTGGCCTACCTCAAGCGCCTGCCACTGGACCAGCTCAAGATCGACCAGAGCTTCGTGCGCGACGTGCTCACCGACCCCAACGACGCCGCCATTGCCTGCACCATCGTCGCGCTGGCGCACAGCCTGGGCCTGGACGTGGTGGCAGAAGGGGTGGAGACCGAGGGCCAGCACGACTTCCTGCTGCGCAACGGCTGCCAGCAGTTCCAGGGCTATCTCTTCGGGCGGCCCGGCCCCGCAGAGGCGCTGCAGCCCGGTTGATCCGGCCTGTCAGCCTTTGAGCAACTTGGCTTCGGCCAGGCTCAGCGCCGCGGGGTGGCCCGACAGCACCAGCGTGTCGCCCTCGGCCAGCGCCGCATCGTCCACCGCAGCACTCACATGGCCGTTGGCACGGCGCAGGTTGACCACGCGCACGCCCATGGCGGGCAGGGCCAGCTCGCCCAGCGCCTGGCCCAGGGTCTTGGCGCCCAACGGCAGGGTGACGGTGGCCAGGCGCTCCTGGTCGCGCTCGTTGACGGTGTCGTCGTCGGCCCCGTGGAAGTAGCCGCGCAGCAGGTTGTAGCGCGCATCGCGCTGGTCCTGCACCAGGCGCAGCACGCGGCGCATGGGCACACCGACCAGGGCCAGGGCATGGCTGGCGAGCATCAGCGAGCCTTCGATGGCCTCGGGCACGACCTCGGTCGCGCCGGCATCCCGCAGCTTGTCCAGGTGCAGGTCGTCCTGGGTGCGCACCACCACCGGCACCTGTGGCGCATGGGAGCGGGTGTTGGCCAGCACCTTGAGTGCGGCAGGCACGTCGACGTAGGTCACCGCCACGGCGCTGGCGCGCACCAGGCCGGCCGCCATGAGCGCCTGCAGGCGCGTGGCATCGCCGTAGACGACGGAGTCGCCGGCGGCGGCGGCCTGGCGCACGCGGTCCGGGTCCAGGTCGAGCGCCATGTAGGGGATGCCCTCGTGCTCCAGCATGCGCGCCAGGTTCTGGCCCGAGCGGCCATAGCCGCAGATGATCACGTGCTTGCTCGAGTTGATGGACTTGCGCGCGATGGTCGTCATCTGCAGCGACTGCTGCAGCCAGTCACTGGCCACCAGCTTCATCACGATGCGGTTGGCATACATGATGAGAAAGGGCGTGGCCAACATGGACAGCACCATGGCCGCGAGGATGGGGTTCATGAGCGCGGGCTGCACCAGGTTGTTGGTCTGGGCCAGCGACAGCAGCACGAAGCCGAACTCGCCGGCCTGCGCCAGGTACAGCCCGGTGCGCAGCGAGATCCCCGTGGTGGCCCCCATGCCGCGTGCCAGCACCAGGATGACCACCAGCTTGAGCGTGATCGGCACCACCAGCAGCGCCAGCACCAGGCCCCAGCGGTCGACCAGGATGTGCCAGTCCAGCATCATGCCGATGGTGATGAAGAACAGCCCGAGCAGCACGTCGTGGAAGGGACGGATGTCGGTGCCCACCTGGTGGCTGTACTCGGTCTCGGAGACCAGCACGCCGGCGATGAAGGCCCCCAGCGCCAGGCTCAGGCCGGCCACCTCGGTCAGCCAGGACAGGCCCAGGGTGATGAGCAGCAGGTTGAGCATGAACAGCTCTTCGCTCTTGCGGCGCGCCACCAGGGTCAGCCACCAGCGCATCACGCGCTGGCCGCCGGTGAGCAGCAGGCCCACCAGCACCGTGGCCTTGAGCAGGGCCCAGGCCAGCGCCACCAGCAGCTTGTCGGGCGAGGAGCCCAGGGCCGGGATCAGCACCAGCAGCGGCACCACGGCCAGGTCCTGGAACAGCAGGATGCCCATGACGTTGCGCCCGTGCTCGCTTTCGAGCTCGGCGCGCTCGGCCATGAGCTTGACCACGATGGCCGTGCTGCTCATGGCCATCACCCCGGACAGGGCCAGGGCGGTCTGCCAGCCCATCTCCCAGACCCCGCCCAGCAACTGGGCCAGGATCAGCGAGCCACCGGTGGCCAGGGTCATGGTCACGACCACCTGCATCAGCCCCAGGCCGAACACCTGGCGGCGCATGGCCCGCAGCTTGGGCAGGCTGAACTCCAGCCCGATGGCGAACATCAGGAACACCACGCCGAATTCGCCCAGGTGGCGCACCCCCTCGGAGTTCTGCGCCAGGGCCAGCGCGTGGGGACCGATCAGCACGCCCGCAGCCAGGTACCCCAGCATGGGCGGCAATTTCAGGCTGCGGCAGACCACCACGCCCAGCACTGCAGCCAGCAGGTAGAGCAGGGTGAGGGCGAGTGAGGACATAGGCTGATGCTATCCGAGCCCGGGCAGGCCGGTCGATAGAATCTCGCGCATGACCGCCGTACTTCCCCCTTTCGATGCCGAGCAGGCCCTGCGCCTGGCCCGTGAAACCTTCGACATCGAAGCCGCCGCCCTGAACGGGCTGGCCGCCCGCGTGGATGCACGCTTTGCCAACGCCGTGCAGATGGCGCTGTCCATCCGCGGCCGCGTGGTCGTGATGGGCATGGGCAAAAGCGGCCATGTGGGCCGCAAGATCGCCGCCACCCTGGCCTCCACCGGCACCCCGGCCTTTTTCGTGCACCCCGGAGAGGCCAGCCATGGCGACCTGGGCATGGTGACCGAGCACGACATGGTGCTGGCCATCTCCAACAGCGGCGAAAGCGGCGAGCTCACGGCCATCCTGCCGGTGCTCAAGCGCCTGGGCGTTCCGCTCCTGGCCCTGACCGGCGGCCTCGATTCCACGCTGGCGCGCCATGCCGACCTGGTGCTCGACTGCAGCGTGGAGCGCGAGGCCTGCCCGCTGAACCTGGCCCCCACGGCCAGCACCACGGCGCAGCTGGCCATGGGCGACGCGCTGGCGGTGGCCCTGCTCGACGCGCGCGGTTTCCGGCCCGAGGATTTCGCGCGCTCGCACCCCGGTGGTGCACTGGGCCGCAAGCTGCTGACCCATGTGAGCGACGTCATGCGCTCGGGCAGCGATGTACCGCGCGTGGCGCCCGAGGCGTCTTTCAGCGAGCTCATGCGCGAGATGAGCGCCAAGGGCCTGGGCGCCTCGGCCATCGTGGACCCGGCCGGCCAGATCCTGGGCATCTTCACCGACGGCGACCTGCGCCGGCGCATCGAGGCCGGTGCCGACCTGCGCGCCGCCACGGCGGCCGAGGTGATGCACCCCTCACCCCGGCGCATTGCGCCGGACTCCCTGGCCGTGGACGCGGCCGAGCTCATGGAGGCCCACAGCATCACCAGCGTGCTGGTGGTGGACGCCACCGGCGCGCTGGTCGGCGTGGTGCACATCGGCGACCTGATGCGCGCCAAGGTGATCTGAGCCATGGCGACCCCCCTTTCCGTGCAACCGGCCCTGAACTTCGCACCCGAGCTGCTGCTGCGCGCCCAGGGCGTGCGCGTGGCGTTCTTCGACGTGGACGGCGTGCTCACCGATGGCAGCCTGCTGTTCACCGACGCCGGCGAAACCATCAAGCGCTTCAACACCCTGGACGGCCACGGCCTCAAGCTGCTGCAGAAGGCCGGCATCACGCCGGCCGTGATCACCGGGCGCGACTCGGCCCCGCTGCGCGTGCGCCTCAAAGCCCTGGGTGTGGAGCATGCGGTCTTCGGCACCGAGGACAAGCGCCCCGCGGCCGAGGCCATCCTGGCCGGGCTGGGCCTGTCCTGGGCGCAGGCCGCCGCCATGGGCGACGACTGGCCCGACCTGCCGGTGATGCGCCGCAGCGCGCTGGCCTGCGCCCCGGCCAACGCCCAGATCGAGGTGCGCCAGAACGCCCACTACGTGACCGCCGCCCGCGGCGGCGATGGCGCTGCGCGTGAACTGTGCGACCTGCTGCTGGTGGCCACCGGCCACTATGCGCGCCTGCTGGCAGACTACACCGCATGACCACCGCCCCGCTTTTCTTTCCCATTGCAGCCACCGACCTGCGCGCCGGAGGCCGCCCATGAGCCGGCGCCAGATGCTGCGCCAGAGCTGGGAGCGCATCACCCTGTACCTGCCGGTGATGATCATGGGGCTGCTGGCCCTGGGCACCTGGTGGCTGGTGCGCAATGCGCCCATGCCCCTGGCCCCCGCTTCCGAAAAGGCCCGCAGCAACCAGCCCGACTATTCGATGAAGGCGTTTTCGGTCAAGAGCTTCGATGCCAAGGGCCGCCTGCAGAGCGAGGTGCAGGGCGATCTGGCGCGGCACTTCCCGGACACGGACACGCTGGAGATCGACCATGCGCGCATGCGCTCGGTGGCACTCGATGGGCGCCTGACCCTGGCCACCGCCAACCGTGCCCTGAGCAATGCCGACGGCAGCGAAGTGCAGCTCTTCGGCAATGCCATCGTCACGCGCGAGCCGCTGCCCGCCCGCCCCGGCGTGGCCGCCCAGCCGCGCATGGAGTTCCGAAGCGAGTTCCTGCATGCGTATACCCAGACCGAGCGCGTGCGCTCGGACAAGCCGGTGGTGCTGACGCGGGGCAATGACCGCTTCACGGCCGATGGCATGGACTACGACCACCTCGACCAGGTGCTGCAGCTGCGCGGACGGGTCAAGGGCGTACTCGCCCCCGGCGCCGCCAAGTAAAAGAGCAAGCAGCGCCGGCCGGCGCTTTCCACCCCACCACCAAGGCCCCCATGACCCTGCAGCAGCGACCCTCACTGGCCTTCATCACCGGCGCCTCCAGCGGCATCGGCCAGGCCCTGGCCCTGCGCTTTCACCAGGCCGGCTACCGCCTGGCGCTGGTGGCGCGCCGCACCGAGGAGGTCAAGGCCTGGGCGATCGCACAAGGCATCGACCCCGCGGACTACGAGATCTACGGCGCCGACGTCTCGGTGGTGGACAGCATCATCGCCGCCGGGTACGACTGCCTCGCGCGCCAGGGCACGCCCGACGTGGTGATCGCCAACGCCGGCATCAGCGTCGGCATGGACACGGCGGTGCGGGCCGACATCGATGTCATGGCCCGCACCTTCGCCACCAACAACATCGGCATGGCCGCCACCTTCCACCCCTTCGTCGATGCCATGGTGCAGCGCCAAAGCGGCACCTTCGTGGGCATCGGCAGCGTGGCCGGCATCCGCGGGCTGCCCGGGCACGGTGCCTACTGCGGCAGCAAGGCGGCGGTCATCAGCTATTGCGAAAGCCTGCGCGGCGAGATGCGGCCCCACGGCGTGCGCGTGGTGACCATCTCGCCCGGCTACATCGACACGCCACTGACCCAGGGCAACCGCTACGGCATGCCCTTCCTCATGAAGGCCGAGGATTTTGCCGAGCGCGCCTTCCGCGCCATCACCGCAGGCGTCACCTACCGCGTGATCCCCTGGCAGATGGGCGTGGTGGCCAAGCTCATGCGCCTGCTGCCCAACTGGGTGTTCGACAAGGCCCTCGCGGGGCGTCCGCGCAAGCGCCGACAAGGCGAGTAACCTCCTGAGGCACCTCGCCCCATCGGAGATGGCAGCAGGTCCACACGCAAAATTCCAGGCATGAAAAAAGCCCCCGAAGGGGCTTGTCTTGGGTGCGCGCGAGGCGCAGCCGGGTTGCTCAGTAGCCGCTGTTGCCGCCACCACCGTAGCCGCCGCCACCACCGCTGCGGCCACCGCCGCCGCCGTTGCGCGAGCCGGAGCCGTAGGGGCTGCGGAAACCGCCTTCGCTGCGGCCGCCGCCACCGTAGCCACCACCGCCACCGCCGTCACCACGGCCACCGCCGCCATAACCGCCGCCGCCGCCATCACCACGGCCACCGCCGTAGCCGCCGCCACCGCCTTCACGGCCGCCACCACCACCGTAGCCGCCGCCACCGCTGCGGCCACCGCCGCCGCCATAGCCGCCACCACCCCCACCACCGCCGCCAAAGCCACCGCTGCGGGGAGGACGGGGTTCCATGGGACGTGCTTCGTTCACCACGATGCTGCGGCCGCCGAGGGGCTGGCCGTTCATGCCGTTGATGGCAGCTTGGGCTTCTGGGTCGCTGCCCATTTCAACAAACCCGAAACCCTTGGAGCGGCCGGTGTCGCGCTCCATCATCACTTTGGCACTGGTCACTGCGCCAAATTGGCCAAAGGCCTGCTCCAGATCGCTGTCGCGTACCGAGTACGGCAAATTGCCAACGTACAGTTTGTTGCCCATCGAGGGACTCCTCAAAAACACATGGATAAAGCGATGGAGTCCCGATACCGCAGCCAGCTAATCTCAATGACGCTCTCAGCGCGAAACTGACGGATCACCGCAAACTTGAGACGGGCAAAACCCGCCAAGCCATTATGCGCCACAAATTTCCCAAAAAAGCAAGCCTCATGGTCTGGCGGGGTACGGTGTGGTGGCATGGTGACAAATGCCACAGCGAGGGGAGAAATGGCCCCTCGCAGGCCCTTACGGGCATAAAAAAAGGAGCCCGAAGGCTCCTTGTTTTTGTCGTCAGCAGGCCAAGCCTGCCGGGACGGGTGTGCGCTGCTTAGTAGCTGCCACGGCCACCGCCGTAACCACCACCGCCGCCGCCGCCGGAACGGCCACCGCCGTAACCGCCGCCGCCGCCGCCACCGTAGCCGCCGCCACCACCACCGCCGCCACCGAAGCCACCGCTACGGGGAGCGCGGGGCTCCATGGGACGGGCTTCGTTGACCACGAGGTCACGGCCGCCGAAATTCTGGCCATGCACGCCTTGGATGGCGGCTTGTGCTTCGGCATCGCTGCCCATTTCGACAAAGCCGAAACCCTTGGAACGGCCGGTGTCACGCTCCATCATGACCTTGGCGCTGCCAACCGAGCCGTACTGGCTGAAGGTTTGCTGCAGGTCTTCGTCGCGGAAGCTGTAGGGCAGGTTGCCCACGTAAAGTTTGTTGCCCATGAAAGGACTCCTGAAAAAACATGAAAACGCGATGGAGCCCGACGCAATCAACAAACCTGTGACGACTTCAAAGACGCGAAACTGACCAATCACCGCTAACCATCTGCCTTGCTGCTGGGCAGTAAGGCGAACCCATTATCAATCACTTTATGCGGCTTGTGGGGTTTTATTTCAGCAAGGGCAAACCCGAGCTGCCTTTTGTCAACCGCCCGCGGGATCGGGTTTCTCCCTAGATTTTCCAACATTCGTATACAATTGCGGCGTCTCTGGGGAGTAGCCCGTCCGGTCGTTCCATGCGCCGGGGGCATGCGTCAACATACTTGGGATCCTTGCAACCCATGGCGCATGCGGTTCTTCATTCTTTCTTGAATGAGCTGGGCAAGACCATTGACTGCATGCCGATCCAATGGCCGGAGTCGGGGTGCAGTCAATGCGCTCGCACAACAATCCGGCCGGATTGACCCCACCCGATGGAAGCCTTCTTCGTTTCGACCGCCCTCGTCGCCCTTGCCGAGATGGGCGACAAGACCCAACTGCTGGCGCTGGTACTCGCCGCCCGTTTCCGCAAACCCTGGCCCATCGTCCTCGGGATCCTGGTCGCCACGCTGGCCAACCACGGCCTGGCCGGCGCACTCGGCGCCTGGGTCACCACCATGCTGGGCCCGCAGATGCTGCGCTGGATCCTGGGCGCCTCCTTCATCGCCATGGCCATCTGGATGCTGATCCCCGACAAGCTCGACGAAGAGGAAACCGGGGGAGCCCCGCGCTGGGGGGTCTTCGGCACCACGCTGATCACCTTCTTCCTGGCCGAGATGGGCGACAAGACCCAGATCGCCACCGTGATGCTGGCGGCACAGTACAACGCCTACCTCTGGGTGGTGACGGGCACCACGCTCGGCATGATGCTGGCCAACGCCCCCGTGGTGTGGCTGGGCGAGCGCATCACGCGGCGCGTGCCCATCAAGGCGGTGCACATGGTGTCGGCCGGCATCTTCCTGGTGCTCGGCGCCATCGCACTGTTCGCACCGGTGAGCTGACTCCCCCTGAGTCGCTTCGCGCCTTCCCCCATAGGGGGACGCCACCCACGGCCTGCGTGCGGCGCGCAGGCCCGTTGGTCACCGGCGTGCGGCCGGCGCCCGCCTTTGGTATAGTTGTACCTGCGCCGATTTGCCATAGCTTGCGGGCGCTTTATAAATTCTGCTAAAGACCCGACCGACACCCAAACCCCGGCCTCGTTTTTAGCGATGCCGGGTTTTTTGTTTATGTCGTTCATTGCCACACCCCAGTCCATGCATTTCGAGGAGGCGCTGCCGCTGCAGAGCGGCGCCTCCATCCGCGACTACGTGCTGGCCTACGAGACCTACGGCACGCTCAACGCCGAGCGCTCCAATGCCGTGCTCGTCTGCCACGCGCTCAACGCCTCGCACCATGTGGCCGGCGTCTATGAAGGCCAGCCGCGCAGCGAGGGCTGGTGGGACAACATGATCGGCCCGGGCAAGCCGGTGGACACCAACCGCTTCTTCGTGGTCGGGGTGAACAACCTGGGCTCGTGCTTCGGCTCGACCGGGCCCATGCACACCCACCCCGACACGGGCGAGGTCTATGGCGCCGACTTCCCGGTGGTGACGGTGGAAGACTGGGTCAATGCCCAGGCCCGCCTGCTCGACCGCCTGGGCATCACCCAGCTGGCCGCCGTGCTCGGTGGCAGCCTGGGTGGCATGCAGGCCCTGGGCTGGACGCTGCAGTACCCCGAGCGCATGCGCCATGCCGTGGTGGTGGCCAGCGCCCCCAACCTCACGGCCGAGAACATCGCTTTCAACGAGGTGGCGCGCCGCGCCATCGTGACCGACCCGGACTTCCACGGCGGCCACTTCTACCGCCACGGCGTGATCCCGCAGCGCGGCCTGCGCATCGCGCGCATGATCGGCCACATCACCTACCTGAGCGACGACGTGATGAACGAGAAGTTCGGGCGCCAACTGCGCGAGGGCCTCACGCCCAAATACAGTACACAGGACATCGAGTTCCAGATCGAGAGCTATCTGCGCTACCAGGGCGACAAGTTCAGCGAGTACTTCGACGCCAACACCTACCTGCTGATCACGCGCGCGCTCGACTACTTCGACCCGGCGCTGCAGTACGGCGGCAGCCTCACGCAGGCGCTGGCCCGCGCCACGGCCAAGTTCCTGCTCATCAGCTTCACCACCGACTGGCGCTTCTCGCCCCAGCGCAGCCGCGAAATCGTCAAGGCCCTGCTCGACAACCGCCGCCGCGTGAGCTATGCCGAGATCGACGCGCCGCACGGGCACGACGCCTTCCTGCTCGACGACCCCCGCTACATGGACACCATGCGCTCGTATTTCGACAGCATCGCCAAGGAGGTCCACGCATGACCGAGAAAGCCACCATGGAGGCGCTGGCGCGCCTGGTCCCCACCGGCTCGCGCGTGCTCGACCTGGGCTGTGGCGATGGTGCCATGCTGTCCTACCTGCAGCGCGAACGCGGCTGCAGCGGCTACGGCGTCGAGATCGCCGACGCCAACGTGCTGGCCTGCGTGCGCCGCGGGGTGGACGTGATCCAGCTCAACCTGGACGAAGGCCTGGCCATGTTCGGTGACAACAGCTTCGACGTCGTGCTGCAGATCGACACGCTGCAGCACCTGCGCAATGCCGAGGTGATGCTGCGCGAGACGGCGCGCGTGGGCCGCACCGGCATCGTCGCCTTCCCCAACTTCGCGCACTGGCCCAACCGCCTGTCCATCCTGCGCGGGCGCATGCCCGTCACGCGGCGCCTGCCCTACCAGTGGTACGACACGCCCAACATCCGCGTGGGTACCTACAAGGATTTCGAGGTGCTGGCGCACAAGAACG
The DNA here is from genome assembly GCF_059418305.1 of Acidovorax sp. GW821-FHT09B03. Taxonomy (NCBI): domain Bacteria; kingdom Pseudomonadati; phylum Pseudomonadota; class Betaproteobacteria; order Burkholderiales; family Comamonadaceae; genus Acidovorax; species Acidovorax sp. GW821-FHT09B03. The sequence goes on from NZ_JBWKPP010000001.1 coordinate 357,573, forward strand.
AGCTGCGCGTGCTCGAATCCTTCGGGCTGCAGGACGGGCGCGAGGTGCGCGTGCTGCCCAACGTGATGGCCGGCACCGCCGTCTTCCACTTCGAGCACGCCTGACGGGCGCCATGCACCTGTCACGCAGGCGGGTTATGGTGGCAGGTTGGCAAACACCACCGCCCCGGAGACCCCCATGCGCCTCGTGCCCCTGAAATCCGCCCTCGCCATCGCCCTGGCCACCCTGGCCCTGGGCGCTGCCGCCCAGCAGGCCTGGCCGCCCACCCCCACGGTGATCGCCCACCGCGGCGCCTCGGCGCTGCGCCCCGAGCACACGCTGGCGGCCTACCAGAAGGCCATCGACGATGGCGCCGACATCATCGAGCCCGACCTGGTGATCACCAAGGACGGGGTGCTGGTGGCCCGGCACGAGAACGCCATCGCCATCCTCAACGCCGATGGATCGGTGAAGGAAGCCACCACCGACGTGGTCGACCGCCCCGAGTTCGCGGCGCGCAAGGCCACGCGCAGCATCGATGGCCAGGCCATCACCGGCTGGTTCACCGAAGACTTCACGCTGGCCGAGCTCAAGACCTTGCGCGCGCGCGAGCGCATCCCGGCGCAGCGCCCGGCCAACGTGGCCTACAACGGCCAGTTCGAGATCCCCACGCTGCAGGAAGTGATCGACCTGGCCAAGGCCCAGAGCGCCAAGACCGGCCGCACCATCGGCATCTACCCCGAGACCAAGCACCCGACCTACTTCCAGTCCATTGGCCTGCCGCTGGAGGCGCCGCTGCTCGCGGTGCTGGAGAAGAACGGCTGGAACCACAAGCAGGCACCGGTGTTCGTGCAGTCCTTCGAGGTGGCCAACCTGCAGGCCATCCGCAAGCTGAGCACCGTGCGCCTGGTGCAGCTGGTCGCGCCCTCGGGCCGGCCCTATGACTTCGTGGCCCAGGGCGCGGCCAACACGCGCAGCTATGCCGACCTGGTCACGGCCGAGGGCCTCAGGCAGGTGGCCAGCTATGCCAACGCGGTCGGCCCCTTCAAGACCCTGGTGGTCCCGGTGAAGGACGGTGTCCTTGGCGAACCCACTGCGCTCGTGGCCAACGCCCGCGCGGCCGGCCTGTCGGTACACATCTGGACCCTGCGGCCCGAGAACAGCTTCCTGCCCACCAGCCTGCGCAAGGCCCCGGCCAGCGACGCCACGGCCCGCGGCGACAGCATCGCCGAGATCACCGCCTACCTGCGCGCAGGCGTGGACGGTTTCTTCACCGACGACTCGGCCGTGGGCCGCGCCGCCGTGCAGGCATTCACCGCGAAATAAGCCGTCAGGACGCCGCCACCGTGGCCGGGGTGCGGCCGCCATGCCGCGCGCCCAGAGCGCGGGCCTGTGCCACCCATGCGCCCAGTTGCTTCGCGTCGGCCGTGCGCACCGGTCCGAAGCTGTGCACTTTCACGGGCCGGATGCCGCAGAACTCCAGGATGGCTTTCTTCATCTGGTGGTGGCCCGGCATGCGCGTAACCCAGCGAAAGTACCAGGGCGGCGAATCCATGGTCACCAGCAGCTCGGCCGAGCGACCGGCGAGCAGCTTGTCCCACAGCGAAGAGCCCTGGCGGTACTTGAAGGCATAGCCGGGCAGCAGGACCCGGTCGATGAAGCCCTTCAAGAGCGCAGGCATGGCGCCCCACCAGATGGGGTAGACCCAGACCAGGTGCTCGGCCCAGGCAATGTCGGCCTGCGCGGCCAGCAGGTCGGGTTCCAGCGGCTGTTCGCCATAGTGGCCAGCATGCAGCAGGGGATCGAAGTGCAGGGTGGAAAGGTCCAGGCGCCGCACTTCGGCGCCAGCGGCCTGCGCGCCCTCGGCATAGGCGGTCGCCATGCCTGCGCACAGGCTGTTGAGGGCAGGGTGGCCAAGGATGACCAGGATGCGTTGCGCCACGAGAACTCCCGAAAAGTGTTGAGTTCCCCATGCTCACCTTGCCCCACGGGGCAGAGTCAAGCAGCGGGATCAGGCTTTCCGCACAAAGAGCCGTCAGGCGGTGGCGCTGGCGAGGGGGACGAGGTGGCGCAAGGGGCCCACCGGCCCCTGCGGCGCCGCGCAGGCCTGCGGCGCGGCGGGGAGGGCCAGCGCATCGCATGCATGCAGCTCGGCCTGCAGTGCGGCCAGTTGCCCATCGAGCGCGGCCAGGCGCGCCTGTTCCTGCGCCACCATGGCGCGCCGCTCGGCCAGCAATCCGGCCATGCGCGCCCAGCCGGCGCTCTGGTGCAGGTCGGGCAGGCCGTCGAGCTGCGCCAGGCTGAACCCCAGGCCCTGGGCCTGGCGGATCAGTTGCACACGCGCCACGTCCGCCTCGCCATAGTGGCGGTAGCTGCCGTCGCGCGCCACCGTGCCCAGCAGCCCGCGTGCCTCGTACAGGCGAATGGCCTTGGGCGTGGTGCCGGTGCGTTGGGCCAGTTCTCCGATGCGCATGGGGCGGTTCCTGAAGGGGGGTGGGCGGTGGAGGGGATGGCTCCACCGCAAAATAGTAGCCTACGCACGTCCGGCCTTCCACCTTTTGCCCACCGCCATGCCCCAGTTCGCCGCCAACCTGAGCCTGATGTACACCGAGCTGCCCTTCCTGGAACGCTTTGCCGCCGCCGCGCGCGACGGCTTTGCCGCGGTGGAATGCCAGTTCCCCTATGCCTTCGCCCCGGCCGAGCTGGCGGCGCGGCTGGCCGACAACGGCCTGGCCATGGTGTTGTTCAACGCCCCGCCCAGCGGCACCGACCGCGCCAGCATGGCCACGGCCTGGGAGCAGCAGGCGCGCGGCACGGCCGCGCTGCCTGGGCACGAGGCGGAGTTCCGCCGCGGCGTGCAGGAAGCGCTGGAATATGCCGCTGCCCTCGATTGCCCGCGCATCCACGTGCTGTCGGGCATGGTGCCGGCCGGGGTGGAGCGCGAATCGCTCAAGGGCCTGTGCGTGGACAACCTGCGCTGGGCCGCGACCGAGGCGGCGCGGAGCGGGCGCGAGATCCTGATCGAGCCGATCAACCTGCGCGACATGCCGCGCTACTTCCTGAACCGCCAGGACCATGCGCATGAGCTGCTCGAGGCGGCGCAGATGGACAACCTCAAGGTGCAGATGGACCTGTACCACTGCCAGATCGTGGAGGGCGACGTGGCCAGCAAGCTGCGCCGCTACCTGCCCACGGGCCGCGTGTCGCACCTGCAGGTGGCCGGCGTGCCCGAGCGCCAGGAGCCGGACCGGGGGGAGCTCCACTACCCCTACCTGTTCGACCTGATCGACAGCCTGGGCTATGCCGGCTGGGTGGGCTGCGAGTACCGGCCGGCCGCCGGCACCTCCGAGGGCCTGGGCTGGCTGGAGCGCACACAGTCGGGTCACTGACATCCAAAGCCGCCGAGGCGGTACGCAGCTCTGCGTAAGGGAATGCGTGAATAAATGTAACAAGCACTCGGGCTTAGAGTGAATGCAGACCGGCACAGCCGGCAGCAGTGCGCATTCACTTCCAGGAGACAAGCCCCGTGCCAGCCCCCCTTGCCAACAACCGTTCCGTCGCGCGCCAGGTCACGCTCATGGCCATTGCCCTGGTGGCACTGGTCATGGTGCTCGTGGGCCTGGCCATCGCCGTGCTGACCGAGCGCAACACCCGCACGCAGCTGATCGCCAGCGTGGGCGACACGGCACAGAGCGTGGCCCAGTCGCTCGACGCGGCCGACAACACCAACCGCGAGCTGGTGCAGCTCACGATGAAGGGCTTCCAGCGCTACTTCGATGCGGCCATGCACCTGGACGAGGCCACGGGCGAGCTGCGCAGCTACGGCGCGCTGGTCAACGAGGACTATGGCTCGGTGGACAAGTTCGCCAACGAGACCGCGGGCATCGCCACGGTGTTCGCGCGCAAGGGCGAGGATTTCATGCGCATCACCACCTCGGTCAAGAACGCCCAGGGCGAGCGCCAGCAGGGCACGCCGCTGGCGCGCACCGACCCGGCCTATGCGGCCGTGAGCAAGGGCGAGACCTACACCGGCGTCACCGTGGTGAACGGCAAGCCCTACATGGGCCACTACCTGCCGACCAAGGACGGTGCCGGCAAGGTCACCGCTGTGCTGTTCATCGGCAACGACATCAGCGTGTTCCACGCCATGCTGCAAAAGCAGGTCGCGCAGACGCGCTTCTTCGAGCATGGCGGCACCTACGTGGTCAACCCCGGCGCCGGGCTGGACAAGGCGAATTTCGTCTACCACCCGAGCGCCGGCGGCAAGCGCGTGCTGGAGGCCTATCCCCAGGCCGGCGCGTTCCTGGAGGCGCTTGCCGCCTCCCAGGACGGCTATGTGCGCGAGGCCCTGCCGCTGCTGGGCCAGGGCGCCGAAGACCCCTTCGCCCTGGTGCGCAAAACCGCCGGCGGCTGGTGGGTGGTGGCCGAGGTGCCCTACGGCGAGGCCATGGCCGGCCAGCGCCGCGTGACCCTGGCCGTGTGGGCCCTGATGGCGGTGGCCGTGGCGCTGCTGGCCGTGGGCCTGTTCCTGGTGCTGCGCCGCGGTGTGAGCCGGCCGCTGCGCGACCTGACCCAGGCCATCACCCTGGTGGCCCAGGGCGACCTGACCCAGGCGTTTCGCACCACGCGGCGCGACGAGATCGGTGCGCTGGTGCAGGAGGTCGAAGGCATGCGCCAGCGCTACACGCAGATGCTGCAGCAGGTGCGCACGGCCGTGGACAACATCGGCACGGCCAGCGCCGAGATCGCCAGCGGCAACCAGGACCTGTCGGCGCGCACCGAGGCCACGGCCAGCAGCCTGGCGCAGACGGCCCAGAGCATGGACCAGCTCACCGCCACCGTGCGCCAGTCGGCCGACGCGGCACGCCAGGCCAACCAGCTGGCCAGCAGCGCCGCCGAAGTCGCCGCGCGCGGCGGCCAGGTGGTGGGCGAGGTGGTGACCACGATGGGCGAGATCAACCAGAGCTCGCGCAAGATCGCCGACATCATCGGCGTGATCGACTCCATCGCCTTCCAGACCAACATCCTGGCGCTCAATGCCGCTGTCGAAGCGGCCCGCGCCGGCGAGCAGGGCCGGGGCTTCGCCGTGGTGGCCAGCGAGGTGCGCAGCCTGGCCGGGCGCAGCGCCGACGCGGCCAAGGAGATCAAGCAGCTGATCAGCGCCTCGGTGGAGCGCGTCGAATCGGGCGCGCGCCTGGTGCACAACGCGGGCACTACCATGGACGAGATCGTCGGCTCGGTGCAGCGCGTGGGCCACATCATCGGCGAGATCACGGCGGCCTCGGGCGAGCAGTCGGACGGCATCGGCCAGGTCAACACCGCCGTGAACCAGCTCGACCAGATGACCCAGCAGAACGCCGCCCTGGTCGAGGAATCGGCCGCGGCCGCCCACAGCCTGCGCGAGCAGGCCACCCGCCTGGCCGGCGCCGTGCAGGTGTTCAAGCTCTCGGGCACGCCGGCCCTCGGCCTGTCGGCAGCGGAGGTGCCCGCGCTCTGATCCGGCACTTTTTCTGACGGGAGTCCGCAGCGCCATCGTTTATCCTGAACTCCCTGCGGCCTTTGCCGCCCGTCCCGACTACGCGCCATGGTTCCCTTCACTGCCGACGTGCCCACCATGCTGGTGATGATCATCCTGTCATCGCTGGCGGCCGCCTTGGCCATGGCGGTCATGACCTGGGGCAAGCGCCGCGAAGGGGTGGAGCTGTGGGCGCTGGGCCTGCTGCTCAACGCTATGGCGTATGCCCTGTTCGCATCGCGCGGCCACATCCACGCCCTGCTGTCCATCGTACTCGGCAATGTGCTGCTGTGCGGCGCATTCACCAGTCTGGTGGCGGCGCTGCTGCAGTTCCAGGGCCGGCCCATGCCCTGGCCCGGCCTGGTGGTGGCGCCGGTGCTCATGGCGGCCGGCATGGGCTGGTTCATCGACGACTACGCCGCGCGCGTGGTGGTCGCCGGGCTGCTGCTCGGTGCGCTGAGCCTGTGGGCCCTGTGGATCCTGTTCTCGCGCCGCGAATCCACGCCCGGCCGGGGGGCTTGGCTGGTCATGGCGATGCTCGCCCTGCAGGCGCTGGTGTTCCTGGTGCGCGTGCTCGTGGTCGGCAGCAGCGACCAGCCGGCCACCGGCATCATGCAGCCCAGCGGCGTGCAGACGCTGACCTTCAGCACCACCTTCATCGAGCTCATGGTGGCCACCATGGGCTTCATCTTCATGGCCCGGGACCGTGCGGACGAGAACAACCGCCGCCTGGCAGCGCTCGACCCCCTGACGGGCGTGGCCAACCGGCGCGCGGCGATCTCGGCGCTGGACCGCGACGTGGCGCGCGCGGTGCGCACGCGCGAGTCCATCTCGGTGATGATGGTCGACATCGACCATTTCAAGCGCGTCAACGACCACTACGGCCACCCCGTGGGCGACCAGGTGCTGTGCAGCGTGGTGAACCTGCTGCGCGAGCGCCTGCGCTCGCAGGACCTGGTGAGCCGCTATGGCGGCGAGGAATTCCTCATCGTGCTGCCCGACACCGACCTGATCGGCGCCCACCAGCTGGCGCGCCAGCTGTGCGAATCGGTGTCCGGCGCGCGCCACCGGCATGAGGGCAAGGACATCAGCGTCACGGTGAGCATCGGCGTCTTCGGTGGCCGGCTGGAGCCGGGCGACAGCTGGGACATGCTGATCTCGGCCGCCGACCGGGCCCTGTACCGGGCCAAGGAGCTCGGGCGCAACCGGGTGGAGGCCGCGGTTGCGCTGCACCCGCCCTCGTCGCCGTCCTCGCTGGACAGCAACCCCGAGACCCTTCCCGCTTCAGGATACTCAGGGTATTGACCAGGGACAGGCCCCATCCCATGCCGGGACAGGGGCGGTTCCCGGGCGGTGGCGCACCCGCGCGCGTTGTGTTGGAATGCTGGTTTCATCCCGCCAGAGGAACACCACCATGAACGCCCGCGTCCCCTCCCACGCCCTGCAACCCGCACTGGCGCTCGAGCGGGTGAGCCAGGCGTGGGACACCGACATCCTGCGCCAGCTCACCGACTACATCGCCATCCCTGCCAAGTCGCCCGGCTTTGCCCCCGACTGGGCCGAGCTCGGCCTGCTCGACACCGTGGTGCGCAACGCCGCCACCTGGGTCGAAGCCCAGAAGGTGCCCGGCCTGCGCCTGGAGATCGTGCGCCTTGAAGGCCGCACCCCCGTGCTGTTCTTCGAGATCGACGCCACCGCACCCGCCTCGACCCAGACCGTGCTGATGTACGGCCACCTGGACAAGCAGCCCGAGTTCTCGGGCTGGCGCAACGACCTGGGCCCCTGGACGCCCAAGTACGAGGACGGCAAGCTCTATGGCCGCGGCGGTGCCGATGACGGCTACGCGGTGTACGCCAGCGTTGCCGCGGTGCAGGAACTCAAGCGCCAGAACGTGCCGCACCCGCGCATCGTGGGCCTGATCGAGACCTGCGAGGAAAGCGGCTCGGGCGACCTGCTGCCCTACATCAACGCCCTGAAATCCCGCATGGGCGACGTGGCGCTGGTGGTCTGCATGGACTCGGGCGCCGGCAACTACGACCAGCTGTGGCTCACCACCAGCCTGCGCGGCATGGCCAGCGGCACGCTCAAGGTCGAGGTGCTGACCGAAGGCATCCACTCGGGCGACGCCTCGGGCCTGGTGCCCTCGTCGTTCCGCATCATGCGCCAGGTGCTTGACCGCCTGGAAGACAGCGCCACCGGCCGCCTGCTGCCCGCCAGCTTCCACTGCGAGGTACCGGCCGACCGCCTGGCCCAGGCCCGCGCCACCGCCGCCATCCTGGGCGAGGAGGTGTACAAGCGCTTCCCCTGGGCCCACTACGACTGCGGCGGCTCCACCGCCTTCGCCCTGCCCACCACCACCGACCCGCTGCAGGCCCTGCTCAACCGCACCTGGACGCCCACGCTGAGCGTGACCGGTGCCGAGGGCTTCCCGGCCCTGAAGGACGCGGGCAATGTGCTGCGCCCTTACACCGCCTTCAAGCTCAGCCTGCGCCTGCCCCCGCTGGTGGATGCCGGCCAGGCCGTCCAGGAACTCAAGGCGCTGCTCGAGGACAACGCCCCCTACCAGGCCAAGGTCACCTTCGAGCATGGCGGCGGCGCCACGGGCTGGAATGCCCCGAGCACCACGCCCTGGTTCGAGCGCGCGCTCAACGAGGCATCGCAGGCGCATTTCGGCGCGCCCTGCGGCTACATCGGCCAGGGCGGCACCATTCCGCTCATGAACATGCTCAGTGAAGGCTTCCCAGAGGCGCAGATGATGGTCTGCGGCGTGCTCGGCCCCAAGAGCAATGCCCACGGACCCAACGAGTTCCTGCACGTGCCCTATGCCAAGCGCCTCACGGCCTCGGTGGCGCATGTGATTGCGGCCATGGCGGCCGAGCAGGCCGTGGCCGCACCAGCGGCCTGAGCCCCCGCGGGGCGGCACCACCCGTGCGGGTGGCCTGTCGCCCCCGCGCCGCAGTGCGGCATGAAATCCATTGACGGCGCCGCGGGGCCCCGTCACGATGCCTGCATGCGGCAGATTGTTGGCTGCGCGCACCTTTTTCCTGCCCGCTCCCGGGCCACGATGCCCACCTCTGCCGCCCTGCCCGATGACCGAACCCGTTGCCTCCACCCTGACCACCTTCACCGCCAGTGACGGGGAGAACCTGGCCGTCCAGGACTGGCCGCTGGCGCCGGGCCAGGCACAGCGCGGCACCGTGCTGCTGGTGCACGGCCTGGGGGAGCATGTGGGCCGCTACGACGCGCTGGCGCGGCAGCTCGTTGGCTGGGGCTTTGCCGTGCGCGGCTACGACCAGTACGGCCATGGCGAATCGGCCGGGCCGCGCGGCGGCCTGACCTCGGACAGCCGGCTGCTCGACGACCTGGCCGACATGGTCGACGCCCTGCGCGCACGCACCCCCGAGGGGCTGCCCCTGGTGCTGCTGGGCCACAGCATGGGCGGGCTGGTGGCCTCGCGTTTTGTCGCACTCGGCCTGCGGCCTGTGGATGCGCTGGTGCTCTCGTCGCCCGCGCTGGACCCCGGCCTGGGTGCGGTGCAAAAGCTGCTGCTGGCCACGCTGCCGCGCATCGCCCCCAACCTGCGCGTGGGCAACGGCCTCGATGCGCAGTACCTTTCGCACGACAGTGCCGTGCCTGCCGCCTACCTGGCCGACCCGCTGTGCCATGACCGCATCAGCGCGCGCCTGGCGCGCTTCATTGCCGATGGCGGCCCGGCCACCGTGGCCGCAGCGGCGCAATGGAAGGTACCCACCCTGCTGATGTGGGCCGGCAGCGACAAGCTGGTGAACCCGGCCGGCAGCCGCGCCTTTGCGGCCGCAGCGCCCAGCGCCCAGGTGCAGTCACGCTGCTTCGAGCCGCTGTACCACGAGCTGTTCAACGAGCGTTCCGACCTGGCAGCGCCCGTGTTCGAGACCTTGCGCCACTGGCTGGACATGCGCTGTCCGGTGCGCGCAGGCCGCTCCGAGGCCCGGGACCGGGTCGCATCCGTCGCCTGATCCCGATCCGCCAGGCCCTGGCGGATCCCGCCGGGCGCCTACTTGCTGAGCAGGCCGCCGAGCATGCCGAACAGATCGCTGCTCTGGCCCAGCCCGCCCTGGGGTGCATGGCCTTGCGGCGTGAGCTGGTCGAGCAGGCCCGGCAGCACCTGTGCCAGCTGGTTGGCCGCATCGGACTGGCCCACGCCCAATTGCGATGCCACCTGCGACAGCGGGCCGGAACCGAGCACGCGCGAGAGCTGGTCGCCCGAAATGGCCTGGTTGGCCCCGGTGCCGAGCCACGAAGCGATCATGTCGCCCAGGCCCGCCTGCTGGAATTTCGCCATCAACCCTGGCAGGCCGCCCACCGGGCCGTCATTGCTCACCAGGGACAGCACCGCCTGGATGAGTTGCGGGTTCTGCGCGGCCAGCGCCACCAGCCCGCCCAGGCCCCCGCCGCCTTGCGCGGCCGATGCACCGCCATGGCCCTGCGACGCGTTCTGAATGACAGCGCCCAGCACTGAATCGAGCAAACCCATGGTGATCTCCTGAAAAAGACAAGGGCAGGGCCGAAGCGGCCTGCCACCTGGCGATGGTACGCAGGCCAGAGCCTGCCCCCATGTCAACAATGGTGAATTGTTCTACCGCCCGCCGCCGGTCGATAGCAGCGAGCGGCTCACTTGCTGCGCGGCGCGCGTTTTTCCAGCAGCGGAGCGCTCACGCCCTGCACGCCCACCAGGCCGAGCACGGTCACCAGCGAGTTCTGCGCGCCCTTCCAGGCGTCGGTCAGGTCGATCCATTCCGACAGCGCATGGAAGCCCCCGGTCTTGCCACCGCCGCCGATCACGATGGCCGGGATGCCCAGGGACATGGGCACGTTGGCATCGGTGCTGGCGCCGCTGAGCACCGTCTTGTGGCCGAACGCAGTGTTGGAGCGCACCGCGGCCTCGACCAGGACCGTGTCCACCGCCGTGCGACCACCCGGGCGGTCGCCGATCAGCCTGGTCGACGCGCTCAGCGTGGCCACGCCCCAGCGCTTGTTCTCTTCGGCCACGGCCTCGTCCACGGCGGCCAGCACCTGCTTTTCGGTGGCCAGCAGCGGTTCCATCGCGTCGGAGCGGATGTCCACGGCCATGCGCGCATCGGGCGCGATGGTGTTCACCGAGGTGCCGCCGCCCACCGTGCCCACGGTGAAGGTGGTCTTGGGCGTGGTGGGCGTGCGGATCTCGGAGATCTTGGCGATGGCCCGGCCCATGCCGTGGATGGCGCTCGGTACCTGGCCGAAGGCCGCGAAGCTGTGGCCGCCCGGCCCCTTGAAGGTGACCTCGTGGCGGTGGCTGCCCGTGCCCTGCATCAGCACCGTGCCATCGGGCGCAGGCTCCAGGGCCACCATGCCGTCGATGTCCAGGTGCTCGGCGAACAGGTGCTTCATGCCGCGCAGGTTGCCCAGTTCCTCCTCGCCCACGTTGCCAACGAACACCAGGTCGCCCACGGTGGCGATGCGCTGGTCGTTGAGCACCTTGAGCCAGGACAGCAGCACGGCCAGGCCGCGCGTGTTGTCAGAGATGCCGGGTGCATACAGGCGGCCATCGCGCTCCTTGACCTTCACGTCGGTGCCGGCCGGGAACACCGTGTCCATGTGGGCCGAGACCACCAGCTTGGGGCCCTGGCCCGTGCCCTTGCGCACGCCGACCACGTTGCCTTCGGCATCGATGGCAGCGCTGGTGAGACCCAGCGCCTTCATGCGGGCCAGGAAGGCTTCGGCACGCTTTTGCTCCTTGAAGGGTGGCGCCTCGATCTCGGTGAGCATCTTCAGGTCGCCGATCGAGCGCTCATGGTCGGCCTTGACGGCCTCGAGCAGTTGGTGGATCTGCGGCGCCGCCATGAGCTGGGTGTAGGCCTGGTCCACGGCGGGGCGCAGCTGCGTGGGCGTGGGGGCGACGGCCTGCGCATGGGCCGTGCCGGCGCACAGGGCGGCGACGGACAGCGACACGGCGCTGGCGGAAAAGGCAAGGCGGCGGACAGGGGATAAGGTCATGGCTGTAAGGAAAATTGACTGGTGAGAGGCAGAGCGGGTGCACGGCCATGGCCGTGACACGCTGATGACAGAGCAATTGTTGGGCCGCGAGAGGACCTTCTGCTCTGCTTTAATCTGGCATCCCGTCAGTTTTTCTTACATGCACCGCCACATCCCCAGCACCCGCGCCCTGTTGATTTTCGATGCCGTGGCGCGCCACCACGGCGTGGGCAAGGCCGCCCAGGAGCTGTGCCTGACGCACAGCGCCGTGAGCCAGCAGCTGCGCCAGCTCGAAGGCCAGCTCGGCCTGCAGCTGGTGCAGCGCAGCGCGCGCGGCACCGAGCTGACCGCGGTGGGTCGGCGCTACCACGCGCAGATCACGGGTGATCTGCTGCGCCTGCAGAACCACACACGCGAGGCCATGGCCCAGCGCTCCGACGGCACCAGCCTGCAGCTGGGCTGCGTGCCGGTGTTTGCCGAGCGCTGGCTGCTGCCGCGCCTGCCGGCCTTCCTAGCCGAGGAGCCGGCCTGCAGCGTGCACCTGCAGGTCTACCCCACGCAAACCTACATGGCCGAGATCCCGTTCGACGTGGCCGTGCAGTACGACGATGCGGCCTGGCCCGGGGCCCTGCAGCAGCCGCTGCTGCGCGAGACCTGCGTCGCCGTCTGCGCGCCCGGCTCGCGCCACCGGCGCGCCATGGCACGGGGCGACTTCAGCGCCGTGCCGCTGCTGCAGCTCAGCTCGCGCCTGGGGGCTTGGGACGACTGGTTCGCCCATGCAGGCATCGCGCACACACCGGCGCACAGCCTGGGCGGGCACCGGTTCGATCTGTTTTCCATGCTCGTGGAGGCGGTGCGCGCGGACCTGGGCGTGGGTCTGGTGCCGCAGTACTTCGTGCAGCGCGAGCTGCAATCGGGCGAACTGGCGCTGGCCCATCCCTTCGTCGACAGCGGCCTGCGCGGCTACAGCCTGTTCGTCGCACGCGAGCGGACAGAGGAGCGCGCCGTCGCCGCCTTCGTGCGCTGGCTCACGCAGGCCGTCGCGGCCGAAGCGCCGAAGGAAGCACTATGGGCAACGGCGGCGCTGCACGGCCAGCCATAGCAGGCCCGCGCCCGTGACCACGATGGGCACCAGCGAGCCCGCGTTGAGCAGCGTCCAGCCCTGGGTGGTGACCAGCACGCCCGACGAGAAGGCGCTTACCGCCAGCGTGGCGAACACGCAGAAGTTGATCGCCGCCTGCGCGCGGTCCTTCTCCTCGGGGCGGTAGGCCGTCATCGCCAGCGTGGTGGCGCCCGTGAACAGGAAGTTCCAGCCCACGCCCAGCATGAACAGGGCGATGCCGAAGTGGTGCAGCTCCAACCCCGACAGCGCCACCGCCACGCAGGCGAAGTTGAGCAGCACGCCCGTGCCCATCACGGGCAGCACACCCAGGCGCTTGATCAGGTGGCCCGTGAAGAAGCCCGGGGCGAACATGCCGATCACATGCCACTCGAGCACCAGCGCGGCCTGGTCGAAGCCAAAGCCGCAGACCTGCATGGCCAGCGGCGTGGCGGCCATCAGCAGGTTCATCACGCCGTAGCCGAGCGCCCCCCCGAGGATGGCCACCACCAGGGCGGGCTGGCGCATCAGCTCGGCCAGCGGCCGGCCGGTCTGCGGCTGGCCCGCCGCATTCAGCACCACGGGCAGCTTCTCGAAGCGGATGGCCGACATGGCGGCCATGGCCAGCAGCGCCACGCCCATGAGCGCAAGGTAGGCCCCGGCAAATGGCACCGAGAACAGCGTGCGCGTGGCACTGGCCAGGTTGGGGCCGGCCACGGCGCCCAGCAGGCCACCGGCGAGCACCACTGAGACGGCCTTTTCGCGGTAGTCCGGCGCGGCCAGCTCGGCAGCGGCAAAGCGGTAGAGCTGACCGTTGGCGCTGTAGTAGCCGGCCACCACGGTGGCCGCGCACAGCAGCCAGAACTGCGCGCTGAACGCGGCCCAGGCGCACAACGCTGCCGACAACAGGGCCACGGCCAGGCCGATCTGGAACGAGACCTTGCGCCCCCAGCGTGCCTGCGTGGCCGCCACCAGCGCGGTCGACAGCGCGCCGCCGACCACGTAGCCCATCACCGGCAGGGTCGCCATCCAGCCATAAGGGGCCAGCTGCAGGCCCACAAGCCCGTTGATGGCGATGAAGACGACGTTGTTGGTGAGGAAGAGGCCCTGGCACAGGGCCAGCAGCCAGAGGTTCTTGTTCATTCAGCGCAGCGGGCAGGGGAGGGCGCCCATTGTGCACAGCGCCCCGGACGGGTTACTCCAGCCAACCTTTGGGAACCTTGTCGGCCTTGGTCTCCACCGGGTTGGCCGTGAGCGACTGGGCCGGGTACTGGCGCAGGAACTCCTTGGCCTTGTCCGCGCGCGCACCGAGCCAGGCGTCGTAGGCCCCTTCGTTGAGGATGGCGGGCATGCTTTTTTCGCTGCCCGGCTGCTGGTAGCGGTGCATGAGCGCGTGGTTGTTGGCGTTCACGGTGATCAGCGCATAGCTGAGCAGCACCTCGCCGTCCGGCCCCTGCCAGCGCGCCCACAGCCCTGCCACGCCCATGGGCTTGCCGTCCACGCGCGCGATGCGGGTGGGGCGGGCCTTGCTGCCCTGGCGAAAGTCGTCCTCGTAGAAGGCCGCCATGGGCACGATGCAACGCTGGCCCTGGAGCCAGGCGTCGCGGAACGCCGTCGCCGTGGAGGCCAGGTCGGACTTGGCGTTGACCAGCTTGGGCGCGCGCAGCTTGCCGTCGGACGCCGACTTGACCCAGTGGGGTACCAGGCCCCATTGCGCGGGCACCAGTTCCCGGCGCCGCCCGGGGGCTGGGCCCGCATCCCCCCCTTCGCCCTCGGCCACCGCGACCTCCGGCGTGGCGGGCAGCCGGATGAAAAAGCCGCTCTTGCGCGGCCACAGGTGTTGCTCGCCCAGCGCATCGGGCGCCGGCACGCCCAGGGATTCGGGGTAGGCGCTGGCGTGCTGCAGGGTTTCGTAATGGGTGCTCATGCCAGGATGGTACCCGCGCCATCCCGCCATACCGGTTGCTCAGGACCGCAGGTGCGCCCCGGAGGCCCCCAGCGGCCGGGGCGAAGGGGCCACCGCCACGCGGTTGCGCCCGAGCGCCTTGGCCGTGTACAAGGCCTGGTCGGCCCGGTCCAGCGTGTGTTCAATGGTCTCGCCGGGCAGGTGCTGGGCCAGGCCGGCCGACACGGTAAAGCACACGGCCTCGGACACGTGCAGCACCTGGAGCTGGGCCACCGCGCTGCGCACCCGGTCGAGCAGCTCCATCCCGTCTTCCAGGCGGGTATCGCAGAGCATCAGCACGAACTCCTCGCCGCCCCAGCGGGCCAGCACGTCGGTGTCGCGCACGCTGCCGCGCACGGCGGCGGTGAAGGCCTGCAGCGCCCGGTCGCCGGTGGAATGGCCGTGCAGGTCGTTGATGGGCTTGAAGTGGTCGATGTCCAGCAGCGCCAGCAGCAGCGGGCGCCCGCTGCGCAGGCTGCGCCGCTGCTCGAGCAGCATCAGGTCGAGCATGGCGCGGCGGTTGAGCAGGCCGGTGAGTTCGTCGCGCATGGCCAGTTCGCGGTTCTCAGCCAGGGCCTGGGCCAGGGCCTCGCGCTGCAGGCGCAGGCGCAGGCGGATGTTCTGGATGCGCAGGTTCAGGGCAATGGAGCCCGCCAGCACCAGCAGCACCATGAGCGCATAGGCCGTGTCCACGACGCCATAGGTGCCGGCATTGAAGCGCGCCGCTGCGGCCACCGCCACCACGAAGGCCGCCAGCGCATAGCTGCCAATGCCCACGACCTGCGCCAGCGTCAGGCCGAAGGTGCCGAAGAACAGGATCATGGCCAGCACGGCGGGCACCACGCCGCGCGCGTCACCCGCGAGCACATAGGCCACGGCGCCGCTGGTGATGGTCCAGGCCATCTGGGCCATGGTGAGGGAGGGGTCCGGCAGCCGCGCGGACCAGCCGCTGAAGACCATGGCGGTCATCACCATGAGGCCGCCCACCGACACCGCGGCCCACCACTGGACCGCCTCTTCGTGGGCGGTCATGCCGGCATGCGCGAGCATGAGCATCACGCCCGAGCTGCCGATCATGAGCAGCAGCGCAAGCAAGGCCATGCTGCCTATCGTGCGCTGCCGACGGTCCGTGGGAAGGATGGAGCCCACCAGCCGCCGCCAGTGGGTGGGTTTGTGCAAGGGGGCCTGCCTCTCCTGCCAAGGGCCCATCGCCCGGGTTGGGCGCGCTGGGCCAGCGGCGCTGCCCGCGATTTTACGGGCGGGGCCCCCTGCGTGGGGCTTTTTTGTGTCGCGTCCGTTCCTGGCTCAGGCCAGGGTGAGCGCGGCGAGGGCCGCCAGGGGCGCCGTTTCGGCCCGCAGCACGCGCGCCCCCAGGGTGACGGGCGCAAAACCGTGCTGCAGCGCCAGATCCTCCTCGGCCGCGCTCAGGCCACCTTCGGGGCCCGAGAGAAACACCACCGGCCCGTTGCCTGCCGCCCCCGTGTGCAGCGGCACGGTACCCGCCCGCAAGGACAGCAGCAGGCGCTGCGCCGCACCGGGGGTGCCCGGCTGCAGGGCCTGCGCACGCAACCAGGCGGCCAGGTCGACGGCACCGTGCACCACGGGCACGCGGTTGCGCCCGCACTGCTCGCAGGCGGCCACGGCCACGGCCTGCCAGTGGGCGATTTTCTTGTCGGCGCGCTCGCCCTTGAGCTTGAGCACGCTGCGCTCGGCCACCAGCGGGGTGATGCTGGCCACGCCCAGTTCGGCGGCCTTCTCCACGAGCCAGTCCATGCGCTCGTTGGCGGTGATGCCGGCCAGCAGGTGCACGGCGCGCGGCGCCTCGCGCTCGACGGCATGGTGGGCGCCGACCTGCACGCGCACGTCGCTGCGGCCCATGCGCAGCACGGTGGCCTCGAATTCGCCACCAGGGCCGTCCTGGCCCCCGTGGAACAGGGTGATGGCGTCACCGGGCTGCAGACGCAGCACCTGCACATGGCGGGCGGCGCCCGGAGGCAGTTCGATCTCGGCGCCGGGAGCGAGATCCACGGGGCAATGGAAGCGGGGCATGTACGTTATCTCTTCAATGGCATATCAATTTCCCATGGCGCCGAACGCAACCCGCAACGCACAAAAACTGGCACGGTCCAAGCCAGTGCCCCCGCGCAAGGGCCGCCCCGCCGCGCTGGGGGCGTCCCCCTCCCAGATTGCGAAGCAATATGAGAGAGGGGTGAAGGCGCGAAGCGACTCAGGGGGTGCTTCATTCAAACGCGACCAAAGGCATAGCCCATCGGCGCCTCGGTGCCCTCGATGCCATCCAGCATCTTCAGCAGCGGGCCCAGCTGGCGGTAGCGGTTGGTCGTGGCGCGGATGTAGTGGAGGAAGCGCGGCGCATCGGCCAGGTACCTGGGCTTGCCGTCGCGCAGGGTCAGGCGCGCGAAGATGCCGGCCACCTTGAAGTGCCGCTGCAGGCCCATCCATTCCACGCTGCGGTAGAACTCGCCGAAGTCGTCGCCCCAGCCGCTGGCACTGTTGGCGCCCAGCAGGCCGGCCTTGCGGGCCTTCTCCCAGTAACGCACGGTAATGTCGATGACAAATTCCTCTTCCCAGCTGATGAAGGCGTCGCGCATCAGGCTGGCGATGTCGTAGGTGATGGGGCCGTAGACCGCGTCCTGGAAGTCGAGCACTCCGAGCGGCGCTCCCTCCTGCACCGGCACCATGAGGTTGCGCGCCATGAAGTCGCGGTGCACGTAGACCTGCGGGGCCGCGAGGTTGTGCGCCACGATGGCGTCGAACGCGCCCGAGAGCGTGGCCTGCTGCCCGGCATCGAGCGTCACACCGCGGTGCTTCGCCAGGTACCAGTCGGGGAACAGCGCCAGTTCGCGGCGCAGCAGCGCTTCGTCGTAGACGGGCAGCACGCCGGGCTTCGAGGCCAGTTGCCACTGCAGCAGCACGTCCGTGGCCTGCTGGTACCAGGCATAGGCGTCACGGGGCTTCTCGGGGTCGAGCAGCTCGATCAGCGTCTGGTGCCCCAGGTCGGACAGCAGCATGAAACCGCCGGCCTCGTCCCAGGCCAGGATCTGCGGCACGTTCAGGCGGGCATCGGCCAGCAGGCGCTGCACCTGCACGAAGGGGCGGCAGTTCTCCTTGTCGGGCGGGGCATCCATCACGATGCAGCTCGTGCCCAGCGTGGTGTCGATGCGCAGGTAGCGCCGAAAGCTCGCATCGGCCGATGCCGGGCGCAGTGTTTCGGGCTTCAGCTGGTGGCCGCCCACCAGGGGCGCCAGCCAGGCGTCGAAGGCGCTGTGGCGTGCGGCGTCAGGCCAGGCGACCGTGGAGGAAGAGGGAGTTGCCACCGCCGCACCGGCGGGTGGGGGGGAGGAAGGTGGGGGGAAAGGGTGGCTCATGGATAATCCGATTTTACAAACCCGTTCCCTGGAGCGGGTTCCCTTCTTCTGATACAGCCCCTACCGTCCCACGTGCCACGCCGCAAGCCCCCCACCGTGCAGACCCCTTCCTCCCGGACCCGGCCCGCCACGGCACCCGGAGCGCGGCTGCGCCCGCCGGTGCCGCGCGCACTGGCCTATGGCGTGGCCCTCGCCTGGTGCGGCCTGCCGTTGGCCGCCCTGGCGCAGGACGGCAACACGCCCAGCGCCTGGGATGCCCCCCCGGCGCTGCGCACCTCGCCCCAGCTGCAGGAGAACATTCCCGAGGCGGTGCGGCCCAAGCTGCCGATCTTCGTCACCGGTGACCACATCAGCGGGCAGACAGACCTGAACGCCACCATCGAAGGCAACGCCGAGCTGCGCCGGGGAGACACGGTGATCCGCGCCGACCGGCTGGACTACGACGTGCCCGAAGACCTGGCCAAGGCACGCGGCTCGGTGCGCATCAACCGCGCCGGCAATGTCTATGAAGGCACGGCGCTCGACCTGCGGGTGGAGGCCTTCGAGGGCTTCTTCAACGACGCGCGCTACCGCTTCCTGGCCACCCAGGCCCACGGAGATGCCTCGCGCGTGGATTTCATTGACCGCCAGCGCTCCATCGTCCACGACGCCACCTACACCACCTGCCAGAAGAACGACGAGGCCTCATGGCAGCCCGACTGGGTGCTGCGCGCCAAGACCATCCGCATCGACCGCGAAGAGGAAGTGGGCACGGCCGAGGACGCGGTGCTGGAGTTCAAGGGCATCCCGCTGCTGCCGATCCCGCGCATCACCTTCCCGCTGTCGGACAAGCGCAAGTCGGGCCTGCTGCCCCCGTCCTTCGGGCTGGACAGCCGCGATGGCGTGGCCTATTCGCAGCCCTATTACTGGAACATCGCGCCCAACCGCGATGCCACGCTGCGCGCGGCGCTGCTCTCCAAGCGCGGCACCAACCTGGGCGGTGAGTTCCGCTACCTGGAGCCCACCTACAAGGGCGAGATCAGCGGCGACTACATGCCTTCGGACCGCCTGCGCGACCGCGACCGCTGGGGCTTCACGGGCAAGCACGACGCCCTGATCGCCTCGCCCGTGGGCGGCCTGAACCTGAGCCTGAACCTCAACCGGGTGAGCGACGACAACTACTGGCGCGACTTCGGCCGCGTCTCCGAACCGCTGCGCCAGCGCCTCCTGCCCGGCGATGCCACGCTGACCTGGGGCAGCGGCGACATGTCGGTGCGCGCGCGGGCCCTCAAGTGGCAGACGCTGCAGGACGTGTCGGCGCCCATCGTGCCGCCCTACGACCGCATGCCGCAACTGGTCTGGCGCTATGAGCCGACGATGCTGCCCGGCGGCTTCGACGCCAGCGTCGAGCTGGACACCACGCGCTTCCAGGCCGACCGCTTCCTGACCAAGCAGCCCGACGCCAACCGCTCCTTCGCAGTGGCGCAGATCAGCCGGCCGTTCCTTGCGCCGGCCGGCTTCATCACGCCACGCCTGCAGCTGCACACCACGCAGTACCAGTTCGACGGCCCGCTCAGCGACGGCTCGCGCTCGGCCAGCCGCACGCTGCCGACCTTCAGCCTGGACAGCGGCCTGGTGTTCGAGCGCGATGCCAGCTTCTTCGGCCGCTCCTTCCTGCAGACCCTGGAGCCCCGGGCGTTCTACACCTACACGCCCTACCGCGACCAGAGCAAGCTGCCGCTGTACGACACGGCGCTCAACGACTTCAACTTCGCCACGATCTACACCGAGAACTCGTTCGGCGGCAACGACCGGCTGGCGGACAACAACCTGCTGACCATGGGCGTGACCACGCGCCTGATCGACCCCGACTCGGGTGCCGAGGCGGCGCGCTTCGGCGTGGCGCAGCGCGTGCGCTTCTCTGACCAGCAGGTGACCCTGCCGGGTGCCGCCCCGGTGAGCGAGCGCCTGTCGGACATCCTGCTGGGCGCGGGCATCAACTGGACGAAGAACTGGGCCTACGACTCCACGGTGCAGTACAACCCCAAGACCCGGCGCTCCATCCGCTCGACCATCGGCGCGCGGTACAGCCCGGGCAACTACCGCACCGTGAGCGCCGCCTACCGCTTCCAGCGCGGCACCAGCGAGCAGATCGACATCGGCTGGCAATGGCCGCTCAACGACCTGTGGGGCGACAAGGGCCAGGACCTGGGCCCGGGCCGCGGCCAGGGCCCCGGCCGCTGGTACACCATCGGTCGCCTGAACTTCAGCATGCAGGACCGCAAGCTGGTGGACAGCGTGGTCGGCCTCGAATACGACGGCTGCTGCTGGATCGGCCGCGTGGTGCTGGAGCGCCTGCAGAACAGCGTCTCCACCTCCAACACCCGCCTGTTGTTCCAGATCGAGTTCGTCGGGTTCTCCCGCCTCAGCCTGGGCTCCAGCCCCCTCGACACCTTCAAGCAGAATGTGCCGCGCTACCAGAACCTGCGCGACCAGGTTGGCTCGCCCAGCCGCTTCAGCAACTACGACTGACTGACACCGCCATGAACCACCGTGTTTCCGCACTGGCACTTGCCTGCCTGGCCGCCCTCGCCTCCGGGGGCGCATTCGCGCAGGGCCTGCGCATCCAGGGCAACACCGGCCGGCCGGCCGCCGCTGCCGCCCCGGCCCTGGGCCTGCCCGTGCCCGCTGCGAGCCAGGGCCCGCAATCAGCCGACTTCATCGTGGCGGTGGTCAACTCCGAGCCCGTCACCAACAACGAGGTGCGTGCCCGCCTGGCCCGGGCCGAACAGCAGCTGGCACAGCAGCAGGGTGGCAACCGGCCCCCGCGCGACCTGCTGGCGCGCGAGGTGCTCGAACGCCTGATCCTGGAAAAGGCCCAGATGCAGCTGGCCAAGGAAAGCGGCGTCAAGGTCGAGGAATTCGCCCTCAGCCAGGCCGAGCAGGGCATTGCCCAGCAGAACGGCATGACGCTCGAGGACATGCACCGGCGCCTGGCCCGCGACGGCACGAGCAAGGAACGCTTTCGCGAGGAGCTGCGCAGCCAGTTGCTGCTGCAGCGCCTGCGCGAGCGCGATGTGGACGCCAAGGTCCGGGTCAACGACCAGGACATCGACCAGTTCCTGCGCGAGCAGCAGTCGGGTGCCGATGCCTCGGCCATGGAGATCAACCTCGGCCACGTGCTGGTGCTGGTGCCCGAGAACGCCACGCCCACCCAGGTGGCGCAGTTGCAGGCCCGCGCGCAGAGCGCCGCCGACAAGGCACGCGCCGCCGGCAGCGACTTTGCCGCCGTGGCGGCCGAGTTCTCGGATGCGCCCGAAGGCAAGCGCGCCGGCGGCCTGCTGGGCCTGCGCCCGGCCGACCGCTACCCCGACCTGTTCGTCAACTCCGTGCAGGGCCAACCCGTGGGCGGCATCGTAGGCCCCGTGCGCTCGCCCGCAGGCTTTCACATCCTGAAGGTGGTGGAGCGCAATGTGGCCGGCCTGCCGTCGACCGTGGTGCAGAACCACGCGCGGCACATCCTGCTGCGCCCCAGCGCGCAGCTGACCGAGGCCGCGGCCGCGGCACGGCTGGCCGACTACCGCCGCCGCATCCTGGCCGGACAGGCCGACTTTGCCACCCTGGCGCGCGAGAACTCGGTGGATGGCAGCGCCAAGCAGGGCGGCGACCTGGGCTGGGCCAGCCCCGGCCGCTATGTGCCCGAATTCGAGCAGGCGCTCAGCACGCTCAAGCCCGGCGACATCAGCGAGCCCCTGGTTTCGCGCTTTGGCGTGCACCTGATCCAGCTCATGGAACGCCGCGAGGCCAAGCTCACGCAGCGCGAGCAGCGCGACATGGTGCGCGACGCCGTGCGCGAGAAGAAGATCGAGGACGCCTACGCCACCTGGGCACAGGAACTGCGCGGCCGCGCCTATGTCGAGTACCGGGAACCACCGCAGTAAATAGAGCCCCCACGGTCGCGCACTGCGTGTCGCTCCCTGCCCCCCGAGGGGGCTGGCCTTGCTTGGGGCGGCCCGGCGCTGCGGCCGGTCCGCCCCCAGGTCTCGTGCCGTGGATGATCAATCAGGCGAACTCCGCGAGGTGCGGGGGTTGGGGCCACCAGCCCGGTAGCCTCGTGTCTGCCGATGGGGCATCATTCGCTGAAAGCGCGCTCGACCTCGGGCGCTCTTGCTTCTTTCCCCACGCGGGCCGATAGGCCACGCGCACATGCAATTGACATGAAACACATTCCCCGCAAGCGCTTCGGCCAGCATTTCCTGTCCGACAAGGGCATCATCGATGGCATCGTGGACGCCATTGCGCCGCAGGCGAGCCAGCCCATGGTGGAGATCGGGCCGGGGCTGGCGGCGCTGACGCAGCCGCTGGTGGAGCGGCTGGGGCGCCTCACGGTGATCGAGCTGGACCGCGACCTGGCGCTGCGGCTGCGCCTGCATGGGCAGCTCGAGGTGATTGAGTCGGATGTGCTCAAGGTCGATTTCACGCAGCTGGCGCAGGACTGGCGCGCGCGCGTGGAGCAGCCGGCGCTGAAGCTGCGCGTGGTGGGCAACCTGCCCTACAACATCTCCACGCCCATCCTGTTCCACCTGCTGGCGCACGTGGCGGTGATCGAGGACCAGCATTTCATGCTGCAAAAGGAAGTGATCGACCGCATGGTGGCCAGCCCGTCCACCTCGGACTATGGCCGCCTGTCGGTGATGCTGCAGTGGCGCTACGCGATGGAGAACGTGCTCTTCGTGCCGCCCGAGAGCTTCGACCCGCCCCCGCGCGTGGACAGCGCCGTGGTGCGCATGGTGCCCCGCGAGGCCCCGGTCGCCCTGAACGAACGCCTGCTCGAAGAGCTGGTCCAGGTCGCCTTCAGCCAGCGCCGCAAGCTGCTGCGCCACACCCTGGGCCGCTGGCTCGAAGCCAAGGCCTACCCCGGCACTTTCGACACCCAACGCCGTGCCGAGGAAGTGCCCGTGGACGAGTACGTGGCCCTGGCTGCGGCGATGGGCCAGGGCGCCTGACGGACGGCGATGCCGCGCCCGCAGCTGCGCGCTGGCGCATGCAGGCGTGCCGTGGTGGGCTTGGAAGGCTGCCGCGCAAGGCGGCAGGGTTCAATGCTGCCGCCCAGGGCGGCAGGGGGTCATGCAGCGCTGAGCCAGTAGCCCGCGTTGAAAGGGCTGCTCATGCGCAGCGCCAGGGGGGACACGTCCACCAACTTGTCAGTGGGCATCTTCTCGGCAGGGTCGGCGGGGATCTC
Organism: Acidovorax sp. GW821-FHT09B03; assembly: GCF_059418305.1. NCBI lineage: Bacteria > Pseudomonadati > Pseudomonadota > Betaproteobacteria > Burkholderiales > Comamonadaceae > Acidovorax > Acidovorax sp. GW821-FHT09B03. The sequence continues at coordinate 380,709 of NZ_JBWKPP010000001.1, forward strand.
GATGCCTTGGACCTTGGTCTGTGCTCCGGTAGCCTCGTTCGCCCGTTCTGCTTGGCTGGTGGATGCAGAACGGGCTACAGAAAAGAATAGAAACAGCGGAACGGGATCTTGCGGTCGCTCCAGTAGTCGGCAGCGTCTCGGAAGATGTCGAGCAGCTGCTCACGCGCTTCCTTGTCGAACTTGCCCGTGGCCGGGATCTGTTCCAGCACCACGATGAAGCCGGGCTGCGGGCCCGATTTGTGCAAGGGATCCGTCATGCAGTCGTACAGCGCATCGAAGTTCTTGCCGAAGTGCGACGGGAAGGTGAACTGCCCGGCGATCAGGTCCAGCACGTCCTGCTTGGACTGGGCGTGGGCCAGATTGGCGTACAGGAAATGTTGGCCCAGGGAAGTGGCTGCATCCTGCAGGTCCTGCACGCGAAACGCGCGGATGGACTGCACGATGTTGGTGCGCACGCCACGCAGTGGCGTTTCCAGGTCTTTACGAAGTGGCGTCTGCATCTCCGCTACTCTTTCTTTATAAAGTCCAAAAACTTCGGGTATCCGCCAGTCCACGGGGGCCGACTGCCGGTTGGGGGATTCAAGAGCGCGCACCGCCCACCGCCGGACAAACCGGGCGGTGCGTGGTGCATCGGGCGTCATTTTTCGATGATTTCGCGAAAACTGGCGTAGTGGTCGCTGGTGTAGTAGCAGGCGTCCGGTACCCGGGGCTTGCCGCCACACACGATACGCCGGGCTCCCCGGTCGCGCGAACCTGGTGTTCTGACGGTGTATTCACGGTAGTAGCCGCGCTTGTAGGCGGGCAACAGCCGCTCTCGATTGCCGAAAACCGATCCGTCCTTGTCGTACGGAAACGGGCCTCCTTCACGGATCAGCGCATACGTCGCACGTCCCTGGGGCGGCAACTCGGCCAGTGCGATAGGGGTGGTGGAACCGTGGGTGGAGGGGGATTGGCGGGCCTGCCCCACCATCGGGGAAAGAGCAAACGCAACACCCACCACACACAAAAACCCTGCTTTGCGCGCCCGGGTGGCTACAGCCTTCAGCATCAACAACACCTTTCAGAAACTACGGGTTAACCCGAAATTTCGAGCCCGTAGTGTGACTCAACGGTCCCCAAAAAGCAAGCGCCTGCACAAAGATTGGGCAGGCGCTCAAGGGAGTTGCAAGCAATATAAGTTAGTGCTCGCTATCAATAAATCACTTATCGAGAAGCGTTGGCATCGGCCACGGTGAGAGCTGTCATGTTGACGATGCGGCGCACCGTGGCGCTCGCCGTCAGGATGTGCACCGGCTGCGCAGCACCCAGCAGCACGGGGCCGATCGCGATGTTTCCGCCGGCCGCCGTCTTGAGCAGGTTGTAGGAGATATTGGCGGCGTCGATATTGGGCAGCACCAGCAGATTGGCATCGCCGATGAGATCGCTGTGCGGCATGATGGCCGCACGGGCCTTGCCGTCCAGCGCCACGTCGCCGTGCATCTCGCCGTCCACTTCCAGCCAGGGGGCCTGCACGCGCAGCAGTTCCAGGGTCTGGCGCATCTTCACCGCGCTGGGCTGGTTGCTGCTGCCAAAGTTGGAGTGCGAGAGCAGGGCGGCGCGCGGCTTGATGCCAAAACGCATCATCTCCTCGGCCGCCATCACGGTGATCTCGGCCAGCTGCTCGGCCGTGGGGTCGTAGTTGACGTGCGTGTCCACCAGGAACACCTGGCGGTCGGGCAGCAGCAGGCCGTTCATGCAGGCGTAGGTGCACACACCCGCGCGCTTGCCAATCACCTGGTCGATGTAGTTCAGGTGCAGGGCGGTGTGGCCCCAGGTGCCCACGATCAGGCCGTCGACCTCGCCCTTGTGCAGCAGCATGGAGCCGATCAATGCCAGGCGGCGGCGCATCTCGATCTTGGCGATCTGCACCGTCACGCCCTTGCGCTCGGTCATGCGGTGGTAGGTCTGCCAGAAGTCGCGGTAGCGGTGGTCCTGCTCGACGTTGACGATGTCGTAGTCCACACCCTCGCGCAGGCGCAGGCCGAACTTCTGGATGCGCTCGGCGATCACGGCGGGGCGGCCGATCAGCGTGGGGCGCGCGATGCGCTCATCGACCACGATCTGGGCGGCGCGCAGCACGCGCTCTTCCTCGCCTTCGGCATAGGCCACGCGCTTCTTGCTGGCGGCCTTTGCGGCGGCGAAGATGGGTTTCATCATGGTGCCCGAGGCGTAGACGAAGCTTTGCAGCTGGTCACGGTAGGCATCCATGTCGGTGATGGGGCGCAGGGCCACGCCGCTGTCGGCGGCGGCCTGGGCCACGGCCGGGGCGATCATCATCATCAGCCGCGGATCGAAGGGCTTGGGGATCAGGTACTCGGGGCCGAAGGCCAGTTGCTCACCCACGTAGGCAGCGGCCACCACCTCGCTCTGCTCGGCCTGGGCCAGCTGGGCGATGGCGTGCACCGCGGCGATCTCCATCTCCAGCGTGATGGTGGTCGCGCCGCTGTCCAGCGCCCCGCGGAAGATGTAGGGGAAGCACAGGACGTTGTTGACCTGGTTGGGGTAGTCCGTGCGGCCGGTGGCCATGATGGCGTCGTCGCGCACGGCCTTCACGTCTTCGGGCTGGATCTCGGGGTTGGGGTTGGCCAGCGCGAAGATCAGCGGACGTGGCGCCATCTTGCGCACCATGTCCTGCTTGAGCACGCCACCGGCGGACAGGCCCAGGAACACGTCGGCACCTTCGATCACTTCGCTGAGCGTGCGCGCCGAGGTCTTCTGCACGAACTGGATCTTGTCCTCGTCCATGAGTTCGGTGCGGCCTTCGTAGACCACGCCGGCCAGGTCGGTCACCCAGATGTTCTCGCGCCGGATGCCCAGCTTGACCAGCAGGCCCAGGCAGGCCAGGGCGGCCGCGCCGGCGCCCGAGGTCACGAGCTTAACGTCCTCTGGATTCTTGCCCGCCACCTTCAGGCCGTTGAGGATGGCGGCGCCAACCACGATCGCCGTGCCATGCTGGTCGTCGTGGAAGACCGGGATCTTCATGCGCTCGCGCAGCTTGCGCTCGATGTAGAAGCAGTCGGGCGCCTTGATGTCCTCGAGGTTGATGCCGCCGAAGGTCGGCTCCAGGCTGGCGATGATCTCGACCAGCTTCTCGGGGTCCTTCTCGTTGATCTCGATGTCGAACACGTCGATGCCCGAGAACTTCTTGAACAACACGCCCTTGCCCTCCATGACCGGCTTGCCCGCCAGCGGGCCGATGTCACCCAGGCCGAGCACGGCCGTGCCGTTGGTCACCACACCGACCAGGTTGCCGCGCGCGGTGTACTTGAAGGCGGCATTGGGGTCCTTGACGATCTCCTCGCAGGGCGCGGCCACGCCGGGCGAGTAGGCCAGCGCGAGATCGTGCTGGTTGATCATCTGCTTGGTCGCCGCGATGGCGATCTTGCCGGGCTTGGGAAACTCGTGGTACTCGAGAGCCGCGCGGCGCAGCTGGGCGCGCTTGTCGGGATGGTTGTTGTTGTTCTCGGCCGTGGTGTTCTCGGGCATTCAATTGTCTCCAGCTTGGGGTGTGCGCAAGGCGTCGGTCAGCTCTTGTAGGAACATGCTTACACGTTCCGGGGGAAGGGATTGTAGGCCGCGTTCGGTAAAAACCCTAGTAAGCGAATCTGCTTATATGGGTGGGACAGTTTTGCTGTCCGGGTTGGAAAGCAGCAGGCTAGCGGCTGCGCCAAGCCCCTGCGCACCGTTGGGACAAGGCAGGACGTACCCTCGCCCGGAGGGCGGCATTGCCTTGCCAAACAGCGCCCCATGGCGCGGAACCGGGCCATGCCGGCAGCATGCGGCGGAGCGACTGCCGAGTACGGCCTTGAGCATTTCGAACCGGATACCACGGTTGCATCCGCTGAAGAGTGATCCAATCGTTGGAGGATGGCCGTTCCCTTTGCCAGAATAGGCAGGTTTCCACGACCCGACCACACACCGTACCGCCGGTTATCCACTGTGTACCCATTGCCAGAACCCTTTGCCCTGCGGGACAGGACCGATACCGACCAGGCCTTTGTGCAGGCGCTGTATGCCTCCACCCGTGAGGACCTGCGGCAGGCCCTGCCGGATCCCGCGCAGTTGCTGCCCCTGCTGGCCATGCAGCAGAACGCGCAGGAAGCCGGGTTCCGCCGCCAGTTCCCCGAGGCCCGCCAGTGGCTCCTGCTGCGCTCAGGCCGGCCCATTGGCCGTGTGGTGGTGGACGCTGCAGCGCAAGACCTGCGTGTGGTGGACATCGCCATCGTCCCCGAGGCCCGCCGCAGCGGCGCCGCCACCGCCGTGCTGCAGGCGCTGCAGGCCCATGCCCTGGCGCAAGGGCTGCCGCTGTGCCTGGCCGTGGCCCATGGCAACCACGCAGCGCAGAGCCTGTACCGCAGGCTGGGATTCGCCACCACGTCCGAAGACGGTACCCACGCGCAGATGGTCTGGCGGGGGGAGCACGCATGAACCGCACCATCGCACCCACCCCCTACCTGAAGCTGCCCATGGCCTTCGACCTGGCCCGCCTGCAGGAAGACCTGCAGCGCGTGGCCCCTTCGGAATGGATCGGCCACTTCAACACCGCCGCCTACGAAAAAGGCTGGGGATGCGTGCCCTTGCGCTCGGTCGATGGCCGTGCGGACCACATCGTGCCGGTGAATGGCGGCCGCTTCGAGGACACCCCCATCCTCGCGCGCTGCCCCTACTTCCGGCATGCCATCGACCAGTTCCAATGCGAGAAGACCTCCATCCGCCTGATGGGGCTGGAAGCCGCAGGGGTGATCCACGAGCACCGGGACCAGGGCAGCGCACTGGAAGACGGCCTGACCCGCCTGCACATTCCCGTGCAGACCTCGCCGCTGGCCACCTACCGCATCGAAGGCGAAGAGGTCCATTTCTCGGCCGGCGATGCCTGGTACCTCAATGCCAGCTGCCTGCACGGCGCCCACAACCGCAGCCCGCAGGCCCGCATCCACCTGATGATCGACTGCGTCACCAACCCGTGGCTGGAACAGCTGTTCCTGTCCGCCGGCGGGGTGCTGCGCGAAAGCCCGCCCTATGGCGATGCCTCCATCCACGACGGCAACGTGCTGCAGGTCATTGCCGCGCTGCGCGCCGGCGGCCATGCCAGCGCAGCGCAGCTGGCCACCCGATTGGAGGAAACCCATGCTCGAAGAACAGGCACTGCTGCGCGGCCGTGAGGTGGGCCCGGCCGAGCGGCAATCGCTGCACGGCTGGTTCCCGGTGAGCCTGCAGCACGACCCGGCCACGGTCTGGTGGCGCTTCATGGGCGAGCAGCGCTTCACCGCCCCCTTCTTCGATGACACCCTGGCCTGGCAGGCAGCGCCGGACCGCCGGGTCTGCAGCACGCCCCTGTCCGCACTGGAGGACCTGCCCGACAGCGTGCCCCCCGCGGCCTTCATCTTCCACGTCTCGCGCTGCGGCTCCACGCTGCTCACGCAGGCGCTGGCCACCTCGCCGCAGTGCATCGTGATGTCGGAGCCCCCGGCCCTCAACGCCTTCTTCCGGCTGCACCATCGGCACCCGGAGCACAGCGGCGGCGCCCGGACCTTGCAGCGGCTGGTGGCCGCCCTGGGGCAGCGGCGCAGCCCTGCGGAGCGGCACCTGGTGATCAAGTTCGACTGCTGGCACCTGCCCTGGATTCCGTTCGTGCAGGCCGCGTTTCCGGGCACCCCCGTCGTGTTCCTGTACCGCGAGCCCAGCGAAGTGCTGGCCTCCCACCGCCGCCAGCGCGGCCGGCAGATGGTGCCAGGCTTGATCGACCTGTCGCGGCTGGCGGACATGCTGCACCGCCCCGGGGCCCCGGAACTGGCCCCCGGAGACCTGGACGGCCATGCCATCCGGGTGCTTGAAAGCCTGTACCGCTGCGGACTCGAGGCGGCGACCACATCGGACCTGGTGCTGATGGACTATGGGCAGCTTCCCGCGGTGATCTGGCACGGGCTGCTGGACACCCTGGGCATGGAGTGCAGCCCCACCGAACTGGCCGCGCTGCAGGCACGCTCGGGTTTCCACTCCAAGCACTCGCACGACCGATTCGAAGGCGATCCGTTGCCAACGCACGCCCAACCCCTGCCCCCCACGCCCGAACACCTGGGCGAGACCCATCGGCTCTACCAGCGGCTGGAGCAGTTGCGGCGCGCGCGAAGCCCCGACTGAACCCATGCCGGCCCGGTCCGGCAACCCCTTGCGCCGGTGGACTGCGGCAGGCAGGCGACGAAGGCCCTCGGGCCCTTGCGAGGGGCAGCAGGGCCACCGCCAGCACCGACGCCACCCCGGCCCAGCTCCCGCATCTGCATACAACATCCAAGCACAACGCGCTACCGCGGGTCGTCAGCGCCGCTGTCACATGTGTATTCATTTGGCATCCGTGTTTCCATAAGTACATGGGCCATTAACTTCTCCGCTGGTTTGTTGCTTCCGGTTGCGCTTATTTCAATATGAATGGCCGGAATTCTGCATTTTGAGAAGTTTTACGCAATTGGGGCGACTTACGTTCCAGCCGCTTCAATTTAATGAATTTGTCATGAAGCGGATTGAAACTGCCGTTGGGTCCAAAAGATTTCGAAGGATCCTTGGCAGCATTGGTTCAAGGGGTTCAAAGACACGGCAGTAATGGGTCATGAATATCCATTGCATGGATGCAGCAGGACAAGCCACGCATTGGGCACGACGAACATGGACTGGAATTTGAAATGAAGAAATCCCCATTTCCCTGGGTGGCCCTGGTGGCGTTGGCGCCCGCATGGGCCCACGGCGCAGGCAATCAGCAGACGGTCGAGCTGTCGGGCGGTGCCGCAAACCTGGCCGCCACGGGCGGCACTGCAGTGATGAATATCTCGTCGACCCAGGGTGCGCAGGTCATCAGCGGCAATTCACAGCAGGTGGTGGTGCGCGGCGCCGTGCTCAATGCGGCGACCTTTGGTGCCCATAGTGAATTGAATATTGCTTCCCGCACGGGGCCCGGCTCAGGCTCCGGCAGCCAGGTGATTTCGGTCCAGGGCCCCGTCGTCAACCAGGCCGCCGGCAAGGGCGTGAGAAGTGTCGTGAATATTGGCGGGAGGTAATTTCCGCCAAAACCTCCGATGGGTTATTTCAGATCCACCGGATTTCCCTATGGCAGCCATTATCTATCTGGCGCCTTTCCTTTTTATATTTATCAATGGAGTTCATTATGCAAAAGACTTTCGCACTGGCTATCTCTGCCCTCGTGTTCGTTGCTGGCGCTGCGCATGCAGAAGTGAAGATCGGCGGCAATAACAGCCAGAAGGTTACCGTGCAGAACGGCGCCGTGGCCAACATGGCCTTCGGTGCTTCCACCGCCAAGCAGAACCTGGCTTCCAACAAGGGCAACGTCAAGATCGGTGGCAACAACACCCAGGAAGTCTCCGTGAAGAACGGTGCCGTCGCCAACATGGCCTTCGGTGCTTCCAAGGCCGAGCAGAACCTGGCCTCCAACGACGGCAAGTAATTCAGGGGCGCGCCCTGCGCCCTGACCCTTCACGACAGAAGAACAAGGCGTGCAGTAGCGCTGCTGCCCGCCCTGCATTACCTGTCCAAAACCCTCTGGCAACAGCACTGCCGCAGGCACAGAGGATTTTGTACAGGTTCCAAAGAGGAGAAGCACCCATGAAACCCCATCGCCTCGCCGCGCTGTGCCTGGTCGGCGCATGCGCCGCCGCATCGTCTTCGGCCGCCTTTGCACAGACGCCCGTCCAGAAGCCCCCGGCCGGGCGCAGCGGCCTGGACCCCGCCTCGCGCACCAAGGTCACCAATGTGCTCTCGCGCACGCGCATCGATGCCGAGGACACGCTGGCCACGGTGGACCGCAAGCTCGTCACCGGTCCCAGCGGCAGCAGCTGCGCCACCAACATCGGCGCGCCCAAGGTGCCCGAGGGCGACAGCGGCATCGGCAACCGCTTCGGCACCGCCAACAACGACCAGGTCATCGTGGTGCAAGGCCCGGTGATCAACCTCTGCAAGTAAGCCTCCCGCAACCACACCCCCACTCCCACCCTACGGTTTCCCGCATGAAGAACAAGAACAGCCTCCCTGCACGCCGCTTGCTGGCCCTCTCAGCCCTGGCGCTTCTGGTGTCCGGGTGCGCCATCCAGCCCAACGTGAGCGACCGCGTGAACATCATCGAGCAGGGCACCGTGGAGCAGGCCCCCCTGGTCACGCCGAGCAAGTCCGGCTCGGTGCTGCGCGAGGGCCTGGCCTGCATGGACCGCATGCTGGCCGCCGAGAACACGCCCACCACGCTGATCGCCGTGAAGTCCATCCCCGATCCCTCGGGCCTGTTCAGCACCGGCACCAAGGAGATGCTGATCACCGCCCTGTCGCGCATGTCGCGCACCAGCCAGGCCTTCCGCGTGGTGGACTACGAGGTCGACGCGCTGCGCCAGGACACGGTGCAGACCCTCACCAGCCTGCTGCTCAACAACAACCAGATGGAACTGCGCAAGCCGCAGATCTACATCTCGGGCGCCATCAGCTTCGGCGACAAGACGGTGGTCTCCAAGCGCCAGAGCCTGGGCGTCTCCACCGCCGCCACCGACACCGGCTACAGCTGGGACGTGCTGGGCAGCGCCGTGGGCCTGGACCTGCACCTGGGGGACATGAACACGCGCACGCTGTACTCGGGCATCGAATCGGCCAACGAGCTCATCGTGGCCACCGGCGGCAAGGCCGTGGAGATCGGCGCCAAGGCCACCGGCCTGCCCCGGCATATCTACCGCGTGGGCGTGCAGTACGAGGTGGCGGCCGACAACAACCAGGGCGCCGGTGCCGCCATCCGCCTGCTGGTGGACCTGGCGGCCATCGAACTGGTGGGCAAGTGGGCCAAGGTGCCGTACTGGGACTGCATCGACTACGAGCAGAACCACCCCGAGTTCCTGCGCCAGATGCGTGCCTGGTTCGACGAGGCCAGCGTGGCCGAGCGCTGGACCCTGGCGCAGCGCGTGCTGCAGACGCATGGCATGTGGAATGGTGCGACGGACGGCACGGATTCGCCCGCCTTCCGCAAGGCCGTGGCCCTGTACCAGGCCTCGCAGGACCTGACCCCCGTGGGCGTGGTCACCTTCGAGACCTACACCCGGCTGATGCGCAGCTTCGTGGGCATGTCAGCCGAAGGCAAGCTGCGCAAGCCCGAATACGCCGGCGACCAGCTGGTGGCGCGCCCCAGCGGGCTGCCGGCCAACGAGCCCGACCCGCGCAGCATCGCGCTGAGCATGGTCGGCCGCAAGGACCGCGACCTCAAGGTGGGCGAATCCATCGTGGTGCGCGTGGTGCCGCCGCGCACCGGCTACCTGTACTGCTACTACCAGGACGCGGGCGGCTCCATCAGCCAGGTCTACCCGAACCCGATGCAGCCCTCGGCCACGGTGCAGGGCCGCACCAGCGTGCTGATCCCCGACATCAGCAAGCCCAACTCCTTCCTGATCGAGACGGCGCGCGGCGGCACCGAGAACATGTTCTGCGCGATGACGGCCCAGCCGCTCAAGGGCCAGGTGCCGGTGGCCCTGACCCGTGCCAACCTGGAGCCGATCAAGAGCTACTCCAGCCTGGCCCAGGTGCAGGGCGCCTTCGAGCAGGCCGGCGTCGGCGTGATGAGCACCTCGCTTGACTGGAACGTGCAGGCCCCCGAGCCCGCACCGGCCGCCGGCCGCGTCCGCAGCAACCCCAACCGGCCTGCCAAATGAGCACGGCCCGCCTGTCCCCCCCGGGCGCGCCCGCCGACCGGGCACGCAGGGCGGCCCTGCGCTGGTCCCTGGCCGCCTGCTGCGTGGCCGCCGCGGGCGCCGCCCAGGCGGTGATCCAGCTGCCCTCGGCGCAACCGGCGTCGGCCCCGCAAGGCGGTGCGGCCCGCGCCCCCCAGGCACCGGGCAGTTCGCTGCGCCTGCCCTCGGCCAATACCGGGCAGGTGCTCGACGGCCTGATCGAGGCGGCCAACGCCGGCGATGCCGATGCCATGGTGCAGGTGGGCATGTACTACCACGCCAACCCGGGCCTGCCCCAGGCCGCGGCCACGGCACGGCGCTGGTGGGGCCGCGCCGCCGAAGCCGGCGACGTGCGCGGCATGGCCGGCTACGGCTACCTGCTGGGCGTGGACAACGCCGGCGGCCAGCGCGACCTGTCGGCCGCGCGCGAATGGCTGCACAAGGCGCGCGCGGCCGGCCTGGTGCGCGCCACCTACCTCGAGTCGCTGCTCGAAGGCCAGATCACCGGCCCGCGCAAGCTGCGCGATGCGCGGCGCCTGCTGGAGCAGGCCGCCCAGGACGGCGACCCCCTGGCCCTGAACGACCTGGCCGTGGCCTGGGAGCTCGACGGCAGTCTGGAGCGGGCGCGCGAGATGTACGTGCTCGCCGCGGCCCAGGGCTATGGCGCGGCGCGCGCCAACTACCTGCGCCTGGAACGCCAGAACCGTTCCAGCGAATCGGCAACACTGGCACGCCTGCGCACCCTGTCGGACGACGGCAACGCCGATGCCACCTTGCAGCTGGCCCAGCTGTACCACCAGGGCCGGGGCGGCGTGCAGCGCGACTTCGCCCAGGCCATCCAACTCTACCGGCGCGCGGCCGACAGCGGCTCGCGCAGCGCGCGCGAATTCCTGGCGCTGGTCTTCAGCCGCTCCGCGCGCGACAACCCGGCGCGCGGCGTGGATGCCGCCTGGATGGAGGAACTGGCCACGCGCATCAATGCCCGCACCGATGCCGGCAAGGAGGGCCGGGACATGCTCTCCGACCGCCCGCGGCGCAGCGAGGACGCGCTGTGGAATCTCACCAGCTTACGTTGGACACCGCCTGTTACCGCCGAACCCGCCGTCCCCCCTTACAGTCCAGCCCGCGCTCCGGCCGAGGGCCTACCGATTGACGAATGACCAAGGAAATCCAGAGATGAAGAAGCCCCCCCTTGCCAGCACCCTGATCGCCCTCACGGCCGTCGCTGCCTGCATGCCCCTGGCCCATGCCCAGCGCAACCTCGCCTCCAACGGCTCCGGCACGGTGATCGCCGGGGACAACAACGCCACGGTGGTCGTCAACGGCCAGCACGTGATCACCGCTACCGACGGCAATGCCCGCGTGGAGACCACGGTGGGCGGCGGTGCCAACCGCGTGGTGGTGCAGGGCTCGTCGGTCACGGTGACCAACTCCGGCAACGCCAGGCCCGCCCCGGCTGGCAAGGCCGGCAAAAGCGGTGACTACGTGAACAGCGACCTCTCGGGCCGCAATTTCGCGGGGGCCCAGCTGGCCGGCCGCAAGTTCACCAACGTGGACCTGTCGCGCGCCAACCTCTCGGGCGCCGACCTGCGCGGCGCCGAGTTCGTCAACGTGAGCCTGGAGCAGGCCGACCTGCGCGGCGCCAACCTCTCGGGCGCAAAGATGGTCAATGTGGACCTGGACGCCGCCTTGCTCGAAGGCGCGACCTGGACCGACGGAAAGCGCTGCCGCGCCGCCTGCTGAGCCCCGAACCCGCCAAGAAAAAACGGCCCCGCGGGGCCGTTTGTCTTGTTGGACGCCGTCGAATCAGCGGCTGCTCGGAAAGCTGAACACCGCGCCTTCGCGCACGCCGGCCGAGGGCCAGCGCTGGGTGATGGTCTTGCGCTTGGTGTAGAAGCGCACGGCATCGGGGCCGTAGGCGTGCAGGTCGCCGAACAGGCTGCGCTTCCAGCCGCCGAAGGAGTGGTAGGCCACGGGCACGGGCAGGGGCACGTTCACGCCCACCATGCCGACCTGGATGTGGTCGGTGAAGTAGCGCGCAGCCTCGCCGTCGCGCGTGAAGATGCAGGTGCCGTTGCCGTACTCGTGGTCGTCGATCAGCTTCATGGCTTCCTGCAGCGTCTTCACGCGCACCACGCCGAGCACGGGGCCGAAGATCTCTTCCTGGTAGATCTTCATGCCGGGCTTGACGTTGTCGAACAGGCAGGCACCGAGGAAGTAGCCGTCCTCATGGCCGGGCACCGTCACGCCGCGGCCGTCGACCACCAGCGTGGCACCCTCGGCCACACCGCTGTCGACATAGGCCTTGACCTTCTCGAAGTGGGGCTTGGTCACCAGCGGACCCATGTCGTTGCCGTTGTCGGTACCGGGGCCGACCTTCATCTTGGCGATTTCGACCTTGAGGCCTGCCACGACGGCATCACCGGCCTCGTCACCCACGGCCACCACCAGCGGGATGGCCATGCAGCGCTCGCCGCAGCTGCCGTAGGCCGCGCCCATGAGCGCGCTCACGGCATTGCCGATGTCGGCGTCGGGCATCACGATGGCGTGGTTCTTGGCGCCGCCCAGGGCCTGCACGCGCTTGCCGTGCTTGCAGCCTTCGGAATAGATGTACTCGGCGATGGGGGTGGAGCCGACGAAGCTCACGGCCTTGACGCGAGCGTCCTGCAGCAGCGTGTCCACGGCCAGCTTGTCGCCGTTGACGACGTTGAGCACGCCCGGGGGCAGGCCGGCTTCCAGCGCCAGCTGGGCGATGAACAGGGTGCTCGTGGGATCGCGCTCGGAGGGCTTGAGCACGAAGGTGTTGCCGCAGGCGACGGCCATGGGCCACATCCACAGCGGCACCATGGCCGGGAAGTTGAAGGGCGTGATGCCCGCCGCCACGCCCAGTGCCTGGAACTCGCTCCACGAGTCGATGCCGGGGCCGACGTTGCGGCTGTGCTCGCCCTTGAGCAGCTCGGGCGCGTAGCTTGCGTACTCCACGTTCTCGATGCCGCGCTGCAGTTCGCCGTGCGCGTCGCTGAGCACCTTGCCGTGCTCGGCCGTGATCATCGCGGCGATCTTGTCGGCGTTCTCTTCGAGCAGCACCTTGAGCTTGCCCATGACGCGGGCGCGCTTGAGCGGCGGCGTGTTGCGCCAGGCCGGGAAGGCAGCCTCGGCCGAGGCGATGGCGCGCTCCACCGTGGCCTTGCTGGCCAGGGCGACGTTGGTGGTGGACTGACCCGTGGCCGGGTTGAAGACCGGCTGCGTGCGCTCGGTATCGGCAACGATCTGGCCGTCGATCAGGTGGCCGACGGTGGTGGTGACGCTCTTGTCGTGGTTCATGGCAAAGGAATGGCTAAAAAATGGAACTCAGGCGGTTTCCGCCAGGGCGTCGCCCAGCGCGTTCACGAGGCGGTCGATCTCGGCCTTCTCGCTGATGAAGGGCGGTGCCAGCTGGATGGTGTCGCCACCGTAGCGCACGTAGAAGCCCTTCTTCCAGCAGTTCATCGCGATCTCGTAGGGGCGGCGTGCCGGCTCGCCGGGCAGCGCGGCGATGGTGATGCCCGCGGCCAGGCCGTAGTTGCGGATATCGAGCACATGCTTGCTGCCCTGGAGGCTGTGCACGGCCTGCTCGAAGTGCGGGGTCAGCGCGTTCACGCGGCCGATGGCGTCTTCGCTCTGCAGCAGGTCCAGCGCGGCGATGCCGGCGGCGCAGGCCACGGGGTGGGCCGAGTAGGTGTAGCCGTGCGGGAACTCGAGCATGTACTCAGGGCCGCCCGCGGCCATGAAGGTGTCGTAGATGTCCTTGCTGGCCACCACGCCACCCAGGGGCTGCGCGCCGTTGGTGACCTGCTTGGCGAAGTTCAGGATGTCGGGCGTCACGCCGAAGGCCTCGGCACCGGTCCAGGCGCCGGCCCGGCCGAAGGCGGTGATCACCTCGTCGAAGATCAGCAAAATGTTGTTCTGCGTGCAGATCTCGCGCAGGCGCTGCAGGTAGCCCACGGGCGGGATCACCACGCCGGCAGAACCCGAGAAGGGCTCGACGATCACGGCCGCGATGTTCGAGGCATCGTGCAGTGCGATCACGTCCAGCAGGCGGTCGGCCAGTTCCTTGCCCGTGGGCGGCATGCCCTTGTGGAAGGAGCCGGCGGCCGGCTGGGTGTGGGGCAGGTGGTCGGCTTCGACGCCCTGGCCGAAGAGCTTGCGGTTGGCCGCGATGCCGCCCACCGAGATGCCGCCGAAGTTCACGCCGTGGTAGCCCTTTTCGCGACCGATCAGGCGCGTCTTGCTGGCCTGGCCCTTGGCGCGCCAGTAGGCGCGCGCCATCTTCAGCGAGGTGTCGGCCGCTTCCGAGCCCGAACCCGTGAAGAACACGTAGTCCAGGCCGTCCGGGGTGATGGCCTTGATGCGGTTGGCCAGCTCGAACGAGAGCGGGTGGCCGAACTGGAAGGCCGGCGCATAGTCGAGCTTGAGCGCCTGCTTGCCCACGGCCTCGGCGATCTCGCGGCGGCCATGGCCCAGGCCCGTGCACCACAGGCCCGACAGGCCGTCGAAGATCTTGCGGCCATCGGAGTCGGTGTAGTAGGCACCGCTGCCTTCCACAATCATGCGCGGAGCCGCCTTGAACTGACGGTTGGCGGTGTAGGGCATCCAGTGGGCGTCGAGCCAGGCGGCGTCCAGGCGGTCACCGCCAGCGTCGGAAGCGGGTTTTTCGATGTTGACGAAACTCATGGGAATCTCCAGTGCAAGGCAGCCGCGCAGGGCCGGGGAAAAGCAGGTTTCAGCGGATTGTTGTCCCCGGTGTTAATCTCTCAAATAGTGCAATATCAATGTTTACTTGCGCGTTTATGCAAGTAACAACCGGACCGCCATGAACACCAAGAACCGCGCCGTGCTCGGCCAGCTCAGCGACATGGACCTGCGCCTCTTGCAGGTGTTCAAGGCCGTGGCCGAGTGCGGCGGCATGTCGGCCGCGGAGCTGGAACTCAACATCGGCACCAGCACCGTGAGCCGCCACGTCAAGGACCTGGAGACTCGCCTGGGCCTGACGCTGTGCCGGCGCGGCCGGGCCGGCTTCGCCCTCACGCCCGAGGGCCAGCGCGTCTACGACGAGACGCTGCGCCTGCTGGCGTCGGTGGAGGGCTTTCGCAATGCGGTGGACGACATCCATGCGCGCATGGGCGGGCAGCTCGCGGTGGCCGTGTTCGACAAGACCGCCACCAACCCGGCCGCGCGCATCGGCCAAGCCATTGCCGCGTTTGCGCAGCAGGCGCCCGACGTGCACCTGCAGATGCATGTGGGCACCATCAACGCCATCGAGCGCGGGGTCATCGACGGCACCTTCCAGGTCGGCATCATCCCGGCGCACCGCGCCTCGCAAAGCCTGCTGTACACCGACCTGTTCACCGAGACCATGCTGCTGTACTGCGGCGCTGGCCACCCGCTGTTCGGCGTCGACGACACCTCGCTCGACTGGGAAGCGCTGCGCCACCAGCCCTTCGCGGGCCTCGGTTACCACTCGCCCAACATGGAGCTGAGCCACCAGGCACGCCTGTCGCGCACGGCCACGGGCTTCGACCAGGAGTCGATCGCCACGCTGATCCTCTCGGGCCGCTACCTGGG
Organism: Acidovorax sp. GW821-FHT09B03; assembly: GCF_059418305.1. NCBI lineage: Bacteria > Pseudomonadati > Pseudomonadota > Betaproteobacteria > Burkholderiales > Comamonadaceae > Acidovorax > Acidovorax sp. GW821-FHT09B03. The sequence continues at coordinate 396,053 of NZ_JBWKPP010000001.1, forward strand.
CTTTCTGCCCGACCACTATGCCGAGGTCTACGAGCGCCGTGGCCTGATGCAGGCCGTGCAGCCCGCGCTGCTGCGCTACAGCTGCCAGTTCGTGGGCCTGCTGCGGCGCTCGCCCGAACCCTCGCGCGCGGCCCAGGCCTTTCAGCAGTGCCTGGCACAGGCCCACGGCGTGGGTTGAGCCCCCTCAGTCCGGCTGGGCACCGGATTTCTTGACCAGCTCCGCCCAGCGCGGAATCTCGCGCGCCATGTGGGCGGCCAGCTCCTCGGGCGTGCTGGCCACGATGTCCATGCCCAGCTGGTCGTGCAGCTTGGCCTGCACGTCGGGCAGCCTGAGGGCCTTGGTGATCTCGGCGTTCAGGCGCTGCACCACGGCCCGGGGCGTGCCCTTGGGCGCATAGACCGCCTGCCAGGACGACATCTCGAAGCCCGGCACGCCTGCCTCGGCCATAGTGGGCAGCTCGGGCGCCAGGGTGATGCGCTTGGCCGTGGTCACCGCCAGCAGCTTCACGCGGCCGGCCTTGGCCAGGGGCAGGGCCGCCGTCATCTGGTCGAACATGAAGGCCACCTGGCCGGCCGCCACGTCGGTCAGCGCCGGGGGCGTGCCCTTGTAGGGGATATGCGTGAGCTTCACGCCGATCAGGTCGCCGAACAGCTCGCCCGCCAGGTGGGTGGAGGTGCCCGAACCTGAGGAGGCGAACATGCGCTTGCTCGGGTCTTTCTTGAGCAGCTCGACCAGCTCGGCCACCGAGTTCACGCCCAGCGCGGGGTTGATGATGAGCACATTGGGCAGGGTGGCCACCAGCGCCACGGGCTCGAAGTCGCGCACCGGCTGGTAGGCGAGGTTCTTGTACAGGCTGGCGTTGATGGCGTGGGTGCTGATGGTGCCGCCGAACAGGGTGTAGCCGTCGGGCGCGGCCTTGGCCACATAGGCCGCGCCGATGCCACCGGCCTGGCCCGGCTTGTTCTCCACCACCACGGACTGCTTGAGGGCCTCCTGCAGCTTGCTGGCCAGCACCCGGCCGATGGTGTCGGTCGAGCCCCCAGGCGTGAAGGGCACCACGTAGGTGATGGGCTTGGCGGCCGGCCAGTCCTGCGCGGCAGCCATCGGGGGCAAGGCAGCCAGCGCCAGCACGGTCGCGCAGTGGATGAGGAATCGCATGGTGTTTTGTCTCCGGGTGTCGTTATGGTGGAAGCAATGCGGTGAGGGGTGTCAACGCCCGTGGGCCTGCCGCCAGGCGGCAAACTCGCCGGGCGTGGCCGGGTCGGTGGGCGGGTACAGGCCCAGGATGGAACGGCCCTGCAGCACCTGCGCGGTCACGAAGTCCTCGAAGGCCGTCATCTCCGTGGCCTCGGCGGCGATCTCGTCGGCCAGGTGGGCGGGGATCACCACCACGCCTTCGCCATCGCCCACCAGCACGTCGCTCGGGAACACGGCCACGTCGGCGCAGCCGATGGGCACGTTGATGTCCAGCGCCTGGTGCAGGGTGAGGTTGGTGGGTGCCGAGGGCCGCTGGTGGTAGGCCGGCATGGACAGCGCCGCAATCTCGGGCGTGTCGCGAAAGCCGCCGTCCGTCACCAGGCCGGCCACGCCGCGCTGCATGAGGCGCGTGGCCAGGATGGAGCCGGCCGAGGCGGCGCGCGCGTCCTTGCGGCTGTCGATCACCAGCACAGCGCCCGGCGGGCATTCCTCCACGGCCTTGCGCTGGGGGTGGTCGCGGTCCTGGAACACGCTGATCGGGTTCAGGTCCTCGCGCGCCGGGATGTAGCGCAGCGTGAAAGCCTCGCCCACCATGTTGGCGCGGCCGCCGCGCAGGGGGTGCACGTCCTGCAGGAACTGGTTGCGCAGTCCGCGCTTGAACAGCGCAGTGCACAGGGTGGCAGTGCTGACGTGGGCCAGCAGTTCGCGGGTGGAGGGGTTCAGTGGCATGTCGGCGGCAGGTTGGTGGTCAGAAGATGTCGGGCTCGGGCACGGGCGCGCCGAAGCCGGTTTCGAGGAAGTCGAAGTCGCAGCCCTGGTCGGCCTGCAGGATGTGGCGGCTGAACATCCAGCCGTAGCCGCGCTGAAAGCGCGCGGGCGGCGGCGTCCACGCGGCACGGCGGCGCGCCAGCTCGGCGTCGTCCACCTCCATGTGGATGCGGCGCGCGGGCACGTCCACGGTGATCAGGTCGCCGGTGCGCACCAGCGCCAGGGGCCCGCCGATGTAGGCCTCGGGCGCGGCGTGCAGGATGCAGGCGCCGTAGCTGGTGCCGCTCATGCGCGCGTCGGACAGGCGCAGCATGTCGCGCACGCCCTGCTTCACGAGCTTGGCCGGTATGGGCAGCATGCCCCACTCGGGCATACCCGGCCCGCCCTGGGGGCCGGCGTTGCGCAGCACCAGGATGTGGCCGGGCGTCACGTCCAGGTCCGGATCGTCCACGGCGGCCTTCATGCTCGGGTAGTCGTCGAACACCAGCGCCGGGCCGGTGTGCTGCTGCAGGTGGGGCGCGCAGGCGCTGGGCTTGATCACCGCGCCATCGGGCGCCAGGTTGCCGCGCAGCACGGCCAGCGCGCCCTCGGCGTAGATGGGGTTGGACAGCGGACGGATCACGTCGTCGTTGAACACGGCCGCGCCCTCGATGTTCTCGCCCAGCGTGCGGCCGGTGACGGTCTGCGCGCCCAGGTGCAGCAGCCCGGGCATGCGCGACATCAGGCCCGGCAGGCCGCCGGCGTAGTAGAAGTCCTCCATCAGGTAGGTGTCGCCGCTGGGCCGCACATTGGCCAGCACCGGCACCACGCGGCTGGCGGCGTCGAAGTCGTCCAGCGTCACGGCGCAGTGCGCACCCGCACGGCGCGACATGGCCACCAGGTGCACGATGGCGTTGGTCGAGCAGCCCACCGCCATGGCGATGCGGATGCCGTTGAGGAAGGACTCGCGGCTGAGCAGCCGTGCGGGCGTGAGGTCGTTCCAGACCATGTCGACGATGCGCCGGCCGCTCTCGGCGCTCATGCGCACATGGTTGGCGTCGGGTGCGGGGATGGACGAGGCGCCGGGCAGGCTCATGCCGATGGCCTCGGCAATCGCCGTCATGGTGCTGGCCGTGCCCATGGTCATGCAGGTGCCGTGGCTGCGCGCGATGCCGGCCTCCACGCCCTGCCACTGCTCCTGGCTCAGGTTGCCGGCGCGCCGCTCGTCCCAGAGCTTCCAGGCATCCGAGCCCGAGCCCAGCACCTGGCCGTTGTAGTTGCCGCGCAGCATGGGGCCGGCGGGCACGAAGATGGCCGGCAGGCCCGCGCTCATGGCGCCCATCAGCAGGCCGGGCCCGGTCTTGTCGCAGCCGCCCATGAGCACTGCGCCGTCGACCGGGTGGCTGCGCAGCAACTCCTCGGTCTCCATGGCCAGCATGTTGCGGTAGAGCATGGTGGTGGGCTTGACGAAGGCCTCGGCCAGCGAGATGGCCGGCAACTCGATGGGAAAGCCCCCCGCCTGCAGCACGCCGCGCTTGACATCCTCCACCCGCTGGCGAAAGTGGCCATGGCAGGGGTTGATGTCCGACCAGGTGTTGACGATGGCGATGATGGGCTTGCCCACCCAGTCCTCGGGCGCATAGCCCATCTGCAGGATGCGCGAGCGGTGGCCGAAGGAGCGCAGGTCGTCGGGTGCGAACCAGCGCGCACTGCGCAGGGAATCAGGGGTGCGTCGTGTCATGTGGCGCATTAAAGCACTAGTATATTAGTGCGTCAACACAACACGGTGCGACAATCCGGGCGCCATGAACCCGACCCTATGAACGTGAGAGAAAAAGTCCGCCTCGACCGCTCGCGCCATGCGGCGCCCCAGGTCTTCGACCGGCTGCGCGAGGCCATCGTCTCGCTCGACCTGGCGCCCGGCACCGTGCTGGCGCGGGCCGAGCTGGCCGAGCAGTTCGGCATCAGCCAGACGCCCGTGCGCGACGCCCTGCTGCGCCTGGGCGAAGAGGGGCTGGTGGACATCTTTCCGCAGCACGCCACGGTGGTCAGCCGCATCGACATCGAGGCCGCGCGCCAGGCGCACTACCTGCGCCGCTCCCTCGAACTGGAGGTGGTGCGCACCCTGGCCCTGGCACCCGACGACACCGTGCTGGCCCGCCTGCGTGCCCAGATGGCGGCCATGGCCGCCGTGGTGGGCCCGGCCCACTACCGCGAGTTCGTCGAGGCCGACCAGGGCTTTCACCAGCGCATGTACGAGGCCGCCGGCGTGGCCGGCCTGTGGGACCTGGTGCGCCGCCGCTCCGGCCATGTGGACCGCCTGCGCCGCCTGCACCTGCCCACCGCCGGCAAGACCGAGGCCGTGCTGGCCGACCACCGGCGCATTGTGGACGCCATCGCGGCCGGCGACGCCCCGGCCGCGCAGGACGCGCTGCGCCAGCACCTGTCGGGCACGCTGAGCCAGGTCGACGAGATCTGCGCGCGCCACCCGGACTACGTGCAGGTCTGAATCCTCACCCTGCGTTGACCTCCGGGAGCGCCGCCACCTGCTGGCGGCGGAACTCGGCCGGGGTGCAGCCCGCCTCCCGCCGGAAGAACTTGCTGAAATGGGTCGCCTCGTCGAAGCCCAGGCGCTCGGCAATGCGTGCCACGGGCACGCCGGTGTGCAGCAGCAGGCGCTTGGCCTCCAGACAGAGGCGCGTGGCAATGAAGGCCTTGGCGCTCATGCCGACCGCGGCGCTGGTGGCACGCACCAGGCTCTTTTGCGTGCAGCTCAGCGGGCCGGCGTAATCCGCCACCTGGTGCCACTGGGCAAATCGCTGCTCCAGCAGTTGCCGAAATCGCTCGAAGCGCTGCAGCGCGCTGTGGTTCGCGGGCTCCCGCTGGCCGCGCTGGCCGTGGGCAATGGCCAGCCGCGCGAGCAGGGCATAGAGCTGGTAGCGCAGCAGCGCGTGCAGGTCCTGCGCCGGCGCAGTGGCCGCCGCGTCCGTGCGCATCAGCACCATCGCATCCGCCACCGTGCGGGCCTCGCCGTCGCCCAGCGCCAGGTGCACGGGAAACCGCTCCAGCCCGACCACCAGGCGCAGATCGCTGGCTGCCGCAGCGCCGGCCGCCAGCAGGAACTCCGGGCGCAGCAGCATGACCCAGCCTTCCCAGTCCTGCCCCGTCCCGAAGTGGTGGGCCTGGCCGGGCCGGATGGCCAGCAGCGACCCGGGCGCGCAGGGCACGGGCTCGAAGTCGATCACCTGCGTGCAGCTTCCGCGGGTGACCAGCACCAGCATGTGGAAGGCGTAGCGGTGGGTGCGCAGGACCTCGCCCTCCGGCCCGCGCTGGCGCAGGTCGGACATCGGGAAGACCTCCAGGTCCAGCCCGTAGGTCCCGGGCGGCCGGTAGTCGAAGCGTTCGATATCGGTGTTGGCGTCGGTGCCGGTGCGGCCGGTCTTCTGCGGGGCCATCGCTTTCCTTGGCAGGGGTAGTTGGCCCATTTTGTCCGATAAGTGTCTTTCTCTGGCTGCTGGCTGCCGTGCTTTGCTGCACCCCAAGTCCAATAATTGCCTGATCTTCAACACTTCCAGAGAGCCCCATGACCGCCATCGACATCGCCAGGAACTACATCCGTGCCGCCCAGACCGGCGACCAGGCCCTGCTGGCCGCCACCGTGTCGCCGTCCGTGGTCTGGCACCAGCCCGGCGCCAACCGCTTCTCGGGCACGCACCGGGGCCTGGCCGCCGTGGGGGCGATGATCGGGGGCATGATGGAGGTGTCCCAGGGCAGCTTTGCCATCACCGAGGCCAGCCACTACATGGAGAACGGCGACTGGGTCGCCGTCAGCATCCGCTTTGGCGGCGAGCGCGAGGGTGCCCGCCTGGACCAGGCGGGCGTGGACCTGCTGCGCATCGCGGACGGCCAGGTCGCCGAGGTGTTTCTCTTCTCCAGCGACCCGGCACAGGAAGACCGCTTCTGGGGCCAGTGACCCTGCCGGCAGGATGGGCGGTCTCGCCCAAAACCCGGCAGCGCCGGATAATCCAGCCATCCCCCTCCACCGCGAGCACTCCACCATGGCCTCCATTTCCTCGATCGGCGCCTCTGGCATGCAGGCAGCCCAGCTGCGCCTGGATGCCTCGGCCAACAACGTGGCCAACATGAACACGCCGCGCTACAAGAGCGAGGTGGTGGAGCAGCAGGCCGCACCGGGTGGAGCCGGCGTGACCGGCACCGTGCGCCGCAGCCAGGAAGAGGGCGTGGCACTGGAGAAGGAGGCCGTGGAGCAGATGTCGGCCACCTACGCCTTCAAGGCCAGCCTGCAGGTGGTGAAGACCCAGGACCAGATGATGGGCTCTTTGCTCGACGTCAAAGCCTGAGCACCCCAGCGGTGTGCCATGAAAAAGGCGGCCCCAGGGGCCGCCTTTGTTTTTAGCGCCCTGCGCGCTCTAGCGCAGCTCGCCGTACTGGGTGCTGCTCAGGTCCGGGCCGCGCTCTTCGGCGCCGGGCATTTCCGTGTCCTCGAAGCCCGTTGCATTGGCCGGTCGGGGGCGGATGGGGCCCGAGCGCACCGGGGCACCGCCCGGGCGTGCCGGGGTGACGGGTACGGGGTTGGTGCCTGCGGCATCGGCCAGGGCGCGCTTGAAGGCCGCCACTTCGTCGGCCTCGATGGGCTCGAAACGCGGCACCGGGCGGGTGGCTTCGTAGTCCACCGGCGTGGGCGAGCGCGGCGCAGCCGTTCCCGTCAGCGGAGCCGGGGCGGTGGCCACGGGCGCGGCGGCGCGCAGCGGTGCCGGGCGCGAGATCGGGGCGGACGGCGTGGCCGTGAGCGGGGCCGGGGCCGACACCGGAGGCAACGGGCGCCGCACGGCGGCGGCAGCGGCCGGGGCCTGCGTGCCCACGGGCAGGGCGGCACCCAGCGGGGCAATGCCCTTTTGCGGAATGCCCACCGCCACATGGTCATTGATGCGCCAGTAGACGGCGGTCACCAGGATGTCGTAGCGCGTCTTGGCGGTCTGGGCGATCAGCGCCTCGATCTCCGACAGGCGCACCGTCTCGCCGCCGTACTCGCGCGCCAGATCCATCATCACCAGGAACTGGCGGCCGCGCTGGTCCAGCGACAGCACCTTGAACTTGTAGCTGGCCGAGAGCACGCCAGCGCGCACCATGGCGTCGCGCACCACGGTGTACAGCAGCTCGCGGCGCTCCATGCGCTCGTTCTTGCGGTTGGCGGCGTGCTCGGGCGGCAGCGCGTCGACCAGGGGTTTGCCCTGGCGGCCGGCAGCCAGGGGCACCGTGGCATCGGCGTTGAGCAGGCCCGAAGGCTCCGATGCCGCATTGGGCCGGGGCTTGGGCGGTACCGGTTTGCGGCTGAACCAGCTGAACAGTGACATGGCTTGCTTTCCTCGGAGTACACCTGCAGTGGGTTGTCCGATTCGAGTGTACCGCGAGCCCTGCACCCCCAACGATGCCGCCGGTACCGAAAGCGGTGCCGGCCGACAGCGGTGTCAGGTCGCCGCAACGCGCCGGCGGCGATTGCCCAGGCGCTTGGCCAGCACCGAGCCAGCCGCCATGGCCAGGCCCAGGGCAATGGCGGGCTGCCGGTTGGTCAACTCGGTGAAACGGATGGCCGTCAGGCTCCACAGCTTGCAAGGCCCGGTGGCCTGCACCGTGGCGCTGCGCGACCGGTGCGAAAAGAACGCCCCTTCGCCGAGCACGGAGCCCGGGCCCACGATGGCCAGGCGCAAGCGCTCCTTCTCGTCCTGGAAGTGCACGCTCAGGCTGCCGCTTTCCACGAAGTACAGGGTGCGGTCGCTGGTACCCTGGGTGAACAGCACATGCCCCGTGGGCAGGATGCAGGGCAGCAGGTAGGAAGCGACGGTGTCCCACTGCGCAGGGGTCAGCGGGTTGGTCATGCTGTCGTCGGCGCTGGCCTGGGCGATGGCATCGATCAGGCCCTGCAGATCGGCTTTGGTGGCAGCGGGGGATAGAACGTTCATGGTTGTTCTTAAAGTAACCCTGTTACAGGTTGCGCACAAGCGCTGTTTACGTCCGTTTACAACAAAAGCGCCCAGCCAGGTGGCTCCCGCGGGCTACTTGCCGATGCAAAAGCTCGAAAAAATCACGCCCAGCAGGTCATCGGACGTGAACTCCCCCGTAATGGCCCCCAGCGCGTTCTGCGCCAGGCGCAATTCTTCGGCCAGGATGTCAAGGGCCGGGGCCCGCGCCTGTAACTGCATGTGCGCTTCATCGAGGTGCGCGGCCACTGCCTGCAGCGCCTGCACATGGCGGGCGCGGGCGATGTACACGCCCTCGGGCGCCGACTGCCAGCCGGCAACCTCCAGCAGCGTGCGGCGCAGGTCTTCCAGGCCCGTTCCCATGCGCGCCGACAGCTGCACCGAGCGGCCCGGGCCCTGCAGCCGGGCGGCCGCGGCCTGGTCCACGCAGTCGATCTTGTTCCAGACATCGATCACCGGCACCGACGCCGGCAGGCGCTGCGCCATGTCGGCAGCGATGGCCGCATCGCTCTCGGCATAGGCAGCCGTGTGCGCACGCGACAGGTCGTGCAAGAACAGCACCGCATCGGCCCCGGCGATCTCGTCCCAGGCGCGGGCAATGCCGATGCGCTCCACCTCGTCCTCGCTGTCGCGCAGGCCGGCGGTGTCGATCACGTGCAGCGGCACGCCCTCGATCTGGATGGTCTGCTGCACCTTGTCGCGCGTGGTGCCGGCAATCGGGGTCACGATGGCCAGCTCCGCCCCCGCCAGCGCGTTGAGCAGCGAGCTCTTGCCCGCGTTGGGCTGGCCGGCGATCACTACCTTGATGCCCTCGCGCAGCAGCGCGCCCTGCTGCGCGCGCTGGCGCACGCGCGCCAGGGTCTGCTGCAGCCGGTCGAGCTGGCCCTGGGCATCGGCCTGCTTCAAGAAGTCGATGTCCTCCTCGGGGAAGTCCAGCGTCGCCTCCACCAGCATGCGCAGGTGGATCAGCGCGTCGCGCAGCGCATGGATCTCGCTGGAGAAGGCGCCCGTGAGCGAGCGGCTCGCGCTGCGCGCCGCCGCCGAGGTGGAGGCGTCGATCAGGTCGGCGATCGCCTCGGCCTGCGCCAGGTCGATCTTGTCGTTGAGGAAGGCGCGCTCGGTGAACTCCCCGGGCTCGGCCACGCGCAGCCCGGCCAGCACGGCGGGGCCGCCCTCGGCCTGCGCAGCAGCTGCCGCCGCCTCCAGGCAGCGCGCCACCAAGAGCTGCAGCACCACCGGTCCGCCATGGGCCTGCAGCTCGAGCACGTCCTCGCCCGTATAGGAATGCGGCGCCGGAAAGTACAGCGCCAGCCCCTGGTCGATGGCCTGGCCGTCGGCATCGCGAAACGGCAGGTAGTGCGCCTCGCGCGGGCGCAGGTCGCGCCCGCACAGGGCCTGCACCAGCGGCGCGATGCCCTTGCCGGATACGCGCACGATGCCCACGGCGCCGCGCCCCGGGGCAGTGGCAATGGCAACGATGGGGTCGGCGTGGCGGGCGAGCATAGGGGGTGACTTTACAGGGCAGGGCGTTCAATGAAAAAAGGCCGCTTGCGCGGCCTTTCGGGGAATTCAGCGATCAGGCAATGATCACTTGAACTTGGGCAGGTTGAACTGCGGGGGCACGCCCATGCGGGTGTTGATGAGCCACTGCTGCGCGATCGACAGGATGTTGTTTGTCAGCCAGTACAGCACCAGGCCGGCCGGGAAGAAGAAGAACATCACGCTGAAGATCAGCGGCATGAACCACATCATCTTGGCCTGCAGCGGGTCTGGTGGCGCGGGGTTCAGCGCCGTCTGCAGCAGCGAGCTGACCGTCATCAGGAGCGGCAGGATGAAGAACGGGTCCGGTGCCGAGAGGTCGTGGATCCACAGGACCCAGGGCGCGTTGCGCATTTCCACGCTGGACAGCAGCACCCAGTACAGGGCGATGAACACCGGGATCTGGATCATGATGGGGAAGCAGCCACCCATGGGGTTGACCTTTTCCTCGCGGTAGATGCGCATCATCTCCTGCTGCATCTGCTGCGGCTTGTCCTTCAGGCGCTCGCGCATCTCCATGATCTTGGGGTTGATGGCCTTCATCTTGGCCATGCTCGCGTAGGCCTTGGCATTGAGCCAGTAGAAGGCGATCTTGAGCAGCAGCACCAGCGCCACGATGGCCCAGCCCCAGTTGCCCAGGATCTTGTGCAGCTGGTCCAGCAGCCAGTACAGCGGCTTGGACAGGATGGTCAGCCAGCCATAGTCCTTGACCAGCTCCAGGCCGGGGCTCAGGGCTTCCAGCGTCTTCTCGACCTGGGGGCCGGCGAACAGGCGCGCGTCCACGGTCTTGCTGGCGCCGGGGGCAATGGCGCCCAACTGGGTGATCATGCCCACCGAGTACAGGTTGGTGTCCACCTTGCGCATGAACAGGTTGCGCGGGATGTCGTTGCCCAGCAGCCAGGCCGTGGCGAAGTAGTGCTGCACCATGGCCACGTAGCCATTGGTGGAATCCTTCTGGATGTCGACCTTGCCGGCCTCGATGTCCTTGAACTCGACCTTCTGGTACTTCTTGGCCTCGGTGTAGACCGCAGGGCCGGTGAAGGTGGAGTAGAACGACGACTCGCCTGGTGGCTTGTTGCCGTCGCGCACCAGCTGCAGGTACAGCTCGGGCGACACGGGGGCCGTGCCGGTGTTCACCACTTCGTGCTTCACGGCGATGTCGTAGGCGCCGCGCTTGACGGTCCAGGTCTTCACCAGCTTCACGCCGCCCTGCTCGGGCGATTCGAAGCGGATGGACAGCTCGTCCTGCCCGTCCTTGAGCTCGCGCGGGCCGGCCACGGCCGTCATCAGCGTCTTGTGCGTGGGGAAGGCGCCGCCGATCAGGCCGGTCTGCGCCACGTACACGCGGTTCGCGCTCTCGTCCAGCAGCAGGAAGTTCTTGCCGCTCTTGTCGCCGATGTCGGCATGCTTGAGCAGTTCGGCATGCGTCAGCGAGCCGCCTTCGCTGTCGAAGGTGAGGCGGTAGACGTCGGTCGTCACCTGTACGCGCTCACGCGTGGCAGGCGCTGCCGTGGGAGCCGGCTGGCCAGGCACGGCCGCTGCGCCCTGGGCCGATGCGGTGGCAGGCGCCGACGCATTGGTGCTGGAAGGCACGCTCGCAGCGCCGGCCGACGCCGAGGCGGTGCCCGCAGGCGCAGGCGCTGCCACGGGGGCTGCGGTGGGGAAAAAGGTGGCCTTGTTGCCGTTGTGCAACTGCCACTTGTCCCACAGCAGAACCATGGAAAAGCCAAAAATCACCCACAGTATGGTGCGGCGAATGTCGTTCATGAAGACTTCTTTGGTGAGGATGTTGGAGTGGTGGACGACGCAGTGAAGCGCGAAAAAAGCCGCATGCTGCGCGGCAGCTCCTGCGGGACCGGGTCATGGCCCCCGTCACACCAGGGGTGGCAGCGTACCAGCCTGCGCACCGTGAGATAACTGCCAGCCGCCGCGCCATGCTGCTCCAGCGCCTGCAGCGAATAGACGGAGCAGGTCGGCTCGAAGCGGCAGGCCGAGCCCAGCCAGGGGCTCAGGAACAGGCGGTAGCCCTTGACCACCCCGATGAGCAGCGCACGCATCATGGCGCAACCGCCGACACCCGCGGCGCGCTGGGGCTTTTGTCGGTTCTGCTACCGCCCTGGCCCTTGCCGCCGCCTTTGCCCGCTTCGCCACCGGCGCCCGGGGCCTGGCCCGAGCGCTTGGCCGCGTAGCCGAACAGCTGCAGCAGCTCGGCCCGCACCGCCGCCTTGAGCTGGTCGGACGTGGCGCTGATGAACTGCTTGCGGTCGAAGGTGCTGCGCAGGCGCACCACGTGGGCGGCCTGGGGCAGGCGCGCCTCGAACGTGGCGCCCACCGTGTAGATCTGCCGCTTGATGGTGTTGCGCGTGACCGCACGGCGCGCCCAGCGCTTGGGCACCATGGCGCCCAGCCAGACGTCGTCGGAAACACCGAACAGGGCCTGCGGCGAGGTGCCGGGCCCTGGGGAGGATACCGTTGCAGCGGGCTGCGCGGCGGTTGCCGTGGCGGGTTCGCCGGGCGCAACGACAACGGCACCGCCAGTCGTGGCAGTGCCGTCGGCGCCCAGCACCAGGCGGTGCAGCGCAAAATGGGCGGTACGGGAAACGGTGCCCCCCGCCATGGCGGCCTGGAACTGCGGACGGGTTTTCAGCCGTTGCATGCAAGCGCCCCCGTTTGGTACCTGACGGTGCAAACCGGGGTGCAGGCCCAGGACCTTGCCGGCCTTAGACGGCCAGGCGCTTGCGGCCCTTGGCGCGGCGTGCGTTGATGACAGCGCGGCCGCCGCGGGTCTTCATGCGGACGAGGAAACCGTGGGTGCGGGCGCGGCGGGTCTTGGAGGGCTGGTAAGTACGTTTCATGGTGCTCTATTCCTTGAGGTTCAGTTCCGGACTGCTGCGCAGAAATAACGGCACGCCCGGTCAAATCGCCCTGAACACATTCAGGGAAACCCAAAATTATCGCAGGCTTGTGCCCCGCTGGCAATGCCCGCGGCAGGGAAGACCCTGTGGCGCGCTGGAATCAGGGGTTCAAAATGCCATTTCCGACCCCATCGCCAGGGGTCCGAGCCCATTGGAGAAACCGGCCTTTCAAATTGTGGATAACTCCTTGACAAGCTACAATGCCCGGCCCAGCACCGTTCCTCCTATCCACAAAAAGAATCACCCGATAAATGACCGAGGAACCCTCCAGCAGCTCCGCATCCAACCCCGGGGCCGACGCAGGCCAGGGCCTGTGGCAGGCCTGCCTAGAACAACTGGCGCAAGACCTGCCAGAGCAGCAGTTCAACACCTGGATCAAGCCCCTCGTGGCGCAGGTGACCGAAGACTTCTCCAAGGTGACGCTGTTCGTCGCCAACCGCTTCAAGCTCGACTGGATCCGGGCCCAGTACGCCAAGCGCATCTCGCTCCTGCTCGAAGACCTGTACGGCCAGCCCGTCACACTGGAGTTAGCACTCGCTCAGCGCGAAGCCGTTACCCGCACTTACGTGCGCCCCAACGCAGCGGGCACGCAAACCCCGGTTTCGCACAACGACCAGCAGGGCCAGGGGCAGGGCAGCAGCAACAACAACAGCAACTCCGGCAACGGCAACAGCGGCAGCAGCACCCCCGACGAATCGGCCGGCGCCTTCCGCAACCGCCTCAACGCCGGCCTCACCTTCGAGACCCTGGTCGAGGGCACGGCCAACCGCATGGCGCGCTCGGCCGCCATGCACGTGGCGGGCATGCCCGGCCACCTGTACAACCCGCTGTTCATCTACGGCGGCGTGGGCCTGGGCAAGACCCACCTGGTGCACGCTGTGGGCAACCGCCTGCTGGCCGACAAGACCGACGCCAAAGTTCTCTACATCCACGCCGAGCAATTCGTGTCGGATGTGGTTAAGGCCTACCAGCGCCGCACCTTCGATGAATTCAAGGAGCGCTACCACTCGCTGGACCTGCTGCTCATCGACGACGTGCAGTTCTTTGCCAACAAGGACCGCACGCAGGAAGAATTCTTCAACGCCTTCGAAGCCCTGCTGGCCAAGAAGAGCCACATCGTGATGACCAGCGACACCTACCCCAAGGGCCTGGCCAACATCCACGAGCGGCTGGTCTCGCGCTTCGACTCGGGCCTCACCGTGGCCATCGAGCCGCCCGAGCTCGAGATGCGCGTGGCCATCCTGATCAACAAGGCCCGCGTGGAAGGCACCGAGATGCCCGAGGAGGTCGCCTTCTTCGTGGCCAAGAACGTGCGCTCCAACGTGCGCGAGCTCGAAGGCGCGCTGCGCAAGATCCTCGCGTACTCGCGCTTCAACCAGAAGGAAATCTCCATCCAGCTGGCACGCGAGGCGCTGCGCGACCTGCTGTCCATCCAGAACCGCCAGATCTCGGTGGAAAACATCCAGAAGACCGTCGCCGACTACTACAAGATCAAGGTGGCCGACATGTACAGCAAGAAGCGCCCGGCCAGCATTGCCCGCCCGCGCCAGATCGCCATGTACCTGGCCAAGGAGCTCACGCAAAAGAGCCTGCCCGAGATCGGCGAGCTCTTCGGCGGGCGCGACCACACCACGGTGCTGCACGCGGTGCGCAAGATTTCGGGCGAGCGCCAGCAGCTGACCGAGCTGAACCAGCAGCTGCACGTGCTGGAACAGACGTTGAAGGGCTGAGCCACCGTGCGTTCCCTCCTGGCCTTTGATGTAAGAACTTGTTCGGCGCCACACTGCCAAATAGAACACGTCCTTACAAGGCAAAATGGGGGGTTTAGGGGCAGCAGGGGGGCACAACCCGTGCCGCTGCCCGCACCGTTCCAAAAAAGATCCACAAGCAAGGGGTTGATGACATGATCGTCCTGAAGGCAACACAAGACAAGGTACTCGCGGTTCTGCAATCGGTGGCTGGCATCGTGGAGCGCCGCCACACCTTGCCCATCCTGGCCAACGTACTGATCCGCAAGACCGGCAACGCGCTGCAGCTGACGACCAGCGACCTCGAGATCCAGATCCGCACCACCGCCGAGCTCGGTGGCGACACGGGCGACTTCACCACCACCGTGGGTGCGCGCAAGCTCATCGACATCCTGCGCACCATGCCCAGCGACCAGACGGTGAGCCTCGAATCCGCCCAGTCCAAGCTGATCCTGAAGGGCGGCAAGAGCCGCTTCACCCTGCAAAGCCTGCCTGCCGAGGACTTCCCGCTGGTGCAGGAGTCGGCCGCCTTCGGCCCCGTGTTCGCCGTGCCGCAAAAAACCCTCAAGGACCTGCTGGGCCAGGTGTCGTTTGCCATGGCGGTGCAGGACATTCGCTACTACCTCAACGGCATTTTGTTCGTGGCCGAGGGCAAGCAGCTGAGCCTGGTGGCCACCGACGGCCACCGCCTGGCCTTTGCCAGCGCCACGCTCGATGTGGAAGTGCCCAAGCAGGAAGTCATCCTGCCGCGCAAGACCGTGATCGAGCTGCAGCGCCTGCTGTCCGACGCCGGCGGCGAGAACCAGCCCCACATCGAGATGCAGTTCGCCAACAACCAGGCCAAGTTCACCTTTGGCGGCATGGAGTTCGTGACCAAGCTGGTCGAGGGCAAGTTCCCCGACTACAACCGCGTCATCCCCAAGAACCACAAGAACAGCATCACCCTGGGCCGCGCCCCGCTGCTGGCCAGCCTGCAGCGCACGGCCATCATGACCAGCGACAAGTTCAAGGGCGTGCGCCTGAACCTGGAGCCCGGCACCCTGCGCGTGGCGTCCAACAACGCCGAGCAGGAAGAGGCCGTGGACGAGCTCGACATCGACTACGGTGGCGACACCATCGAGATCGGCTTCAACGTGACCTACCTGATCGACGCCCTGGCCAACATGGGCCAGGACATGGTGAAGGTGGAGCTCTCGGACGGCAACAGCTCCGCGCTCTTGACCATCCCCGACAACGAAAGCTTCAAGTACGTGGTGATGCCGATGCGCATCTAGCCCTGCGCCGTGCCCTTGTCGCCTTGCGCGCCGGACACCCCGCACGAGCTATTGATTTGATAGCTGCTCGCCCCCATATGATGGGGACCAGAGCCCTATTTGAACCTTATTGACAGACACATCGGAGGCCCCCCGGGCCTCCACGGATCCCAAGGCCCACCATGACCGCTGACAACAACCTGCCCGAGCCAGAACCCACCGGCACTGGTGAGCCCGTTCCGCACAAGATCGACACCAACCAGGCCGGCGCCAGCGAAAGCTACGGCGAAGGCTCCATCACCATCCTCGAAGGCCTGGAGGCCGTGCGCAAGCGCCCCGGCATGTACATCGGCGACACGAGCGACGGCACCGGCCTGCACCACCTGGTGTTCGAGGTGGTGGACAACTCCATCGACGAGGCCCTGGCCGGCCACTGCGACGACATCGTCGTCACCATCCACTCCGACAACTCCATCAGCGTGACCGACAACGGCCGCGGCATCCCCACCGGGGTGAAGATGGATGACAAGCACGAGCCCAAGCGCAGCGCTGCCGAAATCGCGCTGACCGAGTTGCACGCCGGCGGCAAGTTCAACCAGAACAGCTACAAGGTATCGGGCGGCCTGCACGGCGTGGGCGTGAGCTGCGTGAACGCACTCTCCAAGTGGCTGCGCCTGACCGTGCGCCGCGAAGGCAAGGTGCACCAGATCGAGTTTGCGCGCGGCTTCGTGCAAGACCGCCTGCTCGACACCGTGGACGGCTTCGAAGTGAGCCCCATGAAGGTGACCGGCGAGACCGAAAAGCGCGGCACTGAAGTGCACTTCTTGCCCGATACCGAGATCTTCAAAGAGAACAACGACTACCACTACGAGATCCTGGCCAAGCGCCTGCGTGAGCTCTCCTTTTTGAACAACGGCGTGCGCATTCGTCTGAAGGACGAGCGCAGCGGCAAGGAAGACGACTTCTCGGGCGCCGGCGGCGTGCGCGGTTTCGTCGAGTTCATCAACAAGGGCAAGACGGTACTGCACCCCAACTCGTTCTACGCCGCAGGCGAGCGCCCGGCCGAAACCTACGGTGGCATCCCCGGCACGCACATCGGCGTGGAAGTGGCCATGCAGTGGAACAGCGCCTACAGCGAGCAGGTGCTGTGCTTCACCAACAACATCCCCCAGCGGGACGGCGGCACCCACCTGACCGGCCTGCGCGCCGCGATGACCCGCGTCATCAACAAGTACATCGAAGAAAACGAGTTCGCCAAGAAGGCCAAGGTCGAAGTCACCGGCGACGACATGCGCGAAGGCCTGTGCTGCGTGCTGAGCGTGAAGGTGCCCGAGCCCAAGTTCAGCAGCCAGACCAAGGACAAGCTGGTATCGAGCGAAGTGCGCGCCCCCGTGGAAGACATCGTGGGCAAGCTGCTGACCGACTACCTGCAGGAGCGCCCGGCCGACGCCAAGATCATCTGCGGCAAGATCGTGGAGGCCGCCCGCGCCCGCGAAGCCGCCCGCAAGGCCCGCGAAATGACCCGCCGCAAGGGCGTGCTCGACGGCATGGGCCTGCCCGGCAAGCTGGCCGACTGCCAGGAGAAAGACCCCGCCCTGTGCGAAATCTACATCGTCGAGGGTGACTCCGCCGGTGGCTCTGCCAAGCAAGGGCGCGACCGCAAGTTCCAGGCCATTTTGCCGCTGCGCGGCAAGATCCTGAACGTGGAAAAGGCCCGCTACGAAAAGCTGCTGACCAGCAACGAAATCCTGACGCTGATCACCGCCCTGGGCACCGGCATCGGCAAGGCCGGCGGCACCACCGGTGGCGATGACTTCGACGTGGCCAAGCTGCGCTACCACCGCATCATCATCATGACCGATGCGGACGTTGACGGCGCCCACATCCGCACCCTGCTGCTCACCTTCTTCTACCGCCAGATGCCCGAGCTGGTCGAGCGCGGCCACATCTACATTGCCCAGCCACCGCTGTACAAGGTGAAGGCCGGCAAGGAAGAGCTGTACCTGAAGGACGCACCGGCGCTCGACGGCTTCTTGCTGCGCATTGCGCTGAACCACGCCAGCGTGAGCACCGGCGGCGCCAACCCGCAGGTGCTGACCGGCGAGACCCTGGGCGAACTCGCGCGCAAGCACCAGGTGGCCGAGAGCGTGATTGCCCGCCTCAGCAACTTCATGGACGCCGAAGCCCTGCGCGCCGTGGCCGACGGTGTGAGCCTGAAGCTCGACACGG
Source organism: Acidovorax sp. GW821-FHT09B03 (assembly GCF_059418305.1). Lineage (NCBI taxonomy): Bacteria > Pseudomonadati > Pseudomonadota > Betaproteobacteria > Burkholderiales > Comamonadaceae > Acidovorax > Acidovorax sp. GW821-FHT09B03. Next base: position 413,681 of record NZ_JBWKPP010000001.1, read on the forward strand.
TGGCCGAGGCCGAAACCAGTGCCGTGGCCCTGCAGGCCAAGCTGCGCGAGCTGAACACCACCGGCGCCCCCGCCGAAGTGGCCGGCGAGTTCGACGCCCGCACTGACAAGCCCCTGCTGCGCATCAGCCGCCGCCACCACGGCAACATCAAGAGCAGCGTCATCACGCAGGACTTTGTGCACGGCGCCGACTACCAGGCCCTGGCCGAGGCGGCCGAAACCTTCCGCGGCCTGCTGGGCGAGGGCGCCAAGGCCCTGCGCGGCGAAGGCGAAAAGCAGAAGGAAGAAAAGGTCGGCGACTTCCGCCAGGCCATGAAGTGGCTCATCAGCGAAGCCGAACGCAGCACCAGCCGCCAGCGCTACAAGGGCCTGGGCGAGATGAACCCCGAGCAGCTGTGGGAAACCACCATGGACCCCAACGTGCGCCGCCTTCTGCGCGTGCAGATCGACGACGCCATCGAGGCCGACCGCGTGTTCACCATGCTCATGGGCGACGAGGTGGAGCCGCGCCGCGACTTCATCGAGACCAACGCGCTGCGTGCGGGCAACATCGACGTTTGATAGTTGGATAGTTAGCTATCCGATCAACACCCATCAAGCACCGCTTGAACCGAAGACGCCCGGCCCATGCCGGGCGTTGTTCTTTCTGGTGCTGTAATAGGCCCGTCTCGACCCTGACCTCCATCATTCGACTCACCACGCCATGCCCAAGCCACTCACCACCATCGCCGCTGCTGTTGCCGCACTGGCACTGACCGCCGCCGCCGCACCGTCTGCATGGGCGCAGACGTACAAGTGCACCCAGCCTGACGGCAAGACCGCCTTCCAGGACCAGCCCTGCCACATGAGCGGCGGCACCGGGGGCAGCGTCAACATCAAGGTCACCCCGCCCTCCAGCGACCCCCTTCCGCCCAGTGCCCCGCCAGCGCGGCAGCGCTCGCCTTACGCAGGCAGCACCGGCGCCGGCACGGGAAGTACGCAAACCGCCGACGCCCAGGCCACCCAACAGGCGCGCCAGCAGGCCGAGGCGTACAACCGCTCATCCCGCTGCAACTCCGCGCGCCGCAACCTGGGCACCCTCAAGACAGCGCGCCCCGTGTTCCAGTACGACAACAAGGGCGACAAGCAGTACCTGGACGACAGCAAGCGCCAATCGGAAATGGCCGCAGCACAGCGCGACGTGGCAGAGAACTGCCGCTAACGCGGAGAAAGACGATCACTGGGCATGCCCCAATCCCAACACCCCGCATCACTCCAGCAACTGGCCCTGCGCCTGCAGGATTTCGCGCAGCAGCGCGACTGGGGCCAGTTCCATTCGCCCAAGAACCTGGCCTCGGCCCTGATCGTGGAGGCCGGCGAGCTGCTGGAGCACTTTCAGTGGCTGACCGAGGAGCAGAGCCGCAACCTGTCTACGGACAAGAAGCAGGCCGTGGCGCAGGAGATGGCGGATGTGCTGCTGTACCTGGTGCAGATGGCCACGGCGTTGGATGTCGATCTGATCGAGGTGGCGAATGCGAAGATGGAGATCAATGGGAGGAAGTATCCGGTGGAGGAAGCGCGGGGAAGCAATCGCAAGTACGACGAGGTGTAGTCAACCGCCTCGTGTGCCGCTGTCAGCGTCGACGCCCACAAAGCCAATCTTTCGATCCAAATACGGGCACAGCTTGTGACAGGGTAAAGCGATCACATCACTGCATGACACTGGCTAGCCGAAATTTCTGCTTGAAGGAAGCAAGCTGGTCCCGTTCCCTCATTTGAAGGTCGCGGGATCTATTTGTCACTTGGACGTGCGGGCTTGTCGAAGCAATAAGTGAAAATGCAGAGATGCCTTTAACCCTGCCACAACTAGAACGTCACCTCTTCAAAGCTGCAGATATCCTCCGAGGAAAGATGGATGCATCGGAGTTCAAAGAATACATCTTCGGGATGCTGTTCCTCAAGCGCTGCTCCGACGTGTTCGACCAGCACCGCGAGAAGATCATCAAAGAAGAACTGGCGGCTGGCTTAAGCCAGGCCGAAGCCATCGAGAGCGCCAATCAGAAAGATTGGTACATGGAAGAAGGCTCGTTCTGGGTACCACCCCAGTCACGCTACGAGTACCTACTCAACGACGCGCACCAGAACATTGGCGACTTCCTGAACAAGGCCTTGGCTGGCCTGGAAACCGGTAACACCAGTCTCTATGACGTGCTGGAGCACATCAACTTCACGAAGAAGGTCGGACAGAGCAAGATTCCAGACATCAAGTTGCGTTCGCTGATCAACCACTTTGGCTTGCACCGCTTGCGCAACGAAGACTTTGAGTTCCCGGATCTGCTTGGTGCCGCCTACGAGTTCTTGATCGGCGACTTTGCCGACTCTGCTGGCAAGAAAGGCGGCGAGTTCTACACGCCGCGCTCGGTGGTACGAATGATGGTGCGGCTAATAAAGCCCGAGCTGAAACATCACATCTACGACCCTTGTTGCGGCTCCGGTGGCATGCTGATCTGCGCCAAGGAATACATCGACGAGGCAGGACAGGAAGGACGCAAAGCGAACCTTTACGGTCAAGAAGACAGCGGCACAGTTTGGTCCATTGCCAAAATGAACATGCTGCTGCATGGCATCAGCACGGCCGACCTGCACAACGAAGACACCTTGGCCAAACCACAGCACGTCAAGGGCGGGGAATTGCGACGCTTTGATCGGATCTTGGCAAACCCGCCCTTTTCACAACCTTGGGGCACGCCCGACAAAGACCAGAGTGGCCAGTCCGCGTGGGCTCCGGAGTTCCGCGCGGAGCGCTTCAACTACGGCGAGGTGCCTCTGGGAGCCAAGAAGGCCGATCTAATGTTCTTGCAGCACATGGTCGCAGTGCTGGCCGACGGTGGGCAGATCGCCACTGTCATGCCGCATGGGGTTTTATTCCGAGGCGGCGAAGAGCGAACGATCCGTGCCGGAATGATCGAGGACGATCTGTTGGAAGCCGTCATCGGTGTAGCCCCATTTCTGTTCTATGGCACGGGCATCCCAGCGTGCATCCTGGTGCTGCGCCAGCGCGTGCAGAACGGCGCTGAGCGAGTCAGCGGCAAGCCGAAGGAGCGCCAGGGCAAGGTGCTGTTCATCAACGCTGACCGCGAGTTCTTGCAAGGGCGGGCGCAGAACTTCCTGATGCCCGAGCACATCGAGAAGATCGTCACCACCTTTGAGGCTTACAAAGAGGAGCCGGGCTTCTCGGCCATCGTAGACACCGCAACGCTTAAGGCCAACGGCTACAACCTCAACATCCGCCGTTATGCCGACAACGCGCCACCGCCCGAGCCGCATGACGTGCGCGCCCATTTGCTGGGTGGCGTCCCCAAGGCCGAGGTGTCGGACCTGGCGAAGAAGGCCCTGTTCAACGCCCACGGCCTGAACCCGACGGACTTCTTTGTCGAGCGGGACGACACATATTACGACTTCAAGCCCAGCTTCACCGCGAAGACCGAGCTCAAACCTGCCATCGAGTCCAATGCGGGGCTGCAGGCTAAGGAAGCCGCCATCCGCGCCGCCTTCGAGGCGTGGTGGACAGCCCATGGCCAGCGCATCACCGATCTGGCGGGGGCGCAAAGCTTTGTAGCATTGCGCAATGAGCTGCTGGCCAGCTTCAACGGTTCACTGGAGCAGATTGGCCTGCTCGATCCCTTCCAGGTTCGCGGCATCGTGGCCGGCTTTTGGAACCAGACCAAGTACGACTTCCTCACCCTGATGGCCCGTGGCTCGCATGGCGTGGTTGATGCCTGGCGCACCAGCATCGTCACTGCATTGGAAGACAAGATCTCCAAGGAGAGCCCGCTGGAGCACAAGCTGGTCAAGTTCCTGATGGGCAGTTTCGTGACAGAGCTGGAGGAGCTGGACGGTAAAAAGCTGGAGTTGGAAGGTCAGATCAAGGCCGCTACGCCAGAAAAGAGCGAGGAAGGCGAAGAAGCCGTCGGCGACGAAGATGCGAACGAGGAAAACGCCGTTGATGAAAAGCAGGTCAAGGCTTGGAAGAAAGAGCTAGCCGCACTGAAGAAGGTAATCAAAGCCAAAAGCGACAGTTTGACTCTGGAGCTGAACAAATCAGTGACAAGTTTGGACGCCGATGCAGCGAGTGAGCTCCTGCTGAACATCCTGCACGCCGACATGAAGCAGATTGTGGAGCGCTACGTCACCGGCCAGCGTCAACATATCGTGGCCGCCTTCGAAAATTGGTGGGACAAGTACAAGATAACGCTGACCGATATCGAGCATGATCGCGATGCTGCGGCCAACCAGCTCCAAAAATTTCTAAAGGGGCTTCACTATGTCTGAACTGGACGAGTTTGGATTTAGCAAGGACTTTAAAAAACACAACCTTGGCGAAATCTCTCATATTGAAATGGGGCAGTCACCTGATTCTCGATTTGTCTTCGAAGATCCCTACGTTGGCCACCCTTTTCTCCAGGGTAATGCCGAATTCGGCGTGGTTTCACCTTCTCCAAAATTCGGCTGTATCCGACCGGCAAAGTTGGTTAAAGCGAGCGATGTCCTTATCTCAGTACGGGCACCTGTTGGGGCCGTAAATATCGCAGATCGCGACTATTGCATTGGTCGTGGTCTTGCCGGGATTCGGCTTCATGGCATCGAGCCGAACCTAGCTGCACAATTCATCCAACATCAGTCAGCAGAACTCAGGCGCGTTGCCCAAGGCACAACCTTTGAGGCGATTAGCAAAACCGATTTGCAAACACTTCCGTTGCGACTTCCTCCGGTTGCTGAACTGCCTATTATTGCAAAGCTGCTGAGTACCCTCGACACGACAATCTATCAGACTGAGGCCATCGTCGGGAAGCTGAAGCAGGTAAAAAAGGGGCTGCTGAAGGACCTGCTGACGCGGGGCGTGGATGCCAATGGCGGGCTGCGCTCAAGTCAGGTTGTGGCGCCGGAACTCTATCAAGAGTCGCCGTTGGGCTGGATTCCACGCGAGTGGAAGTTTGGGCCCTTTGGCAGCTTGTGCTCTTCGAGTGCTTTTGGGCCACGTTTCCCTTCGGATGCTTATGACGAGAACGGGCCTCTAGCGACCTTGCGCACAACCGATATGGATGACGAAGGTGAGATTTCACTAGCGACTATGCCTCGGGCTGCAATTCATCCATCGACCTTCTCAGAGCATTTACTGCAGAGAGGCGACCTCGTTATCTCTCGAAGTGGAACATGCGGCGTCACGGGTGTTTTTTTAGGGCACGAACTTCCAGTAGTACCTGGCGCCTTTCTGATTAGGTTCCGCTTAGCGGACCTGAGAATCAACCAGTTTTTCAGGCGCTACTTCAATTCTTCTCTCGGTAGGCCACGACTTGAAAAGCTATCTGAGGGCGGGGTTCAGAAGAACATAAAGGGAACCGATGTATTGGGCTTGGTAGTACCAATCCTGCCGCCTGACGAAGCAGAGTTAATTGCTGACCGCGTTTTGGCTGTTGAGAATAGCATCCAGTTAAATGCGATTCAACTCCAAAAATTAAGGCAATCGAAGGCTGGCCTCATGGACGACCTCCTGACTGGCCGCGTCCGTGTCACGCCATTGATGACGCCATAAAAAAGGGCCAGACTATGGGATGGGAACTCAAAGACGTCGAAAAGCCGTTTGTCGAGCAACTGGAAAGCCTCGGGTGGACGCACGTCACGGGCAGCATCGACGAGCCCGCTGCCACCGGCCGCGCGAACTTCACCGAGGTGATCCAGGAAGGTGTGCTGCGCGCCAAGCTGGCAGAGATTAACCTGCGCGAGGTGCATGGGGCAGCCGTGCCCTGGCTGGACGAGGGACGCCTCTCCGAAGCGGTGGCGGCGATCACGCGTATTGCGCGACCCAAGCTAATCGAAGCCAACCAGGCTGCAACGGAGTCGCTGCTGCTTGGCCTCACGGTCGATGGCCTGCCGGGCTGGGATGGTGGGCGTGGCCAGACCATCCGCTTCATCGACTGGGACACTCCCGAGAACAACAGCTTCACAGTCGTCAACCAGTACCGCGTGGATTGCCCGCCGGGCTACAACAGCGGCAAGGCCTTCATCGTGCCGGACCTGGTGCTGCTGGTGAACGGCATTCCGCTCGTGGTGGTGGAGTGCAAGAGCCCCTCCGTCCCGGAGCCGCTGAGTGAGGCCATCGACCAGTTGCGCCGGTACAGCAACCAGCGGCATGCCAACTATGAAGTGGAAGACAACGAGGGCAACGAGCCGCTGTTCTTCACCAACCAGCTGCTGATTGCGTCCAGCTTCGACGAAGCGCGGGTGGGCACCATCGGCGGCCTGTTCGAGCACTTTGCCAGTTGGAAGACCGTGACCCCAGCCCGCGAAGAAGACGTTGCCGCCAGCCTGGGGGTGACCGCACTGTCCGAGCAGCAGCGGATGGTGGCGGGCATGCTCAACAAGGCGAACCTGCTGGACATCGTGCGCCACTTCACCCTGTTCATGCAGGCCGGCGGGCAAACCATCAAGGTGGCGTGTCGCTACCAGCAGTTCCGCGCAGTGAACAAGGCAATTGAGCGCCTGCAAAGCGGGCAGACCCGCCTGCAAGACGGCGAGTACGACCGGCGCGGTGGCGTGATCTGGCACACCCAGGGCTCGGGCAAGTCGCTGACCATGGTGTTCCTGGTGCGCAAGTTGCGCACGAACGCAGCCTTGCGCCGGTTCAAGGTGGTGGTGGTGACGGACCGCAAAGACCTGCAGGACCAGCTCAGCGCCACGGCGACCTTGACCGGTGAGGTCGTGGAAGTGGCTACGTCAACGGTGGCCGTGCAGAAGCTTGCGCGCCGCAAGGGACCTGGGCTGCTGTTCGCCACAATCCAGAAGTACCGTGACCCGGATACCGCCGGTGAACCGGGCTTGACCGAGGACGACATTCCGGACGGCTGGCAAGAGGGGCCGATAGGCGTGCGAGAGCCTACGGCGGCCTATGTTGTCGCCAAGCCTGCCGCGAAGACCTTCGCGGTGTTGAACGAGGACGAGACCATCCTAGTGCTCGTCGATGAGGCGCACCGCACCCAGGCGGGTGACCTGCACGCCAACCTGCTGGCCGGTCTGCCCAACTGCGCGCGCATCGGGTTCACCGGTACGCCCATCATCATGGGTGACAAGAAGCGCACCCACGAGGTCTTCGGCGAATTCATCGACCGCTACACGATCAAAGAGGCCGAGGAAGACGGCGCGACCGTGCCCGTGCTGTACGAGGGGCGCACGGCGCAAGGTGCGGTCAAGGACGGCGCCACCCTGGACGAGCTGTTTGAGGACCTGTTCCGTGATCGCAGTGCAGAGGAACTGGAGGCGATCAAGCAGAAGCACGCCACCAAGGGCCCGATCTTCGACGCCCCGCGGCTGATCGCCGACAAGGCGCGCGACATGCTGCGTCACTATGTGACCAACATCCTGCCAAACGGCTACAAGGCGCAGGTGGTGGCCTACAGCCGCTTGGCGGCGGTGCGTTATGTAGCTGCGTTTGAAAACGCACGCGCCGAACTGCTGGCCGAAGCCGACGCGCTGCCACTGGAAGACAAGGCGCTGGACGACGAGGCGCTGGGCCAGCGGCCGCCCAAGGAGCAGGCCATCGTGCAGGCCTGGCGCTACCGCGACACCCTGAAGAATATCGAGTTCGCGGCGGTGATCTCGGGCAGCAACAACGACGATCCGGCCTGGAAGCAATGGACGGACGCTGCGTCCAACGAGACGCGGATCAAGCGCTTCAAGAAGCCGCTGTTCCACACCAAGCCAGAGAAGACCGATTCGCTGGCTTTCCTGGTCGTGAAGTCGATGCTGTTGACCGGCTTCGATGCGCCGATTGAAGGCGTGATGTACCTCGACCGCCCGATCCGCGAGGCGGAGTTGCTACAGGCCATTGCCCGCGTGAACCGCACGGGGTTCGGCAAGCGCTGCGGCATCGTGGTGGACTACTACGGCGTCGCACAGCACCTGAAGGAAGCCCTGGCGGCCTACGCCGACGAGGACATTCAGGGCGCACTGCAAAGCCTGAAAGACGAGGTGCCGGCGCTGCGCGATCGGTATCTGCGCGTGGTGGACTTGTTCCGCAGCCGCAGCATCGAGTCACTTGATGACGTGGAGACCTGCGTTGAAGTGCTGGCGGACGAGCGGCTGCGCGCGGAATTCACCGTCAAGCTCAAGCAGTTCCTCGGTTCGCTGGACATGGTGTTACCGCGCCCGGAGGGCCTACCCTTCTCCAAAGACGCCAAGACCCTCTCATACATCTACGCCCGAGCCCGCAACCGCTACAAGGACACGCCGGTTCTGGGCAAGGACGTAGGCGCCAAGGTCCGAAAGCTGATCGACGACCATGTGATTTCTCTGGGTGTCGATCCCAAGATTCCGCCGATTGCGCTGACCGACGCGGAGTTCGATTCGCATCTGTCTCGCCAGGCGAACGACCGCGCCAAGGCGTCCGAGATGGAACACGCCATCCGCTCGCACATCCGCAAGCATCTGGATGAGGACCCGGTGCTGTTCCGCAAACTCAGCGAACGACTGAACGAGATCCTGAAGACGCTGGCGGACCAGTGGGATGACCTGATTGCAGCGTTGCAGAAGATTATTAGCGACATGCGCGCAGGCGACTCCAGCGATGACGCTGGCCTGCCTGACATGTCTGAACACTACGTGCCGTTCCTGCGCATGCTACTGGAGGCCGTGGTGGGCACCGAGCGCCCATTTGACGAGCAGTTGCTGAAGATTCGCGACCTGACGGTGGAGCTGGTCGACATGATTGCCGGCGAACTGACCGACACCTTCTGGGAGCCACACAAGCGCCCGGCACAAGACGCATTGGGGGCGCGCATCTTCAGAACGCTGCGCACATCCCGCCTGATTGCACCCAGTGATGCGTCAGCCCTGAAAGATCGCCTGCTCGAACTGGCCCGCGCCAACCATGAGAGGTTGACCAAGGCATGAGCGTGCTGACCGTAGACGATCTCTCCTTCGAGCTGAAACCGAGCACTCGGCGCAGAACGCTGCAGATCACAGTCGATCGTAGCGGTGAGTTGGTGCTATCGGCTCCTCCCGATGTCGAGGAGAAATGTCTGCGCGAATTCGTTCTGGAAAAGCGCTTCTGGATCTACACCAAGCTGGCCGAGAAGGATCGCCTGCAGAAGGCCGTGCCGACCAAGAGCTATGTCGATGGCGAGGGCTTTCTATACCTGGGTCGAAGCTACCGGCTGCGCTTGGTGGATGAGCAGGACGCCGCTTTGAAGCTGCTCAACGGGCGTTTCATGTTGCGCCGCGACTTGGTCGATACCGCCCGGAGCCATTTGATTCAGTGGTACGGCGCCCGGGCCAAGGTATGGCTTTGGGACAAGGTGCAGGACTACGTGGCGCGCATGGAGGTCCAGCCCGTCGGCCTGAAAGTGCAGGACCTAGGCTACCGCTGGGGCTCATGCGGCAAAGGCGACTGGCTGTACTTCCACTGGAAGACCATCCTGCTGCCGCCACGCATTGCCGAGTACGTGGTCGTGCATGAACTGGCACATCTGCATCAACCGCATCACACGCCGGATTTCTGGCAGAGAGTCGAGCGAGCACTGCCTGACTTCGAACGGCGAAAGATCTGGTTGGCCGAGCACGGCATGGACGTTGAAGGAATTTGAAACGATGGCACAGAACTACTTCAGCAACGACCATTTCAAGCTGTTGAACAAATGGAAAGGGACGGTCTACGACAAGACCAACCCGGAGCAACAGCGCGTCTATGAGGAGCTGGGCCAAGCCTACGACGTCACCAAGCATTGGGCCGAGGCGCTGCAACAGCAACTGTTCAAGGACGGAAAGACCAAGACCGTCCGGAAGCCGACCGACCAGTGGCAGAAGAAGTTCACCCACTACAACTGGGCTCGGATTTACCCGGCACAGAACGCACCAGATGGCCTGGCCTACACCGTTGGCATCGACGCCGAGCTTGGGTTCGTCGTCAAGATCGACCTCGTGGATATCAAGGTCAACGACCCGGCGCTGCGGAAGAAGTACGAGCAGATCCGAGGACCATTGACATCCTCGCCCATCGTGGCCATCAAGTCAGCTGCCGAAGGGCTCGCACTGGACTTCACCGCGCTGGTCGACTGGAGCGTCGAATCGATCAAGAACTTCAAACTGACCTACGACGACGTCGCCGACCAGCTGGGGCTTTCGGCAGGGCAAGACCAGGCGTCACTGCTGCACCATTTCAAGGGGCACGAGGACTTCGTTGAACGGCAGCCGCTGTGGACCAGCACCACGACTGAGCTGTTCGGCCGACTTGCTCGTGCAGTGAACGAAATGGGGCTGGACTGGTGGTTCACCCGGGCCACCAACAGCCAGCTGCGCTTCGGACGCAAGGAAAAGGGTGTCGTGAAAGGCGGCCCAGTCGGATGGCTGTTCTTGCGCAAGGATGGAATCCGGGTCAGTTGGTCCGCATTCGCCGGACTGGATGAGCTTGAGCCGACCGATCTGACGAGCGAGCTTGTTCAGCTCTTCGAGGCCGCCGACAAGGACGAAGGCAGTTGGCCATCCAAGCTCGGGGCGCGCTCTGGACGCAACGGCTACTGGCCCGACGACTACGACATTGAGGACGAGCCCAAGAGCGACAAGCCGCCCAAAAATGTCATCTACTACGGCCCACCCGGCACCGGCAAGACGTTCGATTTGCAGGCCCTGCTCGTGTCTGACTACACCGATGCAGAGTATGGCGAGCGCTACGAGTTCGTCACCTTCCACCAGTCCTATGGGTATGAAGAGTTCGTGGAGGGCCTGCGCCCCGTCATAACCAAGCGGGGCAAGAAACATGCGGCGGACAGCGAGGCAGTCTCCGCCTCGAATGGGGAGGTGCGCTACGAGATCAAACCAGGCGCCTTCTTGAGGCTGTGTGACCGGGCGCGGAAGAACCCGTCGCGGCAGTACGCGATGGTGATCGATGAGATCAATCGCGGGAACATCAGCAAGATTTTCGGCGAGCTCATCACACTCGTGGAAGTCGACAAACGCGAGGGCGCGAAGTATCCCGTCGCCGTGACGTTGCCGTATTCCGCAGAGAGTTTCAGCGTGCCGTCGAACGTTGACGTCATCGGGACGATGAATACGGCCGACCGCTCGTTGGCACTGGTCGATACCGCGCTTCGCCGCCGCTTCGAGTTCATCGAGTCGATGCCCAAGCCCTCGGTTCTGGCTGGCACCATCGTCTCTCACAACGGCGTGGACATCAACATCGAGCAGATGCTGACCATGCTGAACAAGCGGATCGAGGCCCTGTACGACCGCGACCACACGGTGGGACATGCCTACTTCACACGCATCAAAGACCTGAAGGATGCCGATCGCTTCAATGAGTTGAGGACCGTGTTCAGGAACAAAATCATCCCGCTCTTGGAGGAGTATTTCTTCGATGGCTGGCAGAAGATTCGACTGGTTCTGGGCGATAACCAGAAGGCCAAGCAGGACCACCAATTCGTGCATGAAATCGGCCGCGAGGAGGACCTGCTGGCTCTGTTCGGCCGCGAGCACGAGCTGGATCAGTACGCGATTCGTTCTCGCTACCAGTTGAACGCAGCCGCGCTCGATCAGCCGGATGCCTACGTCGGCATCTATGCGCCCAAACCTGCCGTGACAGCCGGATGAATTCCCTGACGATCTTTGAGTTCGACAAGGTCGTCGAAGCAAAGGCCGGAGCGGTCGGACTTGCTGTGCCCAGACGTGTCTTCGCCTGGCTGGACATGCAGTCCCTGCGAAATGATGACGATGCCCCTGGTTGGCTCAAGCCGACCCACCTGAGCGGCCAGCGGGCCATTCAGGTCACAAGCTATGTGGGCGTCATTCGCGCCCCATGCGGATTTCAGATCGAGGTACTGCCAAAGACTGGGAGGAATACGTCACCTGACGAAGCACGCGCGCTCCTCATCGAGATGTTGAAGTGCCTGGCCGGGTTTCGGCACATCAAGACAGCCAGCGCGGACTTGGTCGCTGAGCGCATGCCCCTCCTGGAGGTCTTCATCCAGCAGTTCCTGTTGGCCGTCGGTTCGCTCGTCAAACGCGGACTGCGCAGTGACTATGTCGCGCGACAGGACAACCTCTTTGCACTTCGTGGGCGGTTGTTGGTGGCACGGCAGATCTCCCAGAATCTGGTCAGGCGTGACCGGTTCTTTACCGAGCATGAAGAGTTTTCGCAGGACCGTGCAGAGAACCGCCTGATTCACACGGCGCTTCGCCATGTTCTGACCCTGTGCCGATCACAGCAGAGCCAGCGTATCGCGCGCGAACTCAGCTTTGTCTTTTCAGGTGTTCCGCCGTCAGTCGATGTTGTCCAAGACATTCAGCGAATCAGGCTGGATCGAGGAATGGGCTACTACGAGTCCGCACTGGACTGGGCCAAGCTGATCCTGCAGGGACTCAGCCCCATCTCTGGGATGGGAAAGCATCATGCCCCGTCGCTGCTGTTTCCCATGGAGGCGGTGTTCGAGGCCTATGTCGAGAAGCACTTGGCAAGGCAGTTACGCGCTGACTTTGTCTTGAAGGCGCAGGCAAGCAGCCAGCACCTCGTTGCGCATGTCGATCAGCGATGGTTCCGCTTGAAGCCCGACCTGCTGGTCAAGCAGAAGCAAACCACGCGTTTGGTCCTGGATACGAAGTGGAAGCTGCTGGATGCGGCGAAGAAGAACGGGCGAGAGAAGTACCAACTCAGCCAGACTGACTTCTATCAACTGTACGCCTATGGTCACCACTACCTGGACGGCAACGGGGATATCGTATTGATCTACCCAAAGACGGACGCCTTCACAGAACCGTTGCCCGTCTTTGACTTTCCGACGGCCGTCAGGATGCGCCTGTGGGTACTGCCCTTCTGCTTAAAAAATCGTCTACTTCTTCTTTCCACTGACTCGGGATTGGATAGTTTTTTCTTCCAAACACAACGCGGCCCTTCGTTTGCCTGAGACGTGCCAGTGACTACCGACGATGCTGACGACGCCTCCCCCGGCTGGGACGCCATCTCCGCCCGCCTAGACCAGCTCTACCCCGGCCAGGAGCCCAAGCACTACGGCACGATCATCAACTACATGCTGGGCGGGCCGGACCCGTTGGACGGCATCAGCGCCTGGCGGCGCACCGACCCAGTGCCGCACTGGCACTTTGTCACCTATGGGTTCAGCGAGTTGTATGCCAAGGAGTCCGATGACCCGGAGGTGAGCGGCTATGGCTTCGAGCTGACGTTTCGGCTGGCGATAGCGCCCGACGCCGCGGCCGATGCCGAGCCCCCGGTATGGGCGATTAACTTTCTGCAGAACCTGGCGCGCTATGTATTCCAGAGCGGTAATCGGTTCAAGGACGGCGATTGGATGACCGCCAACGGCCCCATTGCGCTGGGGCAGGCCACGCAGATCTGCTCCATGGGCTTTGCAACCGACCCGGAGCTGGCCGAGCCGCTGGCGACGCCCCACGGGTCCGTGGCCTTTTTGCAGGTGGTGGGCCTGACGCTGGACGAGGAGCGCGCGGCCAAGCAGTGGCGCACGCGCCATTTGCTTGATGCGCTGCTGCCGCACATGCCGCTGTGGATCACGGACCTGGACCGTGCCTCGCTGCTGGCCCACCCGGCGGTCAAGCAGCAGGTGGACGAGGGCTTGCGGCGGGATGGCTCGTCGAGCGGATTCTTGTTCACCGATGTGCTGGGCCTCAAGCAGGTAAAGCGCCTGCTGCGCAAGCCGCTGACACAGGTGAACCTGGGTGCCCGCCAGGTGGAGGAGCTGGTGGCCCTGCTGCCGCTGCGCCTGCCGTTTGGCCGCACGCTGCGCGTGGCGGGGCACGAATGGCAGTTGCTGCTGGAGCCTGCGGGTGCCGATGGCCAGAACGCGGTGGAATGGCAAGGCGAAGGGGAGGGCGGCGTGGTGCTGCGCCTGACCGACGCCACGGTGCAGCAGTTTGCCCAAACATTGCAGCCGCGCGAGGGCCGGTATGTGTTGCCGCTGCTGCCCGAGGTGGAGTGGCGGGTAGAGAAGACGACCATCAAGGATTCGACGGGCAAGGTCGTCGATGTGATCGGCTGATCAATCAGCCTTTCAGTTCATAGCACGCTGTGGCCGACGGCTGCGTGGCTGGCAGCCAATCGACCCCAGGCGCGGATACCCCAAACGGGTTTGCATTCGACCGTGTGACTAGGCGGGACGCCGCAGACAGTGCTGTAGCACGGCAAGGCGCCCCAACGACGTCAGGCGGTCGAGGGAACAGCCGTGCCTACTCTTGCTTGGTTTGCTTCCAAATGCGATCGGCGCGTTCCCACGCCGCCTTGGCTGCGGGCTCAGCGTCCTTCCAATCCAGGCGGCTGGTCTCACGGTCCGACTCCCAGCGCGTCTGCAGATGGCCGCGTGCCTCGTCCCAGTCGCCACGGCCGTCGATCACGCTCTGGTAGCCGTGTCGATAGGCGGGCGCGTAGTCTTCGTAGGTATATGCGTCGGAGTAGTAGGGCTGGCGGCCATGGGCGTCGCGCCAGTAGGCGTCTTCGGCCGTGGGGTTGACGGCTTCTGCCGCGCCCTTGCCGGCCAGGCCACCGACGACGGCGCCGACCACGGCACCCACTGCGGTGCCGATGGGGCCGCCGACGGAGCCAACGGCCGCGCCGGTGACCGCACCACCCGCCGCGCCGATGCCGGTGCCGACGGGGTGGGCGCCGGGTGCGCCGGTGATGGGATCGGGGTTGAGGTCGTGGTTGATGGTGGTGGTGTCTCGGGCCATGGTGTGCTCCTTATCGTGTTGGGGGTGGAACTCCATGGTCCATGGGCCAGCGCTGGCGCGGCGTAGGCAAACGGCCCAATGCCGTGCCAGAGGGCAGGGCCTGCCTACAACACCCTGCGCGGCGCTGCCGTGGCAGCATCGCCGCTGTTGGGCGTGCCGGTCGATTCGATGAGCAAAATATGCGCTTCGGCGCTGGCGCGCGGCCGGTGCTCCACGCCTTTGGGCACCACGTAGAGCTGGCCGGGGTGCAGGGTGACCATGGCGCCGCCGGGCAGGTCGATCTCTACCGTGCCCTGCAGCACTAGGAAGAAGTCGTCGGTGTCGGGGTGGCTGTGCCACTGGTACTCGCCCTCGATCTTGGCGACCATGATGTCGTGGCCGTTGAACTCGGCCACGGTGCGCGGGGCCCAGTGGTCGGTGAACTGGGTGAGCTTGTGGGCCAGGTCGATGGCGGGGACGGGGGTGGGGATGCTGCTGGTGGTGTCGGGCATGGGGGTGGCTTTGGTTGCAATACCGCGTGGATGGGCGGGTTGGTGCCTGCAGTGTCGCCACTGGGCGCGGAGCGGTCTTGTACATTTGTTGCATGCATGCCGGGGACCCCAGTTCCTCCTCCTCTTCGTCTCCCTCATCGCCCAGCCAGCGCGACTGGGCCGAGATGCGGCCGCTGGCCTCGGGCGGGGTTACGCTGCTCAACGCGCATTTCACGCAGCACCGGTTCGAGCGGCACAGCCACGAAACGTATTCGATAGGCGTCACGCGCTCGGGCGTGCAGACCTTTGCGTGCCGGGGCGCGCGCCACGCCAGCCTGGCGGGCGATGTGATCCTGTTCAACCCCGATGAGCCGCACGACGGCAGCCGGGGCACGGAGGCGGGGTTTGGCTACTCCATGCTGTATGTGGATGCCGCGCTGGTGCATGCGTGGATGGGCGACCGCGATGCTGCGGGTGACAGCCGCAGCCACGGCCTGGCCACCCGCTACTTCAAGGCGCCGCTGGTGCACGATCCGCAGGGCGCGCTGCTGCTGCAGCAGGCCGTGGCGGCGGTGGCCGAGCGGCAGGAGTCGCTGCACGGCGAGGAGCGCACGGCCGCGGCCATGGTGGCGCTGCTGGGCCGGCATGGCGAGCTGCGGCGGCCCTGGGCGACGGCCGGCCTGGACGCAGGCCGCCAGCGCATGGCCCTGGTGCGCGAGTACCTGGATGCGCACTTTGCCGACGATGTGACGGTGCAGGCCCTGGCCACGCAAGCCGGCCTGTCGCGCGCGCACCTGACGCGCGCCTTCACCGCCACCTACGGCATGGCGCCGCACGCCTACCTGAACATGGTGCGCATCCGCCACGCCCAGGCCGCCCTGCGGCAGGGCGGCGCGGTGGCCGATGTGGCGGCGGCCTGCGGCTTTGCCGACCAGAGCCACCTGACGCGGCGCTTCAAGGGCCAGGTGGGCATGGCGCCGGGGCGGTGGCTGGCGCAAATTGGCCCTGCCCGAAGGGCCCCGTCAATCGCCTAGAGGGGGGATGTTGCGCCCGCCGCACAGCCCATAGGTACACGCACCTAAGTTGCTGCGCCCCGCTGTAAGCAGTTGCAACCCGATGCTAGAGTGCGCGGGCGGGTATGCCCGCCTGCGTGGGGAGCGCAGTACCACCCAACACCGAGTCCAACATCCATCATGCGTTTCTTGACGACGAAATACCTGTGCGCGCTGGTTCTGGGCGCCGCTGCACTGGCCCTGGTGGGCTGCACCGCGCCCCGGGCCACGCCGGACGCCGACCAGAAGGCCAAGCAGTTCACGCCGAGGGCCGAAACGGCTTCGCTCTACATCTACCGCAGCGAGATGACCGGCGCATCGGCCCCGATGACGGTCAGCGTCAACAACCAGTCGCTGGGCAAGACCAACGCCCGCACCTACTACCAGCTGGACGTGGCGCCGGGTAGCTACACCGTGGTTTCGTCGGCCGACAACACCTCCTCGGTCACCGTCGAGGTCGAGGCCGGCAAGAGCTACTACGTGTGGCAGAAGGTCACGATGAGCATGGGCTCGGGGTCGGCGCGCGCCCAGGTGTCGCTGGTGACCGAGGCCCAGGGCCAAAAGGGCGTGTTGGCCAGCAAGCTGCTGACCACCAAGGTGCGCCCCAGCGCGTTTGGCGTCGCCCCGGCAGCTGGCAGCCCGCCAGAGGCGCCGGCAGCCGCACCGGTGGCACGCCGGGCAGCAGCAGGGCCAAGTCCTGCGTCACCCACGGCAACCGCCGCGATGTCGATGCCGCATTTCGTGCCCGACGCCAAGCCAGTGGGCCGCGTCGCCAAGCCAGCAGCAGCACCAGCAGCCCCCGCCGCGCAAAGCGTGCCCACCGCCGCGTCCGTGTCCGTGGCGAGCCCTGCCCAGCCCGCACCCGTGGCAACGGCTGCCGCCGCAGCGCCCACGCCCACCAGCACGAAGGAGTCGCGCCTGCAATGGCTCAAGCAGATGCGCGATGCCAACCTGATCACCTCGGGTGAGTACGAGACCAAGCGCCAGCAGGTGCTGAGCGCGCCCTGATCGGTCTACCGATCAACCGATCTTTCAAGCCAGTGTTTCCGCCGAGCAGGAGGACCCCCAGGGGTTCGGCTGCCTGCGCGCGGACTTCAGCAACCCCGATACCGAGATCAATACCCATGCGTTTGACAAGATTCTTGAGTGCCCTCGCCCTGGGCACCACCGTGCTGGCCCTTGTGGGTTGCGGCACCATCACCCCGCAAGCCCTTGACGGCAAGCAGCTGGAGAGCCTGAAGAACCAAACCCTGGCCTCGACCGCCCGGGAGAAATCTGACTTTGCCATGCTTACACCTGGCTCAGCCATGGTGGGCGGACTGATCGGTGGGCTGATCATGATCAGTGCGGGCAACAAGCTTGTTGCAGATCACAACCTGCAAGATCCGGCCGTGCCCATCTCCCTCGGTCTGGCAAGGGTGCTGGAGAACCACCAGGGCACGCGCCTTGTAGCTCCCGCATTAGCAACGGACGTCGTCGAGGCCCCGCAAATCGCAGCCGCTGGCAAGGGCAAGGCCAAGTTCGTACTCGATGTCAAAACAACCAATTGGAGTGCCTCCTACTTTCCGACGGTTTGGGGGCGGTACCGGGTCAACTATTGGGGGATAGCGCGGCTGATCAATGTAGACACCCAAGCCGTCGTCGCGCAAGGGTATTGCCGTCGCACGCCTGAGGCCAACAGCAAGGCGCCCACTTATGACGAGCTCTGGGCTGACCAGGCAGCGGTCGCGAAAAGGGAGCTGGAACTGATTGCGCAGGAGTGCGTGCAGATGCTCGCAACGCAGATGTTCCCCGGGGCCGCCATAGCAGCGCACGCCATGGCGCCCGCTGTCGCAACGCCCGTATCCCCCGCGGCACAAACCACGTCAATAACCCTGTCTGCGGTCCCTACCGCAGCGCCAGCACCCGTACCGGCGCCTGTCGCCGTGGCAGTGCCTGCTGCGGCAGCCCCGGCGCCCGTGACGGCCAGCCCAGCGGCACCCGCGGCGCCGGCAGGCGCCACGGTGTCGATGCCGTTCGTGCCCGACTCCAAGCCCATGGGCCGTGCCGCTCCGGCAGCCCCTGCCGCGCAAAGCGTGCCCGCCACCGCCACCGTGGCCGTGGTGAGCCCTGCCCAGCCCGCGCCTGCAGCAACGGCTGCCGCCGCAGCGCCCGCATCTGCCAGCAAGAAGGAATCGCGCCTGCAGTGGCTCAAGCAGATGCGCGACGCCAACCTGATCACCTCGGGTGAGTACGAAACCAAGCGCCAGCAGGTGCTGAGCGCGCCTTGATCGGGCTGGGCAGATTCGCCACCCACCATCCTCAAAGGGCCCGCAAGGGCCTTTTCTCATTGCGCGCTGGTGAGTACCTGTAGGACATTGCGCACCCGCTTTGCCCGCCGCATCCGACCGGCCGATTGACCCGGGCATGGTCCGATAGACCCTTTGCATTTACAGGAGCCAACCATGTCTGAAAAGAAAGCCAGTGTTCATTGGGAAGGTGCCGGCAAGACCGGCCAGGGCCAGGTGAGCACCGAGACCGGTGCGCTCGACAAGCACCCCTACGGTTTTGGCAGCCGCTTCAGCGATGACCGCAAGGGCACCAACCCCGAGGAGATCGTGGGGGCGGCGCATGCCTCGTGCTTCACCATGGCGTTTGCCTTTGCGGCCGAAAAGGCGGGCATCGCCACCGAGGTAATCGACACCACGGCGGCAGTGCGGCTGACCAAGGAGGGCGAGGGCTTTGTCATCGACCGCATCGCCCTCACGCTCAAGGCCAAGGCACCGGGCCTGGACGACGCGGCCTTCCAGAAGCTGGCGGCCGACGCCAAGGCCAACTGCCCGCTGTCGAAGGCGCTGGCCGCGGTGCCGGAGATCACGCTGACGGCCACCCTGGTGCAGTGACCGACCGGCGCGGCGGCCGGGCGCGGGGGCTTCACGCCAGCTCGCGCAGCTCCCGCCGCAAAATCTTGCCCACGCTGGACTTGGGCAGTGCATCGACAAACACGATCTGCCGGGGCACCTTGTAGGGGGTGAGCTCCCGGCGGCAGTGCTCGGCAATGTCCTGGGCGCTCACGCGCACCTCGGCCATGCGCACCACGTACAGGCGCAGGGCCTCGCCGGTCTTGTCGTCGGGCACGCCGATGCAGGCGCATTCGAGCACGCCGGGGAAGGCGGTCGCCACGGCCTCGACCTCGTTGGGAAAGACGTTGAAGCCTGAGACGAGGACCATGTCCTTCTTGCGGTCCACGATCTTGAGAAAGCCGCGCTCGTCCATTTGCCCCACGTCCCCTGTGCGAAAGTACCCGTCTGCCGTGAAGGCGGCGGCATTGGCCTCGGGCTTTTGCCAGTAGCCGGACATGACCTGCGGGCCCTTCACGCAGACCTCGCCCGCCGCGCCCACGGGCACCGGGTGGTCGTTGTCGTCGCGCAGTTGCACGTCGGTCGACGGCAGGGGCAGGCCGGTGGTGCCGGTGAATGCGCCGACGTAGGCAGGGTTGAAGGTGACGACGGGGCTGGTCTCGCTGAGCCCGTAGCCTTCGCGGATGAACTGGCCCGTGAGGGCCTGCCACCGGGCGGAGACCGAGGCGATGATGGCGGAGCCCCCGCCCCCCGCCAGACGCAGGTTGGAAAAATCGATCTCCTGCGTGCGCGGGTGCGCGGCCAGGCCTGCGTACAGGGTGTTGACGCCCATGAACACGCTGGGGCGCGCGGCCTTCATCACGCCGATCAGGGCGTCCAGGTCGCGCGGGTTGGGCACCAGCCAGTTGTGCGCGCCCACCGAGAAGTAGGTGACCAGGTTCACCATCAGCGCGAAGATGTGGTACAGCGGTATGGCGGTGACGATGGCCTCCTGCCCGGGGCGCAGGGTGTCGGGCATGAAGGCCTTGAACTGCTCCACATTGGCCACCAGGTTGCGGTGCGTGAGCATGGCCCCTTTGGACAGGCCCGTGGTGCCGCCGGTGTACTGCAGAAAGAGCAGGTCGTCCCCCGCCAGCCGCAGTGGCTTGAAGGACAGGCCCGCGCCCTGTGCCAGGGCCTTGGCCAGCGCCGTGGTGGGCAGCGCCAGGCCAGCATCCACGGGCGGGCCGGGCAGCGCCGCCGGGCCACCATCGCCAGGCTCCACGGTGATGACTCTGTGCAGGTCCACCCGGCCCTGGATGGCCGCCAGCGTGGCGGCGGCGCCGGCATAGATGACGAGGATCCTGGCGCCGGCATCGTGCAGCTGGTGCTCCAGCTCGCGCGGGGTGTACAGGGGGTTCACGTTGACCTGCACCCCCCCGGCCCGGGCAATGCCCAGCAGCACGATGGGGAAGGCCAGGAGGTTGGGGCACATCACGGCGATGCGGTCACCCTTGCGCACCTGCAGCACGTTCTGCAGGTAGGCCGCGAACGCGCGGGAGAGGTGGTCCACGTCGGCATAGGTCAGCGTCTGCCCCAGGCAGGTGAATGCCGGGTGGTGGGCGTAGCGCTGCATGGCCACGTCGAGCAGGTGCACGAGGGAGCGGTGCGCGTCGGCGTCGATGTGGGCGGGGATGGTGCCGTAGCTGGCCAGCCAGGGTTGGGGGTGCATGGGTGAAGGTCTCCTTGTGCGGTGTCTTCTTGTGGGCAAGCGCAGCCCCGGCCCTGCGGGTCTGCGCAGGGGTCAGCGCTCAGCGCAGTGCGCCCGCCAGTGCGGCGAAGGCCAGGCGGTCGTAGTTGTGGGTGAAGGCGGTGTTGGGGATGGGGTGCGACGAGAGCTTGACCACCACCAGCTGTGCGGCCGGGTTGATGTGGATGTGCTGGCCCATGAGGCCCTTGGCCTCGTAGCTGCCGTCCACGTCGTGCGGCAGCCACCAGTGGTTGTGGTACGAGTAGCCGTTGCGCATGGTCTGGCCGGAGGCCTTGAACTTCTCGGGGTCGGCGCCCTTGCGCAGTTCGGCCACGGTGGCGGGGGAGACGACCTGCTTGTGGTTGTAGTAGCCGTTCTGGCGCAGCATTTCGCCCAGGCGGCCCAGGTCGCGCAGCGTGGCGCTGATGCCCACGCTGGTGGACTGCGCGCCCGTGGGGTCGGCCCACACGTAGCCGTCCTGCTCGGCACCCAGCGGGGCCCAGATGCGTTCGGACAGCAGGGTGGAAAAGCGCTTGCCGGTCACACGCTGCAGGATCCAGCCGATGACCTCGGTGTCCACCGACTTGTAATAAAAGCCCTTGCCGTGCTCGCCTTCCTTCTGCACCGTGGGCAGGTAGTCGAGCATGGCCTTGGCACCGGGATAGTTGGCGGGCGCGGGCACCAGGCCGGCGGCGATGAGGTACTGGAAGATGCCCGATTGGGGGTTGGCAAAGTCCTCGGCGTAGTTCACGCCGGTGGTCATGTCCAGCGTCTGCTGCACGGTGGCGTCGGCCCAGGCGCTGCCCGCCAGCTCGGGCAGGTAGCGGGTGACGGGGGCGGCGGGGTCGATCAGGCCCTCGCGGATCAGCTCGGTGGCCAGCAGGCCGGTGAGCGACTTGCTCATGGACCACAGCACATGCGGCACATGCGGCTGGTTGCCGACGTAGTGGCGCTCGTACACCACGCGGCCCTGGTGGATGACCAGCAGGCCATCGGTGTAGGTGGCCTTCTGCCACTCGGCCAGCGTGGTGCGGGCGCCCTTGTCGTCGAGGAAGGCCAGGCCGTCGAGCTCGCGCGGCGCAGCCTGCAGTTCGCTCGCGGGGCCCGGGCCGCGCGCAATGTTGGCGGTGGGCCCCAGCTCGCGCAGGTGGTGCAGGGCCCAGCGGGCGTTGGGGTACTTGAGGATGGTGCCCAGCCGCACCTGCTTGTCGGGCGCGGGCGGAAAGCCCTGCATGAGCTTGAGCGCCACCGGGTCCGTGGCGTCGGGCGGCGGCAATGCAGGCTGCGCATGGCTGGCGTGGGCCAGGGCGAGAAGGGCCGTGGCGACGGCAAGCGACAGGGCGCGGCGGGGAAGGGGCATGGTGGAGTTCTCCTGAAAAAAGGGGAAGGGACAGGGGGGATGGGAGGATGGGAAAAAGGCGCAGCTCAGGCAGTGCTCATGGCGGGGCCCCTGCGGCAGCGGGCGCGGGCCGGCGCCAGACCTGGGTCTTGCCGAACAGCGCGATGCCCACGTAGGCGTGCACCCGCAGCTGGTCGGGCCCGGCGGGGGTGAGGGTGGCGCTGTAGGTCTTGGCGTTCTCGCGGTTGTAGATTTCGCCCTGGTGCTCGTTGGCGCCGCTTTCCTTGAAGCCCGAGAGGATGGTCATGCCCAGCGCGGGGCGCTTGTCGGCGAACTCGCCGGCCTGGCCGGGGCCTGCCATGGAGCGGTTGGCCATGACCCGCACCACCTTGCCGCACAGGGTGGGGCTGCCGGCGGTGCAGGGGGCGATCTCCACTTCGAGGTTGCCGCTTTCGGTGACCCAGCGGCCCAGCGGAGCCCGGGGTTCGGCGCCGGCCTGCTGGGCGCCGGCGGGCAGCGCGGCGGACAGCAGGGCAAGCGCGGCCAGCAGGGGGCGGGCGATGGCAGACTGCGGTGTCATGGAAAGCGTCCTCGTGAAGTTCAGGAAGACTGCATTGGAGCCAGCGCAGGTATCGGGCATTTGTCCTGCGGGGGCCTTTTGGTGTGCAGGCATGTCGGTACCGCGCGCAGACAAGTTGGGATACAAACCCCCTGCGGATGCCCCCGCATTGCCCGGAGAATCGGCCCCATGCAGCAACAGCACCAGCAGCCCGAAGACCACGTACTGATCGTCGACGACGACGCCGGCATCCGCGAGCTGGCGGCCCAGTACCTGCGCAAGCAGGGCCTGCAGGTGAGCGTGGCGGCCGACGGGCGGCAGATGCGCGCGGTGCTGGCGGGCACGCGCATCGACCTCTTGGTGCTGGACCTGATGCTGCCCGGCACCGACGGCATCACCCTGTGCCGCGAGCTGCGCGGCCCGGGGGCGCCGGTGCTGCCCATCATCATGCTCACGGCGCGCAGCGACGAGGCCGACCGCATCCTGGGCCTGGAGCTGGGCGCCGACGACTACGTGACCAAGCCCTTTGCCGCACGCGAGCTGCTGGCGCGCATCCACGCGGTGCTGCGGCGCACGCGCATGCTGCCGCCCAACCTGGCGGCGGCCGAGCCGGTGCGCGAGCTGGCCTTTGGCGACTGGCGGCTGGACACCACGGCACGCCACCTGCTCGATGCCAGCGGCGCGGTGGTGGCGCTGTCGGGCGCCGAGTACCGGCTGCTGCGCGCGCTGCTGGACCACCCGCAGCGCGTGCTCACGCGCGACCAGCTGCTGCAGCTGACGCAGGGGCGCGACGCCGAGGTGTTCGACCGCTCCATCGACCTGCTGGTGAGCCGCGTGCGCCAGCGCCTGGGCGACGGGGTGCGTGGCTCGCGCTACATCAAGACGGTGCGCAACGAGGGCTATGTGTTCTGCGCCGCGGTGCAGGCCGTACCGACGAACGCAGGGCCCGGGGCATGACGCGCTGGTGGCCGGGCTCGCTGTTCGGGCGCATCCTGCTGGTGCTGGCCCTGGGCCTGGCGCTGGCGCATGCGCTGACCTTCATGCTGGCGGTGACCGAGCGCAGCATGAGCATGCGCAGCG
The DNA here is from genome assembly GCF_059418305.1 of Acidovorax sp. GW821-FHT09B03. Taxonomy (NCBI): domain Bacteria; kingdom Pseudomonadati; phylum Pseudomonadota; class Betaproteobacteria; order Burkholderiales; family Comamonadaceae; genus Acidovorax; species Acidovorax sp. GW821-FHT09B03. The sequence continues at coordinate 437,467 of NZ_JBWKPP010000001.1, forward strand.
CCATGGTGGGCTACCTGGCGAGCGACGTGGCCAGCTCGGTGGCGGTGCTGGAGCGCCTGCCCGCCGATGAGCGTGGCCAGTGGCTCACGCGCCTGGCGCGGCGCAACTACCGCTTCGTGCTGGCCGAGCCGCTGCCGGTGCCCGCCAGCCCATCGGCCCTGGCGGTGATGGTGTCGGGCGCCGTGGCCGCCGCGCTGCCGCCCGGGCGCGCGGTGCAGGTGGTGGACCCCGGCGTGCCGGGCACCGAGCTGCGGCTGCAGCTGCGCCTGGCCGACGGCACGCCGCTGGCGGTGGACATGGACGAGCCCCGGCTGCAGGTGTCGCCCTGGGTGCTGGCGGCCCTGGCGCTGCAGCTGGTGGTGCTGGTGGGCCTGTGCGCCTGGGCCGTGCGCGCGGCCACGCGCCCGCTGAACACCCTGGCCGACGCCGCCGACGCGCTGGGCCCCGCGCAGCCGGCCAACCCCATGGCCGAGGACGGCCCGCGCGAGGTGGTGCGCGCCGCCGCGGCCTTCAACCGCATGCAGCAGCGCATACAGGCGCACCTGCAGGAGCGCATGCAGATCCTGGCGGCGGTGTCGCACGACCTGCAGACCCCCATCACGCGCCTGCGGCTGCGCGCCGACCTGCTCGACGACGCGCCGCTGCGCGAGCGGCTGCACGCCGACCTGGCGGAGATGCAGTCGCTGGTGGAGGAGGGCATTGCCTACGCGCGCTCGCCCCAGGCCGTGCGCGAGCCGCTGCAGCGCGTGGACCTGCGCGCGCTGGTGGAGAGCCTGGCCATGGACTATGCCGACGCGGGCATGCCGGTGCGCGTGCTGCACGCAGCCGATGGCATCTGCGACACACGCCCGCAGGCGCTGCGCCGGCTGCTGTGCAACCTGGTGGACAACGCACTCAAGTTCGCGGGCAGCGCCGAGCTGGCCGTGGAGGTGGGTGACAAGGGTGCACAGGGAGCGGAGGGCGCATGGCGCGTGCGCGTGCTGGACCGCGGCCCGGGCATACCGCAGGCCGATCTGGCCGCCGTGCTGCAGCCCTATGTGCGCCTGGAGGACTCGCGCAACCGCGGCACGGGCGGCACGGGCCTGGGCCTGGCCATTGCGAACGAGCTGGCGCAGGCGCTGGGCGGGTGCCTGGTGCTGGCGCCGCGCGAGGATGGCGGCGAGGGGCTGGAAGCGCGGGTGGAGCTGCCGGGGTAGCGCTGGGGGACAGCGCTGGTACAGTGCCCCTTCCGTGGATTGACTCGTGACAGGGAACGCCATGAAAGACAGCAGCAACAGCAAGCAGCAGCAGCAGCACATCCGCATCGGCATCGGCGGCTGGACCTTCGAGCCCTGGCGCGACAACTTCTACCCGGCCGGCCTGTCGCATGCCAAGGAGCTGCACTACGCCAGCCGCCAGCTCACGGCCATCGAGGTCAACGGCACCTACTACAGCACCTTCAAGCCGCCGACCTTTGCCAAGTGGCATGGCGACACGCCCGATGGCTTCATGTTCTCGCTCAAGGCCAACCGCTTTGCGACCAACCGGCGCGTGCTGGCCGATGCGGGCGACTCGATCGCGCGCTTTGTCGACAGCGGCATCGCCGAGCTCAAGGACAAGCTCGGCCCCATCGTCTGGCAGTTCATGCCCACCAAGCAGTTCGAGCCGGGGGATTTCGAGGCCTTTCTCGCCCTGCTGCCCAAAGCGGTGGACGGGCGCGCGCTGCGCCATGTGCTGGACGTGCGGCACGAGAGCTTTGCCACGCCAGCCTTCATCGAGCTGGCGCGCCGCTATGGCTGTGTGCCGGTGCACACCGATTCCGAGAAATTCCCGGCCATCGCCGACGCACAGGCCGACTTCGCCTACCTGCGGCTGATGCGCAGCCAGGCCGATGTGCCCACGGGCTACACGCCCGAGGCGATCGCGCAGTGGGCCCAGGGCGTGCGCAGCTGGACCGGCGGCGAGCGCCCGCGCGATGTGTTCGTGTACTTCATCAACGGCGCGAAGGAGCGGGCGCCTGCGGGGGCAATGGAGCTACTCAAGCAGCTCGGCCTGCGCGCCTGAAACCTATACCGTCTCGCGCTGCGTGAAGCCCTGCGGCGCTTCGCCGCCATCGGGCACATTGCCCACCACCACGCGGTCCACCCGCGCCTGCGCGGGCCCCTGCTGCGCCCAATCGACGAGGGCCTGCACCGCCTGAGGGCTGCCCCAGGCGCAGGCCTCCACCCGGCCGTCGCTGCGGTTGCGCACCCAGCCCTGCACGCCCAGGCGCTCGGCGGCCTGGACCATGGACCAGCGGTAGCCCACGCCCTGCACATGGCCGGTGATCAACAGGTGGCGGGTGATGGTTTCTTCATTCATGGGGGCACTGTACCGCGTGGCTTGTGGGTCCGGTGTTCCAGGCGCACACTGCCCCGCATGACTGCACGCAAGGCCCTGCCCGCCATCGACACCGACCGCTGCACTGGCTGCGGCTGGTGCATAGCCGTGTGCCCCCCGCATGTGCTGTCGCTGCAGGTGCAGGGGCCACAGCCCTGGGGACCCAAGCGCTCCACGCTGCACGACGAGGCGGGCTGCACGGGCTGCGCGCTGTGTGCGGTGCGCTGCCCGTTCGATGCGATACGCATGGTGCGCACCGACCCTGGACCACTACCACAATCGGCGCAGTGAACCGCGAAAAAATTACCGCAACGAGATGCGCAAAACAGGTCGCATTTCCTGAAGAAAGCCTTTTCAAGTCATAGACTTGGCGATGCTTTTGAAGTCGCAATATTTTTCGCAGTACACCCTCCCTTCACAGATGCAACCCCTGCTGCCAGCAACGCGCCGATTGGCGCCCTTGCTGGAGCAGGCGCATGGCCTGGTCCGCGGGGCCGACCGGCTGTCGGGCCTGTGCCAGCCTGGGGCCCTGGGTGGGCTGCGCGGATTGCTGCGGGCGATGAACGCGTACTACGCCCAAAAGTTCGAGGGTCTGAAAATGCAGCCGCCGGAGATCGAACAGGCCCTGCGCGGCGAGCCGGCTGCCGATCCGGAAAAGGCCGGGCGCCAGCGGCTGGCGCTGGCGCACATGGCCACCGAGGCCCAGCTGGAAATGCGGTGGCCCGCGTGGGATGCCAAAACGGTGTGGTCGCCCCAGATGGTGTGCGACATCCACCAGGATGTGTATGCGCGCCTGCCCGAAGCGGACCGGGCCTTGAAAGGGGGCGCCACGCTGCGGCCCGGTGCGCTGCAAACCGGGCCTGCAAAAGTACGAGCGTTGCTGGAGCAGTGGGGAAATGTCTACGGCAGCGTTCGCCAGGTCGACATGCAGGTGCTGGCAATGGCCGCATCGCACCAGCGCCTGGTATGCATGCAGCCGTTCCGCGAGGGCAGTGGCCGCGTGGCCGGGCTGCACACCCATCTGGTGCTGGGGCATCTGGGCCTGACCAATGGCCTGTGGTCGCCGCTGCGCGGCTTCGCGCGCAGCCAGGATGCCTACCGCGCCCACCTGGCTGCGGCCACCGATCCCAGGGGCCTGGAGGCGTGGATCGGCTATGTGCTGGCCCAGTGCGGGGAGCAGGTGCAGTTGATGACCGGCCTGCTCGCACCGCAGGACATGCAGGACCGCATCGCGGCCTGCCTGGGCTTCGAGGAGCATGTGGTGAAACAAGGGGTGCGCACCGAGTCCTTGCGCGCATTGCACTACCTGTTCGTGACGCAGGGGGCCCTGGAGCGCCGGGACTTCAAGGCGATGCTCGGGCTGGGCGACCGCATGGCCACCACGCAGATCGGCGCACTGCTGCAGCGCGGCCTGCTGGAGACCGATTCGCCGCACGGCAAGCTGCGTTTTGGCGTGCCGCAGCACGCGCTGCGCTTCTACTTCCCGAAGCTGTGGCCCGAGGCGGAACGCGAGGCGTAGCCGCATTGCGCAGCGCCTGCGCCACACCGCCCCTTGACGCCCCCCACGCCCGATCCGCTACACTGGCAGCCATGTCGTACACCTCCATCCACACCGCACGTGCTGCCGCTGCCCCCATGGGCGCCTGCATGATGCTGCCTGCGTTCACGCGGGCGATGGGTGCACGAATGATTACCACCATTACCCCCGCGGCCACCTGAGCACGCGCAGGTGGCCGTTTCGGCAGCCACCTGGTGATCGCTCTCTCCCTCCTTCCCGGAATGAACGAATGAAACCCAGCTCTGGCAGCTGGGTTTTTGTTTTGTTTGTTCGTTTGTTTTTTGGCTGCCCGGCAGCCAGCAACCCGGAGAAGGAAGCTCTTTATGTACCGCGATCCCGTCCAGTCCCTTCAGCCTGCACAGCACAACAGCATTGCCACGACCATGGCCATGCCTGCTGCCACCCGCCCCCTGCGCGTGGGCATGATCGGCATTGGCACCGTGGGCGCGGGCACCTTTCGCGTGCTGGCGCGCAACCAGGCCACCATTGCCGGGCGCGCGGGGCGCGGCATCGAGGTGGTGGTGGTAGCGGCGCGCAACCTGGCGCGCGCGGCCGGCGTGGTGGGCACCGGCGTGGCTTTGACCAACGACCCGATGCAGGTCGCCACCCACCCCGAGGTGGACGTGGTGGTGGAGGCCGCGGGCGGCACCGGCCCGGCGCGCGAATGGCTGCTAGCGGCCATGGCGGCCGGCAAGCATGTGGTGACGGCCAACAAGGCGCTGCTGGCGGTGCATGGCAACGAGCTGTTCGCCGCGGCGCGCCAGCACGGCGTGGCGCTGGCCTACGAGGGCGCGGTGGCCGTCAGCATCCCCATCATCAAGGCGCTGCGCGAGGGCCTCACGGCCAACCGCATCGAGTGGGTGGCGGGCATCATCAACGGCACCACCAATTTCATCCTGAGCAAGATGCGCGACGAGGGCCTGGGCTTTGCGCAGGCGCTTGAGCAGGCCCAGGCCCTGGGCTATGCCGAGGCCGACCCGGCCTTCGATATCGAGGGCGTGGACGCCGCGCACAAGATCACGCTGCTGGCGGCCAACGCCTTCGGCATGCCGGTGCGCTTTGCCGATGCGCAGGTGGAGGGCATCACCGCGCTGCAGGGGCTGGACGTGGCCTGTGCGGAGCAGTTGGGCTACCGCATCAAGCTGCTCGGTGTGGCGCGAAAACGGGGTGACGGCGGTGTGGAGCTGCGCGTGCAGCCTGCACTGGTGCCGGCCACGCACCTGCTGGCGCACGTCAACGGCTCGATGAACGGCATCCTGGTCAAGGGCGATGCGGCCGGCGTGACCATGTACTACGGCGCGGGCGCGGGCTCGGAGCAGACGGCATCGGCCGTGATCGCCGACCTGGTGGACGTGGCGCGGCTCGATGGCACAAACGCGGCCCAGCGCGTACCGCACCTGGGCTTCCACGCCCATGCGGTAGATGAACACCTGGCCGTGCTGCCGCGCGCCGCCGTGCACACGCGCCACTACCTGCGCGTGCCCGTGCATGCGCCGCAGGACATCGAGGCCGTGGGCGCCTGGCTGGCCGCCCAGCAGGTGCCGATGGCGCAGCTGGCGCTGGCGGCCGACAAGGCCCTGCCGCCCGGCAGCGGTGCCCAGGTGCTGGTGCTGACCGATGCGGTCGCCCAGGCCACGGTGGACCTGGCCGTGCATGCGCTCGCGTCGCACCGGGCCGTGGCCGGGCCGGTGACCACGCTGCGCGTGGAAATGCTGGACGCCTGAACCTCAGGCCTGCGTGCCTGGCGACCCTTGCCGCACCAGCGCGGCCATCTCCAGCGCAGCGGGCGTGTTCTCGGCCGTGAGGCCGGCGACCACGCCGGCGCGGTCGGTGTCGGTGCGGTTCTGGCTGACCTTCCACACGCCCTCCCAGCGTTCCACCGCAAGCTCGATGCCGACGATGGCGCGCATCATCTGCTCGATGTAGGCGGGCGGGGCGTCGTCCAGGCGCCAGGGCTCGGCGCGGTGCGCTTCATGCGCCTCGCTCAGCGTGTGCAGGATGGCGCGCAGCGTGGCCGGGTCGTCCTTCAGGGCGGTGAGCTGGCCATGGGCATGCACCGTGGCGTAGTTCCAGGTCGGCACCTGCTTGCCGTCGATGGCCTTGGAGGGGTACCAGGTGGGCGAGATATAGGCCTGCGGGCCGTGGAAGATGGCCACGGCCGTCTGCGGCAGCAGCGGCCACACGCTGTTGGCGCGCGCCACGTGGCCCACCAGCGTGCCGTGCTCGCCGCGCGTGGGGTCCAGGTACAGCGGCACATGGTTGGCGTGCAGGGCGCCTTCGTGCGTGATGACCAGCGTGGCCAGGGGCTGGGCCCGCACCAGGCCTTGCAGCACGGCGGCATCGGCCACGCGGAACTGGCGGTTGGCATTGGCCATGGCTCAGCCCCCTTCGCTCAGTTGCAGCACGGGCGCACAGTCGATCTGCGTCTTGACCGAGTTGGCCAAAAAGCACGATGCATGGGCCTTGTGGTGCAGGTCATCGAGCTGTTCGGCACTGGGCGCATGCGCAGGGTCGAAGCGCGTGACCGGCTTGAGCTGCACATGGGTCACGACGAGCTGGCCCGCTTCGTTCCTGGCCATGGTGCCCACGGCGGCATCGCTGTAGCTGTCCAGGCGAAAGCCCGCGCGGCTCGCGAAATCCATGAACCACAGCATGTGGCAGCTGGAGAGCGCGGCGACGTAGGCCTCCTCGGGATCGACCGCGGCCGCGTCGGAGTAGGGCAGGGGCACGACATGAGGCGAAGACGATGCGGCCACGCTGGCACCGCCGTCGAACTGCCAGGTGTGGGCGCGGTGGTAGCGCTTGTCGAGGAAATCATCGCTGCCGCGTTGCCAGGTGATGGTGGCGAAATGCTCTGCCATGGTGAATGACTTTCGTGGGGTTACCTACAATGGTTCCTCAGTCTATTGCGATACCGCTTCATCGAAGGGGCCAATTCGTGCCAAGCGCCAGAGCCAATTCCACCGCAGCCAGCACCCTGCGCCAGCAGGTCTATGAGCGCCTGCGCGGCGCCATCGAGCAGGGCAGCCTGCGCGCGGGCACGCGGCTGCCGCCCTCGCGCGAGCATGCCGCGGCGCTGGGTGTCTCGCGCAACACGGTGCTGTGGGCCGTGCAGCGCCTGCAGGCCGAGGGCTATGTGGAGGCGCGCGTGGGCGACGGCACCTATGTCTCGCAGGCGGCCGCGGGCGCTGCCACCCGCAGCCAGCAACTGGTGGCGCCGCCGCGCGGCCTGTCGCGGCGCGGGCAACTGATCGCCGACACGGCCGCGCGCTGGAACCCGCCAGTGGCGGTGGCCAGGGCCTTCCGCATGGGGGCACCCGAGGTGGACACGTTTCCGTACGCGGTGTGGGACCGCCTGGCGCGCCAGGCCGGCCCCGGCCAGCGCGCGGCGCGCGCCCAGTACCTGGACCCGGCCGGCGACCCGCAGCTGCGCGAAGCGGTGGCGCAGTGGCTGTGGGCCTCGCGCGGCATCCGCTGCGACGCAGGCCAGGTGGTGGTGTGCTCTGGCTCGCAGCAGGCCATCGACCTGATCGCGCGGTTGCTGCTGGACGCGGGCGACGAGGTGCTGGTGGAAGACCCGGGCTACCCCGGCATTCGCGCGGCCCTGCTGGCCCACGGCGTGCTGGCCCGCCCCATGGCCATGGACGGCGAGGGCGCCTGCATCGCCGAGGCCACGCAGCGCTGGCCCGGCGCGCACATGGCGGTGGTGACGCCCACGCACCAGTACCCGACGGGTGTGCGCATGGGCCTGGCGCGGCGCCAGGCGCTGCTGCAGTGGGCGCGCACGCACGATGCCTGGGTGGTGGAGGACGACTACGACGGCGAGTTCCAGTACGGCGCGCAGCGCGTGCCGGCGCTGTGCAGCCTGCCGGGGTCGGAGCGGGTGCTGTACGTAGGCACCTTTTCCAAGACCCTGCACCCGGGGCTGCGCCTGGGCTTCATCGTCGCGCCGCCGGCGCTGGTGCAGCCCTTTGCCATGGCGCGTGCCATCACCGACCGGCATGCGCCCGGCGATGCGCAGGCGGTGCTCGCGCAGTTCATTGCCGAAGGCCACCTGCTGCGCCACCTGCGCCAGATGCGCGAGCTGTACCAGGCGCGCCAGCAGGCCCTGCGCGATGCGCTGGCCGATGCCAGCGACGGCGCCCTGCAGCTGGCGGCCAGCGACCGCGGCATGCACCTGCTGTGCGAGCGCGCGCCGGGCAGCGACGACGAAACCCTGTGCCGCCAGGTCCAGGCGGCAGGGGTGATGCTGGCGCCGCTGTCGCGCTATGTGATCGCGTCGGAGCGGCGCGGCTGGCTGTTCGGCTATGCGGGCTTCGACATCGCCGAGATCACGGCGGCGGCGCGGGTTGTGGGCCAGCTGGCCCGGCGCCTGCCGCGCACCTGACCACTCAACTCACTGCGCGCTTTTCCACCAGCTTTGCGACAGGGCGGGGTTGCGGATGTCCAGGCGCTCGCCCATCACCGGCGCCACCAGGGGCACGTTGGCGGCAGCGGCCAGCTGGGTGATGCGATCAAAAGGCTCGTGCCAAGGGTGCAGGGCCAGGTCGAAGGTGCCGTTGTGGATGGGCATCATGTGGTGGCCGCGCACGTCGCGGTGGGCCTGCAGGCTTTCCTCGGGCTGCATGTGCACGTCGGGCCACTGGGCGTCGTAGGCGCCGGTCTCGACCATGGTCAGGTCGAAGGGGCCGTAGCGCTCGCCGATGGCCTTGAAGCCGTCGAAGTAGCCGGTGTCGCCGCTGAAGAAGATGCGCGTGTCGCCGGCCATGATGACCCACGAGGCCCACAGCGTGCGGTTGCCGTCGGACAGCGTGCGGCCCGAGAAGTGCTGGGCCGGGGTGGCGACGAATTTCACGCCGCCCACGCTGGTGCCCTGCCACCAGTCGAACTGCTGCACCTTGGCGGCCGGCACGCCCCAGCCGATGAGGCGGTCGCCCACGCCCAGGGGGGTGAGGAAATGCTCGACCTTGGGCGCGAGCTTCTGGATGGCGTCGAAGTCCAGGTGGTCGTAGTGGTCGTGCGAGAGCACCACGCCGGTGATGGGAGGCAGCTCGTCGATGGTGAGCGGCGGCGCGTGGAAGCGCTTGGGCCCGGCGAACTGGAAGGGCGAGGCGCGCTCGGAGAACACCGGGTCGGTGAGCCAGAACTTGCCGTCGAGCTTGATCAGCATGGTCGAATGGCCCAGGCGCCACAGGCTCTGGTCGGGCGCGGCCAGCACATCGGCCTGGGTCAGCGGCTTGACCTCGATGGGCTTGCTGGGCACGGTATTGGCGGGCTTGTCGGTGGCAAATTTCCAGAAGATGGCCACGGTCTTGAAGAAGCCGGGCGCCTGGCGCGGCGCAACGTTGCGGAACTTGCCGTCCTGGTACTGGGGCGACGCCTCGTACGAACCCGAGGGCGGGGTGGCACAGGAAATGATGCTGTAGGCCATGGCGGTGATTGCGGTGAGGATGAGGAGGATTCGGGGCACGCGGCGGAACATGGGGACTGCCTTTTCTGAAAAGTGCACTGCACAGTGTAGTGTTGTTTTTAAAAAAGTAAACTACCCGGTGTAAAATTTCTCCTATGCACCCGATAGCCCCCTCCGCTGCCCCCACCCGCCTGACCGACCGCAAGCGCGAGGCCATCGTGCAGGCCGCGATTGCCGAGTTCCGCGAGAACGGCTTTGCCGGCACCAGCATGGACCGCGTGGCGGCGGCGGCCGATGTCTCCAAGCGCACGGTGTACAACCACTTCCCGAGCAAGGACGAGCTGTTCGAGGCCATCCTGGCCCAGATGTGGGAGCGCAGCCATGCGCAGGCCGAGATCCGCTACGACGCGGACGGCCCGCTGCGCGCGCAGCTGCTGGCGGTGCTGGAGCAAAAGATGCAGATGCTGGACGACGCGAGCTTCATCGACCTGTCGCGCGTGGCCATGGCCGAGCTGATGCACACGCCCGAGCGCGCCCGCGCGCTGGTGGACCGCCTGTCCGAAAAGGAAGAGGGCCTGCCGCAGTGGCTGCGCGCCGCCCAGCAGCATGGCCGTCTGCGCGCCGGGGTGGACCCGCAGTACGCCGCCCACCAGCTGCACGGGCTGGTCAAGTCCTTCGCCTTCTGGCCCCAGCTGGCCATGGGCCAGCCGCCGCTGGCCCCCGCGCTGCGCCAGCAGGTGCTGGAGGATGCGGTGGACATGTTCCTGGGCTTCTACGCCGTCGCGGCACCAGCCTGACGCTTGCGGCGTATGCTGCCGGCCCATGGCACAGCAGCATGCACAACACCCCTCCCAGATCCTCTTTCTCCCGGGCGTCGGAGGCGACCCGCAGTTCTGGCAGCCCGTGTCCGGCCTGCTGGATCACCCGGCCGCCCGCCGGCTGCTGGGCTGGCCCGGCTTCGGCCCGGTGCCGAACGACCCCGTCGTGCGCGGGATGGCGGACCTGGTGGCGCGCGTGGTGGATGCCATCGACCAGCCCACCGCGTTGGTCGCCCAGTCGATGGGCGGCATCGTGGCCGTCCAGGCCGCGCTGCGGCGCCCCGGGCTGGTCACGCACCTGGTCCTCACCGCCACCTCGGGCGGCGTCGACATGGCCGCCCATGGCGCGCAGGACTGGCGGCCGGCCTTCGCCCAGGCCCACCCCACGGTGCCGCCCTGGTTCGCCGACTACCGCGAGGACCTGAGCGGCGCCCTGGCCACCTTGGCGGCGCCCACGCTGCTGCTGTGGGGCGATGCCGACCCCATCAGCCCCGTGGGCGTGGGTCGGCGCCTGCTGGCGCTGCTGCCCCGGAGCCGGCTGCACGTGGTACCCGGTGGGGCGCACGATCTCGCGAACCGGCATGCGGCGCAGGTGGCTCCGCTGATCGCAGCCCACCTGGGTGGCGGCGCCTGACTTTGCACTACGCTCGGCGCTTTGCACTCCCGAGCCCCACGAACCCCATGCCCACCGCTCCCTACCTCGACACTGCGCCCGTGCTCGGCACCGGCGTCTTCCTCCACGACTCGGCCCAGGTGATCGGCGACGTCACCCTGGGCAAGGACGCCTCCGTGTGGTGCAACGCCGTGCTGCGCGGCGATGTGAACCGCATCGTGGTGGGGGAGGCCAGCAATGTGCAGGACCTGACCATGGGCCATGTCTCGCACCGCAATGCCAGCAAGCCCGAGGGCTCGCCGCTCATCATCGGCAGCCATGTGACCATCGGCCACGCGGTGATCCTGCACGGCTGCCGCATTGGAAATGAGTGCCTGATCGGCATGGGCTCGATCGTCATGGACGACGCCGTGATCGGCGACCGCGTGATGCTGGGCGCGGGCAGCCTGGTGTCCCCCGGCAAGGTGCTGGAAAGTGGCTACCTCTACATCGGCCGGCCCGCCGTGCGCCAGCGTGCGCTGACCGACCAGGAAATCGCCTACCTGCGCTATTCGGCCGAGCACTATGTGCGCGTGAAGAACAACTACCTGGCCGGCACGCCAGACGTGGCGGTGGAGCCGCCGGCCCAGCCGATGTAAGGCCGACGCGCCCACCGGGTAAGGGCCTGGCGGGATAATCGGGCACTTCCACGATTCCCCACAAGGCGGCACTGCATCGCCCTGGCCGCCCCCACCATGTCCGCCCCACCGCTCCGCGTCCTGTCCGTCATCCCGCCGATGACGCAGCTGAACACGCCCTACCCGTCGACCGCCTACCTCACGGGCTTCCTGCGCTCGCGCGGCATCACGGCGGTGCAGGAGGACCTGGCACTGGCCCTGGTGCTGCAGCTGCTCTCGCCCGAGGGCCTGCGCGCCGTGGCGGCCAAGGTGGATGCGCTGCCCGCCAAGAAGCACAGCCCTGCCGTGCAGGCCTTCGCGGCGCAGCGCGACCGCTACCTGGCCACCATCGCGCCCACCATCGCCTTTTTGCAGGGGCGCGACACCACGCTGGCGCACCGCATCGTGGGCCGCAACTTCCTGCCCGAGGGGCCGCGCTTTGCCACGCTCGACGTCTACGTGGACGACGAGGGCGGCGACCCGCTGGGCTGGGCCTTCGGCGCCCTGGGCCTGCACGACCGCGCCAAGCACCTGGCCACGCTGTACCTCAACGACCTGGCCGACGTGCTGCGCGACGCGGTGGACAAGCGCTTCGAGTTCGTGCGCTACGCCGAGTCGCTGGCCGGCAGCCAACCCACCTTCGACCCGCTGGCCGCGGCGCTGGCCGAGCCCCTGAACCTGGTGGACGAGACCTTGCGCACGCTGGCCCTGGCCGCGGTGGAGCGCCATGCGCCCACGGTGGTGCTGCTGTCCGTGCCCTTCCCCGGGGCGGTGTACGCGGCCTTTCGCATCGCGCAGGCGATCAAGGCGGCGCACCCGCACATCGTCACCGTGCTGGGCGGCGGCTTCGTGAACACCGAGCTGCGCGACCTGACCGAGCCGCGCGTGTTCGACCATTTCGACTACGTGGCGCTGGACGCGGGCGAGCGCCCGCTGCTGGCGCTGCTGGAGCATGTGCAGGGCCAGCGCGGGCGCCAGCGCCTGGTGCGCACCTTCGTGCGCGATGCGGACACGCAGGCCGTGCGCTACGTCAACATGCAGGAGGCGGACATCGCCTTCGCCGAGGTGGGCACGCCCACCTGGGACGGGCTGCCGCTGGACAAGTATTTGTCGCTGCTGGACATGCTCAACCCCATGCACCGGCTGTGGAGCGACGGGCGCTGGAACAAGCTCACCGTGGCCCACGGCTGCTACTGGAAGAAGTGCAGCTTCTGCGACGTGAGCCTGGATTACATCAGCCGCTACGAGGGTGCCTCGGCTGCGGTGCTGGCCGACCGCATCGAGGCCATCGTGCGCGAGACGGGGCAGACGGGCTTCCACTTCGTGGACGAGGCGGCCCCGCCCAAAGCGCTCAAGACCCTGGCCACCGAGCTGATCGCGCGCAACACGGGCATCTCGTGGTGGGGCAACATCCGCTTCGAGAAGACCTTCACGCCCGAACTGGCCGAACTGCTGGCCGACAGCGGCTGCATTGCCGTCTCGGGCGGGCTCGAAGTCGCCTCGGACCGGCTGCTCGACCTCATGAAGAAGGGCGTTTCGGTGGACCAGGTGGCGCGCGTGACGCGGGCCTTCACCGACGCGGGCATCCTGGTGCATGCCTACCTGATGTACGGCTTTCCGACGCAGACCGTGCAGGACACGGTGGACGCGCTCGAGTACGTGCGCCAGCTGTTCGCCAACGGCTGCATCCAGAGCGGCTTTTTCCACCGCTTTGCCTGCACCGTGCACTCGCCCGTGGGCAAGGCGCCCGAGGAATACGGCGTGACGCTGGAGCCCCTGCCGCCCGTGAGCTTCGCCAAGAACGACATCGGCTTCAACGACCCCACGGGCGTGGACCACGACGCGCTGGGCGGGGCGCTCAAGAAGGCCATCTACAACTACATGCACGGCATCGGCCTCGAGGAGGACGTGCGCAGCTGGTTCCCCTTCAAGGTGCCCAAGACGACCGTGCAACGCAACCGCATCGAGCGGGCGCTGCAGCAACGCGGCTGACCTCGGGAGGTCAGGCCGCAGCCACGAACGCGAGGATGTCGTCGAAGTCCTTGCGGTCCTTGGGCGTCTGGTACTTGTAGGCGGCGAACGACTGCTCAAGCATGCCGGTCAGCCGGTCGCGGTTTTCCCGCAGCTCCGCCTTCCACGCCGGGTCGCGCACCAGCAGCTTGAAGATGGCGAGCTTGCCGTCCAGGTTCCCGTGCATGGCGTCGAACGAGGTGGCCGTGAACTTCAGCAGATTGGCCAGCTTGGGCAGGCCGCGGGTGCCGGCACCCTTGTCCAGCAGCGACTGCACGATCTTGGCCTGGTGATAATAGATGGCGATCTCGATGGGGTAGCTGGTTTCCGAAGATCCCTTCTCGCGCAGGTCAGGATCGGCGCCATGCTCCAGCAGCAGGTCCACGATCTTGGGCGCGGAGAACCGGCAGGCCTCGTAGAGGTTGGGAGACCCCTTGTGCGGCAGGTTGGGGTCGGCGCCATGCTCCAGCATCAGTTGCACGACCTTCACGCGCTTGTCGGTGATGGCCTTGTTCAGGCAGGAGTAGCCTGAGGAGAACTTGCTGTTGGGGTCCGCCCCTTTCTCCAGCAGGGCCTGCACGGTGGCCTGGTTCTTGGAGAACCCGATGGCGCGGATGAAGGCATAGGTCGGGTCGTTCTGCTCGCGCTCGGCGGCCTCGATGGCCCTGCCCACGCGGCCCAGCTGGGCGGTCGGGGCCAGGGTCTTCATCAGCGCCACCACGTCGGCGGGCGGCTTCTTCCTGCCGTCGATGAAACCGTATTCGAGCTTGCGCGCCACCTCGTCATCGACCAGTTCCGCATGCAGGGCGTGGCAGACCTTGGACAGGGGGGCGATGAAGTCCCCGACGTCGGTGGAGCCTGCGGTAAAGACCGCGTCGATCACCCGGCCCGAGCGCCCATAGTGGTCGAAGCCCAGGTGGTCCGTGGGGTGGATGGCGATCTTGCGGGCCGCGAAGAAAGCCTTGATGGCCGCTCCGAGCGGTGCGCCATCGGGGGTGCTGAAAACGGCATGCAAGGCATCGGCATCGGCGTCGTTCTTGCAGACCAGCGTGAATCGCGTGATGGCTTCCATGTTCCCTCAAGGCATTGGCTTTTACGGGCATCATATTTCGATGCAAGCACCTCGCCCGCCCTTCGCTGCCGCCATCTTCGACATGGACGGCCTGCTCATCGATTCCGAGCGCGCCACCCTGCGCGCCTGGACCGATGCGGCCCTGGCCCTGGGCGTGGTGCTGCGCGAGAGCGACTACCTGCAGGTGGTGGGCAAGGCCGCGCAGGACTCGCACGCCATCCTGCAGGCGCACCTGGGCGGGGTGGCGCCGTTCGAGCAGGCCATGGTGGCGGTGCGGTCGGCGCTGGAGGAAGGGGAGGGCAAGGAGCTGCTGTTCCCGCTCAAGCCTGGTGCGGCCGCGCTGCTCGCGCGATTGCAGGCCGCGGGCATTCCGTGTGCGGTGGCCTCGTCCTCGCGCACCGACGAGATCGCGCAGCGCCTGGCGCGCGTGGGCGTACTGCCGCACTTCAAGGCCGTGGCCGGGGGCAACGAGGTGCTGCGCGGCAAGCCCGACCCGGCGCTGTATGCGCTGGCGGCCGCACGCCTAGGCGTGGACCCGGCGCTGTGCCTGGCCTTCGAGGACAGCCACAACGGTGCCTGCGCGGCCCTGGCCGCTGGCATGGGCCTGGTGGTGGTGCCCGACCTGCTGCAGCCCGCATCCGAGGTGGCGCAGGCCTGCGTGGCGGTGCTCGGCTCGCTGCAAGAGGCCTTGCCCGAGCTGCCGCGCTGGTTCACGCGCGGCGCCTGACGGTACTCAGATGGCGGTCTGCGACTCGGCCTCGAGCACCTTGCGGCGTGCCATGGCCAGGTTGGCGCGGCTGCGGTCGAGCACGTAGTAGATGAACAGGCCGTCGTGCTTTTCCACCGGGCGGATGATGTGGTACTGGTGGGTCAGCGTGATCAGGATGTCCTCGATGCTCCCCTGCATGCCCAGCGACTTCATGGTCTTCATCTTGGCGCGCACGACCTCGGTGTTGCCCGCGGCAGCCAGCTCCAGGTCCATGCCGCTGCCCACGGATTCGAGCAACATGCCGCTGTTGTAGTCCACCAGCGCGGCGCACATCGCGCCCTCGGTCTGCATCAGCTGGTTCAGGAGTTCTTTGGGGGTCAATGCCATGGCGGGGTCTCCGGTGGTGGTGGAACAAGGGAACGGGAACGGCAATGGAAGGGGGTCAGCCCGGCTGCGGCACCGTGGCGCAGGCAGCAATCACCTGGTCGGCGGTGTTGCGGCAGCTCCAGAGCAGCTTTCCCAGCAGCGATGATTCGTTGGTGACCACGGTGAGCACCAGGTCGCCGGAAGGCACGGGCAGGTTCATCGAGACGATGTGGCCGCTGCCCGATTCGAGGATCAGCCGCTCGGGCGCGCTGTGGCCGGCCTCGCGCGTCATGGCGCCGGCCAGCGCGCTGAGCGAGCCGGACATGGCCGAGAGCTTGTCGGCGTCCTGGCTGTCCGAGAGCGTGGAGGCCACGGTGAAGCCGTCGGCACTGGCCAGCGTGGCGCTCAGGATGCCCGGGGTGCCGCGCTGCAGCTCACCGAGCAGCCCGGCCAGCTGCGCGATGGTGACCAGGCGCAGGGACGTGGCGACAGGCACCAGGCCAGAGGTGCCGCTGGGGTTGCTGCTGCTACTCATGTTCGATCTCCGCCATGCTCACCAGGACCGACAGCAGGAGGCGCACGTCGGCATCGCGCCGCACGTCCACCTCCAGCACCGGGGGGTTGTAACCCAGGGCACCCAGTTGCTCGCAGTAATCGGCAATGCCGGGCGAGGGGTGGGTGTCGAGACGGCCCACGCCGACCACCGTGCGCCGGGCCGGCACATGCGGCGCAAAGGCCTTGAGGTAGCGCGCCACCTCGCCCACGGGGTCGCGCTGGGAGTTGTCGGCCAGCACGATGAGGCCGAAGGCGCCCGCGCCCAGGATGTCCCACATGAAGCGAAAGCGCTCCTGGCCGGGCGTGCCGAAGAGCTTGAGCTTCCACTGGCCGCCATCCATCTGGCACTCGCCGTAGTCCAGGCCCACGGTGGTCATGGTCTTGCCGGGCATGGGCAGCTCGGCCCAGCCGGTGATGGGCACGTCCGTGGACAGGGCCTGGCCATCGCTGATGGCCTGGATCGCGGTGGTCTTGCCGGCGCCCATGGGGCCGGTGAAAACGATCTTGAGATCGCGGGAGCCGCCTGCAAACACCGCAGGCGCGGAGGAGGGCGTCACCATAGCTTGAGCCGTTCTCGAAGATTGCCGAGCCAGCCTGCGGGGGTGGCGGCAGGAACAGGGGTCTTGGCCGCCGGCGCAGGGGCCGCCACGGCGGTAGCGGCAGCCGCAGGCGCGGTCTCCTCCACCGCCAGGCCCAGGGCCAGGCTGGCTTCGAGGAACCAGCGCACCGTCGCTTCGGGCACGCCGCTCTTGGCGCACAGCTGCTCGTAGCTCAGGGCCCGGCTGGTGAGCAGCGCCGCCAGGCGCGGGTGGCCTGCAGACGACAGGCCGATGGCATCGGGCCAGCGCAGCAGCCGGTAGTGGCCCGTGCGCACCGGTGCGCTGGCACCCTTCTGCGCCAGTCGCATCGCCAGGCTCCACAGCAGCTGCCGCAGGCTGTGCGAGGGCACGGAGCGGATGAGCTCTTCCTCGACCGGGCTCACGCGATGCGGCTCGCCCAGTGTGTAGGCGCCCGAGAGCAGCACCTCCATGGGCATGGAGGTGTGCACCAATTGCTGCACGAAGTCGAACACGACCTGCTGGCCCGCGCTCATGGGCACCACGGCGCGGCGGCGCTCGGCCGTGCGGGTGTGCTCACCGAGCAGTTCGAACAGGGCGCGCTGGCCCTTGACCGGATCGAACTGCGACACGCCGTACACCCGCTGGGTGGCCGACTGCAGCACGGCGATGACGTTGCTCATGCGCAGCGGCGTGGCCACGGTGAGGTCAGCGGTCTGCTCCAGCGCCGCGCCGGTGTCGGCGGGGTCGAGCACGCGCACCGTGATGCAGGGCGCATGGAAACGGTAGGGCCAGTGGCCCGGAACGAAGACCACATTGCACTCGGCCAGCTGCTCGCTGAAGCGCGCGCGGATGTTCACGCCGCCGTCGAGCAGGCGCACCAGGGCGCGCAGCACCAGTTGGTCCTTCTGCGCAATGTCCTGGGTACCGATGACCAGCCCGTCGCCCATATCCGTCAAGCCCCCTGTGCAGCAGGATGGCGCCCGTGAAGGCGGCCATGGATGGCCCGGCCCGCGCTCGAAGCAGGAAGATCAGGAGCAGAAACGGCGAGTGCGGGACCTGGGCGGTGTTGCATCGCTGGGGCGGCCTCTCGGTTGGGTGTGGTGACCACTGAGACGGCGGCTTCCCTGAGCAACCCTGGATAACAACGTGGCAGTCCCGCTGTCGTGGGCACCGAGACAGGCTCTCGGTACCGGTAGACCGGTGACTTTGCGGGCCCGGCTTTCGCACGGGGGTGCCGTTTCAGTGCTTTTCAGTATAGGGGAATGGGTTGCGCTGGCAACCATTGATTGGCGCGCAGCAACGCCCGCACCCGGCGGGCGTTTTTAGGGTGTTGTTCTGGCGCATACACCGGCAGGGCGGCCTGCGCGGCGTGGGCCAGGCTACTTCTGCTTCTGGTAGGCCTTGTCGGCCGGGGGACCGCGGTCCGTGTCCTGCAGGCCGCGCTGCACGTCGCGGTAGGCCTGCTGTACCTGTGCGTCGGGCTTGCCATGGGTCATGTCGACCGACTGGTCGCGCTCGTGCGGCAGCTTGGGGTTTTCTTCCTGCGCGGCGTTGGCGGCATCGGCGTCACCGCGGGTGGGGGTGGCGGCGGTCTGGCGCCTGGTGGTGTCCACCGAGGCTTCGGTCGTGCGGGGATCGGCGGTCGTGGGCATGGGGTGTTCCTTGGCGTCACAGGGGCGCAGGTGGGTTGTTGACCATCGTAGGAGCACCGGGCGCGGGGCGGTGTAGGCCCATTCCCCATCTGCACGACAGGATGCCGAGGCTGCAAAACACTGTATGCCCAACCATATGCCACACTCTCGTCCTTATGTCTTCAACAGAGTGGGCCCAGGCGGCCCTGCAGTCGTTCGATGCGGTGGTGCAGGCCACGCCGGGGTTTCGCAGCCGCGGCGGGCAGCGGCGCATGGCCGAGCAGGTGGCGCAGACCTTCAGCCATGCCACGCTGGGCAAGGTGGACGAAGAGGCGGGCGAGGCCGCGCCCACCCGCTCGATTGCCGTGATCCAGGCCGGCACGGGCGTGGGCAAGTCGCTGGCCTACTGCGCACCCGCGATCGCCATGGCGCTGTCGCGCGGCACGCGGGTGCTCATATCCACCGCCACGGTGGCGCTGCAGGAGCAGCTGGTGAACAAGGACCTTCCGGCCCTGGCCAAGC
The DNA here is from genome assembly GCF_059418305.1 of Acidovorax sp. GW821-FHT09B03. Lineage (NCBI taxonomy): Bacteria > Pseudomonadati > Pseudomonadota > Betaproteobacteria > Burkholderiales > Comamonadaceae > Acidovorax > Acidovorax sp. GW821-FHT09B03. Next base: position 456,305 of record NZ_JBWKPP010000001.1, read on the forward strand.
TGTTGCCCCAGCCCTTCAAGTTCGCGCTGGCCAAGGGGCGCGGGCGCTATGTGTGCAAGCTCAAGCTCGACCGTCTGGCCGGCACCGGCGAGGCCGAGGACGAGCCCGAAGACGACCTGTTTGCCGAGGAAGAGGCCGCCGCACGCGCCAAGCGCCCGCGCCAGGAGACCGAGGCGCGCATCCAGTTCTACTCGGCCATGTCGCAGACCCTGGCCAAGGGCGCCTGGGACGGTGACCGTGACAGCCTGGACACGCCGCCCGAGCCCGAGGTCTGGAGCGCCGTGGCGGCCGAGGGCGCCTCCTGCACCGGCAAGCACTGCCCGGCCTTCAGCCAGTGCACCTACTACGACAAGCGCAAGGAGCTGGTCGGTGCCCAGGTGATCGTCGCCAACCACGACTTGCTGCTGTCGTCCCTGGGCGCGCGCGTGCTGCCCGAGCTGGACAATTGCCTGCTGGTGCTCGACGAGGCGCACCACCTGCCCGCGACCGCGCTGGACCAGTTCGCCTGCAGCATGGACCTGAGCCGCGTGACCTGGATCGAGCGCCTGGCCAGCCGCGGCCTGCGCATCGGCGCGCTGCTGGAGGTCGAAGAAATCGCCGACATCCCCAAGCACTCGGGCCAGCTGCGCCAGACGCTGCAGGACCTGGCGCGCATCGTGATGGACGTCTACGGCCCGGCCCTCAAGAGCCAGAAGGATGCCTGGGGCCCGGCGCGCGTGCGCGTGCCGCGCGGCGTGCTGCCCGAGCCCCTGATCGCCCCGCTCGGGCTGCTGGCCGCGAGCGCCGACGGTTTTCTCGAAGCGCTGCGCGCCATCTCCAAGGCCCTGCGCGCCGAGATGCGCGACAAGCCCGACGAGGCGCGCCGCCTGTCCACCCTGTACGCGCAGATCGGCATGCTGGCGCCCCGGCTGGAAGAGCTGCACGCCACGGCCCAGCTGCTGCTGCAGGACGCGCCCGAAGGCGCGGTGCCGGCCGCCAAGTGGTTCACGCTGGAGGTGGAGGGCGACTTCATCGTCGTCAAGGCGCATGCCAGCCCGATATTGCCCGGCACCACGCTGCGCAACCACCTGTGGAGCGCGGTGCGCGGCGCGGTGCTGACCTCGGCCACCCTTACCAGCTGCGGGCACTTCGAATTCTTCATGCGCGAGTCGGGCCTGCACGGCGACGCGGCCGCCACCACGCTGGAGGTGCCGAGCCCCTTCGACTACGCCGCCCAGGGCACACTGATCGCGGCCGAGACCCACGCCGACCCGAAGAACGCGGCCCAGTTCACGGCCGAGATGGTGGAGGCGCTGCTCTACGACATCGCCAACGTGGAGTACGGCGCGCTGGTGCTGTTCACCTCGCGCGAACAGATGCGCCAGGCGGTCGATGCCCTGCCCACAGCCATGCGCAGTGTGGTGCTGGTGCAAAACGCGCTACCGCGCACGCAGCTGCTCAAGCGCCACCGCGAGCGCGTGGCCGACGGGCAGCCCTCGGTGATCTTCGGCATGCAGTCCTTCGGCGAGGGGCTGGACCTGCCGGGGCGGCTGTGCGAGTCGGTGTTCATCACCAAGCTGCCCTTCGCCCCGCCCGACGATCCGGTGGGCGAAGCCCGTGCCGAATGGCTGCGCGCCGTGGGGCGCGACCCCTTCAGCGAGCTGGTGGTGCCGGCCACCGCGATCCGCCTGGCCCAATGGGTGGGCCGCGCCATCCGCACCGAGGAAGACCAGGCCCATGTGTACTGCTACGACAAGCGGCTCATGAACACCTCGTACGGGCAGCGTCTGCTCAAGGGCCTGCCCCCGTTTGCGCTGGAGCAGCGCAAACCGCGCTGAGCGCTGTCGGACAAACGCCCTACGCAAGCCGGGCCCGAGACCGACGCGTGCACACCTCCTGGCGGCCTAAAGTGAATTTTTACCCATTCACCATCTGCCGGAGGCACCCCATGCAACACGAAACCCCCGCCCGCGAGACGCTGTGGAAGCTGATCAAGGACATCAAATTCGGCATGCTCACCCACCGCCATGCCAATGGCATGCTGCACGCGCACCCGCTGACCACGCAGAACCGCAGCATCGACGAGCAGTCGCTGCTGTACTTCTTCATCCCGCGCAACGGCGAGCTCTACGGCCGCCTGCTGACCGATGGCCAGGTCAACGTGTCGTATGCCGACCCGGGCGATGACAGCTACGTGTCCCTGTCGGGCCAGGCCAGCTTTGTCGAGGACCTGGCGCAAAAGGAAGCCCTGTGGTCACCCATGGCCAAGGCCTGGTTCCCCGGGGGCCATGCCGACCCCAACCTGGCGCTGCTGGCCGTGCGCATTGGCCACGCTGAGTTCTGGGACGTCAAGGAAAGCAAGATGGTGCAGCTGTTCAAGATGGCCAAGGCGGCCATCACCGGCGAGCAGCCGCGCGACCTGGGCGAGCACCAGGAGCTGACGCTGTCCTGAGGCAGCACCGCGGTGCGCCCCGCCCCGCCGGCGCACCATCCATGACCGGACCTGAGGAGATTGCCATGAGCAGCAAGGAAAACCAGCCAGACGACGTGATTGCCAGTAGCGACGGCAGCGGCAAGGTGGCCAACGCCCACAACAGCGCAGGCGACAAGGCCACACAAATCAACCAGGGCCGCCGCACGCCCGAGAGCCGTGGCGACCGCGACACCCACCTGGGCAGCGGCAACCAGGGCCAGTCCCGCCAGGGCGGTGCTGGCAGCAGCAGCGGTGGTGGGAGCCGCGGCGCGGGTTAAGCCCGCGCACGGCCGCCACGCACCAGAAAGAGCCCTCGGGCTCTTTCTTTTTGATCGCCTGCCCTTGAAAACGCCGATACACCATCCAATTACCATCCATATGGATGGCACAAGACGGCCAGAAGGCAATTTATGACCCCCACTTCCACCACCTCCCTGGCCCTGCGCAGCAAGGTCCCCGATTCGGAAAAGATCACCATCAACCTCGGCTATGTGGACCTGGGACACATCGATCTGCTGGTATCGGAGGGCTTCTACGCCAACCGCACGGATTTCATCCGCACCGCGATCCGCAACCAGCTGAGCACCCAGAACGAGGCGGTGCGCCAGGTGGTGGCACGCAAGATGCTCGTGCTGGGACTGCAGCGCTTTGGCCGCACCGACCTGGAGACCGTGCAGGCCGCCGGCCAGACGCTGGAGATCCGCGTGCTGGGCCTTGCCAGCATCGAGGACGACGTACCGCCCGAGCTGGCAAAGGCGACCATCGCCTCGGTCACCGTGCTCGGGGCGTTCCACGCCAGCCCGGCGGTCAAGGCGGCCCTGGCGGGCCGCATCGGTTGAGACAAGCGCCCACCGTGGCGCGGTGCCCAGCGCACCACAACGGCGATTTCTTTCGTTGTCCATTCCAGACCGGCCCTTTCGAGCGGCGGCATTCCGAGACAAAACCGACGGCACCGGCCGCCCCCAGGGCAGCGGTGCCATGCACGGCGCACGCCCTACCAGCTCACCCAAGGACCTTCCCATGGACTGGAACCACAATCTCAAGCAACTCCTCGGCAACGCCACCGACCTGGTGCGCAAGGGCCAGCTGGCCGATGCCACCCGCGCCATCCAGCAGGCCCTGGGCGGTACGCCCGCCATGGCAGGCACGGCAGCACCCCATGCCGCTGCGACGGCCACCCAGCGCGAAGGCGCCAAGGCAGGGATGCCCGGGACCGCAGCATCCGGCCCAGGCTGGCGCACCGGCTTTGCACAGGCCGACATCGAAGATGCCGTGGTGATCGATCTGGCGGACGACAGGCCGCCCGGCACCCCGCCGTCCCCCGACTCCGCGCCTGCCAACGCCCGCGGCCATGCCGCCCGGCAAGCGCCCGGCAGCTTCACCCGGGTGGCCTTCGCGCTGGCTGGTGCTCCGCAGGACCATTACTACCTGTATGTGCCGCCCGGTGCCGACACCGGCGGCCCCATGCCCCTGGTGCTCATGCTGCACGGCTGCACCCAGGACCCGGAGGACTTCGCCACCGGCACGGGCATGAACGGCGCGGCGGCGCGGGCGAATGCCCTGGTGCTCTACCCCGCCCAGGCGGGCAGTGCCAACCCCAAGGCCTGCTGGAACTGGTTCCGGCCCCAGGACCAGCGGCGCGGCGGCGGCGAGCCGGCCACGCTGGTGGCCATGGTGCGCGAGGTGATGGCACGCCACCCGGTGGACGGCAACCGCGTCTACGTGGCGGGCCTCTCGGCCGGTGGTGCCATGGCGGCCCTGCTGGCACGCGAGTACCCCGAGCTGTTTGCCGCCGTGGGAGTGCACTCGGGCCTGTCGGCCGGTGCGGCGCAGAACGTGATGGCCGCGCTCTCGGCGATGAAGACCGGCGCCAAGCCCGCCAGCACCAGCCCGTTCGCGGCGACCACGCCCCCGGTTATCCAGCTGGGCACGGCGCTGCCGCTGATCGTCTTCCATGGCGATGCCGATGCCACCGTGCACGCGCGCAATGGCGAGCAACTGGTGGAGGCGGCGCTGGCCGCCGCCGAGGGCGAGGTACGCCCTGCCGTGACCACGGGCCGCTCGGCCCACGGCCAGGGCTATACGCGCACCCTCTACCAGAGCGGCAGCGCCACGCTGGCGGAGCACTGGGTGCTGCACGGTGGCGGCCACGCCTGGGCCGGTGGCGATGGCCGTGGCAGCCACACCGATCCCCGGGGCGTATCGGCCACCGAGGAGATGCTGCGCTTCTTCCTCGCACACCCCCGCTGTTGACCTCGGGCCGCGCGCCACCATAATTTGCCCCCGGGGCAACACGCACCGCCCCATCCATACCAACAGCAAGGTGCGGTAGCTGAGGGGGCAATTCACCGTGGAGAACGTCTACATCACCATCGCAGGACTGGTGGCCATCGGGCTGGTCGTCTACTTTGTCCGGCGCGCCATGCGCCAGGACAACACCCGCACCGACCTGAAGATCACCGGCGTGCACATCGACCCGCCGCCGGGCAGCGTGCTCGAGGCCAACACCCCCATCACCGTGACCCTGGACTACCGCTACAGCGCGCCCCGAGAGCCCCTGTATGTCTGGGTGAAGATCCTCGACACCACCTACGACTCGGTCTACGAGGGCTCGCGCGACTGCCTGGAGCCCGGCACGGGCCAGGTGACCCGCCGCGTGCACCTGACGCAGGCCGGCACTGTGCGCGAGCTGTTCATCGTGGCCAAGAACCAGGAATTCGTGGAGGTGTTCAACCAGGCGCTGGCGGTGGACTACACCTACGAACAGGCCGAGGTCGACGAGGAATGGCTGAACGACGGCAAGGGCTCGGAGATCACCGGCGTCAAGGTGTCCATTCCCTCGCCGGCCGTGGTCAAGGCCGGCACCCGCATCGACGTGGACGTCGCCTATGCGATCAACACCGAAGAAGGCCTCGATATCTGGGTCATCCCCGAGACGCAGGCCAACATGACCTACGAGGGCACCACCGGCAGGCAGGTGGGCACGGGCGTCGTGTCCAAGCATTTCACTGTCATCGACCCCGGCAAGCTCACCAGCGTCCGGCTGCTGATGAAGAACGCCGCCAGCCAGACGGTCTACGAGCGCATCGTGCCGGTGGACTACACCTATAAGGCGGCCTGAAGCCCGCCTGGCAGGGCCGCAAACCCTGGGCCCGGGCCGGGGCAAGGGCTTCGGTTTATCCTCCAGGCCCCATGTCCTGTATCGCCGTCATCGACTTTGAAACCACGGGCGTCTCGCCCGGCCAGGGCGCGCGTGCCACCGAGGTGGCCATCGTGCTCCTGGAGAACGGCCGCGTGGTGGAACGCTTCCAGAGCCTGATGAAGACCGGCGCCTGGATCCCGGCCTTCATCACCCAGCTCACGGGCATCACCAATGCCATGGTGAGTGCCGCGCCCGACGCGGCCGGGGTGATGCAGGACGCCGCCCGCTTCGTGGGCGATGCGCCCATGGTGGCGCACAACGCCGCGTTCGACAGCAAGTTCTGGCAGGCCGAGCTGGCCCTGGCCGGCGTGGCTGCGCCGCACCCGTTCGCCTGCACGGTGCTGCTCTCGCGCCGGCTGTACCCCGAGGCGCCGAGCCACAAGCTCGGCACGCTGGTGGACTACCACGGCCTGCCGCGCACGGGCCGGGCCCACCGGGCCCTGGCCGATGCCGAGATGGCCGCCGAGCTGCTGGCGCGCATGCAGCACGACCTGCGCCAGCGCTGGGGCGTGGCCGAGCCCGGCCATGCGCTCTTGATGGCGCTGCAGCGCTGCGCCAAGCCCGGTATCGGCAAGCTGCTGGCGCAGCATGGCAAGCCTGCGGTGCCGGTGCCCTGCTGACCGATCTCCCTGCCCGCAACCCTTGTTTGCCGGCGCGGGCATGCCGCGGATCGCCGAAAATACGCGGTTGCCTCCACGAACCGATCCACACACTTTTCCCATGACCGATACCACCCAAGCCCCACCGCTGCCCGACCACCTGTCCGTGGACCCGCGCAGCCCGCACCATGTCGCGGCCGTGTTCGAGCACGACATCGGCATCCGCTTCAATGGCAAGGACCGCACCGATGTGCAGGAGTACTGCGTCAGCGAAGGCTGGGTGAAAGTGCCCGCCGGCAAGACGCTGGACCGCAAGGGCCAGCCGCTGATGATCAAGCTCAAGGGCACGGTGGAAGCCTTCTACCGCCAGCCCGAGTAAGCCACCCTCCATCCCCTCCATGGACCTGTCGGCGCCCTGGGCCATCCACTGCGATGGCAGCGCCATCCCCAACCCGGGCCGCATGGGCCTGGGCGCCGTGCTGGTCGCGCCCGACGGCACGCGCCACGCCCTGTCGCAGGCCACGCACGCCACGGGCTGCAACAACGAGGCCGAGCTGCGTGCGCTGGTGATGGCGCTGAACGAAGCCCTCGCACGCGGCGCCAGCGCACTGCAGGTCTACAGCGACAGCAGCATCCTGGTGGAGCAGCTCGGCGAAGTGGCCACGCCCCCCATCGAGCGCCTGGAGCCCCTGTACGCCGCCGCACGCGCCCTGCTCAAAAGCTTCGATCAGGTGCAAATACAGTGGATTGCGCGCCACCGCAATGGCGAGGCCGATGCGCTGGCGCGCGCGGCCTTGGGCGCACCGCCCAAGCCCTCGGTGCACCCGTCCCTGCGCGGCCTGCCGCGAAAGAAGCGGCGCAAAAGCCCGCCGCCCTGACCGCTCACACTCACCCTCACAAGGGATCGAACCCCATCGATGCCCGGTAGGCCGCGATCTTGGGCAGCAGCACCTGGCGGCGCGCCAGGCTTTCGGGTGGCCAGTGCGCCTCGCGTTCGTAGTATTCGGGAACCACGGCCGCGCCTTGGGGCAGCACCACCCAGGGCTGCTTCGAGAGGGTGAAGATATGGATGTCGGGCGGCAAGTGGTCGGGCGCGTCGAGCGTGCCCACGCGCACGAAGGAGACCAGCGGGCCCGCGCCCGCGTAGTGGCTCCACACAGCCACATGGCAGTGCGGGCAGCGCGCGATCTTCTGGCCCAGGCCGCTTTCCGAAGGCGTGTCGACCAGCGCCGGCTTGCCGCCCAGCAGGCGGATCCGGTCGGCCTCGATCATGGCGTTGAGGGCGAAGGAGGCGCCCGTCTCGCGCTGGCACCAGCGGCAATGGCAGCAATGCACGAACAGCGGCGCGGTCAGCATGCGGTAGCGCACATGGTGGCAGTCGCACCCGCCTTCGAGCGGGAACGGGGGCGTGGACGGAAACTGCATGGCGATCACTCCGTGGAGGGCCGCACGTTACGGCAAAAGCCGCGCCCTGTCACTCCCGTCTTTTCACGCCCCGCAGTCGGCAGCGCGTGCCAGCAGCAGGGCCTGTTCCTGTGCATTGCGCGTGAGGGTGGCCGCATGCGCGAACTGCACACGCGCTTCACCATGGCGGCCCAGCCTGGCCAGCAGGTCGCCGCGCACGCTGGGCAGCCAGTGGTAATCGCGCAGGGCCGGGTCGGCGCCCAGGGCATCGACCAGGGCCAGCGCGGCGGCGGGGCCGTCGGCCATGCCCACGGCCACGGCCCGGTTCAGCGCCACGACGGGCGAGGGCGAGACCTGCAGCAGCGCGTCGTACAGCGCCACGATGTGCTGCCAGTCGGTGTCTTCGGCGCGGCGCGCACGCGCGTGGCAGGCCGCGATGGCGCCCTGCAGCGCATAGGGCCCCCAGGGGTGGCCGGCGCGGGCCAACTGTTCGGCCTTGTCGAGCGCAGCCAGGCCGCGGCGCACCAGCAGATGGTCCCAGCGCGAGCGGTCCTGGTCCATGAGCAGCACGGGGCGGCCGTCGGCGTCGGTGCGCGCGGGCAGGCGCGAGGCCTGGATCTCCAGCAGCGCCACCAGGCCCTGCACCTCGGGTTCGTCGGGCGCCAGGCCGGCGAGCACGCGCACCAGGCGCTGGGCCTCGCCGCACAGGGCGGGGCGCATCCAGTCGTCGCCCGCGGTGGCGGCATAGCCTTCGTTGAAGATGAGGTAGATGACCTCGAGCACCGAGGCCAGGCGCGGCGCGCGCTCGGCCGCGCCGGGCACCTCGAAAGGCACGTGCGCGGCGGTGAGGCTGCGCTTGGCGCGCACGATGCGCTGGGCCACCGTGGCTTCGGGCACGAGGAAGGCGCGCGCGATCTCCACCGTGGACAGGCCGCCCAGCAGCCGCAGCGTGAGGGCGACGCGCGCCTCGGTCGAGAGCACCGGGTGGCAGGCGGTGAAGATCAGGCGCAGCAGGTCGTCGCCGATGTCGTCCTGGCGCGCGGCGTCCAGGGCATCGACGAAGTCGGGCGCGTACTGGGCCTCCAGCGCCTCCATGTCATGGCCCAGAGCCTCGTGCTCGCGCGCCTGCATGGCCTGCTGGCGCAAATGGTCCAGGGCGCGGTTGCGGGCGGTGGTCATGAGCCAGGCAGCGGGGTTGTCAGGCAGGCCGGTGGCGGGCCAGTGCTCCAGGGCCGAGACCAGCGCGTCCTGCGCCAGCTCCTCGGCCCGGCCCACGTCGCGCGTCATGCGCGCCACGCGGGCGATGATGCGGGCCGCCTCGATGCGCCATACCGATGCGATGGTGCGGTGCAGGGCATCGGAGTCGGGCAGGCCCATGCTGCTCAGCCCAGCGCCTTGCTGGCGTCCACCATGTAGGCGAACTCCCAGGTGTGGCCATCGAGGTCGTCGAAGCCATGGCCGTACATGAAGCCATGGTCCTGCGGCGCGCGCGGCGAGGTGGCGCCAGCGGCCACGGCCTTGGCCACCAGGCTGTCGATCTCCTCGCGGCTCTGGGCCGACAGGCAGACCAGCACCTCGGAGGTCTTTCTCGCATCGGCCACGGCCTTGTCGGTGAAGGTCTTGTAGAACTCCTCGACCAGCAGCATCACGAACAGGTTCTCGCCCAGCACCAGGCAGGCACCCTGCTCGTTGGTGAACTGGGGATTGAAGTCGTAGCCCAGGGCGCGGAAAAAGGCTTGCGAGCGGCCCATGTCCTTGATGGGCAGGTTGACGAAGATCATCTGGTGTTGCATGGCGGTCTCCTGAAGTAGTGGAACGATAAGGGATAACAACGGACGGGGGAAACAGGGGACGAGGCGTCCGGGCAGGATCACTTGGTGGCCTCGGCCGCGAGGAAGGCGAGGCCGTCCTCGAAGTCCTTGCCAACCATGCGGTCCATGTTGAAGAACAGGTGCATGACCTTGGCCAGGTAGGGCACGGGGCCGTGCATGGCCCAGCTGACGCGGGTGGCGTTGCCGCCTTGCGGCTGCAGCGTGAAGTCCACGCGGTTGTGCGCCTCGAACGGGGCGACGAAGTCGAGCTTCATGCCCACATGGGAGGGCACGGTGGCCTCGGTGATCTCCATGCTGCCGGTGCCCACCTTGTCGCCCCGCCAGGCATAGCGCGCGCCGGGGCCGGCGGTGGCGGCGCTGTACTCGCCCTTGGCACCGGGGTCCTTGCGCTCGTAGGGGTTCCAGGTGTTGAACTGGCGCAGGTCCTGGATCAGGCCGAACACGCGTTCGGGCGGGGCCTCGATCACGCGGCTGCGCTCCACGCGGAAGCTGTCGGGGCGGGTGGCGGCATAGGCCAGCAGCAGGGCCAGGGCGGCCAGCACGACGAGGGCAATGGTCTTGATCATGGTGAATCCTGGGGTGGTCGTGGGAAATCGGGTTCAGCCGCGCGCGGCCTCGATGTCGCGAAAGCGCTGGACGCCTTCGCCCTGGGCGAAGTCGTCGAGCTCGAAGACCGGGCGCACCTCGATCTCGGCTTCCAACCCTTCGCCGCGCGGGTTGGGAAAGCGCCGGGCCCACTCCATGGCCTCGTCGCGCGAGCGCACCTGGATCAGCGTGTAGCCGGCGATCAGCTCCTTGGTCTCGGTGAAGGGGCCGTCGACCACCGTGCGCTGGCCACCGCTGCCATAGCGCACACGCCAGCCCTGGGCGCTGGACTTGAGGCCCACGCCATCGAGCAGCACGCCAGCGCGCGACAGCTCCTCGTGGTAGGCGCCCATCACGGCAAGCATGTCCTCGCCGGGCAAGGCGCCGGCTTCGCTCTCGGGGCTGGCCTTGACCAGAATCATGAATCGCATGGCACATCTCCTGTCGTTGGAAGTTGCTGTGCAGGGAGATCAAATTCCCTGCGCTCATCCTCCACGACGGACAGGCGCCGATGGAATCGACACGGATTCCGCAAAATCAGGGTTTGTACCTAGAAAATTGCCATCCCCCAATGAGAACAGCCCATGCCGGACACCGGCATGGGCTGTTTGCCAAGGGAGCCGCAGCGGTCAGCGCCTGGCTGGGGGGTTCTGCGCCATGTAGGCCAGGGTGGCGCTGGTCAGTGCGCGCACGCCGATGCGCAGGGCCTTCTCGTCGATCACGAATTCGGACGAGTGGTTGGGTGCACCCGACTTGTCGCCGAAGGGCGACGCATAGAGGTTCCAGAACACCACGGGCACGCCGCTGCCGCCGAAGGAGCCGAAGTCCTCCGAGCCCATGGAGGGCGGCACCTCGCGGGCCTTGTCGGCACCGCCGGCTGCGGCGGCGAAGGCCGGGGCCAGGGCGGCGGTGATCTTGGGGTCGCTGACCACGACCTCGTAGCCGGTGTCGATGGTGACCTCGGCGGTGAGGCCTGCGCTCTCGGCGATCTTCTGGGCCTTGAGGCGGATGCTCTCGTGAGCGACCTTCTGGTTGCGCGCCGAGAGCGAGCGCACGGTGCCGCCGATCTCGGCCGTGTCGGGCAGGATGTTCACGCGGTTGCCGCTTTGCAGCAGGCCCACGGTGACCACGGTGGGGCCGTCGAGCGGGTCGATCTGCTGGCTGATGATGCCCTGCAGCGCGAGCACGATCTCGGCCGCGGTCAGCGTGGGATCCTTGGCCGTCCAGGGCGAGGAGCCGTGGCCGCCCTTGCCCTGGAGCTTGATGTTGAAGACATCGCCGCTCGCCATGAAGCTGCCGGCCCGGTAGGCCAGGGTGTTGCCCGGCGCACGCGCGCTGATGTGCTGGCCCATCACGACGTCGACCTTGGGGTTGTCGAGCACCTTGGCCTCCATCATGGCCTTGGCACCGCTGGGCACGGGGCCGGGGCCTAGTTCCTCGGCCGGCTGGAACAAAAACACCACCGTGCCCGCAAGCTCGCTGCGCACGGCGGACAAGGCCTGCGCCGCGCCCAACAGCATGGCCACGTGGGTGTCGTGCCCGCAGGCGTGCGAGACCGGCGTCTCGTTGCCGCGCCACTGGGCACGGGCCGTGGACTTGAACGGCAGGTCGTTGCGCTCCTGCACGGGCAGGGCGTCCATGTCGGCACGCAGGGCCACCACGGGGCCCGGCTTGCCGCCGCGCAGCACGGCCTTGATGCCGGTCTTGGCGATGCCGGTCTGGATTTCGATGCCCGGCATCTTGGCCAGTGCCGCCGCCACATAGGCGGCGGTCTGGACCTCTTCGTAGGACAGCTCGGGGTGCTGGTGGATATGGCGGCGCCAGGCGATCACCTGGGGCTCGGCCGCATCGGACAGGGCGAGCACGCGCTGTGCCAGGGGCGAAGTGGTCTGGGCAGATGCGGAAATCGCCAGGCTGGCAAGCAGGGCGGCCAGCGGCAGGAGCCGGTGTTTCATGGAAAGGACCTTCGGGTTGGACGACGACGGGCAACTCTAGTACCAAGCCCATGCCGCGAACAGTCACAATTTCGTTGTCGTGAAAACCAGAATGCATCACCCTGCGCACCAGAGGCTTCCATGAAACCGCACCAGCTCAAGGCCTTTCTTGCCGTGGTGGAGCTGCACAGCATCCGCCAGGCGGCGAATGCGCTGCACATCACCCAGCCGGCGATCTCGCGCGCCATCCGCGAGCTGGAGGAGCACCTGGCGGTGCCGCTGTTCGTGCGCAGTGCCCACGGTGTCACCCCGACCGAATACGGGCGGGCCTTCGAGCGGCGCGCGCGCCTGCTGGAGCAGGAGGCCGAGCGCGCACGCGACGAGTTGCGCCAGATGCGCGATGGCCAGCTCGGTTGCGTGCGCGTGGCGGTGTCGTCCGTTCCCGCGATGGCGCTGCTGCCGCAGGCGCTGGCGCTGTTCCGCGCCCAGCTGCCGGCCACGGCTCTGGAGTTCAGCGAGGGCCTGGCGCCCCTGGTGCTGCCCGCGCTGCGCGAGGGCCTGCTGGACCTGGCGCTGGTGCAGCACCGCGTGGAGCGCACCGGCCCCGAGTTCGATTGCGAAGAGCTGCTCACGACACCGCTGGCCATCTGCGCGCGGGTGGGCCACCCGCGCGCGCGGGCGCGCAGCCTGGCGGCGCTGCAGCACGAGGAATGGGTGGGCTGGGACCGGCCCATGGTCGAGGACCTGTTCGCGGGCAGCGGCGTGCCCGCGCCCGAGCGCATCGTGGTGAGCCGCTCGATGGAGATCACGCGCGCACTGGTAGGCCGTGGCGACCTGATCAGCGTGTTCGCGCGCCCGGCGCTGGACCGGGAGCTGGCGCGCCATGGCATCCGCGCCATCCCAGTGCAGACCCGCCTGCCCGCGCTGACCATCAGCGCCATCACCCGCAAGGGTGCCCTGCCGACCCCGGCGGCGCAGAAGTTCATGGAGGCGGTGCGCAGGGCGGCTGCGGCCCTCAGAACCTGAACTTCGGTGCACCAGTCCACTGACAGATTGATACAGACGCGCAAGCTCCAGGCACGCGGCTGCCGGTGCAAAGCGTGACAAATGCCCGGCTTTTCCCCGACGCGGGGGATCGCTGGCAGGGAGGTCCATCGCCCGCCTTTACGATCCAGCGCGGAGGAACCGGAAACCATGAACAAGAACACCACTGCTGCCGCACCCTGGATTGCCAGCATCCCGCTGTCACCCGACGGCGAGACCTTCGCCCTGCTCATCATGCACCCGGGCCGGGCCATCGCCCCGCCCGGGGGATTGCGCGCCATCATGCGCTTCAACGCCGATGGCAACGGCGGCCACATCGCCGCCGCGATGGCGGGCGATGGCCGATGGGGCTACATCGACGCCGAGGGCCGATGGCGCGTGCCTCCCACCCTGGAAAACGCCCGCGACTTCTCGGAAGATGGCATGGCGCGCTTCTGCCAGAACGGGCGCTGGGGCTTCGTGAACCTGGCGGGGGAGGTGGTGATCGAGCCGGCCTTTGAAGACGCCCGGCCGTTTCGCCGCGGGCTGTGTGCGGTGATGGTGGGCGAGAACGCCTGGCGCATCATCGACCGCGAGGGCCAGTTCACCTGCGAGGAGAGTTTTCGCGAACTCAGCTCTTTCGGCGCGGGCGGCCTGTCGCGGGCGGCGCACAAGATCAAGGGAACGAACCAGCTCGGCCACGGCTTTGTCGATGGCAAGGGCCAGTGGGTGATCGAGCCCCGATTCAAGCGTGCACTGCCTTTTGGTGAGCAGCCCGCCACCGCCGCATCGCTGGACGGGGAAACCTACGGCCTGATCGATGCGCGCGGGCGGTGGGTGCTGGAGCCGCGCTACCCGAGCATCCAGGCGTTCAACCAGGCAGGGCTTGCCTACTTCGACGAACCCAACTCCTGGGACAACGGCCATGGCTACCTGGACGCCCAGGGCCGGGTAGTGATCAAGGGTGAAAGGCACCTGTCCAAGCACATGGTCGCAGGCATGGTGTGCAGCGACTACAACGGCGCCGGATTCTTGCGCGCGGACGGCAAAACCCTGGAGACGCCACCGCTGGTCTATGGCAGCCATTTCCGCTCGGAGGGCGGCTTTGCGGTGGTACGAACGTCCGGATCCCGTGCCAGAAAGGGTGGGGCAGAACAGCCCGCCGCCTGGGGCCTGCTGCACCCCGATGGCCGCGTGGTCACCCTGGCAGAGCCCCTGCTCGAGCCCCTGACCAACGGCGATGGTTGGCTGGAGGAGGAGATGTACGGTACCCCGCTGGTGCCGTTTCTCACCCGCGATGGCGGGATCGCCTACCTCGACAAGAGCGGTGCCGCCGTCTGGCGCGCCCAGTACGACGGCCAGCACGCCACGCTGCTCGATGCCCAGGGCCTGGCGCTGTGGCGCAGCGAGGCGCAGGACGGCAGCTGCCGCCCGCCGCATCCCTTCTTCCTGCCGCCCATCACCGACCACCTCGAGGGCATCGATACCCTGGACGGCATCCTTCCCCTCGCCGAAACCCTGCTGGCCGATGGCGAGGCCCGGCTGCACCGCCTGGCCGCGGGCGAAACGCTCGAGCGTGAATCCTCTGCCGAGGAAGACGACGACGACGATGAGGACGAGGAAGAAGACGAGGACACCGTGCAGGCGAACCGCGCGGTGGTGCTGCGGCGGGTGATGCGCACCTACATCAGCGAGGAGCACAACGGCCCCTACGAGTTCCTGTGTTCGGAGTTGAGCGACGCGGTGAACCAGGCCCGCGAGGCCATGCTGCAGGTGCTGGTGGCCCGCTACGGCCCTGCCGACCCCGACCCCGAGCATGCCGCGCCCTGGCACGGCGGTGAACGCACGCAGGCCTGGGCGGTGCCGATGGCGCAGGCCCTGCCCGGCGACACCGGGGCCGTGCACGAATCGCGCGAGCAGTGGCTCACGCTGTACAAGACTTCCGATTCCGGCGATGGCGATGCCTGGTGGGAACTGTGGCTGATGGTGGCTCCGAGCCTCGACGCTCTGGAGACAGCACAGCGTGCACGGCGCGTCCAGGCAGCCCAGGACGCGCAGGACAGCGATGGCGCCGATGAGGAGGGCGATGCGGATGGGGACGACAGCTCGCCCGTGAAGCGCCCCCAACCCCAGACGCATGAGGAATGGTTGCAGGCCGTGGCCAGCGACCGCTATGCCATTGCCCAAGTGCCCGCAGCGTGGCTCGACGATGCGATGGTGGACGCGGCACTGGCCAGCGATGTGGAGGCGCTGGCCTGGGTGCCCGGCCCGTTCCAGACGCCGGCGCGGCTGGAGGCCCTGATCCGCCGGGGCGTGGACCAGGCCGCAAGCATACCGCCCGAGTGCATGACCGCCGAGGGCCTGGCGCTGGCGCGCGCGCTCTATGCCGAACGCCACGAGTGGGATTGGCGCGACGAGCGCAACAGCCGCATCCCCACCAGTTGGGACCACAACAGCCTGTGCGATGTGTGGGGTTGCCTGCTCACGCCGGAGCTGGCACTCAAGGCCGTGCGCGCCAAGGCCCCCCTGCGCGACCTGGCGCACTGGCTGCGCACCGATGAGGTGGAGAAGGCGGCGCTCAAGGCCGACATCTACAACATCAGCTACATCGACAAAAGCAAGATCACGCCAGAGCTGGCCGCACGCGCCGTGCGGCACGACTACGGCACCCTGATCGAGGTGATTCCGCCGGAGATGGTCACGCCCGCGCTGTGCCTGGTGTCGGCGCGTGTCAACGGCCTGTCGCTCGAGAAGATGCCGGAGCCACTGCGCAGCGTGCCGGTGTGCGTGGCCGCGCTCAAGGACCGCTCGGACGTGTTCCCGCACGTGCCCGAGGCCCTGCGCCTGGCCGTCACCACGCAGCTGATCGAGGACGATCTGGCCGAGGCGCGCAGGGATGGCGAGCCGCGCGAGGGCAGCCACTGGCACGGCTACCGCGCCTGGGTGAAGCTCTGGGTCGAGGACTACGAGGGCGCCATCGCCGACGCGAAACTGGGCTTGCCGGAGATGCGCTACGAGCAGCACGCGAACTATGTGCTGGCCAGCGCCTACATGCAGCTCGGGCGTGAAGCGGAGGCAGCGCTGGAAGCATCGACCGTGCTGTCCCTGCAGTCACCGTACAGCGCGCAGTGGAACGACGACGAAGACACCCGTTGGCTGCAGGCGCTGGTGCAGGAGCATGCAGGCGCTGCCGATGACGGCACGCTGGTGGAGCAACTGTATTTGCACCCGCGCACGCTGGCGAAAATTCCACGCGAGCGCATCACCCATGACATGGTGTACGCAGCCCTGGAGTCCGACAAGGACACCGTGCGCTTCGTGCCACGCCGGCTGATGACGCCGTCGCTCTACGTCCTGGCGCTGCGCC
Source organism: Acidovorax sp. GW821-FHT09B03 (assembly GCF_059418305.1). Lineage (NCBI taxonomy): Bacteria > Pseudomonadati > Pseudomonadota > Betaproteobacteria > Burkholderiales > Comamonadaceae > Acidovorax > Acidovorax sp. GW821-FHT09B03. Next base: position 472,703 of record NZ_JBWKPP010000001.1, read on the forward strand.
AGAACGTCAAGCAGTTCGAGCAGATCCCGCCGGCCATGCTGAGCGAAGAGGCCTGCATCGAGTACGTGAAGGACGGTGGCTGGCGCCTGGAGTACCTGCCCGAGGCCTGGCGCACGCTCACCGTGTGCGCCTATGCCGTGCGGCGCAGCAGCAGCGCCATCGAGCATGTGCCCGAGGCGCTGCGCAAGCAGGTGCCGGATGCCATCAGGCAGCTGCCGCCCGACGAGGACGAAGACGGCTCGGGCAGCGGCTCGTCATCGGCCAGCGACTGGCTGACGCGCAAGCTCGTCGATTCGGTGGTCAGCAGCCAGCAGACCGCCGCGGGCCGGCTGCAGCAGAAGGGCCTCTTCACCGCCTTCATCGTGAAGACCATGCTGGGCGCCAAGTCCGACGACACGCCCACGCTCAAGGGCCTGGCGGGCTGGTTCGAGGTGCGGCCCTTCCTCGCCATGGTGAACAACCTGGTGCTGGGCCTGGCAGCACTGGTCGCCCATGCCTTCGTGTCCGTGGGTGCCTGGCGCGCCGAAGGCCCCTGGGTGGGCCTGGGCACCTTCGCGCTGATGGGCTTTTCGGAACTCTACTGGGCCTGGCGCTTCTTTTTCTCCACCCCGTTCCGGCCCGGCCTGGGCGTGGCCTGCCTGGTGGTGCTGCTCTACGTGTTCGCGTGGCGCTGGATGTACCGGCGCATTGGCCTGGTGTATGCCGCGCAGGCCAGGGAGAAGGGCGAGGACTGAGCACAAGTCCAAGCTGCCATGCTCAGAGGTGCGGCTGAGTCGTCCGCCATTCGTCGAGCACGTGCTGCCTCACACCAGGACCGCCGCGCAAGGGCCGCCCCGCCGCGCTGGCGGTGTCCCCCTTCCCGAATGGCGCAGCCATTCGAGAGAAGGGGTAAGGCGCGAAGCGACTCAGGGGGTTGTCCTAGCCTGTCGCGCCGTCGTAGCAGGGGGCGATGGCGCGCACCTCGATGGTGGCCCACTCGGCGGCCGGGCATTCGCGCGCGATGGCCAGGGCCTCCTCGCGCGTGGCGCAGTTGACGAGGAAGAAACCGCCGACCATTTCCTTGGTCTCGGCGAAGGGGCCGTCCACCAGGCGCGGCTGGCCTTCGCGCACCTGCAGGCGCACGCCCTCGGTGTCGTTGGCCAGCGATTCGCCGCCCAGCAGCAGGCCGCGGGCCTGCAGGCCGGCGCCGAAGCGCTGCATGCGCGCATAGACCTCCTGGCCGGCCGCAAGGCCACGCTCGGCGCGCTGGCCTGGGGGTTCCATGATGAGCAGCATGTAGGGCATGGGATGGTCTCCGGTGTGGGTTGTGAAGATGGGCGCGATTCTAGAAGCGCTGCCGCCGGACCGGATGACAGCGCTTCAGAACACCGCACGCCCCGGCGTGCGCAGCGCCTGCGCCAGGTCGGCCGCCAGCCGGGCCATGTCCGTGGGCTTGCAGCCGCCCAGGCTCACGCGCACGGCTGGCGCGCTGGCCAGGCGCAGCGGGCCGCCGGCCTGCACGGCCCAGCCGCGCGAGGCCATGGACTGCACGACCGCAGCCTCATCGGCCACGGGCAGCCACAGGTGCAGGCCCTCGCCGGGCGCCACGGTGATCTGCTGCGCGGCCAGTGCCTGCACCAGGCCCTGGCGCCGTGCGGCGTACGAGCCGCCGGCCTGCACCAGCGCGCTGCCGTCGCGCATCTGCCGCCACAGGCTGGCCGCCAGGCCCTGCAGGATGCGGCTGACCCAGCGCGGCCCCAGGGCCTGCTGCGCCTGCATGGATTGCAGCAGGGCAGGGCTGCCCGTGGCCAGCGCCACGCGCAGGTCGGGCCCGAGGAACTTGCTGACCGACACCACGTGCAGCCACAGCGGGGGGAGCGATGCGGCCACGGCCAGTGGCGCGGCGGACAGCGGGCCCCAGTGGTCATCGAGCACCACGAGCAGGTGGGGCAGCGCCTGCAGCTGGCCGTGCAGCGCCTTCCATCGCGCGGGGCTGAGCGCCGCGCCCGTGGGGTTGTGCGCGCGCGGCGTGAGCACCAGGGCCGTGCAGCCTGCGAGCACCCCGGCATCGGGAATGCACACGCCTTCGCCATCCACGGGCAGCGGCACGGGCTTCAGGCGCAGGCTGTGCAGCAGCGCCACCATGGGCGGCCAGCAGGGGTCTTCGACCGCCACGCGCTCGCCCGGGCGCGTGTGCGCACGCAGGGCCCGTTCCACCGCATCGAGCGTGCCGGAGAACACGGCGATCTCTTCGCACGGCAGGCCCTGGGCCGACAGCCATTGGCGCGCCTCGGCCTGCAATGCGGGCAGATCGGCCGGGGCGTCGTAGCCCGCTGAGGAGGTCAGTGCCGCCCAGGTTGCTGCGCCGCCCTGCAACTGGGGCAGCAGGGCCGCATCGACATTGCCGCTGGCCAGATCGCGCAGGCCGGGGGGCACGGCATAGGCGTGGGGCATGCGCGCGGGCGGCTCGACCACGCGCGTGCCGCGGCGCCCATCGGTCACCACGTGGCCGGCATCGCGCAGGCGCGCGTACGCGGCCGCCACGGTGTTGGGGTTGACGCCCAGTTGCTGCGCCGCCACGCGCACCGCAGGCAGGGGGTTGCCAGGCGGCAGGGTTCCGTCGCGCATCGCAGCCAGCAGGCCCTCGGCAATATCGGCAGCCGTTTTTCCGGGGACGTACAATGTACTCATACATTCATTTTAATGTATTAGTACAAAAAAGGGAAACCGCCATGAAGACTGCGCTCGTGCTGCGCCATGTGCCCTTCGAGGACCTGGGCCTGCTGGCCCCCCTGCTGCTGCAGCGCGGCTACGCCGTGCACACGCACGACGCGGGCGTGGGCCCGCTGCAGGATGGCCTTCACCCCGCGCCCGACCTGCTAGTGGTGCTGGGCGGGCCCATCGGCGCCTTCGACGACGCGGCCTATCCCTTCCTTGCCGACACGCTGGCGCTGCTGGGCGAGCGGCTGGCGCGGTGCCAGCCGGTGCTGGGCGTCTGCCTGGGGGCACAGCTCATGGCGCGCGCGCTGGGTGCCGGCGTGGCACCCATGGGGCACAAGGAGATCGGCTTTGCGCCGCTGGCGCTCACGGCGGAGGGCGAGCGTTCGGTGCTGGCCCCCCTGGCCGATGGCACACCGGTGCTGCACTGGCATGGCGACCAGTTCGAGATACCGCCGGGTGCCCAGGGCCTGGCCACCACGCCGCTGTGCCCGCACCAGGCCTTTGCCGTGGGCACGCATGCGCTGGGCCTGCAGTTCCACCTGGAGGCCGACCTGTCGCGCATCGAGCAGTGGCTGGTGGGCCACGCCTGCGAGCTGGCCGCGGCCGGCGTGGACCTGCATGCCCTGCGCAGCGGGGCCCGGGAACATGGCGCCGCGCTGGCCCGTGCGGCCGAGGCCGTATTCGGCACCTGGCTCGACGGCATCGAAGCCGACGCCGCATGACCCCGGTGCTGCTGGGCCAGGTGGCGGCCGTGCTGCGTGGGGCCGCCGTGCCGTTCGGCGACCGGCCGGACACACGCAGCGCCATCGCCAAGCAGGCCGTCGCCGGCCCGGTGCGCGTGGAGGCTGCCGGCCTGCTGGGCGACGAGCAAGGTGACACGCGCATCCATGGCGGGCTCGACAAGGCCGTGCACCAGTACCCGCTGGACCACTACGCGCTGTGGCGCAGCGAACTGGGACGCCTGCCCGTGCTGGAGCACCCCGGCGCCTTCGGCGAGAACATCGCCAGCACCGGCATGGCCGAGGCCGACCTGTGCTGGGGCGACCAGGTGCGCATGGGCGGTGTGCTGCTCGAAGTCGCGCAGACGCGCCAGCCGTGCTGGAAGCTCAACACCCGCTTCGGCCAGCGCGACATGGCGCTGCGCCTGCAGCGCACGGGTCGCACCGGCTGGTACTACCGCGTGCTGGAGCCCGGCACGCTGCAGGCGGGCGATGCCATCACGCTGGTGGCGCGCCCGCACGCAGCCTGGCCGCTGGCGCGTGTGATCGAGGTGCTCTACCACCGCACGCTCGATGCGGACCTGCTGCGCGAACTGGCGGCGCTGCCGCAACTGCCTTCCTCGTGGCAGAAGCTGGTGGCGCGGCGGCTGGAGCAGGGCGAGGTCGAGGACTGGAGCCGGCGCACGCAAGGGGTGTGAAGGCCGGGGCTTGGCAGCGCGGCAAAGCCCGTGTTAGCATTTGCCCCCTATGCAACGCAGCATGTCCCTACCCACCCTATCGCTAGGCCTAGTGCCTGGCCGGGGTCTGCCTGCGTTCGCCATTGTTGCCATTCCGCGCAACACCTGATTTCCCCCTGACCCCGGCCCGCGAACCAGCCTTTGCACATGTGCAAAGGGCTGCAGGGGACGTCATCCGTATTCATTTCGTTTGACCTGCATGCAGGTGGCGCCCACACCGTGGCGCACCGCACGCGACCGTTCGTGGAGCCTCTCATGATTGCCAAGCCCGCCACCAAGTACCAGCCGATCGCCCCCGTTGCGCTCACCGACCGCACCTGGCCTTCGCGTTCCATCACCCAGGCACCGATCTGGTTGTCCACCGACCTGCGCGACGGCAACCAGGCCCTGTTCGAGCCGATGAACGGCGAGCGCAAGATGCGCCTGTTCCAGGAGCTCGTGCGCATCGGCTTCAAGGAGATCGAGGTCGGCTTTCCGGCCGCCTCGCAGACCGATTTCGACTTCGTGCGCCGCCTGATCGACGAGGACCTGGTGCCCGCGGACGTGACCCTCATGGTCATGACGCAGTCGCGCGCCGACCTGATCGAGCGCACCGTGGAAGCCGTGCGCGGCGCCCCGCGCGCCATCGTGCACCTGTACAACGCCACGGCACCGGCCTGGCGGCGCATCGTCTTCGGCATGAACGTGACGCAGGTCATGGAGTTCATCGACCAGCATGTGTCGCACTTGAAGCGCCTGACCGATGCCGAGCCCGGCACGCAGTGGACGCTGCAGTACTCGCCCGAGACCTTCAGCGCGACCGAACTCGAAGTCTCGCTGCGCGCCTGCCAGACCGCGATCAAGGCCTGGGGCGTGGGTCCGGACCGGCGCATCATCATCAACCTGCCGACCACGGTGGAGAACGCCACGCCCAACGTGTTCGCCGACCAGATCGAGTGGATGCACCGGCGCCTGGCGCCGCGCGAGCACGTGGTGCTCTCGGTGCACCCGCACAACGACCGCGGCACCGGCGTGGCCGCGGCCGAGCTGGCGATGATGGCCGGTGCCGACCGCGTCGAAGGCTGCCTCTTCGGCAACGGCGAGCGCTGCGGCAACGTGGACATCGTGACCCTGGCGCTCAACATGTACACCCAGGGCGTGCACCCGGGGCTGGATTTCTCGGACATCACCGCCGTGGCGCGCGTGGCCGAGGAATGCACGGCCCTGCCCGTGCACCCGCGCCACCCCTATGCGGGCGACCTGGTGTTCACCGCGTTCTCGGGCTCGCACCAGGACGCGATCAAGAAGGGCTTTGCCGCGCAGGACCCGAACAGCCTGTGGGAAGTGCCCTACCTGCCCATCGACCCGGCCGACCTGGGCCGCACCTACGACAGCGTGATCCGCGTGAACAGCCAGTCGGGCAAGGGCGGCATCGCCTTCCTGCTCGAACGCGAGCACGGCGTGGTGATGCCACGGCGCATGCAGGTCGAGTTCAGCGCCGTGGTGCAGCGCCAGACCGACGCCAGCGAGGGCGAGATGACCGGCGATGCGCTGTGGAAGCTGTTCCAGTCCACCTACCTGGCCAGCGGCCCCGAGGCGGCCATCGTCTGCCACGGCCACAAGCTGGCCGATGACGGCCAGGGCATCGAGCTCGACGTGAGCATCGATGGCGTGCGCCAGACCCTGCAAGGGCAGGGCAACGGCCCGATTGCCGCCACGGTGGATGCCCTGGGCCTGCCGCTGCGCGTGGACCACTACGAGGAGCGTGCCACGGGCACGGGGGCCAACGCCCAGGCCCTGGCCATCGTGGAAGCCGCGCTCGAAGGCGTGGCCGGCTCCACCTTCGGTGCGGGCACCAGCCACAACATCGTGACCGCCTCGGTGCAGGCCATCGTGAGCGTGGCCAACCGCCTGGCCCAGCGCCGCGAGGCGACGCGCACGGCCGCAGCAACGGCATAGGACAGAAAAGCAGCACACGGGCCAGGGTGGCGCAGCCTTCACAAAAGGCAGGCGCCACGGCGGGGCATTCACCCCCGCCGGCAGGGTACGGTACGCTTGCGATCCATGCGTGTCCTTTCCTGCCTGGCCCTGGTGTCCGCAGCGCTGCTGATTGCAGGCTGCGGCAGCTCCCGGCCCACCCCGTCGTCGTCTTCCTCCTCCTTCCCGTCCGCCCCGGTCCGCACCACGCCGCCGCTGAGCCCGGACCAGGCGCATGGCATCGCCATCCATGCGCTGGGCCTGGTGGGCACGCCCTACCGCTACGGCGGCAATACGCCGGATTCGGGCTTCGACTGCAGCGGGCTGATCGGCTATGTCTACCGCAACCAGGTCGGCACGCCGCCGCCGCGCACCGTGGCCGCGCTCAACAGCTGGGGCTACCCGCTCGAAGGCGGCGAACTGCGCGCTGGCGACCTGGTGGTGTTCGGCACCGGGCGCCAGCCCAACCATGCGGGCATCTACGTGGGGGAGGGGCGCTTCGTGCATGCGCCGTCGACGGGTGGCACCGTGCGCCTCGATTACCTGAGTGCCAAGCACTGGGCCGGCCAGAAGCCCGCTTTCCGCCGGCCCTGATCAACTCGCCAGGCGCTTGCCCGCCATGGCCTGGGCAAAGGCCAGGTGGTTGCCGTCCGGATCCGTCACCAGGATCACGCGCACTTTCTTGCTGTTCGAGCGCTGGGCAGTGTCCACGCCCATGCGTTCCAGTTGCTCGCCCTGCTCGTCGATGTCGTCCACCGCCAGCGTGACCGAGCACCGACCGGCGCGCCTGGGCAGCTCATAGACTTGCAGCCAGCCGCCCTGCGGCAGCGTCCATTCCGCCAGCTCCGGCATGGGCTGCGAATCGGGGCCCCGCTCGAACAGGGCGCCATACCATTGCACCGCGTCGGGCAGGCTGCTGACAGCGACACTGGCAAGGGCGTTCTGGATGGCCATGGAAACTCCTGGGGACGGGCGGTGGGACTGGCTAGGGCCTGCTAACACTAATTTCTGGGTCGCGAAGGCCCTTGCCGGCGTGCCAATCTAGGCGCGTGACGCCGCGTGTGCATGTGCACACGCAAGGAGCGCAACGGCGAGTGGCGCGCCGGCAAGAGCCTTCCCTTCGGGTTGCCCGGCCTGGGGGCCGTCTGCGGCGTTGCCCGCGCTTGCAAGGTGCACACCTTGCTGCGCGCGGGCGTCTTGCACCCAGCCCCCAGGCCGGGCAACGCGATCCCTGAAATTAGTGTTAACAGGCCCTAGGTATATCTGCGGCGTGGGTGAAAGGCTGTAGGACAGCACCCTAGCGCAAAGCCCTCCCGCGACCAAGGCGAAAATGGCGGGCATGACCCTCCACGTACACACCACCCCCACGACCGCCGCGCTGTCCACCCACGACACGACCCGCATCGACGACACCCGCATCAAGGCCGTGCGCCCGCTGATCACCCCGGCCCTGCTGCAGGAATGGCAGCCAGCGCCCGAGGCCGCGCAGACGCTGGTGGAAAGCAGCCGTGCCGCGATCTCGCGCGTGCTGCACGGGCAGGACGACCGCCTCATCGTGGTGGTGGGGCCATGCTCCATCCACGACCACGGCCAGGCCATGGAGTACGCACGCGCGCTCAAGGCACAGGCCGATGCGCTGGCGGGCGACCTGCTGGTGGTGATGCGCGTGTACTTCGAGAAGCCGCGCACCACCGTGGGCTGGAAGGGCTACATCAACGACCCGCACCTCGACGGCAGCTTCGCCATCAACGAGGGGCTGGAGATGGCGCGTGCGCTGCTGCTCGACGTGCTGGCGCTGGGCCTGCCCGTGGGCACGGAGTTCCTGGACCTCCTGAGCCCGCAGTTCATCAGCGACCTGGTGAGCTGGGGTGCGATCGGCGCACGCACGACCGAAAGCCAGAGCCACCGCCAGCTGGCCAGCGGCCTGTCGTGCCCCGTGGGCTTCAAGAACGGCACCGACGGCGGCGTGAAGGTGGCCAGCGACGCCATCCAGGCCGCCCAAGCGGCGCACGCCTTCATGGGCATGACCAAGATGGGCCAGGCCGCGATCTTCGAGACGCGCGGCAACAACGACTGCCACGTGATCCTGCGCGGCGGCAAACAGCCCAACTACAGCGCGGCCGACGTGGAAGCCGCCTGCGCCATGCTGCAGTCGGCCGGCCTGCGCCCGCAGGTGATGATCGACGTCTCGCACGCCAACAGCAGCAAGCAGCACCAGCGCCAGATCACCGTGGCCGAGGACGTGGCGCGGCAGATCGCCGCGGGCGACGCGCGCATCACCGGCCTGATGGTCGAGAGCCACCTGCAGGAAGGCCGCCAGGACATCGTGCCCGGCCAGGCGCTGGCGCACGGCGTGTCGGTCACGGACGCCTGCATCAGCCTGGCACAGACGGTGCCCGTGCTGCAGGGTCTGGCCGACGCCGTGCGCGCACGGCGAGCGTTGAAGGGCTGATTCAGGACCGGGACGGCCGGGCCGCGCTGCCGTCCACATTGTGGGCGGTGGCCAGCAGCGTGGCGCACAGGGTTTCGTCGCCCGACTCCGCCACCGCATAGACGTCCGCCGCGCAGACCGTGAGCGTGCGCCCGGCATTGACCACGCGGCCCCGGGCGCGCAGGCAGCTGCCCCGCGCGGGGGCCAGCAGTTTCACATGGGCATCGACGGTGGAATTGACCCAGCCGGCCGGCAACGTGCTGCCGGCCGCCGCCACGGCCGCGAAGTCGGCCAGCGCGAAGACCGCCGTGGCCTGCATCTGGCCTGTGCGAAAACACAGGGACTCCTGCATGGGCATCTCCAGGTCCACCCGTCCGGGGGCCACCCGGGTGAAGCGCAGGCCCAGGGTCTGCGCAATGGGCATGGCCAGCACGTGGGCTTGCAACAGATCGGCGGGGGCGGTGGGACTGGGGGTCATGGTGAACTCCGGTGGGATGAAGAGGGGAGGCCGGCGGCACGCCTGCGCACGCGGGGCCAGGGCGCCGCAGGGGAGGAAGCGGAAGGCGGAGAAGAAGGGGAAGACGGCGCCCTGGCCTGAAGCCAGGCCATGTGCTCCAGCACCTTCTGGCGCTGTGCCTGCAGCACGGCCGCCTGGTCGGCCAGTTCCTGTGCGCGCTGCTGCAGGGCCTGCACCATGGCGGCGATGGTGAGCCGGCCGCTGCGAAAGTCCGCCAGGTGCTCGGCGATGCGCGGCAACGCAAAGCCGAGCTGGCGCGACATGGCGATGAAGACCACCTCACGCTCGGAGCCTTCGGCGTAGTCGCGGTAGCCGTTGGGCCGGCGCTCGGGCTGCAGCAGCCCCTGGCTTTCGTAGTGCCGCAGGGCATGCACCGAGACCGAGGTGCGGCGGGCGAGTTCGGAAATCTGCATGCGACGAAGGCTAGCAAGCCTCGTGCTGCACGAAGGTTGCCTGCGCGACTGCCCGGGAGGGCTTCCATGCGGGTTTTGCGGGACCTGTGCGCCCGGCATCCCGGTGTAGGATGGCCCTATTAAGGTTGCAGGGAACCTTTTTTGCGTCTAGAAACGGTGGTTGGGTGCGCCAACAGGCTTGGGCGCCCGGCCGCAGTCAGTCCCCTTTCCATTTTTTCTCTCCACCACCGACTCCGGTCCGGGTACTTCCCTCCATGCTGGCTACACCGCTCCCTGCAAGAACCTGTCTTCGACAGGTGGATACGCGCGGCCCGGGCAGCACCCGGAGCGCATGACGATGCAGCACCCAGAGCACGCCACCGCTGAGGCTGCGCGGCTCCATGCACTGCAGTCCTACGCCATCCTGGACACCCCGTCCGAGGATGCTTTCGACAAGCTGGCAGTGCTGGCCGCACGCATCTGCCAGACACCCATGGCGGTGGTCAATTTCGTGGACAGCGAGCGCCAGTGGTTCAAGGCGGCTGTAGGCATCCCGTTCCAGGAGACCGACCGCGCCGTCGCGTTCTGCTCCCACGCACTGCACGGCAGCAAGGAGCCGGTGGTGGTGGACGATGCCAGCGCGCACCCGGTGTTCGCGCACAACCCGCTGGTGACCGGCAGCCCGCACATCCGCTTCTACGCCTGTGTTCCGCTGGTCAATGGCGAAGGCTTTGCCCTGGGCACGCTGGCCGTGCTGGACACCCGCGTGCGCGGCCTGGAGGCCGAGCAGCTCGAAGGCCTCACGGTGCTGGCCGAGCAGGCCATGCTGCAGCTGGAGCTGCGGCGCCAGCAGCGCCTGCTGGCCCAATTGGTGGAGCAGCGCGACCGCATGCACGACGAGCTCGTGGAGCAGGGCGAGACGCTGCGCGTGGCCGGCCGCATCGCCCAGGTGGGCGGCTGGATCGTGGAGCTGCCCAGCATGCGCCTGAGCTGGTCGCAGGAGATTGCCGCCGCCTATGGGCTCACCCGACGGGTGAGTGCCGTGGGCCAGGTCCAGGGCCTGTACGCACCACCGTACCGCGCCGCCTTGCGCGCCGCCTTCAGGGCCTGCATGCGGCAAGGCACCCCCTTCGACCTGGAGGCCGAGGTCGTCATGCCGGGTGGCCGGCATTTCTGGGTGCGCACGGCCGGCCAGGCGGTGCGGGATGCGCAGGGCCGCATCGTCCGCATCCAGGGGGCCTTCCAGGACATCTCGGCACGCCATGAGGCCGATCTGGCACTGCAGCGCAGCGAAGAGCGCTTCCAGCTCGTCTCGCGCGCCACGGCCGATGCGATCTGGGACTGGAACCTGACCACCGACGCCATGTGGTGGAACGAGGGCATGCAAAGCCTGTTCGGGGTGCCGCTCGGCGAGCTGCCGCCGGACAGCACCTCCTGGACGCTGCGCCTGCACCCCGAGGACAGCGAAGCCGTGCTGCGCGGCATCCACGCGGCCATCGACGGGACCGACAGCCACTGGTCGGCCGAGTACCGCTTTCGCCGCCAGGACGGCAGCTATGCCTGGGTGCTGGACCGTGGCTTCCTGATCCGCGACGGCAGCGGGCGCGCGGTGCGCATGGTCGGCGGCATGGCCGACCACAGTGCGCAGAAGGCCGTCGAACTGGAAGCCCAGCGCGACACGCGCAACCATGCCGAGCTGCTGCACCTGCAGCAGCGCATCTCCTCGCTGGACATGCCGCTGGCCGACGTGCTGCACATGGTGGCCGAGGCGGTGCAGCGCCAGACCGGCGCGCGCGGCGCCATGGTCGAATTGCTCGAGGGCCGGCACCTGGCGGCCAAGGCCTCGGCCGGCGACATGGTGCGGCCCGAGGGCGACCTGCTGGCGGTGGATGAAAGCGTTCTCTGGCCCTCGCTCCAGCAGGGCCGCACGGTGCTTTGCAACGACACCGAGGGCGAAGGCTGGGACATGCAGTCCATGCTCCACCGCCGTGGCGTGCGCTCGGTGATGGCCGCGCCGCTGCGCGCAGGGGACGCGGTGGTGGGCTCGCTCACGGTCACCTCGGACCAGGCCAATGCCTTTTCGCGGCGCGACGTGGCGCACCTGGAGATCCTGGCCGAATCGCTCGGGGCCATGGTGCAGCTGCGCCACGTGGCCGGGCAGCTGCATGCCTCGGAGCTGCAGTACCGCATGCTGTTCGACGAGCATCCGCAGCCCATGTGGGTGTACGACCGCGCAAGCCTGCGCATGCTGGCCGTGAACCATGCCATGGTGCACCACTACGGCTACAGCGAAAAGGAGCTGCTGCGCATGCGCATGCAGGACCTGTGGCCGGCGCAGTTCCGCGAGGTCGCCGAACGCAAGCTGCGCGCCATCGACCCGCAGCAGCGCAGCCTCCCCAAGGTGCGCCGGCACGTGCGCAAGGACGGCAGCCTGATCGACATGGAACTCACGGCGGGCAACATCGATTTCAACGGCGTGGCGGCGCGCCAGGTGCTGGCCTCCGATGTGACCGAGCGCGTGCGCAACGAGGCCGAACTGGCGCGCATGGGCCGCGCCCAGCGCCTGCTGAGCGCCTGCAACGAAACCCTGGTGCGCGCCACCTCCGAGGCCACGCTGCTGCAGGCCATCTGCAAGATCGCGGTGGACATCGGCGGCTACCGCATGGGCTGGGTGGGCTTTGCGCGCGACGACGAGCGCAAGTCCATCGAACCGGTGGCCCATGCGGGCCACAACGACAACTACCTCGAGACCCTGAAGCTGAGCTGGTCGGAGGACGAGCCCTTTGGGCGCGGGCCCGCCGGCCGCGCCGTGCGCTCGGGCCGGGCCGAGATCGTGCGCGACATCCGCACGGAGCGCTACTTCATGGACTGGACCGCGCGCATGCTGGAGCACGGCTTCCATGCCGTGGTCTGCCTGCCGCTGCGCGACCGCGACAGCACCTTCGGCCTGCTCTACCTGTATGCGCCAGAGGTGCTGCAGATCAGCGCCGAGGAAACCGCGCTGCTGCAGGAGCTGGCCAACGACCTGGCCTTCGGCATCACCAGCCTGCGCACCCAGAAGGCGCAGCAGCGGCTGCAGGCCTCGGTGCTCAAGGTGGCGGCGGCCGTGTCGGCCAGCACCGGCACGGAGTTCTTCGAGCAGCTGGTGCGCAACATGGCCGATGCCCTCGACGCCCAGGGCGGCTGCGTGGTGCGCCTGCTGCCGCACTACCATGACCAGCCACCGCGGGTGAGCACGCTGGCGGCCGTGCTCGATGGCCAGCTGCTGGCCCCCACCGACTACACCCTGGAAGGCACGCCCAGCCTGCAGCTGCTGAACCAGCGCCAGTTCGTGGTGACCGACGGGGTGCAGCAGCTCTACCCCGAGGCGCCCGTGCTGCGCATGGTGCAGGCGCGCGGCTACGCCGGTCAGCAGCTGTGCAATGCCGATGGCGAGGTGGTGGGCCTGGTGTTCGTGCTGTTCCGCCAGGCCATCGCCGACCCGAACTTCATCATCTCCACCCTGCAGATCTTCGCGGCCCGCGCCTCGGCCGAGATCGAGCGCCAGGTGGCCGATGCGCGCATACGCCACCAGGCCTCGCTGCTGGACAAGGCGCAGGACGCGATCATCGTGCGCGACCTGGAGCACCGCATCATCTTCTGGAACCAGAGCGCCGAGCGCCTGTACGGCTGGTCGAAGCTGCAGGTGCTGGGCCAGTCGATCGAGACCCTGCTCTACGAGGACCCCACACAGTTCCGCCGCGCCACCGAGGCCACGCTGGAGCATGGGGAGTGGACCGGCGAGATCGTGCAGCAGCACCGCGATGGCAGTGCCATCGACGTGGAAGGCCGCTGGACCCTGGTGCGGGGCGACAACGGCCAACCCCATTCCATCCTGGCCATCAACACCGACATCCGCCAGCGCAAGGCCACCGAGCGCGAGATCCAGCGCCTGGCGTTCTACGATCCGCTGACCGGGCTGCCCAACCGCATGCTGCTGATGGACCGCATGCACCAGGCGCTGGCCAGCGCCCGGCGCCACCAGCGCGGCGGGGCACTGCTGTTCATCGACCTGGACAACTTCAAGACCCTGAACGACACCCTGGGCCATGACCAGGGCGACATGCTGCTGCAGCAGGTAGCCCAGCGCCTGAACACCTGCGTGCGCGCCGTGGACACGGTGGCGCGCCTGGGCGGCGACGAGTTCGTGGTGATGCTCGAGGAGCTGAGCTCCCTGCCCGATGAACTGGTGCTGCATGCGCGTTCGGTGGGCGAGAAGATCCTGGCCACGCTGGCGCTGCCCTATGCGCTGGCGGGCTACCAGTACCGCAGCACGCCGAGCATCGGCGTGGCCCCCTTCACGGGTGGGCAGGCCAGCGTGGGCGAGCTGCTCAAGCAGGCCGATCTGGCCATGTACCAGGCCAAGACGGCGGGCCGCAACACCCTGCGCTTCTTCAACCCGCAGATGCAGGCGGTGGTGACCGAACGCGCCTCGCTGGAGACCGACCTGCGCTCGGCCCTGGCGCAGGAAGAGTTCCTGCTGCACTTCCAGCCCCAGGTGCGCCAGTCGGGCCTGGTGGTGGGGGTCGAGGCGCTGCTGCGCTGGGCCCACCCGCAGCGCGGCATGGTCTCGCCGGCGCAGTTCATCCCGCTGGCCGAGGAAACCGGCCTGATCCTGCCGCTGGGCCGCTGGGTGCTGCACACCGCCTGCAAGCTCCTGGCCAGCTGGCAGGACGACCCGGCCCTGAGCCACCTGACCGTGGCCGTCAACGTGAGCTCGCGCCAGTTCCGCCATGCGAGCTTCGTCGACGACGTGGCCCGGGTGCTGGCCATCACCGGAGCGCCCTCGGGCCTGCTCAAGCTGGAACTGACCGAAAGCCTGCTGGTCGAAGACATGGAAACCACCATCGCCACCATGACCGCCCTGCGCTCCTACGGGGTGGGCTTTTCGCTGGACGACTTCGGCACCGGCTACTCGAGCCTGAGCTACCTGAAGCGCATGCCGCTGGACCAGCTCAAGATCGACCAGAGTTTCGTGCGCGACCTGCTGACCGACCCCAACGATGCCGCCATCGTGGACACCATCATCGGGCTGTCGCGCAGCCTGGGCCTGGAAGTCATCGCCGAGGGCGTGGAAACCGCCGAGCAGCGCGAGCTGCTGGCCCGCGCAGGCTGCCAGCTCTACCAGGGCTACCTTTTCAGCCGACCCCTCTCCGTGGACGTCCTGGAGGCCTTCCTGCGCAGTCCTGGGTAGGAAGCCCCCCTGAGTCGCTTCGCGCCTTCCCCCGGAGGGGGACGCCCCCAGCGCGGGGGCACCGGCTTCGGTAGCGCCGGTTTTTAAGGGCATGTCCCGAGTGGAGTGCAGAGAGTGCTGCCGCTTTTGCTTCTGAACCCCGTTTGGCTCACGACAAAGGACCGTGGAGGGACGACCGGATGTTGTTCTCTGTCTTCTTCTTAAAGTCTTTATAAATACATAGTCGTAGTAGTAGAGCCGGGGTACTTGTGTGGACAAGTGCCAATTTCCCAGTCCTGGCAAGCACTTGCGTCGCGCCAAACCCTGTGCGCAGCACGCGGTTCCCGCTGTAGCGCCAACGGGGACAACCCTCGGAAACGGCACTTTGCTGTGGACAACCGGGTGGTTGTGCCAGCAATTCCCCCAAAGTTATGCACAAGGACCTGCCCGGGCCGGGAGAAGTTGCCGCACCGAGGGACTTTTCCCCCCAGGGTTCGGCCTTGTGCAGTCCATCCCCTCCCTTTTCGGCCATCTGCGGACCTGGACGTGGCTGCCGGGCCACCGGATCCACCGGCAAGGCCCCTGGAAGCCCTCCAGGCCCCTGCGGTGCCCCCGACCTGCCACACGGGCTTGCCAGGTGCAAGCAAGGCTCCTCAGCGGGCTGCAAAGGACACGGCTGCCGCTCCCTGCCTGCAGGCAGGCACCAGGCGGCCGCAGCTGCCCTGGCATCAGCCGCCTGCGAGAGGTGCCAGGACGGTCGAACGGCCCTGCCTTGGGTTTTGCTTGTTATTCTTTGATAGCTCTATAAATCAATAGCAGTAGTAGTAGAGCATGGGCTGTTGTGTGGACAAGACCGTTTTTCCCAATGCTGGCGCGCACTTGCGTGGCTTCAAACCCTGTGGCGCGAAGGGGGTGAACTTTGCGCGTGGATGACAACAACTTTCGGCCACGGCAAGGTTCTGTGGATAACCAATGGGTTGTTCGGGAATAGTACCCATGGTTATCCACAGACGGGACCAGGAACCCGGCCACAAAAAACCCGCCGAGGTGGCGGGTGCGTTGGGCGCAGCGCCGGGCCGGCTCAGAAGTGGTAGCCGTAGCGCAGCTGTGCGAAGTTCTCGCCCGGATTGGGTTTCTTCAGGCCGGCGTTGGAGACATGCTGCACGCGCAGCACGATGTCGTGCTGGCGCTGCTCGCCCAGGCTCACGCCCAGGCCCAGGTGCGAGGCGAAGTTGGCACGGGTGCTGAAGGTGCGTTCGGGCGTGACATAGCGCTTGTCGGCCACCGTGAGGCCGATGCCGCCTTCCCAGAACCAGGCCGAGCGGCCCTCGTCCATGCGCAGGCGCAGGGTGGGGGTGACGCCGATCAGCGTGGTGTGCGCGCGCCCGCCCGCCACACCATCGAAGGTCCAGCGGCTGGCATAGACATCCCAGTAGCCCGTGAGCTGACCGCCCCACAGCGGGCGTTGCCAGTCCTTCCAGGGCAGGGTGCCGCCGAGGGTGATGGCGTCCGTGCCGCGCCGGGCCTCGGAGCCCTGCAGGTAAATGGAAGGGGAGGCCTGCGCGCCCTGTGCCAGGGCTGCCCGGGGCAGGGCCGCCAGGGTGCCCAGGGCCAGGAGCACAGAGAGTGAAGCCGCGTGGAAGAGTTTGTTGTTCATGGTTTTTGTTCCGTGGGAATGAACCCCACATCGGTATGTAAGTGAGTGTAGAAATGCCTCCTGTCGCACCTTTGTAGGCCGCCATCCCGCCTTGTTGGCAGAAAAAAAGAAAGGGGCCCGTTCGGGCCCCTTTAGGTGTGCGCCTGGCGCCTGCTTACTTCTGCGGTGCTGGCGCTGCTGTGGCACCAGCGGGCTTGTCGCCGTGACCGCGGTGGCCATGGGGGCCATGCTTGCCATGGCCAGGGCCGCCGTGCGGGCCCATGCGGTGGGCGCGGGCATCGAAGGTCTTTTGCTGCTCGGGCGTCAGCACGGCATAGAAGGCCTTGGTGGCTTCGCCGCGGCGGTCGGCCTCGGCGGCGTGCTGGGCGCGCAGGGCCCGCATGCGGTCGATGCGTTCGGGGGTGGTGAGCTTGTCCAGCTCCTTGCGGTCCAGGCGGGCATGGCCTTCGCCCTGTTGCAGGGAGGCGGTGAAGCTGTTCCAGGCCGGCTCCTGGTTGGGGGTCAGCTTGAGCTGCTCCTTGAGCGCGGCGGCGCGCTGGGCCTTGTGGGCCTGGTGGCGCTCGCGGTGTTCGCCCGGGCCCTTGCGGGCATCGGGGGCGGCAGCCGCACCCACGGCGGGTGGGTTGGTGGGGGTGGGCTGGGCCAGCACCGGCAGGGCCAGGGCGGCGAGGACGGCGGCGGCGAGGGTGTGGCGGGACAGGAAGGCCATGGCGAGAATCCTTTCAGAGGGAGGAAGGGCCCCGGAACGGTGGTTCCAGCGGTTGACTGCAGTGTCTGCCCGCCATGTATCGCCCGCATGCATGTTGTTTGTCCCAGTGTAAAGTTGTGACAAGAAGATCGTCTTTGCCTGCGGGGCGCTGCAGCTATCAAAAGCAGAGCAGAGGCCGGGATTTTCCCTGTCTTGCACCCCAGCCCGGTACGCAAGGGGCGCCGACCACCGACAATGGAGGGTTCCGTGCCAGCGCCGCAGGCGTGCATGGCACCGGTGGACAGCTTCGTCCGGTAACCAGAGGGTTTTTCGTGTTCAAGAACATGATCGTGTACCGCATTGCTCCGCAATGGCAGGTGGAATTGACGCAGGTGGAAGAGGCGCTGGCCAAGGCCCCCTTCATGGAGTGCGGCGCGACGCAGGAAAAGTCGCTGGGCTGGGTGCCACCGCGCGGTGACGAGCATGGCGCCATGGTCGAATCGGTGGGGGGGCAGTGGATCCTGCGCTTCATGGTCGAGTCCAAGGTGCTGCCCGGCTCGGTGCTCAACCGCCGCGTGAAGGAGAAGGCCGAGCGCATCGAGAAGGAAACCGGGCGCAAGCCGGGCAAGAAGGAAAGCAAGGAGCTCAAGGAAGAGGCCAAGCTCGACCTGCTGCCCATGGCCTTCACCAAGCAGGGCTCGATGTGGGTGTGGATCGACAGGGAGGCGCGCACCATCGTGTTCGACACCTCCAGCCAGGGCCGGGCCGACGAAGTGGTGTCGCTGCTGGTCGAATACCTGCCGGGCCTGTCGGTCTCGCTGCTGTACACCGAGACCAGCCCGCAGGCGGCCATGTCGCACTGGCTGAGCACGCAGGAGCCGCCCGTGGGCTTTACCGTGGACCGCGAATGCGAGCTCAAGAGCGCCGACGAGGCCAAGGCCGTGGTGCGCTATTCGCGCCACCCCCTGGACATCGAGGAGGTGCAGGCCCACATCGCCGCCGGCAAGCTGCCGACCAAGCTGGCGCTGACCTGGGACGACCGCGTCTCGCTGATGCTGACCGAGGGCCTGCAGATCAAGAAGGTGTCCTTCCTGGACACCGTGTTCGAAGGCACCAAGGCCGATGACGGCGGCTTCGACACCGACGTGGCGATCGCCACGGGCGAGCTGTCCAAGCTGATCCCCGACCTCATCGAGGCGCTGGGCGGCGAGTCCGACGGCATCGGGGCCAGCGCTGTTGCGCAGGCCATTCCTGCCAGCAGCGGCCCCTCGGGCCCGGGCCTGGCCGCCGCTGCGCCCGTGGCGCCGCGCGGCAAGGACGTGGCCGGGCGGGCCATCACCGGGCCGGCGACGGCACCGGTGGACACCGACCCGGATTCGGCGCCGTTCTGAGCGGGACGGGCGCGGCGCTGACGGGCATGGACATTCCCTGCGGTCGATGAAAGCCATTCCGCCCATCCACCTGGTGCTGGCCTTCGATGCGGTGGCGCGGCTGTGCAGCTTCAGCAAGGCGGCCGAGGAGCTGCACCTGTCGCACAGCACGGTGAGCCACCGCATCCGCGAGCTCGAGTGGCTGCTCTCGCGGCCGCTGTTCGTGCGCAGCACGCGCGCCGTGGCGCTCACGGCCGAAGGCGCGCACCTGCACCAGCAACTCAAGGAGCCGCTGCTGCGCTTGCAGCAGATCTTCGGCGCGGGCGATGCGGGCCAGTTGCCCGTGGTGCGCATCAGCGCCTTGCCCTCGTTCGCCCGCTGGCGCCTGGTGCCGGCCCTGTCACGCCTGGGCGCGCAGCCGCCGGCGTGGGGCGTGGAGATCCACCCCTCCATCGACACGGTGGACCTGGAGCGGGGCGATGCCGACATTGCCGTGCGCTTTGCGCGCACCCGCCCGGTGGCGCACCACTGCGAAAAGCTCATGGACGACGAGTGGTTCCCGGTGGCGGCGCCGGCCTACCTGGAGCGCCTGGGCGTGCCGGCGGGCACGGCCGCGTTCCGCAAGGCGGTGCTGCTCTCGCACACGCGCCAACCCTGGCAGCCCTGGCTGGACAAGGCCGGCATCCGGGTGGCCGCAGCGCGCCAGCAGGGCATGGCGTTCACGGACACGGGCTTCGTGCTCGATGCGGCGCTGGGCCTGCAGGGCATTGCGCTGGGCCGGCGCTCGCTGGTGCTGGATCTGCTGGCCAGCGGCGCGCTGGTGCGCCTGGGCGATGTGGCCCTGCCCGCGGAGCAGTCGTACTACCTGCTGGCGTCGGAGCGCATGGCCATCACGCCGCAGGGGCAGCAGGTGATGGCGTGGATCCGAAGCCTGGCGCCCCCGCAGCGCATCAGTTCCAGAGCGTGAGCACGATGCCGGCCAGCACGCCGGCGATGGCCAGCGACTTCTGGGCGATGAAGCGCTCGCGCAGGAACAGGGCCCCGAGCCCGAAGACCATGACCAGGTTGGTGCGGCGCAGCACGGAGATCACCGAAATCATCGCCCCCTCGGTCTGCACGGCTGCGAGGTAGAGGTACTCTGCCGCCACATAGGCCAGTGCGATCGCAGGCACGGCCCAATGCCGTGTGAACAGGCCGCGCAGCGAGAGGCGCGGCCACACCCAGGGCAGCAGGGCCAGCGCGATCAGGCTGCGCTGCAGCGCCGACCAGGCCTGGACGGCCGCCAGGTCCAGCCGCAGCCCGGCGAGGATGTGCTTGTCGTACAGCGCGTTGGCCGAGGACAGCAGCGTGGCGGCCAGCATGCACAGCACCCAGCCGTCGCGGTGGAAGCGGATCCCTTCCTTGCCGCCGATGCGCGAGAACAGGGCGTAGGACAGCATGGACACCGCCAGGCCCAGCCACTGCCACCAGGTGAGTTGCTCGCCCAGCAGCACGATGGCACCGGCCGCCGTCCACAGCGGGCCCGACGCGCGCACGCCGGCCGAGATCGACAGCGGCAGCGCCTTGACCGCGTAGTACGACAGCACCCAGGTGACGACCATCATCAGCGACTTGGGCAGCACCAGCGCCTGTTCGCGCCAGCCCAGGGGAGCGGGGTACAGGCCCCAGGGCTGCAGCGCGGGCGACGCCGCAGGCGGCACCAGCAGCAATGGCAGCCACAGCAGCGCACCCAGCACCGAGGTCAGCAGCACCACCTCGAGCACACCCCTGTCGCGCAGCGCGAGCTTGGTGAGAAAGTCGTAGCTGCCCAGTACCAGGCCGGCGAAGAGACCCAGGGCGACCCAGGTCATGGAGCACCCCACGGGGCGGGAGAAGACACGGCGGAGAAACGCAGCACGGAATGTTGTCCAGCAAGGAGGAGGAAGAAGTCCCCCAGCGTAGAAACATGGCGGCGCCGATTGATGGCCAATGGCCATGCATTGCTGCGCCGTGTTCAGCAATGCGCCCGGCAGCAGGCGCCTGCGCGGATCACACCCGTTCGAAGATCGCCGCAATCCCCTGGCCGCCGCCGATGCACATGGTCACCAGCGCATAGCGCCCGCCCGTACGGTGCAGCTCGGCGATGGCCTTGGTGGTGATGATGGCGCCGGTGGCACCCACGGGGTGGCCAAGCGAGATGCCCGAGCCGTTGGGGTTGACCCGGGCGGGGTCCAGGCCCAGCTCCTGGATCACCGCGCAGGCCTGGGCGGCGAAGGCCTCGTTGGCCTCGATCACGTCCATGTCCTGCACGCTGAGGCCGGTGCGCTGCATGACCTTCTGCGTCGCCGGTACCGGGCCGATGCCCATGTAGGCCGGCTCCACGCCTGCATGGGCGTAGCCGACCAGGCGGGCCAGGGGTGTGAGGCCCAGGGCCGAGGCGCGTGCACCCGAGGCCAGCACCACGGCGGCGGCGCCGTCGTTGATGCCCGAGGCATTGCCGGCGGTGACCAGGCCGTCCTTCTTGAACGCGGGCTTCATG
The DNA here is from genome assembly GCF_059418305.1 of Acidovorax sp. GW821-FHT09B03. Classification (NCBI taxonomy): domain Bacteria; kingdom Pseudomonadati; phylum Pseudomonadota; class Betaproteobacteria; order Burkholderiales; family Comamonadaceae; genus Acidovorax; species Acidovorax sp. GW821-FHT09B03. The sequence goes on from NZ_JBWKPP010000001.1 coordinate 493,600, forward strand.
CCGGCCAGCACCGCGAGCGTGGTGCTGCCGCGCACATGCTCGTCGGTGTCGAAGACCACCGTGCCCTTGCGCGTGGTGATCTCCACCGGCACGATCTGCTCGCGGAAGTAGCCCGCCGCGATGGCGTGGGCCGCGCGCTGCTGGCTCTGCACGGCGAGCTGGTCCTGCGCTTCGCGGCCGATGCGGTAGCGCTCGGCCACGTTCTCGGCGGTGATGCCCATGTGCATCTTCTGCCACGGGTCGTGCAGGATGCCGAGCATGTAATCAATGCTTTTCGCGTCGCCCATGCGCGCACCGTAGCGCGCGGCGGTGTCGAAGTACGGGCCGCGGCTCATGGATTCGCTGCCGCCGCCGATGGCGATGTCGCAATCCCCATAACCGATGGCCTGGGCCGCCGAGATGATGGCCTGCAGCCCCGAGCCGCACAGGCGGTTGACGTTGAAGGCCGGCGTCTCGATGGGGCAGCCGGCGTCGATGGCGGCCACGCGCGCGAGGTAGGCGTCCTTGGTGTCGGTGGGAATCACGTTGCCCATCACCACATGGCCGATGGCATCGGCCGGCAGGCCGCTGCGCGCGATGGCGGCCTTCACGGCGGTGGTGGCCAGCTCGGTGTTGGGCACGTCCTTGAGGCTGCCGCCGAAGGTGCCGATGGCGGTGCGCGCGGTGGAGATCACATAGACGTCTTGCAGGCTGCTCATGGGGAATTTTCTGGAGAAGGAAGGGAGGAATCAGCGCCCGCTGAACTGAGCGGGTCGGCGTGCGTAGAAGGCGGCTATGCCCTCGCGGAAGTCTTCGGTGGCGGCGCAGTGGGCGAAGGCCTGCTGCTCGGCAGCCAGCTGTTCGGGCAGGCTGCGCGTGAGCGATTGGCGCATGAGCCGCTTCATCGCGCCGTAGGCCACGGTGGGGCCGGCGGCCAGGCGCTGGGCCAGGGCCGCGGTGGCGGCATCGAGTTCGGCTGCGGGGACCACGCGGTTCACGAGGCCCAGGCGCAGTGCATCCTCGGCCGTGAAGGCCTCGCCGAGCAGCGCGATCTCCAGCGCGTTGCGCAGGCCCACCATGCGCGGCAGCGCCCAGGAGGCACCCACGTCGCAACTGGTGCCCAGGTTGATGTAGGCCAGGTTCAGGCGCGTACCCTCGGCCATGAGCACATAGTCGGCCTGCAGCAGCATGGACAGGCCGGCACCCGCGGCCGCGCCATGCACCTGGGCGATCACGGGCGCATCGATCTGCGCCAGCAGGGCCAGGCCGGCGTGCAGCGGTTCGAGCAGGTCGATCGCGCCCTGTACGGGGTTGGCACGCAGGGTGGCCAGGTCGCCACCGGCCATGAAGCCCTTGCCGGCGCCGCGCAGCACCACCACGCGCACGCCGGGGTCCTGCGCGATGGCCTGCACGGCCGCGAGGAAGGCCTGTGCCATGGGCACGTCGACGGCATTGAGCGCCGCAGGCCGGTTGAAGCACAGCGTGGCAATGGCGCCCTGGCGCTCGTGCAGCAGGGCAGGAGGCGCGGCCTCGGTGGCGTCGGTCATGGCAGGGGTTCCTCAGCGGTAGAGCGCTTCGATCTCGGCGGCGTAGGTCTTGTAGATGCTGGAGCGGCGCACCTTCATGGTGGCGGTGACTTCGCCGTCGTCGTGGTCCAGCTCCTTGGTGAGCAGGTGGAACTGGCGGATCTGCGAGACCTGGGCCAGGCGCTCGTTGCCGCGGCGGATCTCGGTGTCGATGAGCTCGCGCACCTCGGGTGCCTCCACCAGCGAACGGAAATGCGTGAACGCCAGGCGCCGGGCCTCGGCCCACTTGCCCACGGTCTCGTAGTCGATCATCACCAGCGCACCGACGAACTTGCGGCCCTCGGCGACGATGATGCATTCCTTGATGAAGGGGCTGCCCTTCATGGTGTTCTCGATCTCCGAGGGCGTGAGGTTCTTGCCGCCGGCGGTGATCATGATGTCCTTGAGCCGGTCCACGATCTTGATCTGGCCCTGCTCCTCGCGCACCACGTCGCCGGTGTGCAGCCAGCCGTCGACGATGCTGGTGGCGGTGGCCTCGGGGTTCTTGTAATAGCCCGCGAACACCATGTCGCCGCGCAGCTGCAGCTCGCCGTTGTCGGCAATGCGGTGCTCCACGCCCAGGATGGGAACACCCACGGTTCCGACCACCACCTGGTCCAGCCGGTGGCCCGTGACCATGCCGGTGGATTCGGTCAGGCCGTAGACTTCCACCAGCGGCAGGCCGAGCACGCGAAAGAAGCGCACCACGTCGGGCGGAATGGGGGCGGCCCCGGTGAGGGCCACGCGCGCCTCGCGCAGGCCGATGAAGTTCTGCAGCGCGCGGAACACCAGCCAGTAGCTGGCGGCGAAGGCCATGCGCTCGCCCAGGCTCCAGGCGCTGCGCGGCTTCTCGGCCAGGGGCTGGCAGGCGGCCATGGCGCGGTGGAACAGCCGGCGGCGCAGGCCCCCGGTCTCCTGCAGCTTGATGTGGATGGCGGCGTGCATCTTCTCCCAGATGCGTGGCACGCCGAGGAACATGGTGGGTGCCACCTCGCGCAGGTCTTCCTGCACGGTGCGGATCGACTCGCCGAAGTTCACCTGTGAACCGATGTACACCGGCACGAAGCTGGTGAGCATCTGCTCGGCCACGTGGCACAGCGGCAGGTAGGACAGGTGCGTGGTGGCCGCGTCGAGCTGCAGCCGATCGACGATGCCGGGCACCACGCCGCGGATGTTGCGGTAGCTGATCATCGCGCCCTTGGGCTTGCCGGTGGAGCCCGAGGTGTAGATCATCAGGCCCACGTCGTCGAGCGTCTGGCGCGCCAGCGCCTCGTCCACCAGCGCCTGCGACCCCGCGGCGGCGCCCAGCGCCTCGACCTCGGCGAAGGTGGCGATCAGCGCGCGCACCTCGGGCGCGAAACTGCGCAGGCCCTTGGTCTCGATGACGATGATCTTTTTCAGGCGCGGCAGCTCGGGCAGGGCGGCGAGCAGCTTGTCGGTCTGCTCCTGGTCTTCGCAGACCATGACCTCGATGTCGGCATGGCCGACCACGTAGGCCACCTCGTTGCTGGGGCTGGTGGGGTAGACGCCCACGGTGACTGCGCCGACCAGGCCCGCGCCCATCTGGGCGAGCACCCATTCCGTGCGGTTCTCCGAGATCACGCCCACATGGCCGCCGGCCGGCAGGCCGAGCGCGCGCAGGCCCAGGCCAAAGTGGCAGGCGCGCTCGTGGTAGCGGGCCCAGGTGAAGGGCTTCCAGATGCCGAAGTCCTTTTGCCGGATGGCCACGCGGCCCGGTTCGGCTCGCGCGCGCTCGCGCAGCATCTGGGGCAGGGTGAGTTCGGGGAGGTTCATGACAGCCATCTCTTGCGGCGCTTGTAGTGCTTGATGTCCTTGAAGCTCTTGGCTTCGCCACCACCCCCCATGCCCAGGTAGAACTCGCGCACGTCGGGGTCGTTGGCCAGGCGCTCGGCCGAGCCGTCGATCACGATCTTGCCGTTCTCCATGATGTAGCCCTGGTGGGCCACGGCCAGGGCCACGGTGGCGTTCTGCTCCACCAGCAGCATGGAGGTGCCGCGCTCGGCGTTGATGCGCGCGATGATGGTGAAGATGTCTTCCACCAGCTTGGGCGACAGGCCCAGCGAAGGCTCGTCGAGCAGGATCAGCTGGGGCTGGGCGATGAGCGCGCGGCCGATGGCCAGCATCTGCTGCTCGCCACCCGAGAGGTACCCGGCCAGACCCCTGCGGCGCTCGTGCAGGCGCGGAAAGTAGCTGTAGACGCTGTCGAAGTCGGGCTTCGCATCGGCGCGGCCCGTGAGCGCATAGGTCGCGGCCACCAGGTTCTCTTCGACCGTGAGGTCCTCGAACACGCGGCGGCCCTCCATCACGTGCGAGAGGCCGCTGCGCACCAGCTGCTGCGGTGCCAGGCCCGCGGTGGGCTGGCCGTTGAAGCGGATGCTGCCCGATTCGACCGTGCCGTCTTCGAGCGCCAGCAGGCCCGAGATGGCCTTGAGCGTGGTGGACTTGCCCGCGCCGTTGCTGCCCAGCAATGCCACGATCTGGCCGCGCGGCACGGCCAGCGACAGGCCGCGCAGGGCCTGCACGACCTTGTTGTAGATGACCTCGATGTTGTTGACTTCGAGGACGAACTCAGGAGCGTGCGGCATCACGGTCTCGGCGGCTGGGAAGGAGCACTGCGAACCGCGCCGCACCCGGCGCATGCCGTGGGCGCTGCTCTGCCAGCGCACCCGTGGAACCGGCTTTGCCGGGCCTCGGGGTGCGTCCCCCTGAAGGGGGAAGGCGCGAAGCGACTCAGGGGGGGTGTCAGGAACATCAGAGCTTGATCCAGTCGGAAGCCGCGACCATCTTCTGCGCCTTCATGTCCGCGCGGTACACGCGCCCCACGGGGATGGAGTTGCCGCTGATGGTGATCGGCACGCCGATCAGGCCACCGGTGTCGAAGTCCTTGATGCTGTTGAGCGCGGCCTTGAGGTTCTTGCCGTCGAGCGGCTTGCCCGCATCCAGGCAGCGCTTGGCCGATTCGGTGAACAGCATGGCGGCGAGAAAGCCCTGGATGTAGGCCGTGCTCTGGTACTCGGGGCGCAGCGCGCGGATCTTCTCCAGCATGGGCGCCTTCTCGGTGTCGTAGTAGTAGCGGTAGGGCATCACACCCATGAAGCCGTCGGCGGCCTCGCCCATCTTCATCACGGTGGAACTGTCCATGGTCCAGAAGGTGCCCATCCACTTGCTGGTCATGCCCTGCTGTTTGCCCTGGGTGATGAACTCGGGGATGGGCGCCAGGATGTAGCCGTGGAAGATGGTGTAGTCGGGCGCGGCACGGCGCAGCTTGATGACCTCGCCCGAGACGTCCACGCTGCCCGCAGGCGTCATGATCTTGACGGGCACCGACAGGCCGAGCGCTTTGGCCGCGGCCTCGCTCTTGTCGATGGGGTCGCGGCCGAACTCGGAGTCCGAGTACACGAAGGCCACCTTGGCGCCGGGCTTCTCCTTGGCGATGTGCTTGAGCAGGATGCCGAACATCTCGGTGTAGTCGGGTCCCACGAGGAACTGGTTCGGGTACTTGGCGGGGTCGTTGAGTTCGGACGCGAAGGAGGCGCCGGCCATCAGGGTGGTGCCGGCACGGTCGAGCTCGGGGTTGATGGTCTTGGAAAAGCCCGTGGAGTCGCCGTAGTAGAGGTTCACCTTGTTCTGGCTGGTGATCTTCTTGTACGCGGCGACCGAAACGTCGACCTTGTAGCCCGTGTCCTCGGGCACGTACTTGAGCTTGCGGCCCTTGATGCCGCCCGCATCGTTGACCATCTTCACGTAGTCGCCGATGCCGGCGTTGATGCCCACGCCCGCGAACGCGAACACGCCGGTGAGCGGGATGGAGCCGCCGATCACGATGTCTTCGCCGCTGGCCTGCGCGGTGGCGGTGAGCGGCGCGGCGAGCGTGGCGCCCGCGGCGAGCAGCAGGGAGCGGCGGCGCTGTGACGTGGGGGATGCGTTGGTGGTGGTGGGCATGGTGCTTGTCTCCTTCATGGTTTTATGGGCTGTGGCGGCTCTCTCAATTGCGGAACGGCCACAGATGGAAAAAGCGGCGAATGCGCCGCCACACTTCTGCGAGCCCCTGTGGCTCGAACACCAGAAATCCGATGATCAGCACGCCGAAAATGACGGTGCGCACGGGCGAAAGAAACACCGTGAGCTCGTTGCCGCCGGGCAGCAGGGCGACCACCAGCTTGAGCAGCTCGGGCACCATGGTCATGAACACCGCGCCCAGGATGCCGCCCAGGATGGAGCCCATGCCGCCGACGATGATGGCCGCCAGGAAGAAGATGGACATGAGCAGCGGAAAGCTCTCGGGCGTGACCACGCGAAAGAAGTACGCCCACAGGCCGCCGGCCACGCCCGCGTAGAACGAGGACAGGCCGAACGACAGCAGCTTGTAGCGCAGCAGGGGGATGCCCAGCACCTCGGCCGAGATGTCGCGGTCGCGGATGGCGATGAAGGCGCGGCCCACGCGCGTGCGAAACAGGTTGGCCGCGCCCAGCAGCATGAGCACGGTGACTGGCACGATCACCCAGTACAGGCGGAACGAGGTGTCGAGCGGCAGGCCGAAGAGTTTGGCCGGCGGCACGCTCAGGCCGCCGGTGCCGCCCGTGAACTTCCAGTTGGCGAAGATGAAGTGCGCGATGAACGATGCGGCGATGGTGGCGATGGCCAGGTACAGGCCCTTGACGCGCAGCGAGGGGATGCCCACGACGATGCCGCCCAGCATGGCCACGAAGCCGCCGGCCAGCAGGTTGAGCACGAAGGGCGTGCCCACGCGCGTTTCCAGCACGGCCACGGTGTAGGCCCCCAGGCCCATGAAGGCGGCCTGCCCCAGGCTCACGAGGCCGGTGTAGCCGGTGAGGATGTTGAGCCCCGTGGCACTGGCGACGTTGATGCTGACCAGGCAGGCCAGGTAGAGCCAGTAGTCGCTGGCCATGAAGGGGAACAGCAGCAGCAACGCCGCGGCCACGGCGAGCCAGACCTTCTGCGTGCGCGAGTCGAACAGCGCCGCGTCGGCGATGTAGCTTTCCTTGAGGGTTCCGATGCGCATCAGAGTCTTTCGATTTCGTGCGTGCCGAACAGGCCGTACGGCCGCACCAGCAGCACGGCCACGAGCACGATGAATGTGGCCAAGAGCTTGTACTCACCACCCAGGTAGGCACCCGCAAGCGCCTCGACCAGGCCGATGAGCAGGCCGCCCAGGAGCGCGCCGAGCACGCTGTCGAGCCCGCCCACGATGACCACCACCAGCACCGAGAGTCCGAACACGCCCATGCTCGACGAGATGCCGCCGATGGAGCCGACGATGATCCCGGAGACCGCGGCGATCATGGCCGAGGCCACCCAGGCCAGCGAGAACACGCGCGGCACGTTGATGCCCACCGAGTAGGCGGCGGCCTGGTCGCTGGCGGTGGCGCGCAGGGCCACGCCGCCGCGCCAGAAGCGGAACACCAGCAGCACGGCGGCGATGAAGGCCACGGCGATCACCGCGCCCCAGAACACCTTGGGCGCAAGGAAGGCTTCGCCGATCATGATGGGCTTGGTCGGCATGAACTCGGGCAGGCGGCGCTGGTCGGCGGTCCAGATCATCTCCACCAGGCCCACCAGCACCGAGGCCAGGCCCACGGTGACCATGAAGACGGAGATCGGCGGCTCGCCCAGCAGCGGGCGGATCATGGTGCGCTCGATCACCGCGCCCAGGAGGCCCGAGCCGAGCACCGCCGCGGGGATGGCCAGCCACAGCGGCAGCGCGAAGGTGGCGGCAAAGGTGAAGAACAGGTAGGCGCCGACCATGAGCAGCTCGCCGATGGCGATGTTCACCACGCGCGTGGCCTTGTAGACCATCACGAAGGCCAGCGCCGCCAGCGCGTACAGGCCGCCGCCAGCGATGCCGGTGAGGCTGATCTCGAACAGGTAGGCCCAGTCCATCATGCGCTGGCCCCCTGCCGCGGTGTGGCGGCTGCTGCCTGGAACCGGGCGCGCAGGTCGCCCACGTTGCCCGCGCCCAGGTAGGCGCGGACCACCTCGGGGTTGGCCTGCACCTCCCCCGGCGTGCCCTGGGCGATGACCTGGCCGAAGTTGAGCACCACCACGTGGTCCGACAGGTCCATCACCATGCCCATGTCGTGCTCGACCATGAGCACCGTCACGCCCCATTCGGCGCGCACGTCGAGGATGAAGCGCGCCATGTCCTCGGTCTCCTCGCGGTTCATGCCGGCCACGGGCTCGTCGAGCATCAGCACCTCGGGCTGCATGGCCAGGGCGCGGGCCATCTCCACGCGCTTTTGCAGGCCGTAGGGCAGGGCCGAGACGGGGGCGTGGCGGATGTGGTCGATCTCCAGGAAGTCGATGATGCGCTCCTCGATGTCGGCACGCAGGGCGGCCTCTTCGCGGCGCGCGCGGCCCACGTAGAACAGCGCATCGAGCACGTTGGTTTTCAGGTGCGCGTGGCGGCCGAGCTTGATGTTGTCGAGCACCGTCATGCCGCGGAACAGTGCGATGTTCTGGAAGCTGCGCCCCAGCCCCAGCCGGGCGCGCTGCGGTGCCGGCACGCGCGTGATGTCCTGGCCACGGAAGCGGATGGCGCCGCTGCCCGGGCGGTAGAAGCCCGAGATGGTGTTGAACAGCGAGGTCTTGCCCGCCCCGTTGGGCCCGATCACGGCAGTGATGGAGCCGGCCTGCACGCCGAATCCCACGCCGGTGAGTGCCTTGACCCCGCCGAAGGCCAGCGTGACGCCATCGACCTGCAGCAGGAGCGGTGCGCTGGCGGGGGGAATGCCGGGTGGGTGTGTCTCCATTGGCTTTCTAATGCGGGTTTGTGCTGACCAGAAAATGCCTGCGGACCTGCAGAAATTTCCTACTTGTGCGTAAACTGTTTACTCACGAGTAGATTCTGGAAGGCCCCGCGCCAAACCAGCATCCGTACTTTCCCGAGGAAACCGCCTGCCATGCCCAGCCCCACCGTGTCGCCCCCCCGCAGTGCCGAGCGCCCGCCTGCGTCGCCCTGGGCGCCCGCGTCCCACCGCGAACAGCAGCGCGAGGCCAAGCGCAATGCCGTGCTGCAGGCCGCCGCGCAGCTGTTCAATGAACGCGGCTTTCACGCCACCTCGCTCGACGACATCGCCGCGCGGCTGAACGTGACCAAGCCCACGCTGTACTACTATGTGAAGAACAAGGACGAGATCCTGCTGCAGTGCGTGACCAAGGGCCTGGAAATGATGCTCGAGGGCATCGCCGCCTCGCGCGCGGCCGGCGGCAAGGCCATCGACCAGCTCATGACCTGCATGCAGGTGTATGCGCGCATCGTCACCATGGATTTCGGCAAGTGCCTGATCCGCGTGGGTGACGAGCAGTTGCCGCCCGAGAGCCGTGCCGAGCTGCGCCGCCACAAGTCCGCCATCGACCGGGAGTTCCGCCGCCTGGTGGCCGAGGGCGTGGCGGAGGGCTCGCTGCAGCCCTGCGACCCGAAGATGACGGCCTTCGTGATCGCCGGGGCGCTCAGCTGGATCGGCCGCTGGTACCAGCCTGGCGGCGAGTACACGGCCGAGCAGGTGGCCGAACAGTGCATCGAGACCCTGTGCCAGGGGGTGCTGCGGCGCACCGATGGGGCCGTGGTGGCCAAGGCGCCTGCCAAGCGGGTGCGCAAGGCGGCTGCCGCACCCGCTGCGCGCAAGCGCGCCTAGTGCCTGGGGGGCGCAGGCTCCCCCGCCAGGTCATCGAGGATGGGGCAGTCCGGCCGGTCGTCCCCATGGCAGCACGAGACCAGCGTCTGCAGGCTGCGCTGCATGGCCTGCATGGCGGCGATGCGCTCGCCCAGGTCGGCGATGTGCTCCTGGGCGATGCGCTTGACCTGGCTGCTGGCGCGGCTGCGGTCCTGCCACAGGGCGAGCAGGCCGGCGATCTCGTCCATCGAAAAGCCCAGGTCGCGCGCGCGGCGGATGAAGCGCAGGCCGTGCACGTCGGACTCGGTGTACTGGCGGTAGCCGCTGTCGGTGCGCGCCACGCCGGCCACCAGGCCCAGGGATTCGTAGTGGCGCACCATGCGCGCCGAGACACCGGCGCGGCGCGCGGCCTCGCCGATGGGCACGGGCCAGGCGGTGGTGCTCATGTCGCGACGGTGTAGCCTTCTTCGGCGATCGCCGCGGCCAGGGCCTGGCGTGCGGCGCTGCTGTGCGCCACGTGCACGCTGCCGCTGGCACGGTCGATGCGCACGGTGGCATCGGGGTCCACGCCCTGCACGGCCTGGGTCACGGCGCGCTCGCAGTGGCCGCAGGTCATGCCCTGGACCTGGAAGTCGTGGGAGGTGGTGCTGGGTGCTGTCATGGAAGGCTCCTTGCTGAAAATCGATGGGATGGCAGGGAGCGTAAACCTTCACATGGTGGCAAGGTCAAGCGCCATGCCAAGACCTTGGTGCCAACCGCCTTTTTCAGACCTATTTGGGCCGGGCGCGCTTCACGTGCGCATCGGGGCGTGAGAGCCGGCCTGCGCGCAGCTCGCCCACGGCCACCGCCAGGGCCTGGGCGGCGCCACGGATCTCGGCCTGCATGGCCGTGTCCCGGTCCAGCACCTCGTGGCTTTCGGCATAGCTTTCGTAGTAGCCGATGTAGCGGTCCAGGCGGGCGGCCTGGCCGGCGTCGATGAAGCCCATCCAGTCGAGCCAGTCCGAGAGGCCGCGGCGCGACATCTCGATGCCGGCCACGTCGCCGTGCACGGCCAGGGCGTAGGTGCGGCCCTCCAGGTGCTTGGGGTAGCCCCAGCCGGCCAGCTCCAGCGCCTTGGCCTCGGCGGACTTCTTGCCGTGGGTGCTGGTGGGGTCGGGGTTGCCGCCGTCGGCGCAGACCAGGCGGTCGATCATGAGCTTGAGCGGGCTCGGCGCCTGGTACCAGTACACGGGGGTGATGATCATCACGCCGTGTGCGGCGGTCCAGCGTTCGTAGATCTCGTTCATCCAGTCGCCGGTCTGGCGCGTGGCGTGGTTGGGGTAGCAGCTGCACGGGAAGTGGCACAGCGGCATGGCGGTGGAGACGCAGCCCTTGCAGGGGTGGATGTGGCGCCCGTAGTCGGAGGTGACGCGGCTCAGGTCGAGCAGGTCGATTTCGATGTGTTCGGCGGCCAGCACGTCGCGCGCCATGTTCAGCATGCGCCAGCTCTTGGAGATCTCGCCGGGGCAGGTGCCGTCGTTGCGCGCCGAGCCGCAGACCAGCAGCACGCGCGAGGGGCTGGCCGGGTCGGCCCAGCGCTGGCGCGCCGCGTCGATGCGCTCCTTGGCCTCGAGCCAGTCGACCGACAGGTCGTAGTCCGGGTCGGCGTAGCCGGGCCCGGCCTTGCGCGTGCGCGGCGCCTTGCGGTTGTCGTCGTAGTTGCGCCAGGCGATGGCCTCGATGCGGTCCAGGGCGTCGCCGGCCTCGTCGGCAAAGCGCGGGTCCTGGAAGTCGAGCAGAAAGCGTTCGCGGAATTCGGCGCGGTCCAGGGGCTTGGGGGCTTGGCCGGTGCGCGCCCGTGGGGGTGTGGGGCTTGTCATGGAGAAAATTCGACCACCGGCCGCCCGGCGGCTCTATCGGACAAGGCGCCGACTTGATCTGCGGCAAGGGCTTGACCTTGACACCATGGCAAGCTGTAACTTCCAGGCCATGAGCACAACCCTTTCCCCTTCCCCCTCTGCTGCAGCGCAGCAGCAGTTCGACCTAGGCATCGGCGGCATGACCTGCGCGAGCTGTGTGGGCCGCGTGGAGCGCGCGCTGCGCAAGGTGCCGGGCGTGCAGGACGCGGCCGTGAACCTAGCCACCGAGTCGGCCCGTGTGGCCATGGCGGTGCCCGAGGGCAGCGATGCCGCGGCGCTGCAGGCGCGGCTGCGCCGTGCCGTGCGCGATGCCGGCTATGAGCCGCTGGCGCCGGGGCAGGCCGATGCGGCCGAGGACCTGTCGCCCTGGGCCGGCTTCCTGCCGGTGGGCGTGGGGCTGGCGCTGTCGGCCCCGCTGGTGCTGCCCATGGCGGGCGATCTCTTCGGGCAGGACTGGATGCTGCCCGCGTGGCTGCAGTTCGCGCTGGCCACGCCGGTGCAGTTCATCCTGGGGGCGCGCTTCTACAGGGCGGGCTGGCACGCGCTGAAGGCGCTGACGGGCAACATGGACCTGCTGGTGGCGCTGGGCACCAGCGCGGGCTGGGGCCTGTCGGTGTGGCTGTGGCTCACGGCGCATGCTGGCCATGCGCCGCACCTGTACTTCGAGGCCTCGGCCGTGGTGGTCACGCTGGTGCTGCTGGGCAAGTGGCTGGAGGCACGCGCCAAGCGCCAGACCACCACCGCCATCCGCGCGCTGCACGCGCTGCGGCCCGACGTGGTGCACCTGCTGGGCAAGGCCGGTGAGGTGGACGTGCCCGTGGCCGAGGTGCTGGTGGGCGACCGGCTGGTGGTGCGCCCGGGCGAGCGCATACCCGTGGACGGCACGGTGCACGAGGGCCACACGCAGGTGGACGAGTCCATGCTGACCGGCGAACCCCTGCCCGTGGCGCGCGAGGTGGGTGCGCCGCTCACGGGCGGGTCGATCAACGGCGATGGCCGCATCGTGATGGCGGTGACGGCCGTGGGTGCCGAGACGGTGCTGGCGCACATCATCCGCCTGGTGGAGGATGCGCAGGCCGCCAAGGCGCCGCTGCAGCGGCTGGTGGACAAGGTCTCGGCCGTGTTCGTGCCGGTGGTGCTGGCGATTGCGCTGGCCACCCTGCTGGGCTGGCTGTGGGCCGGCGCGGGCCTGGAGGCGGCGCTGATCCACGCGGTGGCGGTGCTGGTGATCGCCTGCCCCTGCGCGCTGGGCCTGGCCACGCCGGCCGCCATCATGGCGGGCACGGGGGTGGCCGCGAAGCATGGCATTTTGATCAAGGACGCGCAGGCGCTGGAACGTGCGCACCAGGTGGACACGGTGGCCTTCGACAAGACCGGCACGCTCACGGTGGGGCAGCCGCGGCTGACGGCCTTCGAGGTGGCGCCGGGCGTGGACGAGGGCGAGGCCCTGGCGGCGGTCGCGGCGGTGCAGAGTGGCAGCGAACACCCGCTGGCGCGCGCCGTGGTGCGGGCCGCCCAGGCGCGGCAGTTGGTGGTGCAGGCCCCCGGTGCGGTGCGTGCCGTGCCCGGGCGCGGCACGGAGGGCGAGGTGCAGGGCGCCAGCGTCCTGGTGGGCAGCCTGCGCTGGATGCACGAGCTGGGGGTCGACCTGGGGCCCCTGGCCGCGCGTGCCCAGGCCCTGCAGGCCGAAGGCGCCACCGTCTCGGCCATGGCCGAGCGCACGGACCAGGGCCTGGCCTTGCGCGCGCTGCTGGCGTTTGGCGACGAGCCCAAGCCGGGTGCGCGCGAGGGGCTGGCAGCACTCAAGGCCCGCGGCATCCGCACGGTGATGGTCTCGGGCGACAACCGCGGCGCGGCCGAGGCGATGGCGCGCCGACTGGGGCTCGATCCGGCAGCGGGCGAGGTGATGGCCGAGGTGCTGCCGGGCGACAAGGCGGCGCGGGTGGCTGCATTGCAACAGGGAGGCCATGTGGTGGCCATGGTGGGCGACGGCGTGAACGATGCGCCGGCCCTGGCCGCCGCCGACGTGGGCATGGCCATGGGCAACGGCACCGACGTGGCCATGCATGCGGCAGGTATCACGCTGATGCGCGGCGACCCCCGGCTGGTGGCGGCAGCGCTCGACATTTCGCACCGCACGGTGCAAAAGATCCGCCAGAACCTGTTCTGGGCCTTCGCCTACAACGTGGCCGGCATCCCGCTCGCGGCCCTCGGCTACCTGAGCCCGGTGGTGGCGGGTGCCGCGATGGCGCTCAGCTCGGTGAGCGTGATGGCGAATGCCCTCTTACTCAAGCGCTGGCGCATGTGATAAACACGTATGGCGCATGGTCACACATGTCTGGCAAACTGCAACGTTTTGTTGCAGTCGGGCGGACACGGGGGCAGGGTGCCTTGCATGGCAGGGCATCCCTTGCAGTCCGGCACCGGCACACACACCAATGAAGGATGACAGACATGAATCTATTCGCGCTCATGCGGCAGTTCACCATTCGGTTCCGAATGCTGGGCGCCATTGCCGTGGTGCTGGGGCTGCTGGGCCTGCTCGGAGGGGCCGGCATGCTGGGCATGTTCCGCATTGCGGCGCTCAGCGAGGACTTCATGTCCCACTCGTTCGCCGAAGTCGGCCACATGGCCGAGCTGCGCGGCGAGATGGGCACCATCCGCCAGCTCGAGAAGGACATGATCATCGGCTACGAGAAGCCCGAGGTCGTGAAGGCCGCACACGCCAAGTGGCTGGCCAGCCAGGACAAGGCCAAGAAGGTCGCGGCCCAGCTGCTTGAAGGGCCTGAGGACGCCAACAATGCAGTGGTGCGCGACATCATCAAGCGCCTGGACAGCTACCGCGAGCAGTTCGCGCATGTGGCGCGCCAGCTCGAAGCCGGTGGCTACGACACGGCCACCATCGCCAACCGCATGAGCGGCAAGGCCGTGGCCGAGTTCGACCAGGCCGACAAGCTCATGGTGCAGCTCGACACGGTGCTGCGCGCCGACGTGACCCAGGCCGTGGAACAACAGGGCAAGGTGACCAGCCAGACCAAGTGGCTGTTCGTGCTGGCCGTGCTGATCACTGTGGTGGTGGTGGTGCCGCTGACGCTGTTGAACATGATCTCCATCTGCAACCCGCTGGCCGATGCGCGCCGCATGGCGCAGGCGATTGCCGGGGGCGACCTGTCGCAGCCCATCGTGGCCGACGGCAAGGACGAGGTGGCCGACCTGCAGCGCGCGCTGGGCGACATGCAGCAGGGCCTGGGCGCGCTGGTGGCGCAGGTGCGCGATGCCAGCGGCAACATCGCCACGGCCAGCCAGGAGATCGCCACGGGCAACCAGGACCTGTCGCAGCGCACCGAGCAGACGGCCAGCAACGCGCAGGAGGCCGTGGCCTCGCTGTCGCAGCTGACCTCCACCGTGCAGCAGACGGCATCGTCCTCGCAGATGGCCAACCAGCTGGCGGCCTCGGCCTCCAACACCGCCACGCGCGGTGGTTCGGTGGTGCAGCAGGCCGTGGCCAGCATGCAGGAGATTTCGGCATCGAGCCGCAAGATCGGCGACATCATCGGCCTGATCGACTCCATCGCCTTCCAGACCAACATCCTGGCGCTGAATGCTGCCGTGGAAGCCGCCCGTGCGGGCGAGCAGGGCCGTGGCTTCGCCGTGGTGGCATCGGAAGTGCGCAGCCTGGCCCAGCGCTCGGCCGCTGCGGCCAGCGACATCAAGGGCCTGATCCACAACAGCGTGACCGCCGTGGACGGCGGCGTGCGCCACGTGGAAGACGCGGGCACGGCCATGAAGGAAATCGTGGCCAGCGTGCAGCGCGTGGGCGACATCATCGGCGAGATCACGGCGGCGGCCACCGAGCAGTCGGCCGGCATCGGCCAGGTGAACCAGTCGGTGGGCGAGATCGACCGCATGACGCAGCAGAACGCGGCGCTGGTGGAAGAGTCCGCCGCGGCGGCCGAGTCGCTGCGCGAGCAGGCGGCGCGCCTGTCGGAGGTGGTGCAGCAGTTCCAGCTCGCCGAGTCGATGGGCCATGGCGGCCATGGTGGCGGCCCGGTGGCCCAGCCGCAGCGCCCTGCAGCGCTGCGCGCGCCCGCGGCCTCGCGCCAGCTGCTGGCACGCTGACGCAGCCCCACGGCTGCCGCCAGGGCAAGGCCCCGCATGCTTCGGCAAGCGGGGCTTTTTTCATGGGGCTTTCATTGACCTGCGTCAGGTCGGCCCGGGCCCCTGCATGGCACCCTTGGGTCCATGGAAATTTTGGGAGCAAGGCCATGCCTCATGCCAGTGTGCGGACCATCCGCGACGAGCACGCGTCGCTGGCAGCGGTGCTGCGCTCGCTGCAGTTGATGCTGGACCGGGGGCCGGCCGATGCACCGGCCGCGTTCTTCGATGTGATGCGCGCGATGCTGTTCTACATCGACGAGTTTCCCGAGCGCCAGCATCACCCCAAGGAATCGCAGTGGCTGTTCCCGCGCGTGGCCGAGCGCGCACCCGAGGCGGCAGCGGCCATTGCGCAGCTTGAGCGCGAGCATGTGGGCGGCGAGGCCGCGGTGCGCGAACTGCAGCACCTGCTGCTGGCCTGGGAGCTGCTGGGAGAAACGCGGCGCAGCGCCTTCGAGGAGGCCCTGCAGCGCTACGTGGCCTTCTACCTGGAGCACATGCGGATCGAGGAAACCGTGGTGCTGCCTGCGGCCCATGCGCACCTGGATGCGCAGGACTGGGCGGCCGTGGATGCGGCGTTTGCCAGCAACGCCAATCCGCTGGCGCAGGGGCCGGCCCGCGATGGGGCCTATGACCGCCTGTTCACCCGCATCGTGATGCGGGCCCCCAGCCCGATAGGGCTGGGGTAGATACTTACGTCGCCTCAGCGAGCGTGGGGTAATCGGTATAGCCCTTTTCGCCGCCGCCGTAGAAGGTGCTCTGGTCCCAGGCGTTGAGCGGGGCCTTCTTGCGCAGGCGCTCGACCAGGTCGGGGTTGGCGATGAACAGCTTGCCGAAGGCCACGATGTCGGCCGAGCCGTCGGCCACGGCCTGCTCGGCCAGGCCGGCGTCGTAGGCGTTGTTGGTCATCCAGGCACCCTTGCCGCCGGCTGCGCGGTAGGCGGCCTTGAGGGCCGCGTAGTCGAAGGGGCGGTCGGGGAGCTCGCGCGGGCCGCCGGTGGCGCCTTCGATCACGTGGATGTAGGCCAGGCCCAGCGGGGCGAGCTGGCGCACCACGTAGTCGAACAGGGGCTGCGGGTCCGCGTCCACGATGTCGTTGGCAGGCGTGACGGGTGACAGGCGGATGCCGACCTTGCCGCCGCCCACGGCGTCGACCGCGGCGCGCGTGGCTTCGAGCAGCAGGCGGGCGCGGTTCTCGATGCTGCCGCCGTAATCGTCGGTGCGCTGGTTGGCACCGGTCTTGAGGAACTGGTCGAGCAGGTAGCCGTTGGCGCCGTGGATCTCCACACCATCGAAGCCGGCGGTCTCCACGGCATTGCGGGCGGCGGCGGCGTAGGCGTGCACGATGCCGGGCAGCTCCGAGGCGTCGAGCGCGCGCGGCTGCGAGGTGGGCGCGAAGCTGCCCTTGCCGGTCTCACGGTCGATCAGGTAGGTCTTGGACTTGGCGATGAGGGCCGAGGGCGCCACGGGCGCGCCGCCATCGGGCTGCAGGTCGTTGTGCGAGATGCGGCCCACGTGCCACAGCTGGGTCACGATCTTGCCGCCGGCCTCGTGCACGGCGCTGGTGACCTTCTTCCAGGCATCGAGCTGCTCGGTGCCGTACAGGCCCGGCACGTCGGCATAGCCCTGGCCCTGGTGGCTGATGGCCGTGGCCTCGGTGATCAGCAGGCCGGCGCTGGCGCGCTGTGCGTAGTAGGTGGCCGTGATCTCGGCCGGCACGGCATTGGGCGCCCGGTTGCGCGTGAGCGGCGCCATGGCGATGCGGTTGGCCAGGTGGATGTCACCGACCTGGATGGGATCGAACAGCGAGGGTGCGGACATGTGGTGGTGCTTTCTTTCGTGTTGGAGGAAGGCCGCGGAGGCCGGGAAAGATGGACAAGCCTAGTCGCAAATCGTGAAGCCTGCAGTGGACCGCTGTAACCAAGGGCAAGGGATTTGTGCTATTTCCGGGCGCCCGGGGCGACAGCCTGGCGATGCCCTGCGCGGCACAATGGCCGCCATGAGCAACGACGTTCCAGCGCCTTCTTCCCACCTGCTGCGCAACGGCCTGTGGCTGGCGGTGGCCCTGTCGATGGGGGCTGCCGTCTCGCTCGGCATCACGCGCTTTGCCTACGCGCTGCTGCTGCCGCCGATGCGCGCCGACCTGGCCTGGTCGTACACGCTGGCCGGCGCCATGAACACCGTGAACGCGCTGGGCTACCTGCTGGGTGCCCTGGCCACGCCCCTGCTGCTGCGCCGCCTGGCGCCGGGCACCCTGCTCGTGGCGGGCTCCGTGCTGGCCACCGTGTTCATGGGGCTGTGCGGCTTTTTCGTGGTGGCCGCCCCGCTGCTGCTGCAGCGCCTGCTGGCGGGGGTGGCGAGCGCGCTGGTCTTCGTCTGCGGCGGCCTGCTCGCGGCGCGGCTGGGGGCGCAGCAGCCCGGGCGCAGCGGGCTGCTGCTGGGCCTGTACTACGGCGGCACGGGCTGGGGCATCAGCCTCTCGGCGGTGCTGGTGCCGGCGGTGCTGGCCACCGCACCGGGCCCGCACCCCTGGGCCTGGGCCTGGTGGGCCCTGGCCCTGGCCTGCGTGGCGGCCACGCTGGTGCTGCTGTGGCCGGCGCGGGCGCTGCAGGCCCTGGCGGCACCGGTTGCCTCCGCGCAGGCGGCGACCGGTGGCATGCGCTGGGCGCCCTTTGCCCCGGCGCTGCTGGGCTATGGCCTGTTCGGCGTGGGCTATATCGGCTACATGACCTTCGTGGTGGCGCTGCTGCGCGAGCAGGGCGCCAGCGGCACGGCCGTGACCTGGTTCTATGCGCTGCTGGGCCTGGCGGTGGTGCTGTCCTCGCGCATCTGGGCGGGCCTCCTGGACCGCAGCCGCGGCGGGCAGGCGCTGGCACTGCTCAACGGCCTGCTGGGCGTGGCCACGGTGCTGCCGGCGCTGACCTCCGCCTGGCCGGTGGTGCTGGCCTCGGGCCTGCTGTTCGGGGCGGTGTTCCTGTCGGTGGTGGCCTCCACCACGGCGCTGGTGCGCCACAACCTGCCGCAGGCGCTGTGGGCCAGCGGCATCAGCGCCTTCACCATCGTCTTCGCGGCCGGGCAGATCGTGGGGCCCACGGTGGTCGGCTGGATCGCCGACGGCCCCGGCGGCCTGGCACGCGGGCTGGTGTTCTCGGCCTGTGCGCTGTGGGCAGGGGCGCTGGTGGCGTCGCGGCAGAAGCCGCTGGCCCCTGCCGCGTAGCCACTGCCCATAGACGCTTTTCGCATATCCAAGCGCGAAAGCAGTGCAAGGCGCCGGGGCCGGTGCTGCCTAGAATTTTTCTCTCATGCCGGGTGCGCGCGCCCGGTCGATTCCCATGGATCCCCGAGAGGACACATTCCCGATGGCAACACGCAGAACAAGCATCCAGGCCGCGGCCCTGTTGATGGGCACGGTACTGGGCTTCGGCGCCCTGGCGCAGACCCGCGAGGTGGTGATCGGCTACCAGGACATGGTCGTGCCGTGGCGCCATGCGCAGGAGACCCGCGAGGTCGAGAAGCGCACGGGCTACAAGGTCACCTACCGCAAGCTGGGCAGCGGCGCCGAGGTGGTGCGCGCGCTGGCCTCGGGGGCCATCCACATCGGCGAGGCGGGTTCCTCGCCGTTCGCCTCGGCCATTTCGCAGGGCGTGCCCATCGAGGTGTTCTGGGTGCTGGACAACATCAATGATGCCGAGGCCCTGGTGGCGCGCAACGGCGCGGGCGTGAACAGCCTGGCCGACTTGAAGGGCAAGAAGATCGGCCTGCCCTACGTCTCGACCACGCACTTCCACGCGCTGGTGGCGCTGCAGGACGCGGGCGTGGACCCCAAGGGCGTGCAGATCCTGAACCTGCGCCCGCCCGAGATCCTGGCGGCCTGGGAGCGCGGCGACATCGACGCCACCTTCGTCTGGGACCCGGTGCTGGCCAAGGTCAAGGGCAACGGCAAGGTGATCGTGACCTCGGGCCAGATCGCGGCCAAGACCGGCAAGGCCACCTTCGACGGCCTGGCCGTGACCAAGGCCTTCGCCAAGGAACACGACGCCTTCCTCGCGCAGTTCGTGCAGGTGCTGGCCGATGCCGACAAGGCCTACACCGGCAACAAGGCCGCGTGGAATGCCGATGCGGCCGAGGTCAAGTCCCTGGCCAAGTGGAGCGGGGCCGAGGCACCCACCGTGCCTGCCAGCCTGGCGCTGTACGCCTTCGTGCCGCCCACCGAGCAGGCATCGAACCAGTGGCTGGGCGGCGGCAAGGATTCGGGCGTGGCCAAGTCGCTGGCGGCCACGGCGGCCTTCCTCAAGGAGCAGGGCACCATCCAGAACGTGCTGCCCGACTACGCCGTGGGCGTGAACCCGGCCTGGGTCCGGCGTGCCAAATGACACTGCCGGCATCGCCGCAGCCCCGGGCGGGCTGCGGATCACCGGCCTGAACGTGCGCTATGCGGGCGCGCGCCAGGCCCCATCGCCCGTGCTCGCGCTGCAGGACGTGGATCTCGATATCGCCCAGGGCGAGCTCGTGGTGGCGCTCGGCGCCTCGGGCTGCGGCAAGACCACGCTGCTCAACTGCATCGCGGGCTTCACCGAGGCCTCCTCGGGCCGCATCACGCTGCATGGGCGCGAGGTGACGGGCCCCGGTGCCGAGCGCGGCGTGGTGTTCCAGAAGCATGCGCTCATGCCCTGGCTCAACGTGGTCGACAACGTGGCGCTGGGCCTGCGCCTGCGCGGCGTGCCGCGCGCGGAGCGGCGCCAGCGGGCCGCCGACAAGCTGGCCCTGGTGGGCCTGGAGGGCTTTGCCGAGGCACCCGTGTGGCAGCTGTCGGGCGGCATGCAGCAGCGCGTGGGCATTGCCCGCGCCCTGGCCAGCGACCCCGACGTGCTGCTCATGGACGAGCCGCTGGGCGCGCTCGACGCCTTCACGCGCGAATCGCTGCAGGAGCTGGTGCTGCAGCTGTGGGAGCGCACCGGCAAGACCCTCTTCTTCATCACCCACGACGTGGAGGAGGCGCTGTTCCTGGCCTCGCGCCTCATCGTGATGACGCCGCGCCCGGGCCGCATCGCGCAGCAGCATGCGCTGGACTTCAACCGCCAGCACCTGGCGGGCCGGCCCGCGCGGGCCGTGAAGTCGGACCCGCAGTTCATCGCCTGGCGCGAGCGCGTGCTGGACTGGATCGCGCCGAGCGTGGCGAACGCGGAGCCGGCCCATGCCTGACGCCATGAGCCAGATCCTGGTGATCCCGGGCATCGGCCGCGATGCACCCGGGGCCGCCGTGCCGGTGGAGCCCGCCACGCCGCCGCCGCCGCGTGCCGTCGCGCCCTTTCGGCTGCCCGGCAGCGGGCCCAGCCAGGCCATCAGCGCTGCCACCGTGGCGGCGCTGGTGGCGCTGTGGTGGCTGGCCACCCAGCGCGGCTGGGTGCCGCCGCTGTTCCTGCCCGCACCGGAGGCCGTGCTGCGCGCCTTCGGCGATGCCTGGCGCGGCAATATCCAGGGCGGTGAGCCGCTGTGGAAGCACCTGCAGTGGAGCGCGATCCGCGTGTTCGGCGCGTTCGCGCTGGCCGCCGCCACGGCCGTTCCGGTGGGCATCGCCATGGGTGTGAGCCGCGTGGCGCGCGGCGTGTTCGACCCGCCCATCGAGTTCTACCGCCCGCTGCCGCCGCTGGCCTACCTGCCGCTGATCGTGATCTGGCTGGGCATCGACGAGGCGTCCAAGATCCTGTTGATCTACCTGGCGTGTTTTGCGCCCATCGCGCTGGCCGCCAAGGCCGGCGTGCGCAGTGCCAGCGTGGAGCAGATCAATGCCGCGCTGTCGCTGGGCGCGAGCCGCTGGCAGCTGGTGCGGCACGTGATCGTGCCGGCCGCGCTGCCCGAGATCATGGTGGGCCTGCGCATCGCCATCGGCTTCGGCTGGACCACGCTGGTGGCCGCCGAGATGGTGGCGGCCACCGTCGGGCTGGGGCAGATGGTGCTCAACGCCTCCAACTTCCTGCGCACCGACCTGGTGGTGATGGGCATCCTGGTCATCGGCCTGGTGGCCTGGACCTTCGACTGGCTGATGCGCTGGCTGGAGCAGCGCTTCGTGCCGTGGAAAGGGCGTTGACCGCCATTTCCAGAGGGCCGCTGCTTACTTGAGCAGGCCTTCGGCCTTCATGGCTTCCTGCACGGCAGGGCGGGCGGCCACGCGGTCGCGGTAGGCCGCCAGGTGGGTGAAGGCCGAGATGTCCACGTTGGTGGGCTTGGCCCAGTTGGTCACGGTGAACAGGTAGCCGTCGGCCACGGTGAACTGCTCGCCCATCACGTACTGCTTGTCGGCCAGCTGGCCGTCCACCCACTGCAGGCGCTGCAGCAGCTTCTCGCGCGCCATGGTCTTGTATTCCTCGGGCGTGGCGGGGTTGAACAGGGGGCTGAAGCCCTTGTGGATCTCGGTGCCGATGAAGGTCAGCCACTCCTGCAGGCGGTAGCGCTGCAGCGAGCCGTTCTGGGGGGCCAGCATCTTCAGCGGCACCTGGTCGGCGATGTACTGAACGATGGCCGGGCCTTCGCGCAGGCGCGTGCCATCGTCCAGCTCCAGCATGGGCACGTAGCCCAGCGGGTTGATGGTGTAGTAGTCCGTGCCATCCTGCAGCTTGTGGCTCTTGGTGCTGGCCAGCACGGGGGTGTAGGCCAGGCCCGCCTCGTGCAGGGCGATGTGCGGGGACAGGGAGCAGGCGCCAGGAGAGTAGTAGAGCTTCATTTTTGGGTCCTCTGGGTTGAATGCGGCAGGAACCCCCGATCCTATGCGCTGCGCCCGTCTTTTGCATGACCTGGCCGGTAAAGGCGGCAGGCAGATGTCAGCTGTCGTAACCGGGCGCGTCGCGCTGCGCCTTGCGCAACAGTGACGGCCAGACGAAGGCGCCGCCCAGGCCACCGGTCTGCACGCGCATGGCCTGGGCCACGCCGCTCACGATCTGCGGGTCCACCGGGTTGAGCTCGCCGCCGGCCTGGGCGTCGATCTGGATGCGGCAGGTGTTCTCGAAGGTGTACATCGACAGGAAGGCATCGGCGATCGACTTGCCCACCGTGAGCAGGCCGTGGTTGCGCAGCATGAGGAAGTTGGCCTCGCCCAGGTCGGCCTGCAGACGCGGCTTTTCCTCGTCGCGAAAGGCCACGCCCTCGTAGCCGTGGTAGGCCAGCGAGGCGAGCACGAAGGTGCTCTGCTGGCTGATGGGCAGCACGCCGCATTTCTGTGCGCTCACGGCCACGCCCGCGCGGGTGTGGGTGTGCAGCACGCACTGCGCATCGGCCCGGGCCTCGTGCACGGCGCTGTGGATCACGAAGCCGGCCGGGTTCACGGGGAAGGGCGAGTCGTGCAGCTTGTTGCACTGCATGTCGACCTTGATCAGGCTCGATGCCGTGATCTCGTCGAACATCAGGCCGTAGGGGTTGATGAGGAACTGGTGCTCGGGGCCCGAGACCGACTCGGGCAGCTTGGCGCTGATGTGGGTGAACACCAGGTCGCTCCAGCCGTACAGCGCCACCAGGCGGTAGCAGGCGGCCAGGTCGCAGCGCAGCTGCCACTCTTCGGGGCTGACGCTTTCTTGCAGGGAGGGGATGGCGATCATGGGGCTTGTCTCCTGGAATGTCTTTGGAAAGGAAGCCCACTGTAGGCCGCCTGCGCGGCGGGCGCTGTCAGGCAGGCTACACAAGCCGCAGAAAGTCAGGGCGCCGCAGCGCCGGTCTCGTAGAGGGCGGGAAAGTAGCGCTCCATGAGCGACTGGGGCCGCAGCGGCGCGGTGAAGCCGAAGCTGGCGTACAGGCCATGGGCGTCGCCGGTGGCCAGGGTGAAGCGGCGCAGGCCCTGCAGGTCGGGGTGGTCCATGACGGCCTGCACCAGTTGCTTGCCGTAGCCCAGGCCCTGGTGCGCCGGCAGCACGAACACGTCCACCAGGTTGGCGAAGGTGGCGTGGTCGGAAATCACGCGCGCAAAGGCCACCTGGGCACCGTCCACGAAACCGCCGAAGCACAGCGAATGCGCCAGCGCACGCTGCACGGTGGCCAGCGGAATGCCCCGCGCCCAGGTGGACTGTTCGGACAGGAAACGATGGACCAGGGCCACGTCGAGTTCGGCCGGGTCGGTGGAAATGCGCAGGGGGGTGTCCATGGGAAAAAGTATACGGATGCGCCGGCGAAGCTGCTGCAGCGGTGTTTTCCCGCAATGTCGCGGGCATTCCATTTCGCCGTGCGCGCCTCCAATCGCCGCGCGGCAGGCGTCCCTACAGTCGATTCACCCCATCGACCGATGGGAGGGAACCACCACCGGACTTCTGGAGATCACCACCATGCCAACATTGAAGATCGCGAGGCTGCTGGCCTCGCTCGCGGCCGCCACCTGCCTGTCCGCCCT
The DNA here is from genome assembly GCF_059418305.1 of Acidovorax sp. GW821-FHT09B03. NCBI lineage: Bacteria > Pseudomonadati > Pseudomonadota > Betaproteobacteria > Burkholderiales > Comamonadaceae > Acidovorax > Acidovorax sp. GW821-FHT09B03. The sequence goes on from NZ_JBWKPP010000001.1 coordinate 517,223, forward strand.
GGGGCTTTCGGCCCATGCCCTGGAGACCGTGGACAAGGGCGCCTTCACCATCGCGTTCTCGGGCGACATGCCGGGCACGGGCTATCAGGACGGCAGGATGGTGGGCTACGACGGCGAGATCCTGCAGCGCATCGCGCAGGCACTGCAGCTCAAGGTCAAGCCCGCGCTGATGGAGTGGTCGGGCACCATCGCCTCGGTGCAATCGAAGCGCGTGGACGTGATGGCCGGCACCATGGGCTGGACGGAGCAGCGCTCCAGGATCATGGCGCTGAGCGACCCGATCCACTACTTCAAGAACGGCATCACGCAGTCGGACAAGACCGACTGGAGCAAGCTCAAGGATCTGGAAGGCAAGAAGGTCGGCACGATCACGGGCTTCTCGTTCATCCCCGAGCTGCGCAAGATCAACGGCCTGCAGCTGGCGCTGTACGACACCTCGGACGCCGCCGTGCGCGACCTGCTGGCCGGGCGCATCGACGCGGTGATCGGCGACCCGCCGGTCATGCAGTACGCGATCTCGCAGAACCCGCAGTGGAAGATCAAGTTCAATGCCTTCAGCGATGCCTCACCCGACTACCCGCTGCTCACGGGGCTGGGCCAGGTGGTGTTCGGCCTGAACAAGGACAACCCCGAGTTGGTGAAGGCCGTGAACGCCGAGATCGCCAAGCTCTGGGGCAGCTGCGAGCTGCGCAAGATCGGCAAGACCTACGGCCTGGTGCAGGACGTCTGGTACCTCCCCGTGGGCCAGAACGCCCGGGCCGGCGTGGACCGCGCGGCGGACTGGAAGCTGCCGTCCTGCAAATGATGGGCTGACATCCTGGCGAGCCGCATGCATGCCCCCCCGGGCACGCATGCGGCTTTCTTGCGTCAGGCCTCCACGGCGCCGGCCTGCAGCGCCTTGCGCATGCGCCCCGGCGGCATGCCGTACAGCTGCTGGAAGTGGCGGATGAAGTGCGAGGCATCGGCAAAGCCGCACTCGTAGGCGATGGTGATGACGGCCAGGTCGGTGCTGGTGAGCATCCAGCGCGCGTACTTGAGGCGCGCGTTGCGGTAGTACTCCGACGGGGTGGTGCGTGTCTCGGCCAGGAAGACGCGTTCGAGCTGACGGCTGCTCGAATCCACGAGGCGCGCGATGACCGCGATCTCCAGCGGCGTGCCGATGTTCTTCTCCATCAGCACGATGGCCTGGCGCAGCTTGTCGTGGTCGGCCGTGCCGTAGCCCAGCGCGTGGCGGCGCGCCACGTGGGTGCTGCGCGCAGCGGGGTTCACCGTCATCTGGTGGATCACCTTGGCCGCGCGGTCGGGGCCGCAGTGCAGGCGCACCAGCTCGGCCGTGAGCTCGACGATGGAGATGCCACCCGCGCAGCTGATGCGGTCGCCATCGAACACGTAGTGGCAGTCGGTGGCGTGGTCGAGCGTGGGGAAGGCGGCCTTCCAGTCCTCCACATGGTAGGGGTGCACGCAGGCGCGGCGCCCGGCCATGAGGCCCGCATGCGCGAGTGCGAACGTGCCGGTGCAGATGCCGATGAGCGGCTTGCCCAGCGCGGCCGCATCGCGCAGGAAGGCGGTGTAGCGCGGGTGCACCGTGGGGATGGCGGGCAGCAGCCCGCCGATGACGGCGATGTAGTCGTAGTCGCTCTCGGACGAGAGCGAATCCTGCACCGGCACGGGCACGCCGCAGCTGGCCTGCACCGACTGCCCGGGCACTCCGAGGATGGTCCACGAACAGCGGATCTGGCGGCTCTGGTCGCCCACGTCGGCGGCGTGGCGCAGGCCGTCGCACAGGCCGGCCAGCGAGAGCAGGGGGAACTGCGGCCACAGCAGGATGCCCACGCGCAGCTCCGTGGCCGAGGTCGTGCCCGAGGGCCTGCGCTTCGGTGCGGACGATGCCCTGGCGGCATCGAGCTTTCCGATCAATGCACCAATGTCGCCTGTGTTCTGTGCACTGGCCTGGTGCGGCTGCGCACCAATCTCGGCAGGAGTGAGGTCAGATCGGTGTTTGGGTGGTGGCATGGGGTTTTCCCTGCATGTCGCATACGTTCAATATAGCGGCGACCGCCTGCAATGAACAGAGGGGCGTCCTTCCTAGCATGGAGGCACAGGGTAACGAGGGCATGCGGCTGCAAGGACCGTGCCGCGGCACCCGCACACAACTGCCTGGAGAACCCTGCTGTGAACGACCAACCCCCCCTGCTGCGCGTGAGCGGCCTCACGAAGAGCTACGGCCAGGCCGAGGTGCTCAAGGGCATTTCCTTCGACCTGAAGAAGGGCGAGACGCTGTCGCTGATCGGGCCCAGCGGCTCGGGCAAGTCCACCTGCCTGCGCTGCCTGAACTTCCTCGAAAAGCCCCAGGCGGGGGAGGTGCTGCTCGGGTCCGAGCGCATCGGCCAGCGGCCCGACCGCAAGGGCGGCTGGCGCCTGATGAGCGACACCGAGATGGCGCCGCAGCGCCGCGAGATCGGCATGGTGTTCCAGCTGTTCTACCTGTGGCCGCACCTCACCGTGCGCGAGAACGTGGCGCTGGCCTCCATCAAGGCGGCCGGCATGCGGCGCGACGAGGCCCATGCGCTGGCCGAGGCAATGCTGGACAAGGTGCACCTGCGCCACAAGGCCGATGCCTACCCCGAGCAGCTCTCGGGCGGGCAGCAGCAGCGCGTGGCGATCGCGCGCACGCTGGCCCAGAAGCCCCAGCTGATCCTGTTCGACGAGCCCACCTCGGCACTGGACCCAGAGCTGGTGGGCGAGGTGCTGGGCGTGATCCGCGAGCTGGCCGAGGAGGGGCGCTCGATGATCCTGGTAACGCACGAGATCCGCTTTGCGCGCGACGTGGCGGACCGCGTGATCTTCATGGACGGTGGCCACATCGTCGAGGAAGGCCCTGCGGCGCAGGTGATCGACCAGCCGCGCAGGGAGCGCACGCGCAGCTTCCTCGGCCAGGTGGGGGCGTGAGCATGCCGGGCACCGACACCCTGACCCTGATCGTGGCCACGCTGGCGCGCGGTGCGCTCACGGCCGCGCAGGTGGCCCTGGGCGCGGGCCTGCTGGCGGCCAGCCTGGGCCTGCTGCTGGCGCTGGCCGTGGTCTTCGTGCGCAACCGCCTGCTGCAGCTGGCCATTGCAGCCTATGTGGAATGGATGCGCAATGTGCCCGCGCTGGCGCACCTGTTCGTGCTGTACTTCGGCCTGGCTTCGGTGGGCGTGCGGCTGTCGCCGCTCACGGCCGCGGTGGTGGGCCTGGGCCTGGTGGGCGCGGCCGTGCTGTGCGATGTGTTCGCGGCCGGTCTGCGCTGCCTGCATGCCGGCCAGCGCGAGGCGGCCCTGGCCGTGGGCCTGACGCCCGCGCAGGCGCTGCGCAGCGTGCTGCTGCCGCAGATGCTGCGCGTGACGCTGCCCTCGCTGGGCAACTACGCGAGCCAGCTCGTCAAGGACACGTCCATCGCCTCGGCCATCGCGGCGCCCGAGGTGATGTTCTACGCGCGCAACCTGGTCACCTCGACCTTCGAGACGCCGCTGATCTACCTGACGGCCATGCTGCTCTATGCGGCCATGGTGCTGCCCATCAGCTGGGCGTTCGCGCGGCTGGAACGCCGCACCGCAGGGGGTGTGCGATGACTGCCTTCTTCGCGACCTATGCCGAGTACCTGGGCGAGTGGTGGCCACGCCTGCTGCAGGCGGCCCGGGTGACGGCCGAGCTCTCGGCCCTGGGCTTTGCCATCGCGCTGGTGCTGGGCGCCGTGCTGGTGTGGATGCTGCGCAGTGGCGTAGGCGCGCTGCGCCATGCGGCCAACGGCTTCATCCAGCTGCTGCGCGCGGTGCCGCTGCTGGCCCTGCTGCTGGCCATCTACTTCGCGCTGCCCTCGGCGGGCATCACGCTGTCGGGCTACTGGGCCGGGGCCATCGGCCTGGGGGTGCACGGCGCGGCCTATGTGGCCGAGATCCTGCGCGGCGGTCTGCAGTCGGTGCACGGCGGCCAGCGCGAGGCGGGGCTGGCCGCGGGCCTCACGCCGCGCCAGGTGTTCCTCTCCGTGACGCTGCCGCAGGCCCTGCGCGTGATGCTGCCGCCGCTGCTGTCGAGCTATGTGGCCCTGCTCAAGGACAGCTCGCTGTGCGCGCTGATCGCCACCAACGAGCTGATGCTGGCGGCGCGCGCCATGTCCAGCGAGTACTTCCTGCCGCTGCACATCTTCATCCTGGTGGGGCTGCTGTACTTCGCCATCGCCTTTCCCCTGTCCATGCTCTCGCGGTGGCTGGAGCGCCGTCTGGCGCAGGGGCGCCGCACGGTGGGTGCGGCATGAAAGAGCTTATGACATCCATGACCTACGCACCACTGGAGCAGTTGGCCCAAGCCATCGCCTGTGGGGAGCTGTCGAGCGAGGCCTTGCTGGAACACCAGCTCGCGCGCATCGCGCGCCTTGGCGGCCAGTTGCACGCTTTCACCGACGTGTATGTCGACGAGGCCCGCGCCGCGGCGCGCGGCCTGGACCAGATGGCGCGCGCCGGCATCCGCCTGGGGCCGCTGCACGGCGTGGCGGTGGCGGTGAAGGACCTGTTCGAGGTCGAGGGCAAGCCGATTGCGGCAGGCTCGAAGGCGCGGCCGCCGCGCACCTCGGCCACCAGCGCGGCCGTGGTCGAGCGGCTGCGCGCGGCCGGTGCCGTGGTGGTCGGCAAGACGCACACGGTGGAGTTCGCCTTTGGCGGCTGGGGCACGAATGCCGTGATGGGCACGCCCTGGAACCCCTGGGACCTGTGCACCCACCGCACGCCGGGCGGCAGCAGCAGCGGTTCGGCCGTGGCGCTGGCGGCGGGCCTGTGCACGGCCAGCATCGGCACGGACACGGGCGGGTCGGTGCGCATCCCGGCGGGGCTGTGCGGGGTGGTGGGCCTGAAGACCACGCGCGGGCTGATCAGCCGGCACGGGTTGATCGAGCTGTGCCCCACGCACGACACGGTGGGCCCGCTCACGCGCACGGTGCGCGACAGCGCCATTTTGCTCGACGTGCTCTCGGGCCCCGACCCGCGCGATGCTGTGTCGCTACCGGTGCCGGCGCGCGCGGTGCTGCCGCAGCTCGATGCGGCGCGCGGCGTGGCCGGCATGCGCATGTGGGTGCTGCCCGAGGCCGAGCGCGCGGACGTGGACCCCGAGGTGCTGGCCGCCTGCGACGAAGCCGTGCGGGTGCTGGAGGGCCTGGGCATGCAGCGCGTGGAGCGCGCGCTGCCGCAGAGCCTGGCCGAGTCGATGCGCGTGGCGGGCAGCCTGATGAGCGCCGAGGGCTATGCGAACCTGGGCACGCTGTTCGAGCAGGAGGGGCTGGAGTTCGACCCGCATGTGCGCCGGCGCATCCTGCTCGGGCGCGATATCGGCGCGGCGCAGTACCTGCAGCTGCTCAGGCTGCGCGAGCAGGCCAAGGCCGAGATGCTGGCCGCGATGGACGGGATCGATGTCTGCGCCTTTCCGACCAATGCCATCGCCGCGATCCCGCTCACCGAGGTGGACGAGCTGGCCACGCCGCTGTCGCGCTTCGGCCGCTTCGTGAACCTGCTGGACCTGTGCGCGCTGGCCGTGCCGGCGGGCTTCACGGGCCAGGGGCTGCCGGTGTCGCTGCAGTTCATTGCGCGGCCCTTCGACGAGGCCACGGCCTTGCGCGTGGGCCATGCCTTCGAGCAGGCGACGCGCTGGTACCTGGCGGTGCCGCCGGGGCTGGATTAGGACTGGGGGCGCCCACCATGCGTGCATCTGTTTTTCAGAAGTCCCTGCCGGTCCTGGTCGTGCTGGCCCTGCTCTGTACCCTGGGCCATGCCCAGGGTGCCAGGGATGGCGCGCTGGCGCGCATCGCGCGCAGCGGCACGGTGCACGTGGGCTATATCCCCACGCCCGGCACGTTTGCCTTTCGCGATGCGGCGGGCAATACCGTGGGCTATTCGATCGCCGTGTGCAACAAGGTCGTGGAGGCGCTGCGCAAGCAGTTGGGCCGGCCGGACCTGCGCGTGGCGTTCCGCCCGCTGGAGGCGGCGCAGCGCATCCCGCTGCTTGCGGCCGGCAGCATTGACATCGAGTGCGGGGGCAACACCAACACCGTGGGCCGGCAAAAGGAGGTGGACTTTTCGTACACGCTGTTCACCACGGGTGTGCGCTTTCTCGCGCGCCAGTCGGTGCAGCTCGACGGTGTGCCCAGCCTGTGGCGGCGGCGCATCGCCGTGAGCCGGGGCACAACGGCGCAGGAGACGCTGCAGCGCGTGGAGCGTGAGCAGGAGATCGCCGTGACCCTGGTGGCCACCGACGCCGAGGGCGTGCGCCTGGTGGAGCAGGGCCAGGTCGATGCCTTCGCGCAGGACGATGTGCTGCTCTACGGCCTTGTCGCCTCATCGCCGCTGCGCGGGGAGTTGCATGTGACCGGCCGCCACCTCACGGTGGAGCCCTATGCCTTCATGCTGCCCAAGGATGACCTGCCGCTGCGCGAGGTGGTGGACCGCACGGTGCTGGGGCTGATGCATTCCGGCGAGCTGGCGGCCCTGTACCGCCAGTGGTTCGACACCGCCACGCTGCGCATCCCGATGAGCGCGCACATGCGCGAGAACATCCGCTACCCGAACAAGTACGGCATTCCCTGAGCCCCGTGTGCGGGTGCTCGTGGCGCCGGGGACGCGGTGGCGGCCGCTTGGGCGCTCAGCTGCGGTGGCGTGGCAGGCGCACGGCGACCTCGGTGCCCTGGCCGGCTGCGCTGTGCAGCGCAACGCGGCCCTGGTTCTGCTCGACCAGGGTGCGCACGATCCACAGGCCCAGGCCCGCGCCGTCCTGCCCGGCCACGCCGGCGCTGCCCTGCCAGCCGCGCTCGAAGGCGCAGGACTGCTCGGCCTCGCCCATGCCGGGGCCATCGTCGGTGACCCGGATGACGATGCTGTCCTCCGTCTCGGTCGCACAGAGGGTGACGGTGCTCCCCGATGGGCAGTACTTGACGCAGTTGCCGATCAGGTTGCACAGCACGCGCAGCAGCTGGGCATAGTCCACGAAGACCTCGCCCGCCTGTGCGGGCACCAGGTGCAGGTGGATGCCGGCGCGCTCGGCCACCATGCCCATCGCGTCTGCCGCATCGGCCAGCAGCCGGGCCGGTGCGATGGTCTCGCACAGGGTGCGTTCGCGGCTGTCCACGGCATGGGTGGAGAGCAGGTCCTCGACCAGGCGCTTCATGGAGGTGATGGCGCCTTCGATGCGCCGGATGGCCGGCAGCGAGGGGGCGTGGCCGGCGCGGGCGAGCACGCTGGTGTTCAGGCCCATCACCTGCAGGGGCGAGCGCAGGTCGTGCGCGACCACGGCGAGCAGTTCTTCGTTGGCCTTGGCCAGTGCATGGGCGCGTTCGGCATTGGCCTCGGATTCCCTGAGCGCGCTGCGCAGCTGGATCTCGCGTGCAGCGGCCCTGGCGAGCTGCACCAGGGTCTCGATCTCGGTGTCCGTCCAGCTGCGCGGCTGGTTGTCGATGACGCAGAAGCTGCCGATGGGCTGGCCATCGACGATGAGCGGCACGCCCACGTAGGCGCGCACGCCCAGGCTGTTGACCGTGGGCACGGCGCGCCACAGCGGGTCGGCATGGGTGTCCTCGATCACCAGCGGATCGGTGCTGGCAATCGCGTAGTGGCAGAAGGTGCGGCCATGCATCTCGCGCGCAGCGGCCAGTTCCTGCGGAAAGCCGTGGGCGCTTTTGTAAAAATCGCGCTCGGCGTCGACGATGGACAGGAAGCTCGCGGGCGCGCCGACCAGGTTCACGGCCAGGCGGCTCATGGAGTCGAAGGTTTCCTCCGTCGGGCTGTCCAGCAGCGCAACGCTGTGCACGGCCGCCAGCCGGCGGGGGTCGGAGACGAGGGGGTCCAGGTGGGCCACCAGCTCCTGCGGGGCGATCGGCATGCCGGTCCTTTGCGCCACGGGGCTCGCTGGGGTCCGAGGCAGGGCGCGCATCAGGATCCGGGCCGCACCACACCGGCCGGCCCCGTATTGTCGCCCACCCCGGGATTCGGGGTGGGAAGCCCGCGTGCTCAGCCCGCCTGCGCCGGGATGGGCGCGCGCATGCCCGCGTTGATCAGGTTCCAGGCGTTGATGACGCCGATGGCAAAGCCCAGTTCGGCGATCTCGGTGTCGTTGAACTGCGCCTTGAGCAGGGCGAACTCTTCGTCGCTGGCGTCGCTGTGCGGCGTGGCGGTGATGATCTCGGCCCAGCGGAAGGCGGCGCGCTCGCGTTCGCTGAAGAAGGGCGCCTCGCGCCAGCCGGCCACGGCGTTGAGGTGGCGTGGCTCCATGCCGTCCTTGACCAGGTAGGTCCAGTGCATGTCCATGCAGTAGGCGCAGCCGTTGATCTGCGAGACGCGCAGGAAGACGAGTTCGGCCAGGCGGGCGCCGATGCTGCCCTTCTTGACGGTCTCGGACAGGTTCACGAGGCCCATGAAGGCCTTGTTGGCGAGCTGGTGGTAGGGCAGGCGGGCGGTGTGCTGGGTCATGGTGAAAACTCCGTTTGGTGGGTGATGAAGGGTTGGAACTGGAAGGCGCCGGGCCTTTCGTTGCCTTCCATACCCATCATGACGCGTGGGCCGGTGCCGTTGTGACAGCCGGGCGCAAAAAACTTTCTCTCAGTTCTCCACAGCGCTGCGCGTCACCCGCATCGCATGAAACTGGCACGGCCAAGGCCAGTGCCCCCGTGCAAGGGCCGCCAAGCCGCGTATGCGGCGCTTCGCTTGCGTGCACTGGGGGCGTCCCCCTCCCGCATTGCGCGGCAATGCGAGAGAGGGGTGAAGGCGCGAAGCGACTCAGGGGGTGTTCATCAATCGAGTGTGAGCGGGATGCCCGTGAGCTTGTCCGGGTTGCGGATCGCATAGATGGCGACGATGCGCTCGCCGTCGGTCACGATGGCCTGGGCCGATTCGAGCCGGCCGTCGATGTAGCGCAAGAGGCCCGGCTCGCCATTGATGAGCACGGTGCGGTAGACCACCTGCTCGGCCATGCGCCGCCACTGCGCCCAGAACAGGTTGGCGATGCGGAAGGCCCCCACCAGCGGGTGCGGGAAGGACTGCACCTTGCCGCCGCCGTCGCCGATCAGCATGGCGTCTTCGGACAGCAGGGCCTCGATGGCATCGCGCTGGCCGCTGTGGGCGGCCGCGATGAAGCGTTCGAGCAGCTGGTGGTGCACCTTGCGCGGCACCTCGAAGCGGGTGCGTGCCTGCTGCACGCGCTCGCTGGCGCGGTGCACCATCTGGCGGCAACTGGCCTCGGTCTTGCCCAGCTGGGCGGCGATCTCGGGGTAGTCGTAGTCGAAGACCTGGCGCAGCAGGAAGGCGGCGCGCTCCTCGGGGCCCAGGCGTTCGAGCACGTAGAGAAAGGCGACCGAGAGTTCACCGGCCAGTTCGGCGGCGGATTCGGGTGTGCGCTCATCGAGCTGCTCCACCAGCGGCTCGGGCAGCCACCAGCCCACATAGGCCTCTCGCTCGGCCTTGGCGGCGCGCAGCCGGTCGATGGACAGGCGCGTGGTCACCGTGACCAGCCAGGCCTCGGCCGACTGCAGGGCGGTGGTGTCCGTGCCGCTCCAGCGCAGCCAGGCGTCCTGCACCACGTCCTCGGCGTCGGCGCGCACTCCCAGCATGCGGTAGGCGATGCCGAACAGGCGCGGGCGCAAGGTGGCAAAGGTATTGTCGGCCTCAGGGGCCAGGGGTGGTGCGGTCATGGTCGGGCTCCAAGCGTAGTTTGGTCGATAACCAGACGTGCCAGGGGTCCGCTGTGTGACAGTTCGGCCGCGAAAAAATCAGAGCCTGCGGCGCAGCGCCTCGAAGAACAGCTCGGACTGCAGGCGTTCGCCCATGGACTGCTCGCTCACGTGCTGCGCCAGGGTGGCGCTGGCCGGGGCCAGGGGGCGGCCGGTGGATTGAGCCAGCACCTGGGCCATGCAGGCGCGCTCCAGGTAGTAGAGGTCGTCGTAGGCGTAGTCGATGCGATCGCCACAGACGACCACGCCGTGGTTGCTCAGGAAACCGATGTCCGCCGCGCGCAGCACGCCCGCGATGCGCTCGCCCTCGCGCACGTCGAGCGCGAAGCCGTTGTAGTTCGGGTCCACGGCCGTGCGGCCGTGGAAGCGCATGGCATTCTGCGAGAGCGTGGTGTCGAGCGCCCGGTCGGTGGTCAGCGTGAGTGCCGTGGCGTAGGGCATGTGGGTGTGCAGCACGCAGGCCTTCTGGCACAGGCGGTGGATGGCGGCGTGGATGAACATGGCCGTGGGTTCCACCGCGTGGCGGCCGGCCAGGCGCTGGCCCTGTTCGTCGATGAGCACGATGTCCTCGGCCTGCACCTCGCTCCACATCAGGCCGCGCGGGTTGAGCAAAAAGCGCCCCGAGCGGTCGGGCAGCTCCACGCTGAAATGGTTGCACACACCCTCGGACAGGCCATGGTGGGCGGCGGCGCGCAGGGCCAGGGCCAGGTCGTCGCGCAGCTTGCGAACGGTGGGCGAATCGAAGTCGAGGGTGGGTGCAGTCATCGGGGTTCCTGGGGGCGTGGGTTCCTCCATTGTCATCCGTGCAACGGGCGTGCCATCCATTCGGACTGGGCCTGCAGCACGCTGGCCGGGCTGCGGCCGGTGATGGCCTGGTAGACACCCGGGGCGGTGGCGCCCTCGGTGCTGATGAGCAGCACGCGTGCGTCCGGGCCCAGGCCGGCCTGGGCCGCCAGTGCCGGGTCGGCCATGAGGGCGGTGAGCCCGGCCAGGCCCGCGGCGCCCGATTCGCCGCTGAGCACAGGCACATCACCGGCAGTGCCGCTGGCCAGGGTGCGCATGGCCGCTTCGGCCTGGGCATCGCCCACGGTCATGAACAGGTCCACCGTGGGCTGCAGGAAGCGCCAGGCCAGGGGCGAGGTCTCGCCGCAGGCCAGGCCCGCCATCACCGAATCCACGCTGCCCGTGGCGCGGGCCGGCCGGCCGGCGATGGCGCTTTGCAGCAGGCAGTCGGCCTGCTCGGGCTCCACGGCGATGAAGCGGGGGCGTGCGGCGCCATAGCGCTCCCACAGGGGCGCCACGACGCCTGCGGCCAGGCCGCCCACGCCACCCTGCAGCAGCACATGGGTGAAGGGGCTGGCGCCATCGGCGCGCACGGGGACCTGTTCGAGCAGTTCGTCGACCAGGATGCCGTAGCCCTGCATGACGTCGCGCGGGATGTCCTCGTAGCCATCGTACGAGGTGTCTGAGACCACCCACCAGCCGTGGGTGCGGGCCAGGCGCTCGGCCTCCTGCACGGAGTCGTCGTAGTTGCCGGCGATGCGCACGACCTCGGCGCCCAGGTCGCGGATGGGTTGCTCGCGCTCGGCGCTGACGTGGGCATGCAGCACGATCACGCAGCGGCAGCCGATGCTCTGGGCCGCAGCGGCCAGCGCGCGGCCGTGGTTGCCGTCGGTGGCGCTGATGGCGGTGAAGTCGGCCAGCGCGTCGGCATGCCGGCCCGCGAGCAGGTCGGCCGGGGCCCATCCTGCCCCGGGCCACTGGCGCTGCACCAGGCGCACCAGGGCCACGGGCGCGCCCAGCACCTTGAAGCTGGCCAGCGGCGAGCGCACCGATTCGTCCTTGAGGGATAGCTGGCCCAGGCCGAGCTGGCGCGCCAGGTGGGGCAGGGCGTGCAGCGGTGTGCTGCCGCGGCGCAGCTGTGCCCAGCCGGCCAGCCACTGGCGGCTTTCGCGGGCGGTGGCGAGGTTCATCACGCGCTGCAGGGCGGGGTCGTAGGGGCGGCGCGTGGCCGCAGGGTTGGTGAACAGCATGGGTGGTTTTCCGGGCTCAGGCATTGAGGGGCAGGCGCACGCGCGCGATCTCGGCGAAGTAGCGTGCGCCTACCGGCAGCACAGCGTCGTTGAAGTCATAGGCGGCGTTGTGCAGGGGCACGCCGCCGGGCGTGCCGGCTTCGCCGTTGCCGATGAACATGAAGGCCCCGGGGACCACCTGCAGGAAGGCGCCGAAATCCTCGGAGATCATCATCGGCGTGACATTGCGGTCCAGGCGCTCGGCACCGATCACGGCTTCGGCGGCCGCGCTGGCCACCTCCACGCAGGCCGGCCAGTTCACGGTGGGGGCGAACTCGTGCGTGTAGCTGAAGCGGCAGGTGGCGCCGTGGGCCGCGCAGATGCCTTCGCAGATCTCGCGCATGCGCTTTGCCAGCAGGGCCTGTACCGCGGGCGAGTAGCTGCGCGTATCGCCCTTGATCGTGACATGGGTGGGCAGGGCGTTGCGGATGCCGTCGGTGGTGAACTCGGTGCACGAGACCACGGCGGGTTGGCTCGGGTCGACCGAGCGCGCCACCACGGTCTGCAGCGCGAGCACGATCTCGGCGCCGACGACCAGCGGATCGATCGCCATGTGCGGGCGTGCCGCATGCCCGCCACGGCCGGTGATCTCGATGGCGAAGTTGTCCTCGCTGGCCATGATGCCGCCGCTTCGGATGGCCATGTGGCCGGCCGGCATGCCGGGGATGTTGTGCGCGCCGTAGATCTCGTCGACCGGGAAGCGCTCGAACAGGCCGTCGGCCATCATCGCGGCGGCGCCCCGGCCATGCTCTTCGGCGGGCTGGAAGATGAAGCGCACCGTGCCGCAAAAGTCGCGGCGCTCGGCCAGCAGCTGCGCGGCGCCGAGCACCATCGCCATGTGGCCGTCGTGCCCACAGGCATGCATGCAGCCGGCGTTCTGCGAGGCATGCTTGCGGCCGGGTGCGGATTCGCCCAGGGCCAGGGCGTCCATGTCGGCGCGCAGGCCGATGGCGGGGCCGCCGTCGCCCACGCTGAGGCTGGCCACCACCCCCGTGCCGCCGATGCCGCGCTGCACGTCGAGGCCCAGGGCCGCGAGGTGGCGCGCCACGTAGTCGGCGGTGTCCACCTCGTTGAAGCCGGTCTCGGGATGGCGGTGCAGGTGGTGGCGCCAGCGCACGAGCTGCTGGTCGAAATCGGCTGCGGTGGTGATGGTCATGGCGTGCGTCCCGGTTGTCGGATGGTTCCTACGCATTGTTGGGGTGGGCGCCCGGTTGAAACCACCGCAATACGGCGTTCAATGAGGGATCTGTCTCACAATTTGGAGAAGAGTGATGCATTTGTCCCATCGTCCTTTGGTATCGTGGGCGGGCCCATGAACCTTGACCGCCTGGACATCCAGATCCTCAACCTGCTGCAGGAAGACGCCTCGCAGCCGCTGCGCGTGCTGGCCCGCAAGGTCAACAGCTCGCCGGCCACCTGCCAGCGGCGCATTGCCATCCTGCGCGCTGCGGGCATTCTGCTCAAGCAGGTCGGGGTGGTGAACCGGCAGCGCGTGGGGCGCGCGCTCACGGTGTTCGTGTCGGTGGAGCTGGACAAGCAGAACGATGCGCTGCTGCGCAACTTCGAAGCCAAGATGGCGGCGCAGGACGATGTGATGGCCTGCTACGAGGTCTCGGGCGAGTTCGACTTCCTGCTGATCATCAACTCCGCGTCGATGGAGCGCTACCACGCGTTCACGCGCGAGGTGTTTTTGTCGAACAACAACGTGCGGAACTTCAAGAGCACGTTCGCGATGAACTGCTCCAAGTTCGAGACCCGGGTGGCGCTGGACGTGCCGCCGGAAGTCGACAAAGATGACGACGAGGAGGACTGATTAGGCCGAGGGGCGTGTCAGGTCTTCGAGCCGCGTCAGGAAGGCCATGGCTTCGCGCGTGCTGCCTGCGCACATCTCGGCCGAGGGCTGCAGGCCGCTGCAGACGGCGGGGCGCTCGGGCTGCCCAAAAATAAGGCAGCGTGCGTCGTCCCCGAGCTGGATGCAGCGCACGCCCGCCGGCTTGCCCTGCGGCATGCCGGGGATCGGCGAGCTGATGGAGGGGGCGGTGCAGCAGGCACCGCAGCCCGATCTGCACTGCATGAGTTGCTATCTATTCAATAGCTAAAGATCAGGCATTCAGCCTGGCCGAGGCCCAGAGCACCTGGTCGACCACGGCGCGCACGCGCTCGCGGTGCACCGCCTGCACCAGGGCGCCCGCTTCGTCGAAGGCCGTGCTGGCTTGGCCCAGGGCAAAGGCCTTGGGTGCGAGCCAGCACTCCAGGTTGTGCAGCAGCGGTGCCAGGTGGCTTTGCGAGCGCAGGCCGCCCAGGCCGCCGTTGGAGGCGCTGAGCATGCCCACCACCTTGCCGCGGAAGGGCTTGGTGCCGTCCTGCCATTCGGGGTTGCCGCTCACGGGGCTCGATGCCCAGTCGATGGTGTTCTTGAGCAGGGCGGTGTAGCTGCCGTTGTACTCGGGCGAGCAGACGATCCAGGCCGGGTGCGCCCACAGCACCTGCTTGAGGCGCACCACGTCGGCCGGCGTGCCCTGGGCTTCGAGGTCGGCGTTGTACATGGGGATGTCGTAGTCCGACAGCTCCAGCAGCGTGACCTCGGCGCCGGCCTCGCGGGCGATCGCGGCGGTTGCGTGGGCCAGGCGGCGGTTGAACGATTGCTGGCGCGTGCTGCCGGCGAAGACGAGGAGCGGGTTCTTGTGCATGGCTGGATTGGAGCACAGGCGCCAGGCAGGATTCCTGCAAGCGCAGCCTGGCGGTCGGCCCGGGGCGGTGCCAGCCGCCACACCAGGGTGACCAGGGCCGCGACGAAGGCGGCCAGACTGAGCAGGGCGCGCCAGAGGTTGGCCGCGTTCCAGCGCGCGCGCACCTGGGCCCAATCGGCGGGCAGCACCTGCGGGTTCCAGGCCTCGGTGGTCGCGTTGAGCGGCAGGTTCACCTGCTGGGTGAAGAAGACGATGCCCAGCAGGTAGGCCAGCAGCACGGCGGCCAGCGTGGGCCACCAGGCTTCGCGGCGCCGGGCCCAGCCGGTGGCCAGGGCCAGCGCGCACCACAGGGGCGGGCCGAAGAACAGCGCAAAGAACAGGCTGTGGCGCACGTTGCGGTTCAGGGCCGACTGCACGGTGGCGTAGGTCGCGCCATCCATCTGCAGCATGGCCAGGTTCACATTGGCGCTGTAGGTGCCGAAGAAGCCGGCCATGAGCCCGAGCCACACCACGGCCAGGAAGTGGGGCGCCACGGCGATGGCGGAACGGGGGTGGAAAAAAGCGGTGGCAGGCATGGCAACCACTGTGCCGGCCCCGGTGGGCCCGCGCCTTAACCTTTGATAAGGCCCATATCACTGCGCACGCGCGAGAGCGTGACATCGGTGACGCCCAGGTAGGACGCCAGGTGCCGCAGCGCGATGCGCTGCGGCCAGTCCGGGTGCTGGGCCAGCAGCCGGGCATAGCGCTCGCGCGCGCTCAGCTGCAGGAACTCCTGCTCGCGCTGCATCTTGCCGTCGAGCAGGGCGCACAGGACCCGGTGCTCCAGCGCCGCCCAGGGTACCCAGCCATCGGTGGGCGTGGCGGTGCCCCATGCGGGCAGGGGCAGCGCCCACACCCGGCTGTCTTCCAAAGGTTCCACGTGGAACATTGCGGGCTGCTGTCGCAGGCTCGGGGTGATGGGCCAGAACAGGGCGCCGTCGAGAAAGAAGTTCTTGTTGGCCTCTGCTCCGTCCCGGTCCACGAGGTACAGGCGCAGGGCGCCTTGCTCCACCCACCACAGATGGCGCCATGGCTCGCCGGCGCGCAACAAGGGCTGGCCCTTGGCGAAATCGGCCGGCCGGGCACTTGCCCACCACGCTGCCACCGGTACGGGCGGATCGCCCACCAGTCGGGTGAGAAAGCGGGTCAGAGGGCTGTCGGCAGACACGGTGGGCGCAAAGTGGGAAAATCCCGGGTTGCCCGCCGGGGCAGGGTGCAGGCTTGCACCTTTGCACCCGGGCGGGGCCGGTGCGCACGGCAGGCCCAGGCGGGGCCCGCCTCCATGCGTCGTGCCGGGATTTTTGATTATCGGGCCCGACAGGCCCCGGAGCGCTCCCATGTTGTACCCCCAGGAATTTGATGTGATCGTCGTCGGCGGTGGCCATGCCGGCACCGAGGCCGCGCTGGCGGCCGCCCGCATGGGCAGCAAGACGCTGCTGCTCTCGCACAACATCGAGACGCTGGGGCAGATGAGCTGCAACCCCAGCATCGGCGGCATCGGCAAGGGCCACCTGGTCAAGGAGGTGGATGCGCTGGGCGGTGCCATGGCCCTGGCCACGGACGAGGGCGGCATCCAGTTCCGTATCCTCAACAGCTCCAAGGGACCGGCCGTGCGCGCCACGCGCGCCCAGGCCGACCGCATCCTCTACAAGGCCGCCATCCGCCGCATGCTGGAGAACCAGCCCAACCTGTGGCTGTTCCAGCAGGCGGTGGACGACCTGATGGTGGAGGGCGACCGCGTGGTGGGCGCCGTGACGCAGGTGGGTATCCGCTTCCGCTCGCGCACGGTGGTGCTCACGGCGGGCACCTTCCTCGACGGCAAGATCCATGTGGGCCTGAACAACTACGCGGCCGGCCGGGCAGGGGACCCGCCCGCCGTATCGCTGTCGGCACGCCTCAAGGAACTGAAGCTGCCCCAGGGCCGCCTGAAGACCGGCACCCCGCCGCGGCTGGACGGGCGCAGCATCGACTTCTCCAAGTGCACCGAGCAGCCCGGCGACGGCATGCCCGGCGGCGTGAACGAAGGGGCCGTGCCGGTGTTCAGCTTCATGGGCAATGCCGCCATGCACCCGCGGCAGATGCCGTGCTGGGTGACGCACACCAACGAGCGCACGCACGACATCATCCGCAGCGGCTTCGACCGCAGCCCCATGTTCACGGGCAAGATCGAGGGCGTGGGCCCGCGCTATTGTCCCAGCGTGGAAGATAAGATCAACCGCTTTGCCGACAAGGACAGCCACCAGATCTTCCTCGAACCCGAGGGCCTGACCACGCACGAGTTCTACCCCAACGGCATCAGCACCAGCCTGCCGTTCGACATCCAGTACGAGCTGGTGCGCAGCATGCCGGGCCTGGAGAACGCGCACATCCTGCGCCCCGGCTACGCCATCGAGTACGACTACTTCGACCCGCGCTCGCTCAAGAGCAGCTTCGAGACGCGCCAGATCGAGGGCCTGTTCTTCGCCGGCCAGATCAACGGCACCACGGGCTACGAGGAGGCCGCAGCGCAGGGCCTGTTCGCGGGCATCAACGCCGCCCTGCAGTGCCGCGGCGATGCACCCTGGCTGCCGGGCCGTGACGAGGCCTACCTGGGTGTGCTGGTGGACGACCTGATCACCAAGGGCGTGAACGAGCCCTACCGCATGTTCACCAGCCGGGCCGAGTTCCGCCTGCAGCTGCGCGAGGACAATGCCGACCTGCGCCTGACCGAGATGGGCCGCAAGCTGGGCCTGGTGGACGATGCCCGTTGGGATGCCTTCAGCCGCAAGCGCGACGCTGTTTCACGTGAAACAGAACGCCTCAAGGCCACCTGGGTGAACCCACGCAGCCTGCCCGCGGCAGAATCCGAGCGGGTGCTGGGCAAGAGCATCGAGCACGAGTACAACCTGTTCGAACTGCTGCGCCGCCCCGATGTGGGCTACGCATCCCTGGTGGGCATGGACGGGGGCAAGTACGCCTCGGCCGATGTTTCACGTGAAACCCTGGGCGCCTTGAGTGAATCCGTGATCGAGCAACTGGAGATCGCGGCCAAGTACTCGGGCTACATCGACCGCCAGAAGGACGAGGTGGAGCGTGCGGCCCACTACGAAAACCTCAAACTGCCCGAGGACCTGGACTACATGCAGGTGGCGGCACTGTCGATCGAGGCACGCCAGATCCTGACGCGCCACCGGCCCGAGACGCTGGGCCTGGCCTCACGCATTTCGGGCATCACGCCCGCGACCATTTCGCTGCTCATGGTGCACCTCAAGAAGGGTGCGTTCCGCGGTATTGCCGGTGCACGTACCCATGCAGAACCCGCTGCGCACTGAGCCGCCCATGCGGGGCAACAGGGCAGGGCGTCGGGCGCGGCAACGGGGCGAGCTGCTGATGGTGCGCACCGTGGCCGTCGTGGCGGTGCTGTTGCTGCTGCTGGGCATTCCCCTGTGGATGAAACACGAGCGTGACAAGCGCGCCGCCCCGCCCACCGCCAAGGTCAGCGCAGTCGCGCCAGCGGCCCGGGCCACGGTGGCACCCGCGTCCGCCGCGGCACCCGTGGCCGCCCCGGCCGCATCCGGTATCGGCCACGGCCTGACCTTTGCGGTGGTGGCAGACGACGCCAAGCAGCCGGCCGAAGTCGCGCGCCTGGGCTGTGCCGGTGAACCCCGCGCGACCGACCGGCCCTTGAAGGATGACCACCCGTGCAACCACCAGCAGGGCGACACCTCGTGCCGCGTGGTGCTGCCCGTGCTGTGCATCCAGCCCGGTACGGCTGCCAAGCCTGCCGGAAGTGCGGAGGCCAGCTTGGCCGGTTGGACCGGCGGCATGCTGGCACCCACCCAACCCGTGATGGGCGCCATCCTGACCTCGGCGGCCCTGGCGTCGGCCCGGTGCGAGCAGGAGCTGGGCAGCGGCTGGCGCATGGCCGATGTGAAGGATGGCCTGGACAGTGGCAGCATCGTGGGCCTGCGCACCACCAACACCACCCTGGGCCAGGGTACCCGCTACTGGGTGCAGATCCAGGGCCAGCCAGCCAATTGCTGGAACAGCACGGGCTCCTGAACCTGCCAAGCGCCATGGTTCCACGTGGAACCATGGCCTGCCTATCGAACAATGGAAATGCCGCTCCCCATGAACACCCCCTCCGCCACGACCCAGGCGTTTCGCCCCACGCTGCTCTCGGCGGCCGAGCAACTCGGTGTGTCCCTCTCGGACGCGCAGGCCGATGCCCTGCTGTGCTACCTGGACCTGATCCAGAAATGGACCAAGGTCTACAACCTCACGGCCGTGCGCGACCCCAAGGAGATGCTCACCCACCACCTGCTAGACAGCCTGGCGGCGGTGCCGCCGCTGCGCCGTGCGCTGGCGCAGGCGGCCTTGCCGCCAGGGCAGGGGGCCCGCCTGCTCGACGTGGGGGCCGGTGCCGGCCTGCCCGGTGTGGTGATCGCCATCTGCTGCCCAGACGTCGATGTGAGCTGCGTGGACACCGTGGCCAAGAAGGCGGCTTTCATCCAGCAGGTGGCGGTGTCGCTCAAGCTGCCCAACCTGCGCGGCGTGCACGCCCGGGTCGAGAACCTGGACGGACCGTTCGATGTGGTGACCAGCCGGGCCTTTGCCTCGCTGGTGGATTTCACCACTTGGTCGCGCCAGGCTCTGGGCCCGCAGAGCGTGTGGCTGGCCATGAAGGGCAAGCACCCGGCCGAGGAAATCGCGGCGCTGCCAGGCGATGTGCGGGTGTTTCACGTGGAACCATTGACCGTGCCGGGGCTCGATGCGGAGCGTTGCATCGTCTGGATGCGGCCGGCATGACCGGTATCCGGTAAAAAGGGGGCGGGGCCCGCGCACGGGTCGCGTAAACTCGCCGCTCGCTGGTCATTTTGTTGCTGCGGTATCAGCCAGCCTCGCGGTTCGTCTTCCCCTGGGGGTTCTCATGTTTGGCATTGCGGATTACGGCGCCTTCGTGGCGGCCATCGTGTTGTTCCTGGCGATTCCCGGTCCGGGCAATCTGGCGCTCATCACCTCCACCAGCAAGGGCGGTATCCGGGGCGGCCTGGCCGCCACCCTGGGTGTGATCGCCGGCGACCAGGTGCTGATGTGGGCGGCGGTGGCCGGCGTGGCCGCCTTGCTGTCCACCTACCCCGCGGCCTTCCATGCCGTGCAGTGGCTTGGCGCCGCCTACCTGGCCTGGCTGGGCTTCAAGATGCTCACGGCCAAGCCCGGTGCCCAGCCCATCCTGAACATCGAGCCGCGCCACTATTTCAAGCAGGCCGCGCTGATCACGCTGCTCAACCCCAAGGCCATCGTGTTCTACATGGCCTTCTTTCCGCTGTTCGTCGACCCGGCCCGCCACCAGGGCCTGCTGACCTTCGGCGTGATGGCGGCCACCGTGGCGGCCCTGACCTTTGCCTACGGCCTCATCGCCGTGCTGCTTACCCACCACCTGGCGGAGCGCATGCGCGCCAACCCCACCGTCGGCCGCGTGCTCGAAAAAGTCGCCGGCGTGTTCCTGATCGGCTTCGGCATCAAGCTGGCCATTTCGAAGTAAACAAGGCATCCAACCCCATGGCCCAGATCTTTTGCATTGCCAACCAGAAGGGTGGCGTCGGCAAGACCACCACCACCGTCAACCTGGCGGCCGGCCTGGCGAAGATCGGCCAGCGCGTGCTGATGGTCGACCTGGACCCCCAGGGCAATGCCACCATGGGGTCGAACCTGGACAAGCGCAAGCTCGACCTCACGGTCTACGACGTGCTGCTCGAGTCGGCCTCGGTGCGCGAGGCGGCCGTGCTGAGCGAAAAGTGCGGCTACCACGTGCTGGGTGCCAACCGCGAACTGGCCGGTGCCGAGGTCGAACTGGTGGCGCTGGAGCACCGCGAAAAGCGCCTCAAGGCGGCGCTCGCCGAGGCCGATGCGGACTACGACTTCGTGCTCATCGACTGCCCGCCGTCCCTGTCCATGCTGACCTTGAACGGCCTGTGCTCGGCCCATGGCGTGATCGTGCCCATGCAGTGCGAGTACTTCGCGCTCGAAGGCCTGACCGACCTGGTCAACACCATCAAGCAGGTGCATGCCAACCTCAATGCCGACCTGCAGATCATCGGCCTGCTGCGCGTGATGTTCGACCCGCGCATCACCTTGCAGCAGCAGGTGAGCGAGCAGCTCAAGGACCACTTCGGCGACAAGGTGTTCAACACCGTGATCCCGCGCAACGTGCGTCTGGCCGAGGCCCCTAGCTACGGCCTGCCGGGCGTGGTGTTCGACCCGCTGGCCAAGGGCAGCCAGGCCTTCATCGAGTTCGCGCAGGAGATGGTCGAGCGCGTGCAGAGCATGAAGGCGCTTGGCAAGAAGCCCGCGGTCGTCTGACCGGGCACTGGGTCGATTGCTATCAAATTCATAGTATGAATTCACCTTCCGACACCGTGCTGGTGCTGCCCGGCTGGCAGAGCTCCGGCCCCGAACACTGGCAGAGCCGCTGGGAGGCGCTGCACGGCTTTCACCGCGTGGAGCAGCACGACTGGATGCGCCCGCTGCGCGGCGACTGGACCGCGCGGCTCGAGGAAACCATAGTCGACGCCCCCGGCCCCGTGGTGCTGGTGGCGCACAGCCTGGGCTGCATCCTCACCGCCTGGTGGGCCGCGCATTCATCCAACACCCATCGGGTGAAGGGGGCGCTGCTGGTGGCACCCGGCGATGTGGAGCGCGAGGACATCGCCGGCTACCTGCCGGGCTGGTCGCCCATCGCACGCCAGCCGCTGCCGTTCCCTGCCGTGCTGGTGGGCAGCCGCAACGACCCGTACTGCAGCTTCGAGCGCGCCGAAGGCATGGCCCGGGCCTGGGGGGCGCGCTTCATCGACCATGGCGAGCGCGGCCACATCAATGCCGAATCGGGCCTGGCGGACTGGTCCGAGGGCCTGGCCCTGCTGGCCGGGCTGCGCGAGCCGGCCTGATCGACCATTCCTCCCATGTCCAAGATCAATCTCCCAGAGACGGCGCAGACCTTTCCGCAGGCCTGGACTTCGCGCATCGTCGGCCGCGCCGCGGGCGCCAACGTCAAGGTGCTGCGCATGGACGACGGCGCCTACCCCGACGAATCGCACGACTTCGACGAAGCCCTGCTCGTGATCGAAGGCTGCATGCGCCTGGACCTGCAGGGCCAGGTCACCGAGGTGCAGGCTGGCGAAGTCTTCATCGTGCCCGCTGGCGTGCCGCATGCGGTGGCGCCGGGCAGCCATGGCACCTTGGTGATCATCGACCAATGACGGTGGCGCAGCGCCGCCCCTGATTCCCAGAACACAGAACAAGAAAGCTTTCTCACCATGGTCACCAAAAAACCCAAGGGCCTCGGACGCGGCCTCGAAGCCCTGCTGGGCCCCAAGGTCAGTGAAGCCACCGAGCAGGCCCAGGCGGCCGATGCCGGCCTGCCCAATACGCTGACCCTGGCCGAGATGGTGCCCGGCATGTACCAGCCGCGCACGCGCATGGACGAGGGCGCGCTGTACGAGCTGGCCGAAAGCATCAAGGTGCAGGGCATCATGCAGCCCATCCTGGTGCGGCGCCTGGCCGATGGCGAGAACGCCGGCAAGTACGAAATCATCGCCGGCGAGCGGCGCTTCCGTGCCGCGCGCCTGGCCGGCCTGGACCGCGTGCCGGTGCTGGTGCGCGACGTGCCCAACGAGGCGGCGGCCGCGATGGCGCTGATCGAAAACATCCAGCGCGAGGACCTGAACCCGCTCGAAGAGGCCCATGGCCTGCAGCGCCTGGTGCGCGAGTTCGGGCTCACGCACGAGCTGGCCGCCCAGGCCGTGGGCCGCTCGCGCAGCGCCGCGAGCAACCTGCTGCGCCTGTTGAACCTGGCCGAGCCGGTGCAGACCATGCTCATGGCCGGCGATATCGACATGGGCCACGCGCGCGCGCTGCTGTCACTCGAGCGCGCGGCGCAGATCACGGCCGGCAACCAGATCGCGGCCAAGAAGTTGTCGGTGCGCGAGGCCGAAGCCCTGGTCAAGAAGATCGGCGCCGAGTTCAGCCTGGTGCCGCAAAAGCCCAAGAAGGAAAAATCGCGCGACCTGCGGCGCGTGGAGGAAGAGCTGTCCGACCTGCTCATGGCCGAGGTCGAGGTGCGCGTGAAGAAGCGCGTGAAGCGGGCAGGGCGTGTGGAAGACATGGGCGAGCTGGCGATCCAGTTCGGCTCCATCGAGGAACTCAACGGCTTGATCGAGCGCCTGCGCGGCTGAGAGCGGCTAACAAAACTCTTCTGGCGTCGTTGCCGCGTCTTGTCGTACTAATCGTACTGCCTGCGACGCAGCGCCTAGCCAGAACCGCTTCGCTGAGTTTTGTTATCCGCTCTGGGCGGTGCCTGTTCAGGGCGCACGGGCCCCCTGGCACGGGGCCACGTGACAAAGTGCACACAATCGTGCTGCGGTGGCCTGCACAGGCGTGTTGCGGTGCGCCATGCCGGCCTACACTGCGCTCCATTCCATCCCGGGGCATGTGCACCGGGGGAGTTCCGGAGAGTTCCATGCCCCGCGCAAGCCGCCTGCCGTCACCGCATTCCGCCGCCCTGGCAACAGGACTTGTGGGCATGGCCGTTTGCGCGATTTGGGCGCAGACTGTGCGCCTGATCGTCTCCGGCTCCGTCCCATCCCTGCACGGCCTTACGGGCCTGTAATGCATATGCCACTGCGCCTGCTGCCCTGGCCTCTCCCCGCGCTGCTGGCGTGGGCGGGGGCATGGCTGCTGTACCTCAGCCTGCAGCGGGCCGTGCCGCCCGTGGCGGCGCTGGTGGCAGCCAGCCTGCTGGGCACGGCGGCCAGTGTGCTCGGGGCCACCTGGTGGCGGCGTGGGCTGATCGCGCTGGGCTTCCCGCTCTCGCTGGCGCTCACCGGCATGGCCAGCCTGCCGGCCTGGGCTTGGCTGGTGCCGCTGGCGCTGCTGCTGCTGGTGTACCCGCTCAACGCCTGGCGCGATGCGCCGCTGTTCCCGACACCGCACCACGCGCTGCAGGCCCTGGCCGTGCAGGCGCCGGTGGCGCAGGGCGCACGCGTGCTCGATGCCGGCTGCGGCGTGGGCGACGGGCTCATCGCCCTGCGCCACGCCTACCCGCATGCCCGCCTGGAGGGGCTGGAGTGGAGCTGGCCGCTGCGCCTGGCCTGCGCGCTGCGCTGCCCCTGGGCCCAGGTGCGCCGCGGCGACATGTGGGCCGCCGACTGGAGCGGCTACCAGATGGTCT
The DNA here is from genome assembly GCF_059418305.1 of Acidovorax sp. GW821-FHT09B03. NCBI lineage: Bacteria > Pseudomonadati > Pseudomonadota > Betaproteobacteria > Burkholderiales > Comamonadaceae > Acidovorax > Acidovorax sp. GW821-FHT09B03. The sequence goes on from NZ_JBWKPP010000001.1 coordinate 540,971, forward strand.
ACCTGTTCCAGCGCCCCGAAAGCATGGCCCGCGCCGCCGCCAAGGCCCAGGCCGAGATGGCCGCCGGCGCCTGGCTGGTGAGCCTGGAATTTGCCGTGCCCGGCCTGCTGCCCAGCGCCCAGTTGCGTGCGCCCGGCGGGCGGGTGGTGTGGCTCTACCGCCTGCCGCTGCTGCTGGACAAGGGGGCCTGAAATGCACCGCTACAACTGTTTTCCCAGCCCGCTGCCGGTTACAGAAAAGATACATCCTTTTGCTACATTGCGCCCTGGCTACAGACCACACAAGAACCTAGAAATTCACAGCCACAGGGGGCTTGCAGCAGCAGCAGCGAGGACCAGCGCCAGGAGGGAGCGCTCGGACCTGCACAGCCTTCCTTGTCCGGTCGACTACCTCCCTCGCCAGCGGCATGCCGCGTGCGGCACCCCTTGCGGTGTCCGCCGCAGCATTCCTGTTGCAGGGGCGCGTCGCCGGGGTTTTCTGGTGAACACCCGATCCATTTGCAAGGAGTATTCATGACAACCCGACCCCAATTCCGTCCCCGCCTTCTGTGGGTGCTGGCGCTGAGCGCCGCCCTCACGGGCTGCGCGACGATGCAGAGCCACGACAAGCTCGCCACGGACGTGCAGGGCGCCGGCCGCAGCGGCGGCATTCCCGCGGCCATCGCCCAGCTCGAGTCCACGGCCAAGACCGAGGACGAGAAGACCGCGCTGCTGTTCAACATGGAGCGCGGCGAGCTGCTGCGCATGGACCGGCGCTATGCGGACAGCACGAACGCCTTCCTGCTGGCCGACGTGAAGGTCAAGGAATGGGAAGACACGGCCAAGAGCAACCCGCAAAAGCTCATGGGCACCGTGGGTGCGGCGCTGATCAGCGAGCGCCTGAAGGCCTATGAAGGCCAGGACTACGAGAAGGTCTGGCTGACCACGCGCCTGGCGCTCAACCGCGTGGCCGTGGGCGACGTGGAAAACGCCCGCGTGGACATCAAGCGCACGCACGAACGCGAAGCCATCATTGCCGAGTTCCGCTCCAAGGAAACCCTGGCGGCCGAGCAGGAAGCCAAGTCCAAGGGCGCAAGCTCGGGCGGCAAGGAGCTCAACGGCTACCCCGTCGAGACCTTCAACGACCCCGAAGTGCTGGCATTGAAGAACGGCTACCAGAACGCCCTGAGCCACTACCTGGCCGGCTTCCTGTACGAGATGCTCAACGAGCCGGGCCTGGCCGCGCCGGGCTACCGCAAGGCCATCGAGCTCAAGCCCGAGACCGGTGTGCTCGAAGAAGGCCTGCGTGGCCTGGACAGCCGCACCAGCTTCACCTGGAAGCGCCGCCAGCGCATGACCGACGTTCTGTTCGTGGTCGAGGCCGGTGACGCCCCCGCGCGCAAGCCCCGTGCCTTCACCCTGCCAGTGCCCGTGGGCAGCCGCTGGACCACGGTGAGCGTCTCCTACCCCGTGATCGAGCCCTCGCGCGACGCGCTGCTGACCAACCTGTCGGCCGCCGGCACGGACTTCAAGCTCGAAAAAGTGGTCGACGTGAACGTCATGGCACGCCGCGCCCTGAAGGACGAAATGCCCGGCATGGTGCTGCGCGGCTTCACCCGCGCCGTCGCCAAGGGCGTGATGCAGGACCAGCTGCAGAAGAAGGGCGGCCTGCTGGGCGGCATCGTGGGTGCCGTGGCGGCTTCGGCCACCGAACAGGCCGACGACCGCATGTGGCGCATGCTGCCCGGCCGCGTCTACGTGGCCCGCGGCTACCTGCCACCCGGCGAGCACACCGTGACCATCAACGGCCGCGCGCTGCCCCAGCCCGTGAAGGTCGACGGCCAGTACGCCCTGGTGCCCCTGCGCCTGTACGAGAACAGCGTGCTCATGGGCGACGTGGCATCGGTCGGCCAGCTGGCCGCCGCGTCCTCCACCGCTGCCGTGGCGCCAGCGGCCGTCGAGGTGCCTGCATCGTCCACCAAGACGATCTCCACGACGACGACCACCAAGACGACTACCACCACCAACCGCACGCGGCCTGCGGCCAAGCCCGCGCAAGCGCCCGTGACCCCGGCCAAGAACTGACCTGAAGACCGTTTTCCAAGGAGTTTGATCCATGACTATCCGCACACACCTGACCGCCCTCGGCGTCGCCGTGATGGCACTGACCGGCGCAGCGGCCCATGCCCAGCTGCACGACCCCGCGACACCGATCGCCGTGGCCTCCAAGGTGGCGCTGCGCGGCGAAGCCAACAGCATCGCGGTGCGCGAGATGCGCATCGTGCGCACCAACGACATCCTGGTGGTGCAGGCCGACATGGCCAACATGGGCCGCACCGACCGCACCGTGTTCTACCGCTTCAAGTGGCTGGACCAGGTGGGCAACCAGGTGGGTGACGGAGAGTCGTGGAAGCAGATGAGTGTGCTGGGCCTGGGCCAGCAGACCGTCAAGAGCGTAGCCCCCACCAGCGCCGCAGTCGACCTGCGCCTGGAAATGAACGTAGAACCGCGCTGAACCCCACAGCGCCGACCGGAGAACACACCATGCAACACAACAGCAGCATCCAGCGCACCGCGCTCATCCTGGCCTTCGCGGCCAGCACCCTGGCCCTCTCGGCCTGCCAGAACCTGTCCTCGCCCACCGTGCGCTTCGACCGCCAGGTCAACTACGGCGACGCCAAGGCCGTGGAACTGGTGACCAACGAGTTCGGCTCCACCGACCTGCAGATGATTGCCGAGAAGATGACCGGCGGCCTGCTCGAGACCGGCATCTTCCAGGGCCGCCCCACGGTGACCATCTCGACCGTGAAGAACAAGACCAGCGAGTACATCGACACCACCAACGTGATGAACTCGATCCAGACCGCGCTGGTCAAGTCCGGCAAGGTGCGCTTCGTGCGCTCCATCAACGAGATGCAGCAGGGCGTGGACGAGCTGCAGCGCCAGAACCAGAGCGGCCTGTACAAGCAGGGCACCACCGCCAAGGTCGGCCAGATGACGGCCGCCAAGTACAGCATGGAAGGCGAGCTGACCAGCATCGTCAAGCAGAGCAACTCCACCAAGGACGTGTACTACAAGTTCACGCTCAAGCTGTTCGACGTGCAGGAAGGCACCGTCGAATGGCAGGACGAAAAAGAAATCCGCAAGACCAGCAAGCGCTGATCGACCGCGGCACTGAAAGGACCTCACCATGCAACGCAGAACCACCCTCGCGGCCGCACTGTCCGTGCTGGCCGTCACCGCCCTGACCTGGAGCGCTGGCGCCCAGGCCCAGAATGCGGCCCCCAAGATCGCCGTGACCGACCTGGCTTACGCCCAGCAGGTTTCGGAGTACTTCGTGGCCGGCGCCTACCAGCGCAGCGCCCAGATGAGCGCCGGCGGCAGCGCCAGCCACGGCATGTACGGCGGCTCGGGCAGCCACTCCATGCAGGCCTCCGAGCAGGCCAGCGGCACCTTCGTGGCCGGCCGCTACAGCTACATCGAGCAGCGCGAGCTCGGCGGCTACACCAACGACATCAAGGGTGCGATCCTGCAGGGCACCTACTTCCGCCTCGTGCAGAGCAAGGGCTTCGATGCCGGCAAGCCGCAGAACAGCAAGGCCGAGCAGGTGCTCAACCAGGTGCAGACCGGCAAGATGGCCACGCCCCAGGCCCAGAACCAGGTGGCCAACGTGGTCGCCCGCATCAAGAAGGGCGAGTTCGCCGGTGCCGACTACGTGCTCTTCGGCGTGGTCTCCAGCATCAACTTCACCGATGCGCTCTCGCCCCTGCAGGGCACGACCAGCGCCACGCGCCAGTACGGCCTGCAGCTGTTGACCGACTTCTCGCTGATCAACACCCGCACCTACGAGATCAAGGCCGCCTTCTCCGCGCAGGGCGAAGGCAACGACACCAAGATCCTGTCCAACCGCGGCGACATCGCCCCGCCCAACCGGGCCAAGGTGATGCGCGAGACCTCGCAGAGCCTGGCGCAGGACGTGTACGCGCAGCTGGCCACCCAGCTGGGCTACACCGATGCCCACCTGGCGCGCGGCGTGCGTCCACCGCCACCCCCCGTGGTCTACCAGGGCGGTGGCCAGCCGGTGCCCGTGCCCCAGCAGCCCGACCAGGTGCTGATCCTCAAGTGAGCTGCGCGGGTTCCCTGCAGCCATGATGGGCCGCATGCGTACCGCCCTGAAGGCCAGCCTTGCGCTGGCCTTTTTCGTGGCCGGCTGCGCTGCGCAGCCGGGGCCTGAGGCTGCTGCGGATGCCACGGCCTTCGCCCCCCATCCGCTGCCCGGGGTGGGAGAGGCGCGCATGCAGGCCCTGCAGCGGCCCGCGCGCACCGCGCCGCTGCGCTACCGCGTGATCGTGGTGCCCGGCTCCGGCTGCGCCGGCATGGGGCCGCTGGCCGACCGCTACTTTGCCGGCCTGCTGCATGCCGAGGTGCTGGTGCTGCACAAGCCCGGCGTGGCGCCCGGTGCGCGCACGGCGGCCGGCGCCTGCGCTGCCGATTTCGTGCAGGCCGACCGCCTCTCGGCCTGGCGCGGGCATGCCCGTGCCGCGCTGCGTGCCGATGCCCGGGAGCGCCAGGCCCGCGGCTTGCCGGCGCTGCCCCAGGTGCTGGTCGGCATCTCCGAAGGGGCCGAACTGCTGCCCGCGCTGGCATCCGAGGTGCCCGGGCTGGCGGGCCTGGTGCTGCTGTCCGCGAGCGGGCTCGACCCGCGCGAGGCCGGTGCCCTGCAGGCGCAGCGCCTCGGGGCCGGGGCCGACTGGGAGGCCCTGGGCCGCCTGCAGGCCGACAGCCGCCTGCCCGACAGCGCGCCCGCACAGGGCCGCAGCCTGGGCTACTGGCGCGACCTGTGGCACTGGCCGCTGGCCCGGCCCCTGCGCGACGGGCCCTGGCCGGTGCTGCAGGTGTGGGGCGGTGCGGATGCGCTGGTGCCGCCTGCGGCCTTCGCGCAAGGGGCGCAGCGGGCGCAGGGGCGCAAGGCGCCCTGGTGCGCGCGCGAGCTGCCCGGTGCCGACCACGGGCTGCAAAGCCCCGGGCGCGACGGCGTGCAGCAGCTGTGGGCCTGGCTGGAGCAGTGGGCGCGCGAGCCGCAACAGGGCCTGTGTGCGCCCCTGTCGCGCTGAGCCGAGTTCAGGGCACCGTGTAGATCAGCTGGAACTTGGCGTTGCTCAGCATGTCCGCCAGGCTGGTGCCGTAGCCCAGGAAGAACTGCGTGCCGCGCAGGCCGCTCACATTGACCAGTTCCAGGATCGGCACGGTCTGCGAGGCCGTCAGCGTGCCCTGCCAGGCCGGCGCTGGCGTCGAGGCGCCGTTGAACAGCGTCCAGCCTTGCGGCGACAGCACCGCCAGGCCCACGCCCGGCACCGAGGCCACCACATAGACCACACCGCCCTGGCCCACGTCGCCCGATGCGGGCTGCACGCGCCCGGTCAGCCGCAGCGACTGTACCGTGCCCTCGGTCGTGCCTGAAAAGCTGGCCGGTGTGGTGGGCCCGGTGCCCGGCGCGGGCGGCACGCGCCCGCTGTCGGCGCTGAAGCCCGCGCGCGCGGCGATGGGCGCGAGGTCCACCGCCTCGAAGGCCGTGTGCGGCACGGTCTGCACCTGGGTGATGGTCGCGTCCTGCCACAGCCGGCTCGGGTCGCCCGTGATGTACATGTCCGAGCCGCCGTCGGCGATGTACATGCCGTAGCGCTTGAGCGCGTTGAGGATGGCCTTGGCCTGCGCCGTGTAGCTGTCCGGCACCACGTAGTCGGCGCGCAGGCGGAACAGCTGGCCCATGGGCGGCTTGGCGGCCGAGGCATCGCCGTTGCGCGTGAGGTGGCGCGCCGGCCAGGTGTAGCTCGTGCGGATCTTGCTGCTCTGGATGGTGAAGCGCAGCGCATGCTGGATCTCGCCGGTGCTGGCCTCCTCGGCACGCAGCAGCAGCGGGAAGATCGGAAAGCCTGCCGCGTCCGACGAGGTCCAGCCCGCGGGGCGCAGCGCGTTGGAGCGCAGGTCGAAGGCGGCGCTGCTGTAGATGTCCCAGCCGCCGTCGGCACGGGCATAGCTCAGGTAGCTCTCCCACAGCGTGCAGGTGTCGGTGTCCACGCTGAGGATGTGGTGGTCGTTGTAGACCGCCTTGTTGCTGCTGATGCCGCCTTCCACCTTGGGCTGCAGCGGGAAGGGCAGGCGTGCGGGGCTGGTCAGGCCCGTGCAGGGCCGCGCCAGGCTGCCGTCGGCGCGCGCGCAGTCGCTCTCGTCGGGGGCTCCGTCGGCATCGAAGTAGACCGCGGGCCAGGTGATCTTGCTGCCCTGCACCACGTTGTACGGAATGCCCCAGTACTCGGTGCTGGCCATGTCCTCGCTCTGGCCCAGGTCCAGGTGGAGGCGCCGGCTACCGGTGCTGATGGTTTGCAAAAAGGCCGCCGATTGCGGATGCACCGGCAATTGGTCGATGCGGGTGTTGAACACATGGTCGGCCGGCAGCACGGGGCAGGGCCCCACGGTGGGTGCGGCCACGGCAGCGCTGGCGAGCAGTGCCAGCGAGGCCAGCAGGGCGAAGGTGGGGCGGGGCATGCGTGTCTCCTGGGATCTCGCCAGGATGCTGCCACGGCTTGTTACAGCGTGGCGCGCGCAGTTGTAACTGCCGGCAACCTATGGCTGCAGCTTCTACGGGGCCTTGCGTCTCGGCTGCAGGCTCGCCCATGCCCGCTGAAGGCGAAAACTGGCATGCTCAAGGCCAGTGCTCCCGCGCAAGGGCCGCCCCGCCGCGCTGGGAGCGTCCCCCTTCCAGGGGGATGGCGCGAAGCGCCTCAGGGGGTTACCTTGGTCTGTACATTTTGAAGAGCTGCTCGGGGCCTACCGTGAAATAGTCGGCCGGGCCGCCCGCGCGCAGGATGTGGCCTGCCGCAGCCGTGTCGTAGATGCCGTCCTTGAGCAGCGCCTTGTCGATGTGGATGGCCACCACCTCGCCCAGCACCAGCCAGGTCGGCACCTGTGCGCCGTCCACGCCCTGCAGCTGCAGGATCTGCGTGCGCCGGCATTCGAAGGCCACGGGGCTCTCGGCCACGCGCGGCGGTGCTACCTGGGTGCTGGCCTGCGGGGTGAGGCCCGCGAGCTGGAACTCATCCACCTCGGGCGGTACGGCCGCGCAACTCTGGTTCATGGCCTCGGCCAGGCTGCGTGTGGCCAGGTTCCAGACGAACTCGCCCGTCTCCTCGACATTGCGCACCGTGTCCTTGTAGCCGATGCTCGCAAAGCCCACGATGGGCGGCACGTAGTTGAAGGCGTTGAAGAAGCTGTAGGGCGCCAGGTTCAGCGCGCCTGCGGCGCTTTGCGTCGAGATCCAGCCGATGGGGCGCGGCCCGACGATGGCGTTGAACGGGTCGTGCGGCAGGCCATGGCCATTGCGCGGCTCGTAGCTGTGGATGGAGGAGGGTGCGGGCGTGGCCATGGGCGGTGCGGGGTGGGGTAGTGGGAGGGGCTGAACCGCCACCATACGTGAAGCGCGCCGCGCGTGCACGGCCGGGGTTGATGGCGGGCAGGGCGCAAAGCCGGGCAGGTGGCAGGGGCTCCCCGGCAGCTGCGGGAAATCACCCCTTTACAATATTGAGAATAATTCGCATTTGACATGGCGGCCGTGCTGCCTGTCGATCCACTGCCTCTCCCCGTCCGCGCCGTGCTGGCCCGCTATTACCAGGAACTGCTGAACTACTTCGCCCGCACCGCGCGCGGCCGCGAGAACGCGGCCGACCTGGTGCACGAAGCCTATGCGCGCGTGCTCACGCTGCAGCGCTCGGGCCAGGCCATCGCCCAGCCGCGGGCCCTGCTGTACCGCACGGTGCGCAACCTGCTGGTGGACCAGCACCGGCGCAGCAGCGTGCGCGAGCCCCTGCCCGGCAGGGCCAGCGACGAGCCGCCGCTGCCCGACGTGGCCGACCTCGCGGCACCTGCCGCCCTGGGACCCGAGGCCCTGGCGGCCTCTTCCCAGGGCATGCAGGCGATGCTGGCGACCATCGACGCCTTGCCGCTGCGCTGCCGCGAGGCCTTCATCCTGCACAGGTTCGACGGCCTCTCGCATGCCGAGGTGGCCGCGCAGATGGGCATCTCGCGCAAGATGGTGGAGCAGCACATCCAGCGTGCCATGCAGGCCTGCCGGCGCTGCCGCGAGGCGCTGGACGAAGGGCGTACACCGTGAACCCTGCCCGGCAGACACGGGGTTTTGCCCGGTCCGTGCGTCTACCACCCTAAGAGCCTGCCTGAATCACCTGCAATGCCCACCAAAGACACGCCCAACACCGATGCCGAGCGCCAGGCGCTCGACTGGTTCGCGCGCGCCCGTGGCGGGCTCGGCGCCGAGGAGCAGCGTGACTTCGCTGCCTGGCAGGCGCAGGACCCCGCGCATGCGCAGGCCCTGGCCCGCTGGCAGGCCGACTGGCAGCAGCTTGACGCCCTGCCCGTCGAGGGCGTGGCACAGCTGCGCGCGCGGCTGGCACAGGACCTGGCACGCGAGAAGGAAAACGGAAAAGCCCGGGCCCCGGTGGCTGCCGGCGGCTGGCTGGCCGCCTGGCGCAGCACGCACTGGGCGGGCACTGCTGCCATGGCTGCGTCCGTCGCCGTGGTCGCCGCAGGGGGCCTGCTGGCCTGGAACCACTGGCAGCAGCAGCCCCTGTACGCAAAGCACATCGCCACCCGCACCGGCGAACAGGTGGATGTGCAACTGCCCGATGGCAGCCACCTGCGACTGGACACCTCCACGGCCATCGACGTGGCGCTGTTCCGCCAGCGCCGCGAGGTGCGCCTGCCCGAGGGGCAGGCCGTGTTCCGCGTGCAGGGCGACGCCGCGCGGCCCTTTCACGTGCTGGCCGGCCCGCTGCGCATCACCGTGGTGGGCACGCGCTTCTCGGTGCGCAACACCCCGGGCATCCCGGGCGAGGAGGGCGTGCGCGTGGCGGTGGAAGAGGGGCGTGTGCGCGTGGCCCGTGCCGATGCGCCGGCCGCGGCCTCCGGGGCCGTGGTGGAGCTCACCGCCGGCCAGCAGGTCGCCAGCGATGCCACGGGCCAGCTCGGGCCGGTGGCGGGGGTGCCGCCCTCGGGCATCGCGCCCTGGCGCGAAAGCCGGGTGAGCTTCGACAACACGCCCCTGGCCCAGGCGCTGGCCGAATTCGGCCGCTACGGCCCCACGCAGCTCACGGTGCGCGACCCCGAGGTCGCGGCCCTGCGCCTGACGGGCACCTTCGACCCGCGCCGGCTCGACAACTTCGTGCGCGTGCTGCCCCAGGTGCTGCCGGTGCGCATGCAGGCGCCAGCGGCGCAGGGCGGCGAGGCCGCCACGACCGAGATCGTCGCGGCGCCCTGATTCCGGGCCCCTGCCAGGGGCCGATGTCCCTTCGGCAAAAAGATTTTCCCGGCGACCTGGGGTTCGGGCGCCGTGCTGCGTCTACCTGAGAAAGCGTCTTATTCAATTCCAACACCGGGGAACCCTTGTCCATGCGCCGCCACCGATTCCGTCCCGCACCGCTCGCCCTTGCCGCCGTGCTGGCCCTTGCTGCAATCCCTGCCGTCCAGGCCCAGCCCGCCGTGGCCGGACAGCCGGCGGTGCAGCTGAGCATTGCCTCCCAGCCGCTGGCCCAGGCGCTCAATGACCTGGCGCGCCAGACGCGGCTGGAACTCATCGTGCAGCCGGCCCTGGTGGCGGGCCGCACGGCGCCGGCCGTGGCGGGCCTGCTCACGCCGCGCGAGGCGCTGGACCGCCTGCTGGCCGGCAGCGGCCTGGTGGCCGTGATCGCGGGCACAGCCGTCACCGTGCAGCGCATCCCGGTGCCTGCGGCTGGCACTGCGCCCGCCGCAGGCAGCACCACCCTGTCCGAAGTGCGCGTGACCGCCGCGGGCGAGCGCAGCGGCCTGACCGAGAACAGCGGCTCCTACACCACGCGCCAGGCCGGCACGGCCACGCCGCTGGGCCTGTCGCTGCGCGAGACGCCGCAGTCGGTCAGCGTGATCACGCGCCAGCGCATGGAAGACCAGGGCCTGACCCAGCTGCCCGATGTGGTGGCCCAGACCCCGGGGCTGGTGTCCAGCCAGGGCGGCAACCAGGGCTCGGACAGCTCGCCCATCTACTCGCGCGGCTTCACCGTCAACACCTACATGATCGATGGCGTGCGCCAGACGGACTCGAACTACTCGAGCATCTTCCAGACCAACGACATGGCCATGTTCGACCGGGTCGAAGTGGTGCGCGGTGCCTCGGGCCTCATGAACGGCGTGGGCACGCCGGGCGCGGCCATCAACCTGATCCGCAAGCGCCCCACGGCCGACTTCCAGGGCCACGTGCGCGCCGAAGCCGGCTCGTGGAACCACGCGCGTGCTGAGGTGGACATCTCCTCCCCGCTGAACGCATCGGGCAGCGTGCGTGGCCGCCTGGTGGCCGCGGCGCAGGACAACGACTCCTACATCGACCGCCTGAAGGAACGCAAGAAGCTGCTCTACGGCGTGGTCGAGGCCGACCTCACGCCCGAGACCCAGCTGTTCGCCGGTGCCTCGGTGCAGCACCACGATGCCACGGGCCATGCGCGCGGCGGCCTGCCGGCCTACTACGCGGACGGCACACGCACCGAATGGGCGCGCTCGGCCTCGGCCGCCCCGCCCTGGGCCTACTCGCAGCGCCACTACACCTCGGTGTTCGCGGCGCTGGAGCACCGTTTCAACGACGACTGGAAGCTCAAGGCCACGGCCACGCGCACCACGAACTTCTACGACGAGATGATCGGCTACGCCAGCGGCGGTGCGCCCGTGCGCGAGACCGGGGCGGGCGTCACGCTGTGGGCCGGCCGCTGGACCGCCAAGCCGCGCCAGGACAGCCTGGACGTGCAGGCCACGGGCCGCTTCGACCTGCTGGGTCGCAAGCACGATATCGCCTTCGGCGCGCAGATGTCGCGCACCAGCTACCGGGCGCCCAACTACAGCAACTGGACGCATGCCGGCTGGAGCAGCGCCATCGGCAACATCTATACCTGGGACGGTACCTCCCCTGCGGAGCCCAGCAACCCGAGCGTCGGCCGTGCCACCTCGGACGAGCGCCTGAACAGCGCCTATGCCACCGTGCGCCTGAAGCCCACCGACAGCCTGGCCCTGCTGGCCGGGCTGCGCCTGGTGGACTGGAGCCGCTACCAGACCAGCATCCGCTACTCCACAGGCGCCACCACCATCACCGACCGCGGTGAAACCGGCGAGGTGATTCCCTACCTGGGCGCCGTTGTCGACATCGACCGCAACTGGTCGGCCTATGCGAGCTACACGAGCATCTTCACGCCGCAGAACCTGCGCCTGGCCACCGGCGACTACCTGGACCCGCAGACCGGCGACAGCTTCGAGCTCGGCATCAAGGGCGCCTTCCTGAACGACCGGCTCAACGTCTCGGGCGCCGTCTACAAGGCGCGCCAGGACAACCTGGGCGTGGCCATCCCCAACGTGTTCGCGCCCGATGGCAGCCAGGCCTATCAGGCCGTGTCGGGCACCAGCACGCGCGGCTTCGAGCTGGAGGCCTCGGGCGAGGTGCAGCCGGGCTGGCAGGTGTCCGCGGGCTTCTCGCGCAACATCACGCACGACCGCCTGCGTGCCCGCCTGAACACCGACGTGCCGCAGAACACGCTCAAGCTGTTCACCAGCTACCGCATCGCGGGCATCGGCAAGGGCCTCACGGTGGGCGGCGGCCTGCGCTGGCAGAACCAGATCTACCGTGACAACCAGGGCGCCGCGCGTGCCCGCTTCACGCAGCCGGCCTATGCCGTGGTGGACCTGATGGCGCGCTACGCCGTGACTGACACCGTGGCCGTCACGGCCAACGTCGGCAACCTGTTCGACAAGGTGTACTACAACACCGTCGGCAACGCCTACTACGGCACCCCGCGCAACCTGCGCGTGGGGCTGGACGTCCGGTTCTGAGCGCGCCATGAAAGAAGGTTTCCGCCAGTGCATGGCCTGGCTGCACACCTGGACCGGGCTGGTCGTGGGCTGGGTGCTGTTCTTCGTGTTCGTGACGGGCACGGCCGGCTACTTCGCCTACGAGATCGACCGCTGGATGCGGCCTGAATTGCCTCTTGCAGGCCATGCCGGTGGCGCCATGCAGGTGGCGCCCGACAAGGCCGTGGCGCTGGCGCAGGCCTACCTGCAGGCCCACGCGCTGGGCGCGCAGGACTGGTCGGTGCAATTGCCCGGCCAGCGCGGCAGCAGCAGCCTGTCCGTCACCTGGCGCCAACCGCCCGCGGCCGATGCCAAGCCCGGTACGCGCGGGCGTTTCGTGCGCAAGACGCTGGACCCGGTGACGGGCGAGGCGGCGGCCGAGCCGGCCGTGCGCAAGACCGGCGGCGGCCACCTGCTGTACCGCATGCACTACATGCTGCACTACGTGCCCTACGACGTGGCGATCCGCCTCGTGGGCGTGTGCACCATGCTGATGCTCATGGCCATCGTCACCGGGGTCATCACGCACAAGAAGATCTTTGCCGACTTCTTCACCTTCCGGCCCGGCAAGGGCCAGCGCTCGTGGCTCGATGCGCACAACCTCATCAGCGTGACGGCGCTGCCGTTCTTCCTGATGATCACCTACAGCGGCCTGGTGTTCTTTTTGTTCCAGTACATGCCGGCTGGCATCCAGGCCAGCCACTATGCCGGGAACACGCAGGCTTTCTATGATGACCTGCTGCAGCGCCCTGTACCGGGTGCGCCGGTCGGCGGCACGGGGGCGCCCGTCATCGCCTTTGCGCCCCTGGTCGCCCAGGCCGAGGTGCAGGTCGTGCGCGTGGCGGGCAGCCGCATCGCGGGCAGCGAGCGGCTGCGCTTTGACGCACACACCGGTGCCCCGCTCGACCCCCGGGCCGACGATGGCGCCGCGCGCGAGACGCAGGACGTGATGCTGGCGCTGCACGAAGGCCGCTTTGCCGGGCCGCTGCTGCGCTGGCTGTACTTCGCCAGCGGCCTGCTCGGCTGCGCCATGATCGCCACCGGCCTGGTGCTGTGGACCGCCAAGCGCAAGCTGAAGCAGGACAAGCGCGCCAAGGCCGGCGAGAAGCCCGAGTTCGGCTTTCGCCTGGTGGAGTGCCTGAACATCGGCACCATCGCCGGCCTGCCCGTGGCCGTGGCGGCCTACTTCTGGGCCAACCGGCTGATCCCGGCCGACTTCGCCGCCCGGCGCGACTGGGAGGTGCACGCGATGTTCATCACCTGGGGCCTGCTGCTGCTGTACCCGGCGTTCCGTGCGCCGCTGCGCGCCTGGATCGAATCGCTGTGGCTGGCGGCTGCCGCCTTCGCGTTGCTGCCCGTGCTCAATGCCCTGACGACCGAGCGCCACCTGGGCGTGAGCCTGCCGACCGGCGACTGGGTGCTGGCCGGGTTCGACCTGACCCTGCTGGCGCTGGGCGCCTGCTTCGCCGTGGCGGCCCACCGGGTGCGCCGCAGGCAGCTGCGTGCCGCCACGGCCGCGCGCGCGCCGGCCACCCAGGCGCCCCTCATGGCCGCCAATGCGGCCGGCTGACCAGCACCGATTTTTTCCAAGGAGTCTTCATGTTCAAGAAAACGCTGCTCACCGTGGCCCTGTCCACCCTCGCACTGTCCGCCAGCGCCCACCAGCTCTGGCTGGAGCGCGATGCCACCGGCCCGGTGCGCGTCTACGTGGGCGACGCCGACAGCGCCCACGACAAGGGCGAGGAAGTGGCCAAGCTGGCCGCCACCACCCAGGTCTTCACCAGCGACCGCAAGCAGACCGCCAAGCTCACCGCCAAGGAAGAATTCCTGGAGGCCGACGTGGCCGCGGCGGGCGACGTGCGCCTGTTCAACGACCAGGTCTGGAAACCCTGGAAGGCCAAGGACGGCAGCTACCAGGCCGCGGTGTTCAACGCGCGTGCCGGCCGCACCGACACCAAGGCCGTGCTCGACCACGAGCTGGTGCCCGTGGCCGCCGGTGGCAACAGCTTCACGCTGCTGTTCAAGGGCCAGCCCCTGGCGAACAAGGCGGTCACCGTGATCACGCCCGACAAGTGGAGCAAGGGCTTCAAGACCGACGCCGCCGGCCGCATCGACGTGCCCGTGAGCGGCAAGGGCCGCTACGTGCTGGTCAGCACGCACGAGGCGCCGGCGGTGGGCGAGGTGGTGATCGCCGGCCAGAAGGTCGCCAAGCTCGGCTACACCACCACGCTGACCTTCGTCGCGCAGTGAGCCGGCATGGCAGTACACCCCGGCTCTCCTGCGCGCTACCGCTTCATGGTGGCCAGCCGTGCCATCGCGGGCGCCCTCGGTGGCTATGCACTGGCCTCGCTGGTCACGGCCGTGCTGTCGCTGGCCCTGCCGCTGATCGCCGGGGCGTCGCCTGCCAGCGCGCTGCTCACGGCCACCATGCTCAGCTTCGCGGTGTATGCGCTGGCGGTGGTCTGGGTGTTCAGCGCGCGCAGCGCCCTCTCGGCCTGGGCGGGCCTGGCCATCGCCTCGGCCGTGTTCGGCGCGGCGCTGCTGGCACTGCAGGGGGCGGGCGCATGACGGCCCTCGGCGCCCCGGCCGTGGCGCTGGCCCTCAGCTATGCGGGCATGGCCGGGCTCAGCCTGGCGATGGACCGCCACTACGAACAGGTCTGCGGCCAGGGCACGGTGCCGCCCCGGCGCCGGCGGCTGCTGCGTGCCGCGGGCAGCGCGCTGCTGGCACTGGCGCTGCTGGCCTGTACCGGCGCCTGGGGCGCCACGGTGGGCTTCACCGCCTGGTGGGGCTTTCTCACGGCGGGCGGTGTGCTGGTGGCCTGGCTCATGGCCTACCGGCCGCGCCAGGCTGCGGCCAGTGCCGGGGTGGCCCTGGTGCTGGGCCTGGCCGGCGGGATCGCCACGCTCGCCGGGGGCTGAACCGCCCTCCAGGGCCATGCGGGCCCTGGCTATTTCACGCCGGACCGAAAAAAGCGGGCCTGGCATTGCCCTTTTCTCGATCTCGCTGGTCATAGACAGCAAGAGCCCTCCGAAAACGGCCCGCTGTCTTCCTGTTTCATCCACTACACGCCATGCTGTCTTCTTCGTTCCCCGTTCCTTCCCGATACAACCGCCTGCGCGGCACCGCCCTGGCCGTGCTGGCCACCACGGCCGCCGCCTGCATGGCACCCGCGGCCCATGCGGACTACCTGTGGCTGCAGCGCGAAGGCGCAGAGGCCCGCGCCTACACCGGCGAGGTGGAGCGCCGCAGTGCCGCGCTGCCGGCCCTGAAGGCACCGCGTGCCACCCTGGCCGACGGCAAGGACCTGCCGCTGGCGCCGCAGGCCGGCCACATCGACGTCACCGCCCCCGAGGGCCAGGACCTGCGCCTGACCACCAGCGTGGTGGGCGACAAGGGCGCGCTGACCTTCTACCAGGCGCGCCATGGCCGTGCCGAGACCCGCGCCGCCAACGACCTGGAGCTGGTGCCCACCACCCCCGGCGGCAACACCTTCAAGCTGGTGTGGAAAGGCCAGACCGTGGCGGCCTCGCAGGTCAACGTGGACACCAGCGCGGGCTGGCGCCGCACGTTGGCACCGGCCAAGGACGGCACGGTGAGCCTGGAGACCCCGTTCCCGGGCCTGTACGTGCTGGAGGTGACGGCGCGCGTGAATGGCGCCGCCACGCTGGACGGCAAGCGCTACGAGGACGTGCGCCACACGGCCACGCTGAGTTTCGAGGTGGCACGCTGATGGCGCCGATTCCTCCTTCTTCGTCTTCTTCGCCTTCTTCCGCGCGCTGGGGCCGCTGGCTCGGGTCTGTCGCCCTGGTGGCCGTGGCCGGTGCGCTGGCTGCGGCCTGGTGGAGCCGCCCCACCCCGGTGGTGTACGACACCGCGCCCGTCGCGCTCGGCGACATCGAGGCCACGGTGAGCGCCATCGGCACGCTGCAGCCGCGCCGTTATGTGGACGTGGGGGCCCAGGTCTCGGGCCAGATCAACCGCCTGCATGTGCAACCCGGCGCCGAGGTCAAGAAGGGCCAGCTGCTCGTGGAGATCGACCCCAGCGTGCAGCAGGCCACGGTGGACGGCGGCCGGGCCGCACTGGCCGGCCTGCGCGCGCAGCAGGCCGAGCAGCAGGCCCAGCACCGCCTGGCGCAGCAGCAGCTGGCGCGCCAGCAGCAGATGGAGCGCGAGGGCGCCACGCGCCTGGAAGACCTGCAGACGGCCGAGGCCGCACTGGCCTCCACCGCCGCGCGCATCGAGCACCTCAAGGCCCAGATCGACCAGACGCAGGCCAGCCTCAAGGCCGACGAGGCGCGCCTGGGCTACACGCGCATCTACGCGCCCATGGCCGGCACCGTGGTGGCATTGGAGGCACGCGAGGGCCAGACCCTGAACGCCACCTACCAGACCCCGAACATCCTGCGCATCGCCGACCTCTCGACCATGACGGTCTGGACCGATGTGTCCGAGGCCGACATCCGCCGCGTGCGGGTCGGCATGCCGGTGTACTTCACCACGCTGGGCAACCAGGCCGACACGGCCGCGCGGCGCTGGCAGAGCAGTGTGCGCCAGGTGCTGCCGGCACCGCCCACGCCCGAGGGCAAGGCCGCCGGCGGCGGTGCCAGCGCGCAGGCCGCGGCGAGCAAGGCGGTGTCGTACACCGTGCTGTTCGACGTGGACAACGCCGACGGCGAGCTCATGCCGCAGATGACGGCGCAGGCCAGCTTCGTCACCGCCCAGGCCCGTGGCGTGATCACCGTGCCGATCTCGGCCCTGAAGGACGCGCCCGGTGCGGCGGCCAGGGACGCCGCCGAGGCCGCGCCGGGGCTACGCCAGCACCAGGCGCGGGTGCTGCTGGCCGATGGCAGCGTGCAGTCGCGCACCGTGGAGGTGGCCGTGAAGAGCCGCCACCGCGTCGAGGTGCGCAGCGGCCTGGCGGTGGGCGAGCAACTGATCACCGGTGAGCGGGCGGCGCAGGCCGGCACCAGGAGGTTCAAGCTGTGAGTGTGGGTGCCTCCCACCCACCGTTGATCGAACTCACCGACGTGCGCCGGCGCTACGGCGGCGGCGACCAGCCCGAGGTGGAGGTGCTGCGCGGCGTGTCGCTGTCCATCCACGCGGGCGAGTTCGTGGCCATCGTCGGGGCCTCGGGCTCGGGCAAGTCCACCCTCATGAACCTGCTCGGCTGCCTGGACCGGCCCACGAGCGGGCGCTACCGCTTCAACGGCGAGGACGTGGCCGGCTTCGGCGCCGACCAGCTCGCCTGGCTGCGGCGCGAGGCCTTCGGCTTCGTGTTCCAGGGCTACCACCTGATCGCCGCCGAATCGGCGCGCGAGAACGTCGAGGTGCCGGCCATCTACGCCGGCCTGTCGCGCCAGGACCGGGCCGCGCGTGCGTCCGCGCTGCTCACGCGCCTGGGCCTGGCCGACAAGCTGGAGAACCGGCCCAGCCAGCTCTCGGGCGGGCAGCAGCAGCGCGTGTCGATCGCGCGCGCGCTGATGAACGGCGGGCGCATCATCCTCGCCGACGAGCCCACCGGTGCGCTCGACACCACCAGCGGCACCGAGGTCATGGCGCTGCTGCACGAACTGGCCGACGCGGGCCACACCATCGTGCTCATCACCCATGACCGCGAGGTGGCCGCCCAGGCGCGCCGCGTGATCGAGATCCGCGACGGCCAGATCGTGGCCGACAGCGGGCGCCAGGAGGCCACTGGGCTGGAGCGGCAGGAGCGGCAGGCGCAGTTGGCGGCCGTGCCATCGGTGCATGCCGCAGGGGAGGGGAGTGGCGCGCGGCGCGCCCTGTGGGCCGAGCTGGCCGAAGCCGCGCGCAGCGCCTGGCGCGGCATGCGCATGAACCGGGCGCGCACCGGGCTCACCCTGCTGGGCATCGTCATCGGCGTGGCCTCGGTCATCGTGATGATGGGTGTCGGCGAGGGCGCCAAGCAGCGCGTGGTCGACCAGATGGGGTCCATGGGCACGACCATCATGTACCTGGGCGGCGCCTACGTGGGCAGCGGCGGGCCACCGGGCGAGATCACCGAAGGCGACCTGGAGGCGATTGCCGCGCTGCCCGAGATCGGCTACGTGATGCCGGTGATCGGCGACCCGACGCCCGTGCGCCAGGGCAACGTGGAGCGCCAGGTCTATGTCTTCGCCGCCAGCGAGGACATGCCCGCCGTGCACCACTGGAAGGTGGCCCAGGGCCGCTACTACACCGAGGCCGAGGACCGCGACCTGGCCGCGCTGGTGGTGCTGGGCCACAAGGCGCACCAGCAGTTCTTCCCGGACACGCCGAACCCGCTGGGCCGTGTCCTGCTGATCGGCAACGCACCGTTCGAGGTGATCGGCGTGATGGCCGAGCGCGGCGCCGACTCGGGTGCGCAGAACTACGACGACATGGTCTTCATCCCCTACCAGGCGGGCCGGGCGCGCGTGTACCGCGTGCAGACCCAGCCCGACTACACGGTGATCTCGGCCGCGTCGGTGGAGCAGGTGACCGCGGCCGAGAAGGCCATGCACGCCCTGCTGCTGGCACGCCATGGGCGCGAGGACTTCCGCATCGGCAATGCCGCCGCCAAGCTGCAGGCCGAGGCGCAGACGCGCAACGCCATGACCATGATGCTCGGCCTGATCGCGGCCGTGTCGCTGGTGGTGGGCGGCATCGGCGTGATGAACGTGATGCTGATGACGGTGCGCGAGCGCACGCGCGAGATCGGCATCCGCATCGCCACCGGCGCACGCCAGCGCGACATCCTGCGCCAGTTCCTGACCGAGGCGGTGCTGGTCACGCTGGTGGGCGGGCTGGCGGGCCTGTCCATCGGCCTGGCCGTGGGGGCGGTGCTCATCGCCTCGGGCGTGCCGGTCATCTTCTCGCTCACGGCCATGGGCGGCGCCTTCGCCTGCTCGGTGGCCACGGGCCTGGTCTTCGGCTACATGCCGGCGCGCCGCGCATCGGGGCTCGACCCCGTGGTGGCCCTGGCTTCGGAATGACATCGACCCCTTCTCTCCCACACGCCATGCGCCTTTCCCTGACCCTGCTGGCCGCCGCGCTGCTGTGTGCCTGCGCCACGACCCCGCCCCCGCAGGCGGCAACCGCCCCCGCACTGCCCGCGCAGTGGGGCACCCCTGGCGCTGCCGGCGGCGCCGCAGGCACCATCTCGCCCGACTGGTGGCGCAGCCTGGGCAGCGCAGAGCTCGATGGGCTGGTGCAGGCCGCCCAGGCCCAGAGCCTGGACGCCGCTGCCGCCGCCGCGCGCCTGCGCCAGGCCGAGGCGGCAGCCCGCCAGGCCGGCGCCGCACTGCTGCCTGCCGTGAGCGCCAGCGTGGACGCGGGCCGCCAGGCCCGCTTCTCGGGCGGCAGCAGCACCGATGGCACGGCGGCCAACCGCTATGCGGCCGGCTTTGCCGCCAGCTACGAGATCGACTTCTGGGGCCGCCAGCGCGCGGGCCACGATGCCGCGCTGGCGCTCCTGCAGGCCAGCGCTTTCGACCAGGGCACCGTGGGCCTCACGCTCACGGCCGCCGTGGCCGATGCCTGGCTGCGCCTGGTGGGCGGGCGCGAGCGCCTGGCGATTGCCGGCCTGAACCTGCAGGGTGCGGAGCGCGTGCTGGCGCTCGTCGATGCGCGCGCCCGCGCGGGCGCTGCCACGCCGCTGGAGCGGGCCCAGCAGCGCGGCCTGGTGGCCACCCAGCGCCAGGCCATCGAGGCGCTGCGCCAGCAGGTGCAGGGCCAGCACACGGCCCTGGCCGTGCTGTTGGGGCAGGCCACGCCGCCGCCGGTGCAGGCCGACACGCTGGCCGGGCTGCAACCCCCGCCCATCGGCGCCGGCCTGCCGGCCGAGCTGCTGGTGCGCCGCCCCGACGTGGCGCGCGCCGAGGCGCAGCTGGCCGCTGCCCATGCCGACCTGCGGGCCGCCCGCGCCGCGCTGCTGCCGCGCATCACGCTGGGCGCCGGCCTGGGCGTGGGCGCCGACCGCCTGGGCCGCACCTTCGACCACCCGCTGTACAGCCTGGCAGCGGGGCTCACCGCCCCGATCTTCGACGGCGGGCGGCTGGCCGCGGGTGCCGACATCCAGGAGGCGCGGCGCGACGAGCTGCTGGCCCAGTATCGGGCGGCCATCGTCGCCGCCGTGGGCGATGCCGAGGTGGCCCTGCAGGCCGTGGCCGGCACCGATGCGCAGACCACCGCGCAGGCCCAGGTGCTGGAGCAGGCACAGCAGGCCCACGCGCTGGCGCAGGTGCGCTACCGTGCGGGGGCCGACACCCTGCTCACCCTGCTCGACGCGCAGCGCACGCTGTATGCCGCGCAGGACAACGCGGCCCTGCTGCGCCAGGCGCGGCTCATGGCCAGCGTGGCGCTGTACAAGGCGCTGGGCGGGGGCTGGCAGCCCACGGGCGTGGGCATGGGACGCCCGTGAGCGACTGCCCGACCCTGCTGCAGCGCCTGCGCGATGCGGGCCTGCGGCCGACCACGGCGCGCATCGGCATCCTGCAGGTCATCCAGGCCGCCGGGGCCTGCGGCGTGGCCGCCGACGACGTGTTCCGCCAGATGCTGCTGCGCGGCACGCGCGTGAGCGTGAGCACGGTGTACCGCGCCATCCACCAACTGGAGTTCCTGGGCGTGCTGCTGCAGGGCCGCAGTGACCACAGCCTGCGCACCACCTACCGCCTGGGCCCGGTGGCGCAGCAGCCGGTGGAGGTGCGCATGGCCTGCCGGGGCTGTGCGCGCTCGGTGGCCCTGCCGGGCGCCCAGCTGCGCAGCGAGGTGGAGCGCCGCGCCGCCGAGCAGGGCATGCAGCCCGCGATGGGTGAACTGGTGTTCCAGGTCGATTGCCTGGCGCCGCAGACCTGCCGCGCGGGTGCATCGGTCGGAAGGCTGGTCAGCTGAATGCCAACCCGCCGGGCCAGGACCTGCCAAGTTCCAGCGGAGCTTCGCCGGACTCACCTGGATCCGGGCACCCCTGCGGAATCGCGCAGTCGCAGCGTGGGCGCGAGCCGCACGGTCTGGCGGCGCGCGCCGGGGTCCGCAATGCGCCGGGCCAACAGGCGGACAGCCCGGGTGCCGAGCTCCTCCACCGGCTGCGCCATGACCGTCAGGCGCGGAGAAAAGACGTCGGCCCAGTCGAAATCGTCAAAGCCAACCAGCGAGATGTCGTCGGGAACGCGCAGCCCCGCTGAGCGCAAGGCCTGCATGGCGCCAATCGTCATCAGGTTGTTGCCGGTCATCAGGGCAGTGGGGCGTTCGTCCAGTGACAGCAGGTGGTGGACCGCTGCGCAGGCCGGCTCGGACCGCGACTCGCCGCTCTGGACCAGGGCCGGGTCAAAGTCGATACCTGCCGCCGCCAGGGCGCGGCAGTAACCTTCGAGCCGTTCCGTCGTCGTGGACAGCCCCTCTGCCCCCGACACCAATGCAATGCGCCGGTGGCCCAATCCGATGAGGTGCTCCACCAGGGTCTGGGCTGCATCGCGGCTCTCCACGCCGATCTGGTCGAACGTGGTCCCCACAAACCGGTCCACCAGGACCGTGGGCACACCCTTGTCGCGCAGGTAGTCCAGCGCACGGTGCTGCGGCTCGGCGGAGGGCGCAATCACGATGCCGTCGACACGCCTCTCATGCAAGGCCTGCACCACCTTCAACTCGTAGTCCGCATTCTCGTGGGTGTCGGCCAGCAGCATCATCAGGCCCCGCTTTGCGCACTCTGCTTCGATGGCACGCACCACGGCGGCGAAGTAGTGGTTCGACAGCACCGAAATGGCGACACCGACCGTCCTGGTCGGCGCACCTGCCAGGGCACGCGCCAGGTGATTGGGCGAGTAGCCGACCCGGTCGATGGCGTCCAGCACGGCCCGCTCGGTATCGGGGTGGACCTTGCGCGTCTTGTTGATGACGTGCGAGACCGTTGAAGTCGATACCCCTGCAGCCGCCGCGACAGTTTCCATCGTAATCATCATTTCTCCGTTGAGCTCCAACTTCCATGGCCCGTATTGCCACCCCGTGCCGTGGGACGCACGGGTGGTGGACAGGCATGGGGATTCTTCATCGTATCGCACCCATCCCGGGAATTTATGCACGGAAGTGCCCGGTGTCCTGGTCACCGGAGGCCCCCCGATGCTATGGATTTCCCTAATTAGCAAGCGCTTGCGCAAGCGCTTGCGCGTTACGATAATCGCACACGGCATGTGTCCAGGCAAGGGCTTGCACATCGCTGCGTCTGGACCCGAACACACCCTGGAGACATCCGATGAACTTGAAGCACGCCACCCTGATCGCAACCCTGCTGGCCGCCTGCGGTACGGCGATGGCCGATACGCCGGTCATCGGGCTGATCACCAAGACCGAGACCAACCCCTTCTTCGTGAAGATGAAGGAGGGTGCCGCCGAGGTCGCCAAGGCCAAGGGGGCCAAGCTGCTGAGCGGCGCCGGCAAGGCCGATGGCGACAATGCCGGCCAGATCACCGCGATGGAGAACATGATCGGCGCGGGTGCCAAGACCATATTGATCACGCCCAACGACTCCAAGGCCATCCTTCCCGCGATCAAGAAGGCGCGCGACAAGGGGGTGATGGTGATCGCGCTGGACAGCCCGACCGATCCTGCCGATGGCACCGACGCACTCTTCGCCACCGACAACTACAAGGCCGGCGTGTTGATTGGCCAGTACGCCAAGGCCGCCCTGGCCGCCAGTGCGCAGGGCAAGCCGGTGAAGATCGCAACGCTCGATCTCTTGCCTGGCCATCCGGTGGGTGCGCAGCGGCACAACGGCTTCCTGCAGGGCTTCGGCCTGGCCAGCTACGACGCGAAGAACAACGAGTTGGCCAGGCCTGCAGAGGTGGTGTGCATGGCCGACAGCTTTGGTGACCGCAGCAAGGCCCAGACAGCGATGGAGAACTGCCTGCAGAAGAACCCCGACATCAACCTGGTCTACACCATCAACGAGCCGGCAGCCGCCGGCGCGTTCAATGCGCTGCAGAAGGCCGGCAAGGAAAAGGGCGTGATGATCGTCTCCGTGGATGGTGGCTGCGACGGCATCAGGGATGTGGCGGCCGGCAAGATCGCCGCCACCTCGCAGCAGTACCCGCTGAAAATGGCGGCCATGGGGGTGGAGGCCGGCATCGAGTACGCCAAGAGCGGCAAGAAGGTCAGCGGCTACACCGACACCGGCGTGACCCTGATTGCTGGCAAGGCCATCGCAGGCGTCGACAGCAAGGACGTGAAGACCGGCACCGACCTGTGCTGGGGCAAGAAGTAACCATCCGCGCACCAGGCGGCTGCGTGGGGCCGGGTCCCGCGGCAGTGCCTGGCATGCTGTGGCACGGCCGCGCCGGTGGTCGCTGCTGCCGCGTTCGGGTTGAGGGCTGCCGTGTGTCTGCCTTCAGCCCTCTCTCCGGAGGACCATCCCGTTGAAAGACAAACTGCCCCCCCTCGGCCAGCTCGGGCCCTTCATCGCGTTGCTGATTGCCTGCAGCATCTTCGGCGCCACCACCGACCGCTTCCTCAGTGCCGACAACTTTTCGCTGATCCTGCAGCAGGTCATGGTCGTCGGCGTCATTGCCATAGGCCAGACCCTGATCATCCTGACCGCCGGCATCGACCTGTCGTGCGGCATGATCATGGCGCTGGGCAGCATCGTGATGACCAAGGTGGCCGCCGATTTCGGGCTACCACCGTTTCTGGCCGTGCTGGCCGGCATCGCCGTGACGACCCTGTTCGCCCTGCTCAACGGCTTGCTGGTCACGCGCCTGAAGCTGCCGCCGTTCATCGTCACACTGGGCGTCTTCAACATCGCCTTTGCGATCACGCAGCTGTATTCGGGGGCGCAGACGGTCACCGAGGTGCCTGGGGCCATGACCTGGCTGGGCAGTACCTTCGCCATCGGCGGCACCAACATTGCGTACGGCACGGTGTTGATGGTGCTGCTGTACCTGGGCGTATGGTTCTGGCTGCGCGAGACGGCCTCGGGCCGGCATGTCTACGCGGTGGGCAACAACCCGGAGGCGACGCGGCTGGTCGGCATTCCGCCCGAGCGCATCATCCTGGGCGTGTATGCCCTGTCCGGGGTGTTCTATGGCATCGCTTCGCTGTTGGCCGTGGCCCGCACCGGCGTGGGCGATCCGAACGCCGGGCAGACCGAGGCGCTGGATGCGATCACCGCCGTCGTGCTGGGCGGCACCAGCCTGTTCGGCGGCCGCGGCGTGGTGCTTGGTTCGCTGATCGGGGCGGTGGTGGTGGGGGTGCTGCGCAACGGCCTGACGCTGATGGGCGTGTCGTCGGTGTACCAGATGCTGATCACCGGCATCCTCGTGATCCTGGCGGTCACGGTCGATCAACTGTCGCGCAAAGGAGGCCGCTGATGGCTGCGCAATCCCCCGTCGTTGTCATGCGGGCCACGGGCCTGGTCAAGCGCTACGGCCAGGTCACGGCACTCGATGGCGCCGACTTCGAGCTGCGCGCCGGCGAAATCCTCGCCCTGATCGGCGACAACGGTGCTGGCAAATCCTCTTTGATCAAGTGCCTGTCGGGCGCGACCATCCCCGATGCCGGCGTGATCGAGCTCGACGGCAAGCCGGTGCAGTTCAAGGGCCCGGTCGATGCGCGCCGCGAAGGCATCGAAACCGTGTACCAGGACCTGGCCGTTGCTCCCGCGATGACGATTGCCGAGAACCTGTTCCTGGGCCGCGAACTTCGCCGCGCGGGCTTCCTGGGCAATGTGCTGCGCATGCTCGACAAGAAGCGGATGCTCGAAGAAAGCATTGCGCGCATGAACGACCTGAAGGTCGGCATCCGCTCGATGACGCAGGCGGTCGAAACCCTGTCTGGCGGGCAGCGGCAATGCGTGGCCGTGGCGCGCGCAGCGGCATTTGCCGAGCATGTGGTGATCCTCGACGAGCCGACGGCGGCGCTGGGCGTCAAGGAAGGCAACATGGTGCTGGAGCTGATCCGCCGCGTGCGCGACAGGGGCCTGGCCGTGGTGCTGATCTCGCACAACATGCCCCATGTTTTCGAGATCGCCGACCGCATCCACGTCGCGCGCCTGGGCAGGCGCGGTGCCGTGCTCGACCCGAAGGCGGTGACCATGAGCGACACGGTCTCGGTCATGACCGGTGCCTTGCCTGCGGAAAAGATCCCGGCCGAATGGCGGGCTTGAAGAGTCCATGAACGCATGACGACGTCCCCCCTTCCTTCTGTCCCGCCTTGCCACCTGGCGCGTGTGCATCAGCTCCTCCAGGACGGCCAACGCAAGCTGCTCGGGCTGGTCGGGCCCCCAGGCGCCGGCAAGTCCCTGCTGGCCCTGACCTTGCAGCAGGCTTTCGCCGATGTCTCGCAGGTGGTTCCCATGGATGGCTACCACCTGGCCCATGTGGAACTTGAGCGGCTGGGCCGCGCGGATCGCAAGGGCGCTCCCGACACCTTCGACAGCGCAGGCTATGCCGCCATGCTGCGGCGCCTGCGGGCGCAACGGCCCGGCGAAACCGTCTATGCCCCGGAGTTCCGGCGCGAGATCGAAGAGCCGGTCGCAGGCGCCATCGCCGTGGAGCCCCAGACCCGGCTCGTCATCACCGAAGGCAACTACCTGCTGCTCGACAGCGGCCATTGGGCAGGCGTTGCCGGGCTGCTGGACGAAGTCTGGTACGTCGATGTAGACGACGGCCTGCGCACCCGCCGCCTGACCCGGCGCCACGAAGAGTACGGCCGCAGCCGCGAGGATGCGCTGGCGTGGGTGAGCCGCACCGATGAGCCCAACGCGCGCCTGATCGAGGCCACCAGGCCACGCGCCCACATGCTGTTCCGCTGGGATGACTGAGGCCTGGGCCCCCAGCGTCGCCCTCAGGCCTGCATGGTGAGGGGCGGGGCCATCGCGCGCGCCTGTGCCACCAGCCAGGCGCAGAACACATCGAGGCGCGGGTGCGCTGCCCCCGTGCGCCGCAGCGCCAGGTAGTCGTAGCCCGACGCGGCGAAGCCCAGCGGCGCCAGCAGCCGGCCGGCCTGCACGTCGTCCATCACCAGGTGCCAGGGGGCCACGGCGATGCCCAGGCCGCGCACCGCGGCCTCCAGCGTGAAGTAGTAGTGCTCGTAGACCGGGCCCGTGGCGGTGGCCGCGGCGGGCAGCGCCATGCCCGCCGATGCGGCCCACATGGCCCAGGCGTTGCGCCGCGTGCGCGTGTGCAGCAGGGGCTGGCCGGCCAGGTCGGCAGGCGTGCGCAGCATGCTGGCGCTGCGTGCGGCCAGCGCGGGGGCCAGCACCGGCCCCAGGCGCTCGGCGAACAGGGGCAGGGTGGTGGCGCCATCGCGGGGCGTGGCGGCGTCCTCGGCGGTGATCAGCAGGTCGCAGCCTTCGCGCGCGGCGTCGGTGCCCGTGTCGGTGGTGCGCAGGCGCACCTCGATGCCCGGGTGCTGCGCATGGAAGTCGAACAGCCGCGGGATCAGCCACTTGACCGTGAAGGTGCTGAAGCAGGCCACGTCCAGGGGGCCGTGGTGGGCATCGCCCAAAGCGCGCACCGTGTCCTCGATCTGCTGGAAGGCCGTGGTCAGCACCGGCTGCAGCGTGCGCGCCGCCGCCGTCAGGGTGGGGCGTGCCTTGCTGCCGTCGAACAGCGGCAGGCCCAGGTGGTCTTCGAGCTGGCGCACCTGGCGGCTGATGGCGCCGGGCGATACCGAGAGCTCGTCGGCCGCAGCCGTCATGCGGCCCAGGCGGGCAGCGGCTTCGAAGGCGCGCAGGGCAGCGAGCGGGGGCAGGCGGTGTTTCATGGCTATGTGATCCAAATGCACATAGGTCCGGAGCTTAAATCGCTTTTCCGCGAAGGCATCGGCCGCAAAAATTGGGGCTCTTCCGGCGCGGGACGCCATCGCGCGCCGGGTTCATCTTTGATTGTCAGGAACATACCAGCATGCCCTTCATCCACACCCATGTGCCCGAAGCCACCCCTGCCGCAACGCGCGAAGCCGTCGTGCAGGCCATCCACCAGGCCTTGGTCGAGGGCATTGGCATGCCCGAGGACGAGCTGTTCAACATGGTCACCGGCTATGCGCCAGGGCAGTTCGCCTTCAGCCGCAGCTTCAACGGCGTGGCGCGGTCGGACGCCGTGGTCGTCGTCGAGATCACCCTGCGCCGCGGGCGCAGCGATGCGATGAAGCGCGCGCTGTATGCTGCGATCGCGCACAAGCTGCAGGCCATGGCGCACGTGGCCCCGGCCGACGTGTTCATCTTCATGCACGAGAACGACTATTCGGACTGGTCCGTGGGCCACGGGCGCTTTGCCATGGCGCTGGTGCAGCAGGTGGGCGCGCCGGGGTGAACACAAAGGGATTTTTTGAACAAGACAAACTACCGCTGGCTGGTCGTCGCTTCCGTGGTGCTTCCCGTACTGGCCGAGGTTGCCGAGCGGTTCCTGCTGCCTGAACTGGTGCCGCGGGGCCTGAGAGATGCTTTCCAGAGCTACCTGGAGGAAGACCAGGAGCCGGCCATCACGCTGGCGCTGGTGTCGGGGATGGTGACGGCCGTGGTCGCCACGCTGGCCAGCATCTATGGCCTGCTGCGGTTTCGCCCCTGGGCGCCCGGCTTCGCGCTGTGGTCGGGCCTGGCGATGTGTGTCCTGCTGGTGTTCGGTGGGCCCACGGTGCTGTCGGGCCTGGCGAATGGATTCTTGGCGCTGGGGAGTGCCCTGTGGGGCGCGGTGATCGCCGTGCCGTACTGTGCGCCGGACATCCGGGCGGCCTTCTGGCCCGGGGGACAGGCTGCCCAGCGATAGACAGGCCGTGGCGCTGGCCAGTGCGCCGAACTTACTTCTTGCTCAGCTCCCGGAGCTCTTTCTCCAGGGCGTCCACGTTGGCCTGCAGCTCGCGCGAACGCAGTTCGCAGGCCGCGGCTGCGGCCTGCATTTCGGACGCGATGGCCTGCTCGGACGTCGCCACGGCGGTGCCGGTGCGGGCCTGGGTGCGGCGGGCGGCCCGGTCGCGCTGATCGGCCGCGCAGCGCTGCTGGTGGGCCTGCAGCGCGCCGCGCGCTTCGCGGACCAGGCGCTGCTCCAGGTCGGTCTTGCGGCGCCAGGTCTCGCCAAAGGCGCCTTCCTTGCGGGCGGCTGGTGGCGTGGCGGCAGCCGGTGCGGCAGGGGTGGATGCGGCACCCGCTGCGGGCGCCGCGGCCGATGCACCCGAGGCCGGTGTGGCGGCAGCCGGCGCGGCCGCGGCAGGCGCCGCGGTACCGATGCCGCTGCTCGACAGCCGCACCTCGACCTTCTCGCCCTTGCCGCTGCCCGCGCAAGGCGCGTCCTGGAAGGACACCTTGCCGTCCGCACCCGTGCACTTGTTGATGGCCCACGCCGGGGCAGCCAGGGCCAGGCAGGCGGCCGTGCCAAGGAACCACTGTCGAATCATGCTTTCCCTCTCCCCTGAAACCTTGTGTTGCGGCTTCCCAGTATCGCCGCATCGGGCGGGCAGGAAACCCCTTGTCGTCCAGGCGGTTGCCGAAAGCGCACTGGCGGTCACGCGGAAGGCGGCCCATGGGCATCGTTCCTGCCGCTGAACCAGCTCGGCGGCTGCCCCATGGCCGCCTTGAACATGGCCGAGAACGCGCTTTCGCTCGCGTAGCCGCTGGCGGTGGCCACCTGGCCTACCGATTCACCGCGTGCCAGGCGGGGCAGGGCATGGGCCAGCACCGCCTGCCTGCGCCATTGCGCAAAGCCCATGCCGAACTGTGCGTGGAACAGCCGGGCCAGGGTGCGTTCGCTGGCGCCGCTGTCGGTGGCCCAGTCCTGCAGCGTGGCATGGCGGCCGGGCGCGTCCAGCACGGCCTGGCACAGGGCGCGCAGGCGCTTGTCGCTGTCCGTACCGGGCAGCGGCACGCCCAGGGCCAGGCGTTCGGCCTGGCCGATCTCGTCGAGCACCAGCGCGGTCAGGGCCGCTTCGCGCGCGGGGCCGGGTGGCGTGCCGCCGACGGGGTCCAGCGCGGACACCAGCTCGCGCAGCAGTGGCGTCACGGCCATCACGCGGCAGACGGCGCCGTCTGCGGGCACCACGCTGGGGTCGATGTAGAGCGTGCGAAAGGCCGCCGCCTCCAGCACGGCGATGGCATGCAGCGCGCCGGGCGCGATCCACACCGCGCGCGAGGGCGGCACGATGTAGGCCGTGGGCGCGACCGGGGCCACCACGCTGACCTGGATCACGCCGCTGGCGCAGTAGGCCAGCTGCCCCCAGGCATGGCGGTGCGGCTCGAAGTGCGTGTCGGCCGGCATGTTGCGCGCGCGCACCCGCACCGGGTGTGCGGGGTTGGGGGCAAAGGGGTCCATGTCCCCGAGCGGGGCGACCTGGCTGGTGCGTGCCATGGGATGGGGGTGCCGTGTGGGTACGCTGTTGGCGCAAATTCGCTGAAAGCTGTCTTTCCGTCGCATTCCAGAAATCCAGGCGCAATACTACGATGCCGCCATGACCTCTGCAAACCCCGCCGCCAGCCCCGCCGCTGCCGTGCCCCTGCGCGCCGACGCCGGGGTGATCGGCCTCGTGGGCATCGCCCACCTCATCAGCCACTACAGCCAGCTGCTGCTGGCGCCGCTGTTCCCGTGGCTCAAGGATGCCTTCCAGGTCGGGTACACCGAGTTGGGCTTCCTCATGACCATCTTCTTCGTGGTCTCGTGCGCCGTGCAGGCGGGCTCGGGCTTCGTGGTTGACCGCTTCGGGCCGCGCCCCATCCTGTTCGGCGGCCTGGCGCTGCTGGGCCTGGC
This sequence comes from Acidovorax sp. GW821-FHT09B03, assembly GCF_059418305.1. Classification (NCBI taxonomy): domain Bacteria; kingdom Pseudomonadati; phylum Pseudomonadota; class Betaproteobacteria; order Burkholderiales; family Comamonadaceae; genus Acidovorax; species Acidovorax sp. GW821-FHT09B03. The sequence goes on from NZ_JBWKPP010000001.1 coordinate 570,582, forward strand.
GGCGTTCGGCTTTGCGGCCAGCACCAGCTACGGCATGCTGGCGGCGTTCTCGGTGCTTGCGGGCATCGGCAACGGCGTGTTCCACCCCGTGGACTACACCCTGCTCAACCGGCGAGTGAGCGCGCCGCGCCTGGGCCATGCCTACAGCGTGCACGGCATCACCGGCAGCCTGGGCTGGGCGCTGGCGCCCGCCATGCTGGTGCCGCTGGCGATCGCCTTCTCGTGGCGCGTGGCCCTGGTCTGCGCCGGCGTGCTGGCCTTCGCCGTGCTTTTGCTGCTGCTGTTCAACCGCCGCGTGCTGGACCTGCCACCGGTACCCGCGGTGGCCGCCGCCAAGGGCGGCGCGGCCGGGCAGCAGGGCAACTTCGCCTTCTTGCGCATCCCCGCCGTGTGGATGTGTTTCGCGTTCTTCTTCTTTTATGCCGTGTCGCTCAACGTGGTGCAGGCCTTCGCCCCAGAGGCGGCACGCCAGCTGCATGCGGTGCCCGTGGCGCTGGCGGCCATGTGCCTCACGGTCTACATGGTGGCCAGCGCAGGCGGCATGGTGCTGGGTGGCTTTCTTGCGGCCGACCCGAGCCGCTGCGAGCGCATCGTGGGCGTGGGCTTCGGCCTGGCGGCGTGCGTGGCGGTGGCCCTGGCCCTGGCGCACCCGCCCGGCGCCCTGGTGCCCGTGATGTTCGGCGTGATGGGGTTCTGCGCCGGCATCGCCGGCCCCTCGCGCGACCTGCTGGTCAAGCGCTCCACGCCCGAGGGCTCCACGGGCCGCGTCTACGGCATCGTGTACTCGGGCCTGGACATCGGCCAGGCGCTGTCGCCGCTGCTGTTCGGCGTACTGCTCGACCAGGGCCGCTTCACGGCCGTGCTGCTGGGCCTGGCCGTGGTGCAGGGCGTGCTCATCGCCAGTGCCTTCAATGTGCGCCGCGTGCGGCGCACGGTGGCGCCAGTCCCCGCCTGATTGACGCAGAACGTGCCGGGCAGCGCCCGGCACATCAGACCACGGCGCAATGCCGTGCGATGCAGGTATCGAGCGTCTCCTCGCCGGTGCGCTGCCACCAGTCCAGCGCCGAGAAGATCTCCACCTCGGCATAGCCGCCAAAGCCCGCGGCTTCCACCCACTGGCGGATCTTCTTCAGTTCGATCACGCCGTCGCCCATCATGCCGCGGTCGCTGAGCAGGTCGCGCGTGGGCAGGCGCCAGTCGCACACATGGTAGGCCAGCAGGCGCTCCTTGCCGGCACGGGCGATCTGTTGTTCCAGCTTGGGGTCCCACCACACGTGGTACACATCCAGCGCCACGCCGAGCGCACCGGTCTTGCGCGCATCGAGCGCGTCGCAGATGTCCAGCGCCTGCTCCAGCGTGTTGATGCAGGCGCGGTCGGCCGCCTGCATGGGGTGCAGCGGCTCGATGGCCAGCGGCATGCCCACCTGGCGCGCGTACTCCAGCGACGCGGCGATGCCGTCGAAGACTTCGCCGCGCGCGCGGGCAAGGTCGGTGTAGTGCGGCGTGCCCTCCAGCGCGCCGGGCAGGGCGCCCACCACCAGCACCAGGCAGGTGGCGTCGAGCGTCTTGGCCTCGTCGATGGCGCGGTGGTTGTCGTCGAGCGCGGCGCGCAGCCCGGCCGCATCGGCCGCCGGGAAAAAGCCGCCGCGGCAGTAGCCCGACAGCGCGATGCCGTGGGCGCGCAGCTGGCGCGCGGTGGCGTCCAGGCCGGCTGCGGCCACCTGGTCGCGCCAGGGGCTGATGGCGCGGATGCCGCGCTCGGCGCACTGGTCGATGATGCGCGCCAAGGGCACCTCGGCCCCCTGCTGCTTGCGCACGGTGGCGGTGTTGATCGACAGCCAGCGGTGGTCTTGCGAGAAATCACGCATGGCGGTCAGGCGCTCACGCCGTGCAGTGCCAGCAGGTGGCCCATGCGCTGCACGGCCAGTTCGGGCTGCTCCAGCAGGTCGGCCTGGTCGGCCAGGCGCAAGAGCTCGGCGAAGTGCACCAGCGAGCGCGTGCTCTGCTGCCCGCCCACCATGGTGAAGTGGCTTTGGTGCCCGTTGAGCCAGGCCATGAAGACCACGCCCGTCTTGTAAAAGCGCGTGGGCGTTGAAAAGATGTGGCGCGACAGCGGCACCGTGGGCCCCAGGATGGCGTGGAAGCGCGCCGTATCGCCCGTGGCCAGGGCCGCCAGTGCGGCACTCGCGGCCGGTGCAATGGCGTCGAAGATGCCCAGCAGCGCATCGCTCTGGCCCTGGCGCGGCGTGACGCCGGCGCCGTCGCCCGCGATAAGCTCGGCGTAATTGAAGTCGTCGCCCGTGTACATGCGCACGCCCTGGCCCTCGGTGCCGCCCGTGGCGGGCAGGCGCCGGCGCATGGCGACCTCCTTGTCCTTGTCGAGCAGCGAGATCTTGATGCCGTCGACCTTGTCCGGGTGCGCGGCGATCACGGCCAGGGCCGTGTCCATGGCCGCCTCCACGTCGCGCGAACCCCAGTAGCCCGCCAGCGCCGGGTCGAACATGTCGCCCAGCCAGTGCAGCACCACGGGCTGGCGCGCTTGCGACAGGATGCGGTCGTACACGCGCTCGTAGTCGGCGGGGCTCTTGGCCACCCGGGCCAGTGCGCGGCTGGCCATCACGATGAGCTTGCCGCCGAGCTTCTCGATGGCCTCCATCTGCTCTTCATAGCCACGGATGACGTCGTCGACCGACTTCACCTCGTCCAGCACCAGGTGGTCCGTGCCGCAGCCCGAGGCCACGAGCGCGCCCGGGCCGAAGTCGCGCGCCGCGTCGAGCGAGCGGCGGATCAGCTCCAGCGAGGTCGGCCAGTCCAGCCCCATGCCGCGCTGCGCGGTGTCCATGGCTTCGGCCACACCCAGGCCCAGCGACCACAGGCGCTGGCGGTAGGCGATGGTCGCATCCCAGTCCACCGCGCATTGCAGCCACGGGTCGATGGCCGCCAGCGGGTCGGCCACCACGTGGGCGGCCGAGTAGGCGATGCGGTTGAACACCGCACCCTGCTGCGGCACGACCGGCGTGCGGCCTTGCAGGGTGTAGGGGGAGATGCGGCCATCGGCCGTGGGCAGTGGGAGGCGAAGGGCCATGGTGGACTCGGAGAATGGAGTGAAATGGATCAGGCGGTCAGGCTTGCAGCGGAGTTACGTCCACCCAGCGGCGTTCCTTCCAGCTTTCCAGGGCGGCTTCCACCAGCTGCACGCCCTTGGCGCCCTCGGGCAGGGTCCATTGGTAGGGGGCGTCTTCCACCACGTGGCGGATGAAGTGCTCCCACTGGATCTTGAAGCCGTTGTCGTAGACCTGCGAGTCGGGGATCTCCTGCCACTGGTCGAAGAAGTTCATGCTTTGCTTCTCATCGGGGTTCCACACCGGGCGCGGCGTGGCCACGCGGCTTTGCGCACGGCAGCTCGACAGGCCGGCCACGGCCGAGCCGTCGGTGCCGTCCACGTGGAAGGTGACCAGGTCGTCGCGGCGCACGCGCGTGGCCCAGCTCATGTTGAGCTGCGCGATGACCGGCTCGCCGTTGTGGCCGGTGAGTTCGCAGGTGGCATAGGCGGCATCGTCGGCCGTGGCCTTGTACGGTTGGCCGGCCTCGTCCCAGCGCTGGGGGATGTGGGTGGCGCCGATGCACGAGACCGATTTGACCTCGCCGAACAGGTTGTCTAGCACGTAGCGCCAGTGGCACATCATGTCCAGAATCATGCCGCCGCCGTCTTCGCTGCGGTAGTTCCAGCTCGGGCGCTGGATGGGCTGCAGGTCGCCCTCGAAGACCCAGTAGCCGAACTCCAGGCGCACGCTGAGCATGCGGCCGAAGAAGCCCGCGCGGCGCAGCATGTCGAGCTTGCGCAGGCCGGGCAGGAACAGTTTGTCCTGCACCGCACCGTGCTTGAGGCCCGAGCCCGAGGCCAGGCGCGCGATCTCCACCGCCTCGTTGAGGTTGGTGGCGATGGGCTTTTCGCAGTACACATGCTTGCCCGCGCGGATCGCCTTGGCGAGCAGGGTGGGGCGCATCTGTGTGGTGCCGGCGTCGAAGAACACGGTGTCCTCGGGGTTGGCGAGCGCGGCGTCGAGGTCCGTGCCCCAGCGCGCGATGCCATGCGCCTTGGCCAGCGCCTCCATCTTCTCGGCGTTGCGGCCGATCAGGATGGGGTCGGGCATCACGCGGTTGCCGTTGGAAAGCACCACGCCGCCCTGCGCGCGGATGGCGCAGATGGAGCGGATCAGATGCTGGTTCATGCCCATGCGGCCGGTGACGCCGTGCATGATGAGTCCGAGTCGTTGGGTGGCCATGGTGTCGGTCCGTTTCAGTTCTAAAGTTGCAAAAAAGAATGGGGCAAAGGCGCGGCCTGGCCACCCCATGGCAGGGGCGGGTGGTGCGTTGCGGCGCGCAGGGAATTACTGGGTGGGCTGGAGACCGGCCGCCTTGACGAGTGCGGCGTTGTTCTTGATCTCGTCCTTGATGTAGGCGTCGAACTGCTCGGGCTTGAGCGTCCAGGCATCGGCGCCGAGCTTGAGGAAGCGCTCCTTCACCTCGGGCGTGGCCAGGGCCTTGACCACCTCGTCGTGCAGGCGGTTGACGATGTCGCGCGGCGTCTTGGCCGGCACCATCATCCCGATCCAGAAGTTGAACTCCGAGCCCGGCACGCCGGCCTCGGCCGTGGTGGGCACGTCGGGCAGGGCGGCGGCGCGCTTGGGCGAGCCCACGGCCAGCGCCAGCAACTGGCCGTCCTTGATCTGGCCGATGACGGGCGCGATGGGCGAGAAGTAGTAGTCCACGCGGCCCGACAGCACCTCGGTCACGGCCTCGGCCGAGCCCTTGAAGGGGATGTTGGTCGCATCGATCTTGGCGGCCAGCTTGAACTTCTCGGCGTTCAGGTGCGTGGCGCTGCCCTGGCCGGCCGAGGCGAAGTTCACCGTGCCGGGCTTGGCCTTGGCCGAAGCCACCAGGTCCTGCAGCGTCTTGATGCCCTTGGCGGGCGAGATCACCAGCGCATTGGGCAGCGAGGAGATCGGCGTCACGCCCGCGAAGTCGCCCGTGGTGTCGAAAGGCAGCTTGGCGAAGGTCAGCGGGCTCACCGTGTGCGAGGAGGAATGGATCATCACCGTGTAGCCGTCGGGCGCGGCCGTGGCCACCGCCTGCTGGCCGATGGTGCCGCTGGCGCCGCCGCGGTTGTCCACCACCAGCGACTGGCCCATGCTCTGGCCCATCTTGTCGGCGATGGCGCGCGCAATGATGTCGGTGGTGCTGCCCGCGGCGAAGGGCACGATCACGCGGATGGGCTTGGTGGGGTAGCCGCCCTGCGCGAGGGCGCTGAACGACAGCGACGTGAGCGCGGCCGCCGCCAGGGCGGTGGCCGCAGCGCGGCGGGTGGTGCGGATGAAAGGCATGGATTTGTCTCCGTTGGCAGGCTTGGACTTGCTCTTTAATTCACTGATTGGTGAATAGAGCAGATTTTTAGGCATTGCTGCGCCTGCGTCAACGCGGTTCCGCAGGCCGGAATTAGGGGTTTACCCGGAAGGGTGGGCAGCGAGCGCTTCTGCATCGCCGCAGGCTGGTGCAACTGGCGCGGTCCAGACCAGCGCCCCCGTGCAAGGGCCGCCAAGCCGCGCAGGCGGCGCTTCGCTTGCGTGCACTGGGGGCCTCTCCCCCCGGCTCGCGCAGCGAGTCGAGAGAGGGGTGAAGGCGCGAAGCGCCTCTGGGGGTGTCTTACTTCAGCACATAGCCCAGGATCACATCGCACATGTGGGTCAGCCGCTCGTTGCGGGCCTTGGGGGTCATCAGGTCGCGCCCGAAGATGGCCGACAGGGTGTGGTTGTTCGACAGGTAGAAGTACGACAGCCCTGCGATCGAGACATACAGCTGCAGCGGGTCCACCCCGCCGCGAAAGCTGCCCTCGCGCCGGCCGCGCTCCAGCACCTCGCCCAGCATGGCGATCAGCGGCGAGTTCATCTCGCGCGCGCGCTGCGACTCCTGCAGGTGGCGCGCCCTGTGCAGGTTGGCGCTGTTGAGCAGGGTCAGGAACTGCGGGTTCTCCAGGTAATACACCCAGGTGAACTCCACCAGCCGGCGGATCGCGGTGGCGGGCTCCAGCTCCACCAGGTTGAGCTTGCGCTCCTCCTCTCGGATGTGCCGGTAGGCCTGCTCGAGCACGGCCTGGAAGAGCTTTTCCTTGTCCTCGAAGTAGTAGTAGATCAGCCGCTTGTTCAGGCCGGCGCGCTCGGCGATGCGGTCCATGCGGGCACCGCCCAGGCCGTGCTCGGCGAATTCGCCGCGCGCCGCTACCAGGATCTCGCCCTGGGAACGGTCGGCGTCCCGCTGGCGCTCCTTCGAAGTGGTCTCGGTGTCTTTGCTCATGCCTGAATAATTCACTAAATGGTTAACAAAATCCAGTCCTGCAGCGACCAGGGGCAGGTTTTGTGGCGGCGGTGCACGGTGCGGCGAAGGCTTCCCGCGGGAACGGGGGACTATAGCGAGCGCGCGGCCAAGCCCTGGCTGGCGCAGTTCCATATGCGCAGCGTATGGAGCTGCCCTGTGCGGGCTATTTGACGGGGGCCAAGGGGCTTTCTACGATGCGCGATGGCCCCCTTGCCCGCCCCTGCCTCCCCCGAGAGCCGCACAACACACGCCGGAGACGAACCGCCCATGTACCCCCTTCGCACCCTTTGTAGCCTTCGCGCGCCCATGGCGCTGCGCCTGTCCCTGCTGGGCCTGGCGGCCGGCTTGCTGGCGGCCTGCGCGCCGATGAAGACACCGCCGGCCGCCGGCGTGGGCACTGCCGTGCCGGCCAGCAAGGAGGCAGCGCCCGTCGCCACGGCCTGCCCCAAGGACATCGAGGCCATTGCGCGCTGCCTGTCGGGCCAGGACTCGGCCGGGGCCTACTACCTCATCGCCATGCCCAACGCCTGGAACCAGGTGCTGGTGATGCATTCGCACGGCGGCCCCACGCTGGGCGCACCCAAGGCCGAGCGCGCGGTGGAGGACCTGGAGCGCTGGTCCATCATGGTCCGTGCCGGCTATGCCTGGGCCGGCAGCACCTTCCGCCAGGGCGGGGTGGCCGTGCGCGCCGCGGCCGAGGACACCGAGCGCCTGCGCCGCATCTTCGTGGCCCAGGTGACCCAGCCGCGCCGCACCATCCTGCACGGCCAGTCCTGGGGGGCCGGCGTGGCCGCCATGGGCGCCGACATGTTCGGCCACGGCGCGGTCAGCCCCCGGCCCTACGATGCCGTGCTGCTCACCAGCGGCCTGCTGGCCGGCGGCAGCCGCTCGTACGACTTCCGCACCGACCTGCGCGTGGTCTACCAGCACCTGTGCCACAACCACCCGCTGCCCGGCGAGGCGCAGTACCCGCTGAACATCGGCCTGCCGGCCGGTGCCAAGCTGACCGGTGCCGAGCTCACGGCCAGGGTCAACGACTGCCTGGGCCTGGACAAGCCCGCCGCCCAGCGCACGCCCGAGCAGCAGCGCAAGGTCAAGACGATTGTCGACGTGATCCGCATCCCGGCCAGCTCCATCCAGAGCCACCTGAACTGGGGCACCTTCCACTACCGCGACGTGGTGCACCTGCGCACGGGCGATGCCAGCCCCTTCGGCAACACCGGCGCGCGCTACACCGGCTCGCCCGACGATGCAGCGCTCAATGCCGCCGTGCTGCGCTACCAGGCCGATCCACAGGCCCTGGCACGCTTCGCCCAGGACACCGACCCCACGGGCCGCATCGACGTGCCGGTGCTCACCACCAAGGGGGTGGACGACCCGACCGCCTTCGTCGAGCTCGATGCCTTCTTCAAGGGCACGGTGGAGCGCGCAGGCAGCGGCGCGCGCCTGGTGCAGACCTTCACCCAGCACAACACCCACAGCTACCTGAGCGACCCGACCTACCCCACGCTGATGACGGCGCTGCTGCGCTGGGTGGACGAGGGCGTGAAGCCCACGCCCGAGGGCATTGCCCAGCAGTGCCCGGCCAACGAAGCGAGGTTCGGCAAAGGCTGTGCCTTCCTGCCGGCCTATGTGCCCAAGCCCCTGAACAGCCGCGTGGTGGACCGCGACAGACCGTAAGACCTTTTTAACGCCGCAATGAAAAAGGCCCCGCATTGCGGGGCCTTTGCTTTAGGACAATTGAACAGGTATCAGTTGTCCACGGTGCTGCTCGCCACCCACGACGGACCGAACTGGCGCGGCCCAAGCCAGCGCCCCCGTGCAAGGGCCGCCCCGCCGCACTGGGGGCGTCCCCCTCCCAGATTGCGAAGCAATATGAGAGAGGGGGAAGGCGCGAAGCGACTCACGGGGTGCTTCACTTCATCAGGCCGCAGCAGCGAGCGCCTTGTTCAGCGTTTCGCTCGGGCGCATCACCTTGTCGAGCTTGGCCACGTCGGGCTGGTAGTAGCCGCCGATGTCGGCGGGCTGGCCCTGCACGGCAGCCAGTTCGGCCACGATGGTCTCTTCCTTGGCCGTCAGTTCCTGGGCCAGCGAGGCGAAGCGCGTGGCCAGTTCCTTGTCGTCCGTCTGCGCGGCCAGTTCCTGGGCCCAGTACAGGGCCAGGTAGAACTGGCTGCCGCGGTTGTCCAGCTGGCCGGTCTTGGGCGAGGGGTTCTTGTTGTTGTCCAGGAGCTTGCCCGTGGCGGCGTCCAGCGTCTTGGCCAGGATCTTGGCCTTGGCGTTGCCGGTCTTGATGCCCAGGTCCTCGAACGACACGGCCAGCGCCAGGAACTCGCCCAGCGAATCCCAGCGCAGGTGGTTCTCTTCCACCAGCTGCTGCACGTGCTTGGGGGCCGAGCCGCCGGCACCCGTTTCATACATGCCGCCACCAGCCATCAGCGGCACGATGGACAGCATCTTGGCCGAGGTGCCCAGTTCCATGATGGGGAACAGGTCGGTCAGGTAGTCGCGCAGGATGTTGCCGGTGGCGCTGATGGTGTCCAGGCCGCGGATCACGCGCTCCAGGGTGTAGCGCATGGCACGCACCTGGCTCATGATCTGGATGTCCAGGCCGGTGGTGTTGTGCTCGTGCAGGTACATCTTGACCTTGGTGATCAGCTGCGCCTCGTGCGGGCGGTACGAGTCGAGCCAGAACACCACGGGCATGCCGGAGTTGCGGGCGCGGTTGACGGCCAGCTTCACCCAGTCGCGGATCGCGGCGTCCTTGACCTGGCACATGCGCCAGATGTCGCCTGCTTCCACGTCCTGCGACAGCAGCACTTCGCCGGTCACCAGGTCGGTGATGTTGGCCACGCCGTCTTCGGCGATCTCGAACGTCTTGTCGTGCGAGCCGTATTCTTCGGCCTGCTGGGCCATCAGGCCCACGTTGGGCACCGTGCCCATGGTCTTGGGGTCGAACGCGCCGTGCCATTTGCAGAAGTTGATGATCTCCTGGTAGATGCGGGCGAAGGTCGACTCGGGCATCACGGCCTTCACGTCCTTCAGGCGGCCGTTGGCGTCCCACATCTTGCCGCTGTTGCGGATCATCGCGGGCATGGACGCGTCCACGATGATGTCGTTGGGCGAGTGGAAGTTGGTAATGCCCTTGGCCGAGTCGACCATGGCCAGCTCGGGGCGGTTCTCGTGGCAGGCGTGCAGGTCGCGCTTGATCTCGTCGCGCTGGCTTTGGGGCAGCGTCTCGATCTTGGCGTACAGGTCGACCATGCCGTTGTTCACGTTCACGCCCAGCTCGTCGAACGTCTTGGCGTGCTTGGCGAACGCGTCCTTGTAGAAGATGCGCACGCAGTGGCCGAACACGATGGGGTGGGACACCTTCATCATCGTGGCCTTCACGTGCAGCGAGAACATCACGCCGGTCTTGCGCGCGTCTTCGATTTCCTTCTCGTAGAACTCCAGCAGCGCCTTCTTGCTCATGAACATGCTGTCGATCACCTCGCGGTCGAGCAGCGCGACCTTGGGCTTCAAGACAATGGTCTTGCCGCTCTTGGTGATCAGCTCCATCTTCACTTCACGGGCGCGGTCCAGCGTCATGGACTTTTCGCCATGGTAGAAGTCGCCGTGGTGCATGTGCGAGACGTGGCTGCGCGATGCCTGGCTCCATTCACCCATCGAATGGGGGTTCTTGCGCGCGTAGTTCTTCACGGCGGCGGGCGCGCGGCGGTCGGAGTTGCCTTCGCGCAGCACGGGGTTCACAGCAGAGCCGATGCACTTGCCGTAGCGCGCCTTGATCTCTTTTTCCTTGTCGTCCTTGGGCTGGTCCGGGTAGTCGGGCAGTGCGTAGCCCTTGCCCTGCAGCTCGGCGATGGCCGCCTTGAGCTGCGACACCGAGGCACTGATGTTGGGCAGCTTGATGATGTTGGCGTCGGGCTGCAGCGTCTTCTTGCCCAGCTCGGCCAGGGTGTTCGGAGCGCGTTGCTCTTCCTTCAGGAACTCGGGGAACTCGCCCAGCACGCGGGCGGCCACGGAGATGTCGGACTCCGCCACGTTGATGCCGGCCGGTGCGGCAAAGGCACGGATGATGGGCAGGAAGGAAGCCGTGGCCAGGCGAGGTGCCTCGTCGGTCAGGGTGTAGATGATGGTCGGTTGCTGGGTCGTCATGGCTTGTCTCACGAAACGAGTGTGTAAATGCCCTTTGCCGGGGTATGGCAGGGGCCAAACGCGAATGCTCTCGCATTCTCGTCTTTTGGCGCTTTATCGGGCCCCGGTTTTTGCAATCGAATTCCACAATGCAAAATTTACCGACGGGTAGGCGAAAATTTTTAATGCGTTGCCTATAGCGGAAGTGGTTTCGCACCGAAATCGGGCGGCGCCAAACCCGAAAAGCCTCATTGCCGCAAGGGCCAACGGGCAAGGGAATCCAGTGCATGCCGCGGCCGTGACCGCCTGCCTGACCTCAGGGTCGCCGGTAGCTCAAACTCTGCAGGACGCCCTGTGCGCGCAGCAGGGATTGCGCCTCTTCGCGCCCCGCTGGGGTGATGAAACGGGAGCGGATCGCTCGCCTCAGGCAATCCCGGGCGCGGGCCTCGCAGATCGGCGTTCCTTGGCCCTGCAGGTGGCACTTCGCCAACTTGACCCAGGCATCGCCGTCGCCATCGAGCGCAGCCTTGCGGAACCAATGGAACGCGCCGCGGTGGAAATGCCGTTCCTGGAACAGGATGGCCAGATTGTTGGCGCCTACGAAATCCCCTGCGTGGCGGGCCTTGCGATACCAGATCCGTGCCAGATACTTGCTGGAACGAGTGCCCAGGCCTTCGTCGTAGAAATATCCCACATCCAGCATTGCGCCCCTGGCCCCCTGGTGTGCACAAGCCAGAAAGAGTTGAAAGGCTCGCGGCAGGTCATTTGCGTCCCAGGCCTCATGGGCTCGGCTTTCCATTTCATCCAGCTCGGTCATCCAGCGCCTTTCATCGACCCCATGATGCGGCCAGTGGGTCGGGGCATCCATGGTAGCGGTCTGATCTACGCACGCTGATGCTCAACTGGAAGATCGAACCTCCACCACCCGATCCCCCACCACCGCAAACCGCCGTGCCTGTGGCGCAATCGACTGGCTCGATGTCCCCGTGAACGCACCAAACGCCGGCAACACCAGCAACCCTGGCGTGGAGGCGAAGCAGGGCAGGCGCGCGGCGTCGCGCGCCAGGCCGTAGAGGGTCACTGTGGGGTGCAGATGGCCTGCGAGCACGGTGCTCCCTTCCACCCCCAGCGGGTGGTGGCAGGCCAGCACCTCCGCCCCTTCCTCCGGCGGCCAGGGTTCGTCGGCCAGGGCGATGTTGAGTGCCGCCGGCGGATCGCCCGCATGCATGTCGTGGTTGCCGCGCACCAGGGTCATGCGGATGCCGGCGTGGCGCTCGCGCCAAGGCAGCAGCTGGGCCCATAGGGCGCCATCGGCACCGCTGCGCGCGTGCAAAAAGTCGCCCAGGAAGACCAGGTGCTCTGCGCCCGTCACGGCCAGCACCGCGTCGAGCCGGGCCAGGTTGTCGGCCGTGGTGCCGTGCGGCACGGGCTGGCCGGCGCGGCGGAAGGTGGCGGCCTTGCCGAAATGCACGTCGGCCACGAAGGCCATGCGCGCGGCGGGCCAGACCACCGCGCGCTGGGGTAGCAGCCACAGGACCGTGCCGCCAAGCAGGGTGATGGCATGGGCGCCTGGGGGCGCGGTGGTGGGGGCGGCGTCGTTCAGCAAGGGCGGGGCGGCTGGGCTCAGAGTCCGTGGCGTCTGCGGGGGCGGCGGGGTGTGTCCGGGGCGGCGTTGCCGCGGCGTGCGCGCCGGGGCGATGCGGTGGCCCCGTCGGGCGTGTCCCAGGCCATGTCGGCCGGGTCCACCGGATTATCGGCTTCGTGGGTGCCGGTGGTCTCGTCGGCGGCCTGTTCCAGCGCCTGCACCATGCGCGCCAGCCGGTCGGCCAGGGTCTCGGTGCTCAGGCGCTCGCGAAAGCGCTCCACCATCAAGGGCAGGGCAAAGGGAGTGGGGCGCGTGAGCGCATGGATGGACAGGGTCTGTGCCTGCATGCCGCGCAAGGTGCGTGCCAGGCGCTCCATGTCCAGCTCGTTGGCCAGCAGCTCGGCGCGGGCCTGGGCCAGCAGCAGGTTGTCGGGGTCGTACTGGGCGAACACGTCGTAGTACAGCGAGGACGAGGCCTGCAGCTGGCGGCTGCTGCGCTGCTCGCCTGGGTGGCTCTGGAAGATGAGGCCGGCGATGCGCGCGATCTCGCGAAAGCGCCGGCGCGCCATCTCGGTGGCGTTGAGGCTGGCCAGCACCTCCTCTTCGAGCCCGCTGCCGAGGGTGGTGGGCGTGCCCTCGCCCAGGATGCGCGGCAGCAGCGTGGCCCAGGCGATGGGCTTGGCCGAGAGCAGCTCCAGCCCGTAGTCGTTGACCGCGATGGAGAAGGTGTTGGCCACCTGCTGCGACGCGCGCCAGGCCAGCAGCCCGGCCAGGCCCAGGTGCACCAGGCGGCCCGCCAGCGGGTACAGGTACAGGTGCCAGCCCTCGCGCGTGTGCAGAGTCTCGGCCACCAGGCGGCTGGGGGTGGGCAGGGCCGACCAGGCGTGCTGCAGCGCCAGCAGGGGCCGGGCGGACTGCATCTCGGGCGATGCGTACACGCCGCGCTCGGCCTGCTCCAGCATCTCCAGCATGGCGTCTGCCAGGGTGTTCGACAGCGGCATGCGTCCGCCGTTCCAGCGCGGCAGCGCGGCACTGCCCTTGGGGGCAATGCGCACGTAGGCCGTCATCTGCTGGGTGCGCACCAGCTCCAGCAGGCGGCCCGCGAACATGAACACATCGCCCTTGCGCAGGCGCGCGATGAAGCTCTCTTCCACCGAACCCAGGCGCCCGCCGCTCACGAACTGCACCTGCATGCTGGCATCGCTCACGATGGTGCCGATGTTGCTGCGGTGGCGGCGCGCCAGCCGTGCATCGGGCACGCGCCACACCCCTTCCTCGTCGGGCACGGCGCGCTGGAAATCGGGGTAGCTGGCCAGCGAGGCCCCGCCCTGGCGCACGAACTGCAGGGCCCATTGCCAGTCGGCATCGGCCAGCGTGGCATAGGCCGGGGCGCGGCGCACCTCGGCCAGCAGCTCCGCGGGCACGAAGCCGCCGCCCAGTGCGATGGTGACCAGGTGCTGCACCAGCACGTCCAGCGGCGCGTGCGGCGTGTGCCGCTCTTCGATGCGGCCCAGCGCCAGCGCATGGCGCGCGGCGGCGGCCTCCACCAGCTCCAGGCTGTGCGTGGGCACCAGGGTGATGCTGGACGTGCGCCCGGGCGCATGGCCCGAGCGGCCCGCGCGCTGCACCAGCCGCCCCACGCCCTTGGCCGAGCCGATCTGCAGCACCTGCTCCACGGGCAGAAAGTCCACGCCCAGGTCCAGGCTCGATGTGCAGACCACGGCCTTGAGCTGACCGGCCTTGAGCCCGTTCTCCACCCAGGCGCGCACCTCCTGGCCCAGCGAGCCATGGTGCAATGCCAGCGTGCCGGCCCAGTCGGGCCGGGCCTCCAGCAGCGCCTGGTACCAGCGCTCGGCCTGCGAACGCGTGTTGGTGAAGACCAGGGTGGACGCACAGGCCTCGATGGACTGCACCACCTGCGGCAGCAGCGCCAGGCCCATGTGGCCGGCCCAGGCAAAGCGGTCCACCTTGGCCGGCAGCATCACGTCGACCTGCAGCGCCTTGTCGATGCGGCCCTGCACCAGCACGGCGGGCGGCACTGCGGGTGCGCCCGGCACCGGCCGGGGCAGCAGCGTATCCAGCGCCTCCTGCAGGTTGCCCAGCGTGGCCGACATGCCCCAGACCTGCAGGGCCGGGTTCCAGCCCGACAGGCGCGCCAGCGCCAGCTGCGCCTGCACGCCGCGCTTGTTGCCCACCAGCTCGTGCCATTCGTCCACCACCACCAGGCGCACCTTCTCCAGGCGCTCGCGTGCATCGGCGCGTGCCAGCAGCAGCGACACGCTTTCGGGCGTGGTCACCAGCAGCGTGGGCAGGCGCCGGTCCTGTGCGGCGCGCTCGCCGCTGGCGGTGTCGCCGGTGCGCAGGCCGCTGGTCCAGTCCGGCGCCAGATCGGGCAGGGGCGCGACCAGCGCACGCAGCGTATCGGCCGCCAGGGCGCGCATGGGGGTGATCCACAACACCGTGAGCGGCGGCGCTGCCGCGCGGCGCGTGCGCAGGGCCGTGCGCGCACTGGCGTCTGCAGTGGGTGCCACGGGCTCGCCTGCCAGCGCCAGGTGCTGCAGCGCGCCCAGCCACACGGCATAGGTTTTGCCCGCGCCGGTGGTTGCATGCAGCAGCCCTGAGCGGCCTTCGCCCAGGGCGCGCCACACCTCCTGCTGGAAGCCGAAGGGCTGCCAGCCGCGCGTGGCCATCCAGCCAGCAGCCGCGCTCGCGGCCACCGTGGGCAGCGGCTTGCGCGGGCGGCGCGCCGTGCTCATGCGGCGGCGTCCTGCCCCGGCAACAGGGCCACCAGGGTCTGCAGGGTATCGGCCTCGGCCACGGTCTTGTCCTGGCGCCAGCGCAGCATGCGCGGAAAGCGCACGGCGATGCCGCTCTTGTGGCGCGGGCTCCTGCCGATGCCCTCGAAGCCGAGCTCGAAGACCATGGTTGCATCCACGCTGCGCACGGGGCCGAAGCTCTCGCGCGTGGTCTTGCGGATGATGGCGTCCACCTGCCCGATCTCCACGTCCGTCAGGCCCGAATAGGCCTTGGCGAACGGCACGAGCTGCCGGTCGGGGTCGCCCTGCGGCCCGTTCCACACGGCAAAGGTGTAGTCGCTGTACAAGCTGGCGCGGCGGCCGTGGCCGCGCTGGGCGTAGATGAGCACCGCGTCCACGCTCATGGGGTCGATCTTCCACTTCCACCACACGCCCACGTCCTTGGTGCGGCCCACGCCGTAGTGCGCCTGGCGGTGCTTGAGCATGAAACCCTCGGTGCCCATGCCGCGCGCGGCTTCGCGCTGGCGCGCCAGGTCCGGCCAGTCGGCGCCCTGCAGCAGCGTGCTCAGGCGCAGGCCCGGTTGCGCGGCGGGAGCGATCGCCGCCGGGTCGGGCTGCAGCGTGGCCTCCAGCAGAGCGCGGCGTGCCTCTTGGGGCTGCTGGCGCAGGTCCTGCCCCGCATGTTCGAGCAGGTCGTAGGTGACCAGCACCACGGGCAGCTCGCGCAGCAACTTGGGTCCCAGGGTCTTGCGGCCCAGGCGCTTTTGCAGGTCGGCGAAGGGGCGGGGCTGGGGCTCATCGGGCAGCCACACCAGGATCTCGCCGTCCACGACCGTGCCATCGGGCAGGGCCGCCATCGCGGCCTCGGCCAACTCGGGAAAGCGGTCGGTCACCAGCTCCTCGCCGCGCGACCAGACCCACACCGCGCCCGCACGCCGCACGATCTGCGCGCGGATGCCGTCCCACTTCCACTCCACCAGCCAGTCGCCCGGCGTGCCCAGCAGCGCAGGCATCTCGGCCACGGGTTGGTTGAACGGGTGGGCCAGGAAGAAGGGGTAGGGCTGGCCCGCCATGCCGGCATCCACGGTGGCGCCCGCGTCGCCATCCGCGGCCTCCTGCACGGGCGCCACCAGCGCCTCGTAGTCGTCCGCCCGGGGCTGCCGGCCGATCTGCGTGTAGCCCATGAGCCGGTGGGCGATGCGCTTGGGGTCCAGCGCGCTCACCGTGGCCAGCGCCTGGGTCACCTGCAGGCGCGACACCCCTACGCGAAAATTGCCGGTGATGAGCTTGAAGTACACAAAGCGCTGCTCCGGCGCCAGCATGTCCCACTGCGAGCGCAGGCGGGCGTCGGCCTCCTCGGGCGGCAGGGCGCGCAGGGGCAGCAGCTGGGCCATCCACTCGGCCAGCGGCAGGTCCACAGGCTGCACCGGGGGCGGCAACAGCAGGGCCAGTGTTTCGGCCAGGTCGCCCACGGCCTGGTAGCTTTCTTCGAACAGCCATTCGGGCAGGCCCGCGGCCTCCTGCGCCAGGGTCTTCAGGCGCTTGGTGGGCACCATCTGGCGCGGCTTGCCGCCGGCCAAAAAGTAGGTGGCCCAGGCCGCATCGGCGGGCGGCGCCACGCGCAGGTAGGCCACCAGCGCCGCGAGCTTGGCCGATTGGGCGGTGGTGGCATCCAGTGCCTGGAACAGCGTGGCAAAGGCCCTCATTGCGCCGCCTTTGCCACCTCGCTGGCGTCCGGTGCCGTTGGAGGGGGTGCAGCGCCAGCATCATCCTCGTTGTCGTCGGCGCCGTATTCGGTCACGAACACCTGGGCATCCAGCCCCTGCTCGCACAGCCAGCGCACCATCACCTCGGTGCTGCCATGGGTCACGATGATGCGCTCGGCACCCGTCGCGGCGATGGCCTTCTGCAGGCTGGGCCAGTCCGCGTGGTCGCTCATCACGAAGCCCCGGTCCACGCCACGGCGCCGGCGCGCACCGCGCACCAGCATCCAGCCGCTGGCAAAGGCATCGGAATGCTCGCCAAAGCGCTTGAGCCAGGGCGTGCCCGCGGCCGAGGGCGGCGCCAGCACCAGCGCGCGGCGCAACTCGGCCTTGGTGACGCCCGGGTCCGTCACGCGCAGGGTGGGCGGCAGCGCCACACCCGCCGCGCGGTACACGGCATTGAGCGGGTCCACTGCGCCATGCACGACGATGGGGCCGATGCCCGCATCCACCCCATGCAGCAGGCGCTGCGCCTTGCCGAAGGCGTAGGCATACAGCACGCTGGCCTTGCCGGCGGCCGCATTTGCGGCCCACCAGGCATTGATGTCGGCGAACAGCGCGGGCTGCGAGGGCCAGCGGTAGATTGGCAGGCCGAAGGTCGATTCGGTGATGAAGGTATGGCAGCGCACCGGCTCGAACGGCGGGCAGGTGCCGTCGTCCTCGAGCTTGTAGTCGCCCGAGGCCACCCACACCTGGCCGCCATGCTCCACCCGCACCTGGGCCGATCCCAGCACATGCCCGGCCGGGTGCAGCGACAGGCGCACGCCGTGGTGGTCGATGGTGTCGCCATAGGCCAGCGTCTGCAGGTCGATGTCCGCGCCCAGCCGGTTGCGCAGCGTGCCTTCGCTGTCGGTGTGCGCCAGGTAATGCGCCGAGCCCATGCGCGCGTGGTCCGAGTGCGCGTGCGTGATCACGGCCCGCTCCACCGGCCGCCAGGGGTCGATGTAGAAATTGCCGGCCGGGCAGTACAGGCCTTCGGGGCGGTGGACGATGAGGTCGCTGGGCATGGGCGCGGTGGGTGGGCTGTCCATCCTAAGCGCTGGTGCGGCCGGTTGGCAGTGCACGCCGCAAATCGCAGCCATGTCCTACACGCTGCCTGGTGGGTGGCGACGCGCTTGGTGGGGCGACAAGTCCTCACTAAGATGGTTATAGAAATCCGACGAGGTGCCCATGCCCCTTTTGCCGACCCCGATGAAGGCCTGCGCCCTGGCGCTCGCAGGCCTCCTGGCGTCCACCGTGCCCGCCCATGCGCAGGAGGCCCGCACCAACGCCTTCAACGACCCTTTCCTCCAGGTCACCGCCGCCATCCCCGGCTGCCCCGTGCCCGAGGGCCCGCTGTACACCGAGGCCGAGGTGCGCGAGCTGGCCCATGTGCGTTCGCAGCATGGCGGCAGCTGCCACCGCGTGGGGCGCTGCCGGCTGCCCAACTCCTACCTGTACGACGCCGAGATCATCCCGCGCGTGCAGCGCTACGTCCGCGAGGAGGGGCGCTTCGATGACACCAGCGTTTGGGTGCTGGGCGAGCGGCGCCTGGTCACGCTGATGGGCTGCGTGCAGTCGGCCGAGCAGGCGCGGGCGCTGGAAAAGGCCGTGGAGCTGGTGGACGACGTGATGGGCGTCATCAACCTGCTGCAGGTGGGAACCGAGCGGCGCGCGGCGCGGTACCCCCTTGCCAAGTAGGTACTGGTAGATACCGCAGTTGCGGCATTTGCGCAATCCGCCATGACGCGCAATTGCGCGGCGGAACCACACTGCCTGGACGGGGGCTTTTGCGCGCGCCCGTCCTGCTGCATATTGCCGATTCCTCCGAACACTCCTGTCTTGCAAAGGAAACCCCCATGCACTTCAAGCACTCCCTGCTCGCGGCCGCTACCCTGGCCCTGGCAGCCATCGCCCCCACCGTGTCGGCAAAACCGTTCAAGTGGGCCGGGTCCACCGACATCCAGACCATGGACATCCACTCGCAGAACAGCGCCCTGGGCAACGGCATCCACGCCGCGGTGTACGAGTCGCTGGTGATGTTCAACAGCCGCACGCTCAAGGTCGAGCCGCTGCTGGCCACCTCGTGGCAGCAGGTCAGCCCCACGCAGCTGCGCGTGAAGCTGCGCCAGGGCGTGAAGTTCAGCGACGGCTCGGCCATGACCGCGGACGACGTGGTGTTCTCGCTGCAGCGCGCCATGAGCAAGAGTTCCACCTACGCCATCTACACCCAGGGCATGGACCGCATCGCCAAGGTGGATGGCGAGACCATCGACATCTTCCTGAAAAACCCCAACCCGGTGCTGCTCAACCAGCTGACCGAGCTGCGCGTGATGAGCAAGGCCTGGTCCGAGAAGAACAACGCCGTGGAGCCCAAGGACATCAAGTCCAAGGACGAGACCTTCTCGCACCGCAACGCCATGGGCACCGGGCCCTTCGTGCTCAAGGAGTGGGTGCCCGACCAGAAGCTGGTGTTCGCCGCCAACCCGCAGTGGTGGAACGCCGGCAAGACCGAGGGCAACGTGACCGAGATCGTCTACACGCCCATCAAGTCCGAGGCCACGCGCATCGCGGCCCTGCTCTCGGGCGAGGTCGACATGGTGCGCGAAGCCAATCTGCAGGACCTGGAGCGGCTCAAGGCCAACCCCAACATCAAGGTCATGGAGATGGTCGAGAACCGCACCGTCTACCTGGCCCTGGACCAGTTTCGCGACGAGCTGCAGGGCAGCAGCGTGAAGGGCAAGAACCCGCTCAAGGACCTGCGCGTGCGCAAGGCCCTGTACCAGGCCATCGACGTGGCTACTCTGCAGCGCGTGACCATGCGCGGCATGTCCAAGCCCACGGGCGCCATGGTCTCGCCCCTGGTCAACGGCTGGACCGAGGCGGTGGACAAGCGCCTGCCCTACGACGTCAATGCCGCCCGGGCGTTGCTGGCCGAGGCAGGTTACAAGGACGGTTTCGAGGTCGACTTTGCCTGCAGCAACAACTCCATCATCCAGGACGAGAACCTGTGCCAGGCCATCACCTCGATGTGGGCGCGCGTGGGCATCAAGGCCAAGCTGCGCACCATGCCCTCCGTCACCTACTACCCCATGGCCCAGCGGCACGAGGCCAGCATCGCGCTGCTCAGCTGGGGCGTGCCGACCTTCGATGCGCTGTACACCCTGCAGTCGCTCACGCGCACCAAGACCACGGGCGGCGACGGCAACTACAACCTGGGCCGCTACAGCAACGAGCGCATGGACTACGTCGTGGACCGCGTGAAGACCGAGATCGACCAGCCCGTGCGCAACCGCCTGCTGACCGAAGGCCTGCAGCTGCAGAACGACACCGTGGCCAATATCCCCCTGCACAACCAGATGCTGGCCTGGGCCATGAAGAAGAACGTCGAACTCGTCCAGCGCCCCGACAACCGCATCGACTGGCGCCTGATAAAGGTGAATTAACCCCATGAGTCGCTTCGCGCCTCGGTGTGCCCGCTAGAGGCGGCCACTCTTCGTGCCGTCCAGACCTGCGCAGGCAGGTCTGGAGCCGCGGCACCCAGCCCCTTTCTCTCAAATCGCTGCGCGATTTGGGAAGGGGGACGCCCCCAGCGCGGCGGGGCGGCCCTTGCGCGGGGGCACTGGCGTCGGGCGCGCCAGTTGCGCCGGCTTGCGCTTGCTGTTGATGCGGGTTCTGGGGGCCCCCTGCGCGATGGAAGGTCAGACAGCGTCGAGCGGGAACACCGGCCGGCGCACGTTCTTGAAAGGGAACAGTGCGTAGTTGGAGCTGGTCACGCCCGTGGGGCTGTCGCATTCGACCAGCGCGTGCGACAGCGGCACGAACACCGGGCGGCAGTACATGCGCGACTTGAGCAGCACGAAGCGGTGCGCCGTGGGGTCCACCCCCACGCACGAGAACACGCCCAGGTCCCAGGGCTCGTGGGTCTTCTCGGTCACCACGATGAGGGCGCTGCCGGTGTCGAACAGCGCGGTGCGCCCCATCGCGCAGCGCTGCCCGGTGTAGATGGGCCCGGTCACGGTGTACTCGCCGTCGCTGATGGCGCGCACCGTGCCGCTGAGCGCCACGGGCTCCTTGGACACCCCCAGTTGGGTGAGCGGCACCTTGTTGCCCAGGCGCACGATGCACTGCGCGCCCACGCCGGCCGCCACGAGCTCGGCCACCGCCGCGGGGTCGCACAGCGGGCCCACGGCGATGTCCGACAGGCCCTCGGTGACGGCGGCCTGCAGCACGTCCATGGAATCGCAGGTGCCGCCGGACATGCAGTTGTCGCTGTGGTCCAGCAGCAGCACCGGGCGCTCGGCGCCTTGCGCCAGGGTCTGCGCGCGCTGCAGCGACTGCGCCAGGGGCTCGCTGTCGTAGACGAACTCGGCGCGCTCCTGCCAGATGGTGGCCGCGATGCGGTCGGCCACGGCCTGGGCTGCTTCGGGCGCATCGGCAAGGCCGGTGACCACCACGCTCATGAACGGCGCCTCGATGTCGGCCAGCGAGAACCCCGCGAACACCGAGACGGCGGGCACGCCATCGGCCTCGGCAGCGCGGGCGGCGTCCACCGCACGCAGCATGGCGCCCTGCAGCGTGGTGCTGCGCAGGGTGTGGCCCATCATGGGCAACTGGTGCCAGCGCACGCCGTAGCGCGCCTGGCCCTGCAGCATGGCCAGCAGCAGGCGCCCGGCATGCTCGCCCGTCTCGTACATGTCGATGTGCGGGTAGGTCTTGAAGCCCACCATGACGTCGGCGTTGGCGACCATCTTCGGTGTGATGTTGCCGTGCAGGTCCAGCGCCACGCCGATGGGCACGCCGGGCGCCGCGGCGCGCACGCGCGCGAGCAGGTCGCCTTCGCCATCGGGGCTGTTCTCGGCCACCATGGCGCCGTGCAGATCGAGCAGGATGGCGTCGCAGCCCGGGGCGGCCTCCACGATGCGGCGGGTCAGTTCGTCGTAGGCCGCGGCATGCACCGGGCCGCTGGGGTTGGAGGTGGCCGACACCGGCGTGACCAGGGTGGCGCCCAGGCCCCGGGCGAGGTCGATGAAGGCCGCCATGGCCGTGCGCATGCCCAGGTTGTCGCGCAAGGCGTCCTCGCCGTAGGTGGGCGCGAACGCCGCAAGCGGCGTGGGCACGGGCGAGAAGGTGTTGGTCTCGTGGTTCAGGCGGGCGATGAGGATCTTCATGCGGCGACCACCTGGGCGCTGCGCAGCATGGCCTGCAGCAATACGTTGCAGCCGGCCTCCAGGTGCTCGGGCTCGGCGTCCTCGATCTCGTTGTGGCTGATGCCGTCGGCGCAGGGCACGAAGACCATGGCGGTGGGCGCCAGGCGCGCCAGGTACACGGCATCGTGCCCGGCACCGCTGACCACGTCCATCGCGGTATAGCCCAGGGCCTGGGCATCGGCGCGCACGCCTTCGACCAGCGCGGGCGCAAACGGCTGTGGCGGGAAGTACACCACCTGCTCCACCGCGATGGGCGTGCGGCCGGCCGTGCCGATGCGCTCGCAGGCGGCGCGCAACGCGGCATCCATCTGCAGCAGCACGGCATCGTCGGCGGCGCGCAGGTCCACCGTCATGCGCACGCTGCCGGGGATCACGTTGCGCGAACTCGGGAACACGTCCAGCACGCCCACTGTGCCGCGGGCGTGCGGCGCATGGGCCAGGGCGATGCGGTTGACCTCGGCCACCAGGCCGCTGGCGGCCAGCAGCGCATCGCGGCGCAATTCCATGGGCGTGGGGCCGGCATGGGCCTCCATGCCTTGCACGCTCACGTCGTACCAGCGCTGGCCCAGGGCACCCTGCACCACGCCGATCACGCAGCCGTTGGCCTCCAGCACCGGGCCCTGCTCGATGTGCGCCTCGAAATACGCGCCCACGGGCGGCGTGGGGCCTGCGGTGCCCGCATAGCCGATGGCGGCCAGTGCCTCGGCCACGCTGGTGCCCTGCGCATCGCGCTGGGCCAGCGCATGCTCCAGCGTGAAGGCGCCGGCGAACACGCCCGAGCCCATCATCACCGGCACGAAGCGCGAGCCTTCCTCATTGGTCCACACCGCCACCTCGATCGGGGCTTCGGTCACGATGCCCAGGTCGTTCAGCGTGCGCACCACCTCGATGCCGGCCAGCACGCCATAGTTGCCGTCGAACTTGCCGCCCGTGGGCTGGGTGTCGATGTGGCTGCCGGTCATCACCGGGGGCAGGGCATCGTTGCGCCCGGCGCGGCGCGCGAAGATGTTGCCGATGGCGTCGGTGCGCACGCTGCAGCCGGCCTCGCGCGCCCAGCGCACGAACAGGTCGCGGCCTTCGCCGTCGAGCGCGGTGAGGGCCAGGCGGCACACGCCGCCCTTGGGCGTGGCGCCGATCCGGGCCAGGTCCATCAGCGATTGCCACAGGCGCGCGCCGTTCACGCGCGCTTGCAGGGCAGGGGAGGGGGTCGTCGTCATGTCCACAGTCGGATTCCTGAAAAATCTATGCCAGGCCCACGCCCAGATAGCGGTCCTTGATGGCGTCGTCGGCGAGGAAGGCGGCGTTGTCCGCCTCGTGCACGATGGCGCCCTGTTCGATCACGTAGTGCCGGTCGGCCAGCTGGGTGCAGACCTCCAGGTTCTGCTCCACCAGCAGGATGGCCACGCCCGCGGCCTTGATGGTCTTGAGCTGCGCCACGATCTCTTCCACGATCACCGGCGCCAGCCCTTCCACGGGCTCGTCCAGCATCAGGAGGCGCGGCGCATTCATCAGCGCACGGCCGATGGCCAGCATCTGCTGCTCGCCGCCCGACAGCTGACCGCCGCCGTTGCCGCGCCGCTCCTTGAGGCGCGGAAAGATGCGGTAGATGTCCGGCAGCTGCCAGGGCGAGCGCTTGCGCTGGCCCAGCAGCAGGTTCTCCTCCACCGTGAGCAGCTTGAAGATGCCGCGGTGCTCGGGCACCAGGCACACGCCGCGCTGGGCGATGGCGTGCGTGGCCAGGCCTTGCACCTCGTCGCCTGCAAAGCGCACACGGCCCTGGGTGGGCGGTACCACGCCGCAGATGCTCTTGAGCGTGGTGGTCTTGCCCGCGCCGTTGCGCCCGAGCAGGGTGACCAGCTCGCCGTCGCCCACGCGCAGGTCCACGCCCTGCAGCACATGGCTCTTGCCGTAGTGGGCATGCAGCCCCTGGATGTCGAGGATCGTCATGCCGCCTTGCCCCCCGTGATCATGTTGCCCAGGTAGGCGCTGCGCACCCGGTCGTCGCTGCGGATGGCGTGCGGGTGCCCTTCGGCCAGCACGCGGCCCTGCTGCATCACCGTCACGGTGTCGGAGATGTCCATCACGATGTTCATGTTGTGCTCGATGAGTACCACGGTGTGCTCGTCCTTGAGGCCCTGGATCAGCCGCTTCATGTCGTCGAGGTCGTCGATGCCCATGCCCGAGGTGGGCTCGTCCAGGAAGATCGCCTTGGGCCGCGCGGCCAGCGCCATGCCCACCTCCAGCCGGCGCTGCTGGCCGTGCGAGAGGTTGCCCACCGGCGTGTCGGCATGGCGCTCCAGGCCCAGGCGCGCCAGCACGCTGGCCACCACCTCGGCCTGCGAGCGTGCGCCTTGCGGCGCATGCCAGCAGTTGAGCGCATGGCGCGGCGCCGTGCCCTGGGCGGCCAGGCGCAGGTTCTCGCGCACGGGCAGGGTGAGGAACAGGCTCGTCACCTGGAAGGAGCGCGCCATGCCGCGCTGCACCCGGCGGTGGTCAGGCTCGTGCGTCACGTCGTGTCCGTCGAACACGATGCGCCCGCCGCTCACCGCCTTGGTGCCCGTGAGCATGTGGAACAGCGTGGTCTTGCCCGCGCCGTTGGGGCCGATGACCGAATGGACCGTGTTGGCGCGCACCTTGAGGTCCACGCCCGCCAGCGCGGCGAACTTGTCGTAGCGCTTTTCCACGCCCACGGCTTCGAGCAGGATGGGAGAGGCGGTGGCGGTGCTCATGCGTGGCCTCCTTGCGCAGCGGCGGCGTCGGCCTTGCCGGCGCGGCCCTTGCCGCGCAGCAGGTTCCAGGCCGACTCGCCCAGGCCCCACAGGCCGCGCTGCAGCCCCAGGCTGACCACCATCAGCACCACGCCCAGGATCAGCAGCCAGCGCGGCCACAGGGCGGACAGCCAGTCGCCCACCAGCAGGTAGAAGGCCGAGCCGAGCAGCGAGGCCAGCAGGTTGCCCGTTCCGCCGATGACGGTCATGACCAGGATCATCTCGCTGGTGTGGTACTCGGCGCTCGCGAGCGGGGCGATGCCCGTCATCATGGCGTGCAGCGCACCGGCCAGGCCGGTCACCGCGCCCGAGATCACGAAGGCCTGCAGCTTGAGCAGCTGGAGGTTGTAGCCGATGGCGCCCGCGCGCTCTTCGTTGTCGCGCACGGCCAGCAGCGTGCGCCCGAAGACCGAGGCCGACACCTTCTGCAGCAGCCAAAAGGCCACCAGGAACACCGTGGCCACGAAGCCGTAGTACTGCCAGGGCGAGGCCAGCGGCCACAGCGTGAAGCCGCCCACGGCCAGCGAGGGGCGCGGGATGTCCATTAGCCCGTTGTCGCCGCCCGTGATGCCCGGCATGGAGTAGGCGAGAAAGTAGAACATCTGCGCGAAGGCCAGGGTCAGCATCACGAAGTAGGTGCCGCGCTGGCGGATGGCCACCCAGCCCACGATGGCTGCGCCCAGCGCCCCCATCACCACGGCGAGCGCCAGGGCCAGCGGCATGGGCAGGGGCCAGCGCGTGAGCGTGAGGGCGATGGTGTAGCTGCCCAGCCCGAAGAAGATGCCCTGTCCGAAGGACAGCAGCCCGGTGTGGCCCAGCAGCAGGTTGCAGCCCATGGCGGCCAGGCCATAGATCAGCACCTCGCTGGCCAGCGAGCCCGATTGCATGGTCAGCGGCATCACCAGCACCACGGCCAGCGCCAGCAGCAGGTGGGAATTTTTGCGCAAGATTGTCATCATGGTGGTGTTCATCCTTTGCGGCCCAGCAGGCCATGCGGGCGCAGCAGCAGCACGGCGGCCATGGCGATGTAGATCATGAGCCGGGCCCCTTCGGGCCACACGGTACTCATCACGCTTTGCACGATGCCGATCAGCAGGCCGCCGATCAGCGCTCCGGCAAAGCTGCCCATGCCACCGACCACCACCACGATGAAGGCCACGCCCAGCGCCTCGATGCCCATGAAGGGCTCGGCCCCGCGCATGGGGGCGGCCAGCACGCCGGCAATCGCCGCGGTGGCCGCACCCAGCGCGAACACCAGGCTGAAGATGCGGAACACGTTGATGCCGAGCAGCGAAACCATCTCGGTCGATTCGCTGCCCGCGCGCACCGCGCTGCCCAGGCGCGTGCCTTCGAGCACGTACCACAGGCCCACGGCCAGCACGGCGGTGAAACCGATCACGAACAGCCGGTACTTGGGGTAGACGATGCCGCCCCACATGACCACGCCCTGCAGCAGGTCGGGCACCGGTACGCTGTCACCGAGCGGCCCCCATTGCAGGATCACCAGCTCCTGGATGGCCAGGGCCAGGCCCACGGTGACGAGGATGTGGAACTCGTGCGGCTTGGCGTACACATGGCGCAGCACCAGCTTTTCGGTGAGCCAGCCCAGGGCGCCCACGACCAGGGGCACCACGGCCAGCGCCAGCCAGAAGCTCAGCCCCCAGCGCGTCATCTGGAAGCAGAAGTAGGCGCCCAGCAGGTAGAACGCCCCGTGCGCGAAGTTCACGAAGCGCAGCAGGCCGAACACGATGGACAGGCCGACCGCCAGCAGGAAGTACAGCATGCCGATGCCGATCCCGTTGATGGCCTGTAGCAGGTAGATGTTCATGGGCAAGGGACGAAGGAGGGGACACACGGCCCGTGCTTGGGCCGTGGAAGGAAATGGGGCCGGGCCGCGCGGCGCTCAGGCGATCTTGCAGCCGGTCTGCTCGAGGGGCAGGAACGACTTGCCCGAACTGACCACGTCCACGTAGTCGTCCTTGTTGGCCATCTTCGCCTTGGCCTTGCCCTTGAGCAGGTAGTAGTTCTTGAGCACCTGGTGGTCGCCCTTGCGGATCTCTTCGTCGCCCGTGAGGCCCTGGTACTTCATGCCTTCCATGGCGGCGATTACGGCCTTGGGCTCCACCGTGCCGGCCTTGATGATGCCGTCGATCATGAGCTTGGTGCAGATGTACGAGCCCGCCAGGCTGTAGTTGGGGTTGGACTTGAACTTGTCGTTGCTGCGCTTCACCAGGTCGAGGTTGAGCGGCGCATTGGCCGTGTGCCAGTACTGCGCACCGAAGTAGATGCCCTCGCACAGGTCGGCGCCCAGCGACTCGAACTGCTCCAGCCCCGAGGCCCAGGCCACCAGGATGGTCATGTTCTTGTGCATGCCGAAGCTCACGGCCTGGCGCAGCGCGTCGGACGACTGCGAGCCGAAGTTGAGCAGCAGCAGCACGTCGGGCTTGGCGGCCATGGCATTGGTCAGGTAGCCGCTGAACTCCTTTTCGGTCAGCGAGTGGTAGCTGTTGCCCACGTGCTCCAGGTTCTTTTCCTTGAAGATGTTCTTGGCCGCCGACAGCAGGCCGTCGCCGAACACGTACTGCGGCGTGATGGTGTACCAGCGCTTGGCCTTGGGCAGGGCCTCGGCCAGGGGACGCACCGTCTGCTCGATGGCGCCGAAGGTGGGCACCGACCAGCGGAAGGTGGCGGCATTGCAGTCCTTGCCCGTGATCTCGTCGGCGCCGGCGGTGGTGATGAAGATGCCGCCGGCCTTCTCGGCCTCCTTGCCCATGGCCAGTGATTCGGACGACAGGATGCCGCCCGCGAAGAAGCGCGTGCCCTGCTGCTGCGAGGACTCCTGCACCTTGCGCACGGCCGTTGCGGGCTTGCCCTCGGTGTCCAGCACCGTGTAGGCCAGGGGACGCTTGAGGGCCGTGCCGTACTGCTCGATGGCCAGCTTCATGCCCAGGTCGGCGAACTTGCCGTTGGCCGCGAACGCGCCCGACATGGGCACCGGGCAGCCGAACTGGATGGCACCGCTGGACTGTGCCCAGGCGCTCTGGGCCAGGCCCAGCGATGCGGGCAGTGCGCCCAGGGCGGAGAGTTGC
The DNA here is from genome assembly GCF_059418305.1 of Acidovorax sp. GW821-FHT09B03. NCBI lineage: Bacteria > Pseudomonadati > Pseudomonadota > Betaproteobacteria > Burkholderiales > Comamonadaceae > Acidovorax > Acidovorax sp. GW821-FHT09B03. Next base: position 598,241 of record NZ_JBWKPP010000001.1, read on the forward strand.
AAGAGTTGACGACGGTGCATGGGGCGAGCTCCTTGGGAGGGGTTGGGGCCGGTCGGCCGATGGCGGTATGGCAGTTGCAAAGCACACTGCGTGCCACCGCTACAGAGCGTCGTTTGCGCTCATTTCTTCTATTTATAGTGATAAATAGGATAAACACCGTGCGTAAAAACCCTGCATTCCGCCCGCTGCCCCCTTGCGGTGCATACACTGCACCATCGATGGCACTGCCGGAGACTGCCCGCAGATGCTGAGCAACGACAATCCCGACCATGGCAACTACAACGTCCACCAACAAGCCGCTCAAGGCCCTCAAGCGCTCCGACCTGGTGGCGCAGGAGGTCAAGCGCCTGATCACCGAGAAGAACCTGAGCCCGGGCGACCGCCTGCCGCGCGAGAGCGAGCTGCAGGCGCAGTTCGAGGTGAGCAAGGGCACCATCCGCGAGGCCCTGAAATCGCTGGAGGTGCAGGGCCTGGTGACCATCTCCACCGGCCCTTCGGGCGGGGGCACCATCGCCGAGGTGCCGCTGGACCGCACCCTGCAGTTCATGCAGAACTACCTGTTCTTCCAGGAAGTGACCATCGACAACATCTATGCCGTGCGCCAGTTCCTGGAGCCGGAGCTGGCCGCCTGCGCCGTGCCCCACCTGACGGAGGCCGACTTCGAGGCGCTGGAGCATTCCATCGCCTGCTGCGACCCGGCGTCGAGCAGCGAGGACATGCTGAGCCAGCGCCGCGAGGACGTGAACTTCCACGACATCCTGGCGGCGGCCTGCCCGAATCCGTTCCTGCGCTTCAACTGCGAGCTGATCAACGAGATGCTGCGCCAGCTCATCGTCTACGGCAACCGCACGCCCAAGGCCGAGCACCGGCGCTTCGGCGAGGTCAACGCCGACTTCCACCGCGAGATCGTGCAGGCCGCGCGTGCGCGCGACGTGGAAAAGGTGCGCAGCCTGATGGTCCGCCACATGCAGGATGCGGCCAGCAGCGTCAAGCGCATGAAGGGCCGCCTGCAGGGCCGGCTGATCCTGGACGCCGAAACCCTGCGCAGCCCGCGCGCGGCCCATGTGCGGCCGAAGGCCGCGGCCAAGGTGGCCAAGCCGAAAGCTGGCGAGTAGGAATTCAGCGCGCGGGCTGGAACATGATGATGGCCATGCCGCACAACGCCACTGTGACTCCCGCCAGGTCCCAAACGGTGGGCCGGATCTGGTCCACCGCCCAGAGCCAGGCCAGCGCCACGCCGATATAGACGCCGCCGTAGGCGGCATACACGCGGCCTGCGGCCGCCGTGTCGTGCAGGGTCAGCAGCCAGGCGAACAGCGCGAGGCTGGCGGCGGCCGGCAGCAGCAGCCACACGGGCTTGCCCTGCTTGAGCCACAGGTAGGGCAGGTAGCAGCCCACGATCTCGGCCAGCGCGGTGGCGATGAACAGCAGCAGGGTCTTCATGCGGAGGGCCGGGGCGGCAGGGCGATCTTGATCACGACGCTTCGATGGTGGGCGAAGCATACGGGGCGGTCAAGCGCCTATCGTGAAGCCTGTTTCCACCACAGGATTTGCCTCCATCATGATCACCTGTTTCATCCGCTACGAGATCGACCCCTTCCAGCGCGACACCTTTGCCGAGTATGCGCGGCGCTGGGGCCAGATCATCCCCCGCTGCGGCGGCCACCTGCTGGGCTACTTCCTGCCGCACGAGGGTAGCAACTACGAGGCCTGGGGCCTGATCGGCTTCGATTCGCTGGCCGCCTACGAGGCCTACCGCGCGCGCCTGCGCAGCGATGCCGAGGGCCGTGCCAACTTCGCCTTCGCGCAGGAAAAGCGCTTCATCCTGCGCGAGGAGCGCACGTTCACGCAGGGCGTGCAGGGCACGCTGGGCCTGCCGGCCCATGCGCAGGAGCCCACGCCATGATGGCCGTGATCTTCGAGGTGACGCCCGCACCCGGCCAGCGCGGCGCCTACCTGGATGCGGCGGCTGCGCTCAAGCCGCTGCTCGCACAGATCGACGGCTTTGTCTCCATCGAGCGCTTCGAAAGCCTGGCCACGCCGGGCAAGCTGCTGTCCCTGTCCTTCTGGCGCGACGAGGAGGCCGTGGCGCGCTGGCGCCGGCAGGAGGCGCACCGCAGCACCCAGGCCGCAGGGCGCGAGCATGTGTTTGCCGACTACCGGCTGCGCGTGGCAGCCGTGGTGCGCGACTATGGGATGAATGACCGGGCGCAGGCGCCTGATGACTCACGTGCCGTCCACGGGTGATGCGCCCTCGCTACAGAAGTCCAGCAAGAATCTATTGCGTTTGAAACTGGCGCGGCCAGGGCCAGTGCCCCCGTGCAAGGGCCGCCCCGCCGCACTGGGGGCGTCCCCCTCCCAGATTGCGAAGCAATATGAGAGAGGGGGAAGGCGCGAAGCGCCTCAGGGGGTGCTTCATTCCGGCATGGTTCCCTTGCGCAGTGCGTGCGCCCACCCGGGTCGGCCGTTCCGATCGGCCAGCACGGCCATGGATTCATGGTCGTAGGGCACCAGGTGGTGCTCCACCGCCCAGCCCCGCTCAGTCCACTCCGCGATGGCGTAGCGTGCGTCAGGCGTGCCGTTCTCCACCTTGTGGGCCACGGGATGGTCATCGTCGTAGGCCTGCAGGCCCACGCTGCCAGGGTTGAGCAGCAGCACACCGGCACCCAGGCGCACCTGGCGCGGCACATGCGTGTGGCCGCTGGCGATCAGCGGGGCGTACTGGCCCGCCAGGCGCTCGTCGATCTCGGTCGGGGTGGCGGCGCGCACCGTGGAGCCGTCCAGCGTTTCGAGCAGGTATTCGTGGTCGCTGCGCGGCGAGCCATGGCACAGCAGCACGTTCTCGTCCAGGCGCAGGGTGTGGGTGAGGCTGCGCATCCAGGCGAACTCCGCGTCGGTGAGCTGCGCATGTGCGTACTGGTCCGATGCGCCGCCGTGGCCCGGGCGCAATTGCAGCACCTGGCGCTCATGGTTGCCGGCCAGCGACAGCCAGTCCGAGGCCATCAGCCACTGCGCCGTCTCGCGCGGCAGCAGGGGGCCTGAAAGGTTGTCGCCCAGGTTCACCACGCGGTCGGCACCGCGGCGGGCTATGTCCGCCGCCACGGCTTCGAGGGCCGCGAGGTTGCCGTGGATGTCGGAGACAAAAGCGATGCGCATGAATGGGGAGCGTGGGGTGGCGGTTGGGCTGTCAGCAGGGGGACACGCTGCCACCCGCGCTGCTGAGCAGGTGGGCAGTCACCTGCGCGCGGTTGAACAGCAGGTCGCACAGCCATGCATAGACCAGCGCAATATAGCCCAGCAGCGCCCAGCCCACATAGTCGCCAAAGACGATGGTGTGCAGCCAGTTCTGGCCGAACAGGTAGAGCCCGCTGGCGGCGATGGTGGCCAGCAGCAGCGTGGCCGCCGCAGGCAGCAGCTGCAGCCGGGCTGCGGGGCGCCTGAGAGCGGCCACGCCCAGCAGGGCGAAGGCCAGGGCATTGGCGCCGCTGAAGATGCGCAGCTCGCGCAGCAGCTTGCCGGCCGTCTCCAGGTACTGCGTGCGGATCAGGTCCGAGAGCTGCGCCTGCATCTGCTGCAGGGTGCCGAGCTTGAGCGCCATGCCCTCGGTGGTGCGCCGGCGGCATTCGCATTCAGGGATGCCCATCTCGGCGGCGATGGCGGCAATGCGTGCGGGCAGGCCGTCGGTGAGTGCCCTGCGCACGGCGGCGATCTCGCGTTCGTGCTCCTGCAGCAGAACACGGGCCTTGCCATCGAGGAAGCGCGCGTCCAGCGCCGCGACCTTCTCGCCGGTCCTCTGCTCGATCTGCGCCCGGATCATCGTGCGGGCGGTCTGTTCCACCCAGGCCGGCTGGGCGATGGATACCGCCAGCAGGCCGCCAAAGAACAGGCTGCCTGCGAGGGCGATGAGCAGGACCAGGGGACGGACGAGGGCGTGCATGGCAGGCGGATGGACAGGCCGGAAATCGGCCACGATACGCCAGACCGGGCGCAGTGCACCGCACCGCCCTGCGGGAAAGTGTGACTTATGCCCGCAAACCAGGCTGCGCTCGGGGCAACGGCCTCGCGGCCGCCTTCACAGCGCGAAGATCTTGCCCGGGTTCAGGATGTTCTTCGGGTCCAGCGCGCGCTTGATGGCGCGCATCATGTCCACCGCGCCGGCGCCCGTCTCGTCGAGCAGGAAGCCCATCTTGTGCAGGCCCACGCCATGCTCGCCGGTGCAGGTGCCGCCCAGGGCCAGGGCGCGCGCCACGAGCTTGTGGTTCAGGTCCTCGGCGGTCACGCGCTCTTCGGGGATGTTCGGGTCCAGCAGGTAGCCGAAGTGGAAGTTGCCGTCGCCCACATGGCCCACGAGGAAGTAGGGGATGCCGCTGGCGTCGGCCTCGGCCACCGAGTCGAGCAGGCAGTCCGCCAGGCGGCTGATGGGCACGCAGGTGTCGGTGCTGATGGCGCGGCAACCCGGGCGGCTCTGCACGGCGGCGAAGTAGGCGTTGTGCCGCGCGGTCCACAGGCGCGTGCGTTCCTCGGGTGTGCTGGCCCATTCGAAGGCATTGCCGCCGAACTCGCTGGCGATCTCCTGCACGGTCTCGGCCTGCTCCTTCACGCTCGAGGGCGAGCCGTGGAACTCCATGAGCAGCATCGGCTCTTCGCGCAGGCCGAGCTTGCTGTGCGCGTTGACCATGCGCACGGTGTTGTGGTCGATCAGCTCCACGCGCGCGATCGGCACGCCGAGCTGGATGGTCTGGATGGTGGTGCGCACGGCCGCCTCGATGCTCGGGAACGAGCAGATCGCGGCCGACACGGCTTCGGGCAGGGGGTACAGGCGCACGGTGATTTGGGTCATGACGCCCAGGGTGCCCTCGCTGCCCACCATCAGGCGCGTGAGGTCGTAGCCGGCGCTGCTCTTCTTGGCGCGCGTGCCGGTGCGGATGACCTCGCCGCTGGCGGTCACCACCTCCAGCGCCAGCACGTTCTCGCGCATGGTGCCGTAGCGCACAGCGTTGGTGCCGCTGGCGCGCGTGGCGCACATGCCGCCGATGCTGGCGTCGGCACCAGGGTCGATGGGGAAGAACAGGCCCGTGTCCTTGATCGCGTCGTTGAGCGCCTTGCGCGTGATGCCGGGCTGCACCGTCACGGTGAGGTCCTCGGCATCGATGCTGAGCACCTGGTTCATGCGGCTGACGTCGATGCTGATGCCGCCCTGCACGGCCAGCAGGTGGCCTTCGAGCGAGGAGCCCGCGCCGTAGGGGATCACCGGCACCGCGTACTGGCCGGCCAGCTTCACGGCATCGGCCACGTCCTGCGTGCTTTCGGCAAACACCACGGCCGAGGGCGGCGGCGCCTGCAGCGAGCCCTCATCGCGCCCGTGCTGCTCGCGCACGGCCTGGGCCAGGGAGCACCGGGCACCGAAACGGGCCTGCAGCGCATCGATCAGCGCCTGGGGCACCTCGCGCAGGTGGATTTCGGGTAGCAGGTGCGAGGCGGCGGTGGGGGCGTTCATGGCGTGTCTCCGGGCGTAATCTGGTGTGGGATTCATTTTAGGGCGGTGTGCCCAAACGCGGGGCGGGCCAAGCAGAACCCGACTGCCGTGTGCGCCGCCGTAGTGCGGCGAGCGCTGCCTGCGCATCCCATTGGTGCGCCAAGCTGGTGCATTGTGCTTGTATACCAGTTGGCACGAAAGCTGCAAAGGTGGTGTCAATGACTTCCGCCACCGACATCAGCAACCGCATCATCGAAGCCGTGATGGCCCAGAAGCTGGCCCCGGGCTCGCGCCTGGGCGAGCAGCAGCTGGCCATGCTGTTCGACTGCAGCCGCACCATCGTGCGCGAGGCGCTCACGCGGCTGTCCACGCGCGGCATCGTTACCGTGAGCGCGCGCCGCGGCTGGTACGTGATCGAACCCTCCGAGGACGAGGCGCGCGAGGCCTTCGAGGCCCGGCGCGTGATCGAACTCGGCCTGCTGCACCAGCTCAAGTCTGTGGACAAGGCGGCCGTGCGCCAGCTCAAGAACCACCTGCAGCGCGAGAAGGCGGCCCTGGCCGGCAGCGACGTGGGTGCGCGCAGCTTCCTGCTGGGCGACTTCCACGTCTGCCTGGCCGAGTGCCTGGGCAACAGCCTGCTGGCCGACACGCTGCGCGACTTCACGGCGCGCACCACGCTGATCGCCATGCTCTACCAGTCCTCGCACGACGCAGCCCAGTCCTGCGCCGACCACGTGCGCATCGTCGAGGCGCTGGAGGCCGGCGACATCGCCCGCGCCGAGGCCCTGATGTCCGAACACATCGGCACCGTGCAGGACGCGCTGCGCCTGCAGGCAGCCCACGACCCGCTGGCCGAGCTGCGCGACGCGCTGGCGCCGGTGCGCAAGAGCGCTGCCGTGCCCGAGGCGGCAGCCCCTGCTACCCCTGCCAAGGGCCGCGCCCCGCGCAAGGCGGCCGCCAAAAAATCCGTTCCCCCACCGTCCGACGACGCATCCACCTACCTAGGAGCCCTGCTATGACCCCCCGTGCCACCACCCGCCGTTCCACCCTGGGCCTGCTGGCCGCCGCCGGCCTGTCGGCCGCAGCGCTGCTGTCCCCTGCCGCGCATGCGCAGAACGCGCTGGACAACATCCTCAAGGCCAAGGAAATCAAGATCGCCATCCCCACCGACTACCCGCCCTATGGCTTCGTCGGCACCGACCTCAAGCCCCAGGGCCTGGACGTGGAGATGGCCGGCTACATCGCCACCAAGCTGGGCGTGAAGGTCGAGCTGATCCCCGTGACCAGTGCCAACCGCATCCCCTACCTGCAGACGCAGAAGGCCGACCTGGTGATCTCCACCCTGGGCAAGAACCCCGAGCGCGAGAAGGTGATCGACTTCACCGCGGCCTACGCGCCGTTCTTCCAGGCCGTGTTCGCGAGCAAGAGCCTGTCGATCAAGAGCTTTGCCGACCTGGCTGGCAAGTCGGTGGCCGTGACGCGCGGCGCCATGGAAGACCAGGAACTGGCCAAGGTCGCGCCCCCCGGCGTGGACGTCAAGCGCTTCGAGGACCATGCGGGCAGCATCTCGGCCTTCGTCTCGGGCCAGACGCAGGCCATTGCCACCAGCGCTTCGACGGCCGGCACCATCATGGTCAAGAACCCGAATCTGGCCACCGAGTACAAGCTGCTGCTCAAGGACAGCCCCAACTTCATCGGCGTGGCCAAGGGCGAGGACAAGCTGCGCCTGCGCGTGAACGAGATCATTGCCGAGGCGAAGAAGTCCGGCGACATCGACAAGATGTCGAGCAAGTGGCTGGGCCGCCCTGCAGGCGATCTGCCGCAATAAGCCCCACGCTGCCTGAGGCCCGCGCGCACCCTACCCACCTTGCACAGGCCCGCCGCGTGACGAGCGCGGCGGGGCAACCGCACCATGCTGATCCAACTGGATTTCTCTGCCGTGTTCTCGCAGTGGCCCCTGCTGCTGCGCGGCGTGGCCTGGACGATAGGGCTCACCATCGTGGGCACGGTGCTGGGGCTGGTGCTGGGCACGGCCTGTGCCTGGGCCCGGGCGCGCAACCTGGGCCCGCGCCCGGCGGCGCTGCGCTGGGCCGTGGCCGCGTACGTGGAGCTGGTGCGCAACACGCCGTTCATCGTGCAGCTCTTCTTCATCTTCTTCGGGCTGCCGGCGCTGGGGCTCAAGCTCTCGCCCGAGCTCGCTTCGGTGCTGGCCATGGTGATCAACCTCGGCGCCTACTCGTCCGAGATCATCCGCGCCGGCATCGAGGCCACGCCACGCGGCCAGGTGGAGGCCGCTGCCAGCCTGGCCCTCACGCCCGGCCAGACCTTCCGCCGCGTGGTGCTGCCGCCTGCACTGCAGAAGGTGTGGCCCTCGATGGTGGGCCAGATCATCATCGTCATGCTCGGTTCGGCGGTGTGCGGCCAGATCTCCACGCCCGAGCTGAGCTATGCGGCCAACCTGATCTCGAGCAACACCTTCCGCGCGTTCGAGGCCTTCATCGTGGCCACCATCGTGTACCTGGCGCTGTCCATGCTCACCCGGCGCCTGCTGGTCTGGGTGGGTGCGCGTTTCCTCGTAGGAAGGTAATTCGACATGGTTGAGTTCAGCATCTGGGACATCCTGCGCAACCTGCTCGGTGCCGCGCGCTGGACGGTGAGCCTGTCGCTCATCGCCTTTATCGGCGGCGGCCTCGTGGGCCTGGCGCTGCTGGTGCTGCGCCTGTCCAAACTGCGCGGCGCGCAGCGCGCCATCAGTGCCTATGTGCAGGTCTTTCAGGGCACGCCGCTGCTGATGCAGCTGTTCCTGGCCTATTTCGGCATCGCCCTGTTCGGCATCAAGACCTCGCCGTGGACGGCCGCGGCCTTTGCGCTCACGCTCTACACCAGCGCCTACCTCACCGAGATCTGGCGCGGCTGTGTGGAGTCCATTCCCAAGGGGCAGTGGGAGGCCGCGCAAAGCCTGGCGCTCAACTTCCGCGAGCAGCTGCGCCACGTGGTGCTACCGCAGGCGCTGCGCATCGCCGTGCCGCCCACGGTGGGCTTCCTGGTGCAGGTCATCAAGGGCACGGCGCTGGCCTCGGTGATCGGCTTCGTGGAGCTGACCAAGGCCGGCAGCATGATCTCCAACGCCACCTACAAGCCCTTCCTGGTCTACGCCTGCGTGGCCCTCCTGTACTTTGCCCTGTGCTTCCCGGTGAGCCTGGTGGCGCAATCCCTCGAAAGGAAACTCCATGGCAACCGGCACTGAAACGATCGATGCTGTCGCGGCCGCCGCACCCGTGCCGGGCCGCCCCATCGTGGACATCACTGCGCTGCGCAAGTCCTACGGCACGAACGAGGTGCTCAAGGGCATCGACCTCAAGGTGCAGCGCGGCGAGGTGATCGCCATCATCGGCAAGAGCGGCTCGGGCAAGAGCACGCTGCTGCGCTGCGTGAACGGCCTGGAGGTGTTCCAGGAGGGCGCGCTCAGCGTCAACGGCCAGAAGCTCCTGCACGAAAGCCCTGCCGCCATGCGCACGCTGCGCCAGCAGGTGGGCATGATCTTCCAGAACTTCAACCTGTTCCCGCACCTCTCCGTGGGCCGCAACATCATGCTGGCACCCACGCTGGTCAAGGCGCGCGACGCCAAGGCCGCGGCCGAGCAGGCGCGCCAGCTGCTCGAACGCGTGGGCCTGGCCGAGAAGTTCGACGCCATGCCCGACCAGCTCTCGGGCGGCCAGCAGCAGCGCGTGGCCATCGCGCGCGCGCTGGCCATGGAGCCGCAGGTGCTGCTGTGCGACGAGATCACCTCGGCGCTGGACCCCGAGCTCGTGGGCGAGGTGCTGCGCGTGGTGGAGTCGCTCGCGCTCGAAGGCATGACGCTGATGATGGTCACGCACGAGATGGCGTTCGCGCGCAAGGTCAGCGACCGCGTGGTCTTCATGCACCAGGGCCGCGTGCACGAGACCGGTACACCTGCCGAACTCTTCGGCAGCCCGAAGACGCCCGAGCTGCAGCAGTTCCTCTCGTCGCTGCACGACTGAAGGCACGGGCAGGGTACAAAAAAAGGCACGCCGCAGCGTGCCTTGGGATGGATGAAGGGAGGGCCCGGTCAGGACTTGGTGGCCAGGGCAAACTCTTCGAGCGACAGGAACTTGTCCTTGTTGCGGTCCAGCGCCTCGAACTTCTCGCTGATGGCGGGCAGCATCACGGCCTCCTGCGGGCTCAACTGGCCATCGCGGTTGGCATCGGCGCGCGCAAAGGCGACGCCGGCCTGCGAGTTCTGCACCTGCTGGGTGGTGCCGGCCGTACCGCCGAGCTGTGGCGCCAGGGCGGGCGATGGGGTGGTGGCGCTGTGGGGGATGGGCGGGGTCACTCCCAGGCTGGGTGCTGCAGGCCGCGTGGCGTTGGCCGGGGCGGTCAGCGGCGGGTTGTTGGTGGCGCTCTGCGCATGGGCGGAGGGCGCGGCTGTGATGGCACTGATGGACAGCACGGCGAACAGCAGGGCGCTGCTGGCATCGAAGGGGTGGGCGGCCTTGAGCGGTTTGGTGTTCAGGGTCGTTGGGGTCTTCATGGGTGGTGTGCTCCGAAGTTGACAGGCTGCCATTGCACCGCAGATGGCATCGGGCATCCAGTCATTTTGCCTGCTGTTGCGCGCGCCTACATTTGCCTGCCCGGTGTAACTCTTGGTGTAGGACGCCTGGCCGACTGCGCCCAAGCAGGCCCGAGACAGGGCGCCCGGAGTCCCACGCCAGTCCCTGCGCAAGTCCTACAGCCCCGCCCACTGCAGGCCTGAACAATGGACCCAGAGCAATCAACGCTCTTCTTTTGACAAGGACTCTCCCATGACTACCAAGCACACCCTCATCGCTTCCCTGGCTGTTCTCGCCTGCAGTGCCGCATTGGCACAGGCCCCCGCTGGAGTGGGCAAGACCCCCGCCGAAGTGAGCCCGTCCGCATCGGGTGGCGCAGCCGCCACTTCCGCACAGAACAAGGTCGACAACAAGAAGGCCAATTCGTCGGTCGCCGTGGCCAACCCCGCTGCGGGCATGGGCAAGGGCGCTCCGGCCCCTGAAATCGATGCCACCGCTGCAGGCGGCAAGGCCGCTGCCAATGCTGAAAAGAAGACCAACGCCCGCCTGATGGATGCCAACGGCGACGGCATGGTGTCGCGTGCCGAATGGGACCGCTACCATGCCGACGCCTGGGCCGGCATGCAGTCCAGCGCCAAGAACGGCCTGGTCTCCACCGCCGAGATCGACGCCGCCAACCGCCGCGCCACGGTCCAGTGATCGCCGCCATGGCGATCGATGAATCCGATGGGGCTGGCATCCGCCCTGGGGCGGGTGCCGCCCACCGGCGCCGCCCGGCGGGTGGCGCAATGCCCGCACCCCATTTCGCGATGCAGTGAAGTGACACCTGCCTTTCAGGGGCAAGGTGGCGCTCACTGCATTTGCCTTTTCAATGGCGCTTTGCTGCCTGTTCCCCTGCCCTCCTGTGTGCGCCCCGTGTGCGGCGATGGATGACAATACCGCCCATGCCTGCCGAGGAGGGTGCCGTGCACCTGCGTCGGCATTCCGCCATTCACGAACCAGCGTTGCCGAACTCCTGCAGGCGCTGCGCACAGGAGACTTCCATGGGCAATCGACTCAGCGCCATCACCACCCGCACGGGCGACGCCGGTACCACCGGCCTGGGCAACGACCAGCGCGTGTCCAAGAACAGCACGCGCGTGCATGCCATGGGCGACGTGGACGAGCTCAACTCCCACATCGGCCTGCTGCTGTGCGAGCCCCTGCCCGACGACGTGCGCAGCCTGTTGGTGCAGGTGCAGCACCAGCTGTTCAACCTGGGCGGCGAGTTGTCCATCCCGGGCTACGAACTGCTCAAGCCCGAGGCCGTGCTGCAGCTCGACGAGGCGCTGGCGCACTACAACGCATCGCTGCCCAGGCTGGCGGAGTTCATCCTGCCGGCCGGCACGCGCGCCGCTTCGCAGGCCCATGTGTGCCGTACCGTGGCCCGGCGCGCCGAGCGCGTGGTCGTGGGCCTGGGCAGTGAAGAGACCCTGAACGACGCGCCGCGCCAGTACCTGAACCGCCTGTCGGACCTGATGTTCGTGCTGGCCCGCGTGCTCAACCGCATGGATGGCGGCGACGACGTGTACTGGCAGAGCGAGCGCCTGGCTCGCTCACAGGCCACCGAGGGCTGAGAAAAGAGCTAGGCCATCCCGAGCATGCGCGCCAGGTTGTTGTCGCTGCGCTCCTGCTGCAGCGTGATGCTGTGCTCCAGCGCCAGCAGGTGGGCTTCCATCTCGCGCGCGGCGCCGTCGGCGTCGCCCTGGGCGATGAGGTCGACCACGCGCGCGTGCTCCTCGTGTTCGCACGAGGCCTTGCCGGGCGGCTCGTAGAGCGCCACGATCAGCGAGCAGCGCGAGACCAGCTCCATCAGGTAGCGCTGCAGCACCGGGTTGCGTGACAGCTCGGCCAGCCGCAGGTGGAAGGCGCTGGCCAGCCGTGCCCAGGCGGGCTGGGTGAAGCGGTGCATGGCATGGTGCTCCTCCTCCAGCTGCTGGCGCAGCGAGGCGATGTCCTCGGGGGTGGCATGCCGCGTGGCCAGGCGCACGATGGCGCCTTCGAGCGCGCGGCGCGCCTCGAACACCTGGCGCGTCTCCTCGGGCGTGGGCTCGGCCACGATGGCGCCGCGGTTCGGGCGCAGCTCCACGATGTGGTCGTGCGCCAGCGCCTGAAGCACCTTGCGCACGGTGGCGCGGCGCACGTCGAACAGCTCGCACAGCGAGGCCTCGGGCAGTTTGGTGCCTGGCGTGAGGCGCTGGGTCATCACGCTCTCGTACACCGTGTTGTAGATGCGTGTCTCCACGTCGTCGCCCGTGCGCAGGCCCGGCAGACCGGGCAGGTCGCTTTCCTGCAGCGGCGTGGCCGCCTTGAGCGGCACGACCGCAGGAGCGGTGGTCGAGGGGGTGGCCCGCGGCGACCTGGCGCCGGCGCGGGGAGTTGTCTTGGTGGCCATGGTGTTCGCCCGGGGCGCTTGCTGTCTGTCGTCGCGCGGTCCGGCGGATGTTGTTGCCCCCATTGTCGCGCCTTCAGCGTGCGCCGTCCTGCAGCGCCTGCCAGACCTGTATCGCCAGGCGCACCAGGGCCAGGTCGCTGCCGGCCGGGCCGATCAGCGACACCCCTGCCGGCAGGCCGCCGGCCGTGGCCAGCGGCAGGCTCACCTGCGGCAGCCCGGCCAGCCCGGCAATGCAGCAGATGCGCAGGGTGCGCGCGCGGATGGCGTCGATCTCCGCACCTTCTGCGCTGCGCAGCGGCGCCACGCTGGCCGCCGAGGGCAGGACCAGCACCGTGCCGCTGCCGACGAGTGCGCGCACCTGGGCGCGCGCCGCCAGGCCTGCGGCGCGCGCGGCCCCGGCGGCTTCGGCCGTGACCTCAGATGCGGCCTGCCAGCGTCCCGCAATGGCCGCCTCGAAGCCGGGGGCGTTGGCGCTGATCCATGCGCCGTGGGCCTGCCAGGCCTCATGGGCACCCCAGGCCACATAGTGGCGGCGCCAGTCCTCCAGCGAGCTGCCCTGGGCCGCCGTGGCCGTACCCACCCCTTGGGGCAGGAGCGTGGCGAGCACTTCGCCCACCCGGGGCAGCAGCGCAGCCACCTCGGCATCGGCCTCGGCGGCCGCATCCTGCAGCTGCACTGCGCGCACGGCTGCGAAGGGGGGGGCTGGCAGCAGGGCCTGGGCCACGCGCTCGAAGGTGGCGGGGTCGTGCGCGAACCAGGTCGCGGTGTCGAAACTCTCGTGCAGCGGCACCAGGCCGGCGCGCGATACCAGGCCGTGCGTGGTGCGCAGACCCCACACGCCGCAGTAGCTGGCCGGCACGCGGGTGGAGCCACCGGTATCGGTGCCCAGCGCAAAGTCCACCAGCCGGGCGGCCACGGCCGCGACCGAACCGCTCGACGAGCCGCCCGGGATGCGCTCGGGTGCGGCGCAGTTGAGCGGCATGCCGTAGTGCAGGTTGTGGCCGTGGATGCTGTAGGCCAGCTCATCGGTGACGAGCTTGCCGCACAGGGTGGCGCCGGCGTCGAGCAGCTGCTGCACCAGCGCGCTGTGGCGCGCGGGCACCGGGTGGCTGGCCAGCCAGGCGGGGTTGCCCGCGCCCGTGGGGTGGCCCGCCACGTCGAACACGTCCTTGGCGGCAAAGCGCAGGCCGGCCAGGCGGCCGTGGGCTGCTCCTTCGATCACGAAGTGGCCGTGCGGCACCCAGGCATTGGCGGTGTCGGTGAAGGGCAGGCCGGGGGAAGCGATGGGGCTGTGCATGGGGTGGGGCTCAGGCAGAGGGGAACAAGGCATCCACGTGGTCGCAGAGGGCGCCGGGCGTGGTGAACCAGATGGCGCCGGCGTCGCGTGCGCGGGCCACATGCTCCAGCGCGCGGCGCAGGTGGCGCAGCCGGTAGGGCTGGCCCACCAGGTAGGGGTGCAGGGCGATGCCCATGACCAGCGGCTCCCGCGCCGACTGCTGCAGCATCTCGTCGAAGTTGTCGACAATCATCTGCGCGAAGTCCTTGCCGTCGAGCTGGCGCGCAATGATCATCGGGATGTCGTTGAGCTCCTGCGGGTAGGGAATCGACCACAGCCGGCGGCCGCTGCGCGTGCGCATCGGCACGGGCTGGTCGTCGTGCGCCCAGTTCAGGGTGTAGCGGTAGCCGGCCTCGGCCAGCAGGTCGGGCGTGGTGGGGCTCTCCGAGATCCAGGGCGAGAGCCAGCCCGCAGGCGCGCCGCCGCTGGCCTGTGCGATGCGCTCGCGGCAGGCGGCCAGCAGCGCGGCTTCCTCGGCCTCGGCGAAGTCGCCCTGGCGCTCGGAGTTGGTGTGGCCGTGGCCGATCAGCTCGTCGCCGCGCGCTGCGCAGGCGGCCAGCAGTTCGGGGCAGTGGTCGTACAGCGCGGTGTTCACAATGCAGCCGGCCGGCAGGGCCAGCTGGTCGAACAGTTCCAGGCAGCGCCAGGCGCCCACGCGGTTGCCGTACTCGCGCCAGCTGTAGTTGAGCACGTCGGGCTCGGGCGAGGCCGGGCCGATGCGCGCGCCCAGTCCGCCGCCAAAGGCGAAATGCTCCAGGTTGAAGCCCAGGTAGACCGCCAGGCGCGCGCCGTTCGGCCAGGTGTAGTCGGGGCGGCGGGTAATGGGGCTGTAGCCGAAGCGCCCATGGGTGGGCAGCGGTCCATCGCCATAGATGCTGGTGATCATGCGCCGGCACCCTCGGCAGTCGGCCAGGGCGTGGCCAGGCCGGCGCGCACCAGCAGCCATTCGGCGCTGTCGTTCCACACGTCCATGCGCACGATCAGGCCGCGCTCCAGCACGTAGCGATCCACATAGCGGTTGCCCTCGAACGGCGTGCCATCGGGCCAGGCGCCGTAGAGCGTGCCGGTGTTGTAGACCACGGCCTCTTCGTGGGTGGCACCGGCCACGACGTCGGTGCTCTCGAACTTCTTTTTCACCCAGGCATAGCGCGTGGCGTTGAAGGCGCTGCACTCGGCCGGCTGGCGCATGGGGCGCCCGCCCGTGAAGCGGATGGCCAGGCCGGGTGCGACGAAGCGGCTGGCGGCCACGGGGTCGGGAATCATCACCAGGCGCAGGAACTCTTCGACGATGGCGCCGGCGTCCTGGGAGGGTGGTGTGGGTGCTTGCTGCTGCATGTTGGTGCTCCTGGTTGCACCACCGGGGTGCGAAATGCGACGGCGGTGCTTCGGAATAGGGCGAAACACGGTGAACGCCCCTTGGTTCTTGTTGTCAGCAAAGCATGTGCCAGATTGTCGACAATTACATATCAATGTAGTCGCCAATAAATATAGTCATTTGTTGACACTGGCACGGTGCTTGCTGGTGGAGCCTCCCGAGGCGGACCGAATCCCGCCCACCGATCCGTTCATCCCCGTCCACCCGCCACTGCAGGAGAACCGCCATGCCTTTCACCACCCGCCGCCGCTTTGCCGCCGCCACGCTCGCCACCGCGGCCTGGGCTGTCCTGGGCACCGCCCATGCCGCCGATCCGATCAAGGTCGGCCTGGTCACCGCGCTCTCGGGCCAGTCGGCGCTGGCGGGGGACGCCATCACGCGCGGCCTGACCATCGCCATCGAAGAGATCAACGCCAAGGGTGGCCTGCTCGGCGGCCGCAAGCTCGAACTGGTGCGCCGCGACGACGAGGCCAACCCCGCCAAGGGCGTGACCGCAGCGCGCGAGCTGATCTACAAGGAAAAGGTGGCCGTGCTCTTCGGCGGGCTGGACACGCCGGTCTCCATCGCCATCGTGCAGCTGGCCAACCAGGAGAAGGTGCCTTTCATGGGCCCCTGGGCCGCAGGCACGCCGGTGACCAAGAACGGTGCCAAGCCCAACTTCGCGTTCCGCGTCTCGGCCGTGGACGAGATCGTCGACCGCGGCATGCTGGCCTATGCGCAAAAGACCTTCAATGCCAAGAACCCCGGCATGATCCTGGTGAACAACCCCTGGGGCGAGTCCAACGAGAAGGGCCTGACCGCAGCGCTGACCGCCAAGGGCATGAAGGCCGCCGGCATCGAGAAGTTCGGCGACAGCGACGTGGACGTGGTGCCCCAGCTCACGCGCCTGAAGGCCGCCGGCGCCGACGCGCTGTTCCTGGTGGGCAACGTGGGTCCCTCGGCCCAGGTGGTCAAGTCGCTGGACCGCATGGGCTGGCAGGTGCCCATCGTTTCGCACTGGGGCCCTGCGGGCGGCCGCTTCACCGAACTGGCCGGCCCCAACGCCAAGAACGTGCACTTCGTGCAGACCTACAGCTTCTTCGGCAAGCAAGGCCCGGTGGGCGAGAAGGTGGTGGCGGCGCTCAAGGCCAAGTACCCCGAGATCAAGGGCCCCGACAACATCACCCCCGCCGTGGGCGTGGCCAATGCCTACGACGCCATGCAGCTCGCGGCCCTGGCCATCACCCAGGCCGGCAGCACCGAAGGCGATGCCGTGCGCCAGGGCTTCTACAAGATCGGCAAGTACGAGGGCCTGATCAAGGGCTATGACAAGCCCTTCAGCGAAGCCAACCACGACGCGCTGAGCGAGAACGACTACGTCTGGGCACAGTTCATCGGCAACCGCATCCTGCCAGTCGGCCTCGAAAAATAAGCCCTGCACGCCTCGCGGTCCCGCGCCCCCATCGGCGCGGGACTTTTCCTGCTTTTCCCCATTTCTTCGATCACCACGATGCTCTTTCTCTCCGCCCTCATCAGCGGCATCGGCCTGGGCAGCATGTACGGGCTCATGGCCCTGGGCTTTCACGTCACCTTCGTGGTCTCCGGCACCGTGAACTTCGCCCAGGGCAGTTCCATGATGCTGGGCGCCGTGCTCACCTACGGCTTTGCCATGGTGCTGGGCTGGCCCATGGCGCTGGCCGTGCTGCTGGCGCTGCTGCTGTGCGCGCTCTATGGCCTGGCCGTGGAGTTCTTCGCCGTGCGGCCGTTCGCGCGCCGCAACTCGGACGCCTGGCTCATGGCCACGGTGGCGCTGGGCATCGTGGTCGACAACCTGGCCATGTTCACCTTCGGCAAGGAGCCGCGCAGCCTGCCCTCGCCCCTGGCCCAGGCGCCGATGACGCTGGGCGACATCGGCCTGGGCGTGTACCCGCTGCAGCTGCTCATCCCGGCCATCGGCCTGGTGCTGGCCGCCGTGCTGCACTTCGTGGCGCGGCGCACGCGCTGGGGCACGGCCATGCTGGCCGTGGTGCAGAACCGCGATGCCGCGCGGCTCATGGGCATTCCCATCGGGCGCGTGGTGTCGGCGGCGTTCGCGCTGTCGGCCGTGTTCGCGGGCGTGGCCGGCGTGCTCATCGCGCCGCTCGTGAACGTGCAGTCCGACATGGGCACGCTGTTCGGCCTCAAGGCCTTTGCGGTCGCCATCCTGGGCGGCATCGGCAGTGCCTGGGGCGTCATGGCCGCGGGCCTGCTCTTCGGCGTGGCCGAGGCGCTGATCACCTCCACGCTGGGCTCGGGCTACACGCAGATCCTCACTTTCTCGCTCGTCATCGTGGCGCTGGCCGTGCGCCCCAACGGGCTGTTCGGGCGTGCCCTGGTGCGCAAGGTATGACGAAGAAGAACACGCCTCTTTCCATGCAGACTGCATCCCTTCACCTTCCTTCGTCCGCACGCGGGCTGGCCATGCCGGCGCTGCTGGGCCTCACCGCGCTGGGCGTGGCCGTGGGCCTGGCACTGGCCACGCAGGTCAACGGCTACTACGTCTTCGTGCTGGCCAATGTGGCGCTGCTGGCGCTGGTGGGCATCGGCCTGAACGTGCTGCTCGGCCTGTCGGGCCAGGTGTCCTTCGGGCACGTGGGCTTCTACGCCATCGGCGCCTATGCGGTGGCCATCCTCACCACCAAGGCGGGCTGGAGCTTCTGGGCCGCCTGGCCGGTCGCGGCCGTGCTGGCCGGCGCCATGGGTGCGCTGCTCGCGTTGCCGGCGCTGCGCGTCAAGGGCCCCTACCTGGCCATGGTGACCATTGCCTTCGGCCTGATCGTGGAGCACAGCGCGGTGGAGATGCGCGACCTCACGGGCGGGCAGAACGGCATCATGGGGATCGCCGCACCGGCAATGGGCATGGCCGCGCTGCGCGGCGAACGGGCCATCGCGGTGCTGGCCATCGTGGCCGTGGCGGTGGCGCTGCTGGCCTATGTGCGGCTGTCGCGGGGCGCCTGGGGCGCCGCGCTGCGTGCGGTGCGTGATTCCGAGACGGCGGCCGAGTCCATCGGCCTGAACCCGCTGGCCGTGAAGACCGTGGCGTTCGCCCTGTCTGCCCTGCTCGCGGGGCTGGCGGGCGGGCTGTATGCGCCGCTCTCGGGTTTCGTCACGCCGCACAGCTTTTCCTTCCTGCAGTCCATCCTGTTCGTGCTGGTGGTGATGATCGGCGGTGCGGGCAGCATCGCCGGGCCGCTGGTGGGCGCCGTCATCGTCGGTCTGCTGCCCGAGCTGCTCTCGAGCCTGGAGGAGTACCGCCTGCTGTTCTTCGGCGCACTGCTGCTGGTGGTGCTGTGGGTGGCGCCGCAGGGCCTGGTGGGGCTGCTGGCGCGGCTGCACCGCAGCGCACCCGCGCCCGTGGATGGCACGGCCGCGCATGGCGACGCGTTGCCGGCCCTGAAGCCGGCACAGGGCAGGGCGCTGAGCGCGCAGGGCCTGTCCATGGTCTTCGGCGGCGTGCGCGCGGTGAGCGAGCTGTCGTTTGCCGTGCGGCCCGGTGCCGTCACCAGCCTGATCGGGCCCAACGGCGCGGGCAAGAGCACGGTGCTCAACATGCTCAGCGGCTTCTACACCCCCACCAGCGGCGGCGCGCTGCTCGGCGCCGATCCGCTGCAGGGCCGCGGTGCCTGGCGCATCGCGCGGGCCGGCGTGGCGCGCAGCTACCAGACCTCGCAGCTCTTCGGCTCGCTCAGCGTGCTTGACAACGTGGCCCTGGCGCTGGCGCGCGGCACCCTGGGCCCCTTGCTGGGCGATGGCCGTGTGTGCTCGCCCGGCGCGCGGGACGGGGCGCGCGCCCTGCTGGCCTGGTGCGGCTACAAGGGTGCCGTGCAGGTGCCGGCGGCCGACCTGGCCCACGTCGACCGGCGCCTGGTGGAGATCGCCCGCGCCCTGGCCCTGCGGCCCGAGGTGCTGCTGCTCGACGAGCCGGCCGCAGGCCTGTCCACCGAGGACAAGGACCAGCTTTCCGCGCTGCTGCGCCGCATTGCCGACCAGGGCGTGGGCGTGCTGCTGGTGGAGCACGACATGGCGCTGGTCATGGGCCTGTCGGACCATGTGGTGGTGATGGAGTCGGGCCGCCACCTGGCCGAAGGCACGCCGGCCGAGGTGCAGGTCCATCCCGCCGTGCGCAAGGCCTACCTGGGCGAGGGCGCAGGCGGCGCCGTGGCGGTGCATGCCGCCGTCGGCCGCCAGTTGCCGGGCGATGCGCCCGAGGTGCTGGGCGTGGGCCGGCTCACCACCGGCTACGGTGCCGAGCCCGTGCTGCACAACGTGGACCTGCGTGTGCGCCAGGGCGAGATGGTGGCCCTGCTGGGCGCCAACGGCGCCGGCAAGTCCACGCTGATGCGCACCCTGGCCGGCCTGCACCGGCCCGTGTCGGGCGGCATTCACCTGCAGGGGGTGGAACTGGGCCCGCTGCGCGCCGAGCAGATCGTGGCGCGCGGCCTGGTGCTGGTGCCCGAGGGGCGCCAGGTCTTCCCCGAGCTCTCGGTGCTCGACAACATCCGCCTGGGCGCCTTCCTGCACCCCGAGGGCCGCGAGGCCCGGGTGGAAGAGATGCTGCAGCGCTTTCCGCGCCTGCGCGAGCGCCTGCACCAGCGCGCCGGCCTGCTCTCGGGCGGCGAGCAGCAGATGCTGGCCATTGCCCGCGCCCTCATGAGCCGCCCGCGCGTGCTGCTGCTCGACGAGCCCTCGCTGGGCCTGGCGCCCAAGGTCATCGAGGAGCTGTTCGCCTCGCTGGCGCGCCTGCGCGACGAATCCATGACCCTGGTGCTGGTGGACCAGATGGCGGCGCTGGCCCTCTCGCTGGCCGACCGGGCCTATGTGCTCGAAGGCGGGCGCGTGGTGGCCCAGGGTACTGCGGCGGAGATCGCGGCCAACGATGCCCTCACACGGGCGTATCTCGGCGGTGGACACTGACATGAACGACAGCACGACAACCATCAACCTGCCCGATGTCCTCGCCGAGGTCACGGCTGCGTTTGCGCGCTACGAGCATGCACTGGTCCACAACGAAGTGGACGTGCTCGACGCGCTGTTCTGCCATGGCCCGCAGACCGTGCGCTATGGCGCCACGGAATGCCTCTATGGCATCGATGCCATCCGCGCCTTTCGCAGCGGCCGTTCACCTGCGGGCCTGGCGCGCACGCTGCGCAATACCTGCATCACGGCCTACGGGCGCGACTTCGCCACCGCCAGCACCGAGTTCACGCGCGAGGGCAGTGCGCGCACCGGCCGCCAGCAGCAGACCTGGGTGCGCATGCCCGGCCAGGGCTGGTGCGTGGTGGCAGCGCATGTCTCGCTGATGGACTAGCATCTTTCCCCATAACCGGAGACTTCTCGATGTTGCACAGCCTGCAAAGCCGCGGTGGCATGGTCACCGCTCCCCACCACCTGGCTGCACAGGCCGGCGCTGCCGTGCTGCGCGAGGGCGGCAACGCGGTGGAGGCCATGGTCGCGACAGCCGCCGCCATCGCGGTGGTCTACCCGCATATGAACAGCCTGGGCGGCGATGGCTTCTGGCTCATCCACACGCCAGGCGCGGCGGCCCCGGTCGCAGTGCGCGCCTGCGGCGGCGCGGCGCAGGCGGCGGACGCGGCCTTCTACCAGGCGCACGGCGATGCGGCCATCCCTACGCGCGGGCCGCGCGCGGCGCTCACCGTGGCCGGTGCCATCGGCGGCTGGGCCGAGGCCCTGGAAGTGGCGCGCGCCTGGGGCGGCAAGCCGCTGCCGCTGGCGCGCCTGCTCGAAGACGCCATCCGCCATGCGCGCGAGGGCATGCCCATCACCACCTCCCAGGTCGAGCTGACGCGTGCCAAGTGGGCCGAGCTCGAACACGTGCCGGGTTTCGCTGCCGCCTTTGCGCCCGAGGGCCAGCCGCGCCGCGGCGACACCCTGCGCCAGCCGCGCATTGCGGCCACGCTGCAGCGCCTGGCCGAGGCCGGGCTGCACGACTTCTACCGTGGCGACCTGGCACGCAGCATGGCGCGCGACCTGCAGGCCCTGGGCAGCCCGCTGGCGCTGGCCGACCTGGAGGGCTGGCACGCCGCGCAGGTGGCGCCGCTGTCGGTGCAGCTGTCGGCCGGCCGCGTATTCAACCAGCCGCCGCCCACGCAGGGCGTGTCCTCGCTGGCCATCCTGGGCCTGTTCGACCGCCTGGGCGTGGTCCAGGCCGAGGGCTTCGACCATGTGCACGGCCTGGTGGAATCCACCAAGCGCGCCTTCGCCTGGCGCAACCGGCATGTGGGTGACTCGGCGTACATGCGCGCCGACCCGGCCGCCTTCCTGCAGGCAGCATCGCTCGACGCCGAGGCCGCACGCATCGACAAGGCGCGCGCCGCGCCCTGGCCTGAGCCCACGGAGCCCGGCGACACGGTATGGATGGGCGCCGCCGATGCCCACGGCAATGTCGTCAGCTACATCCAGAGCATCTACTGGGAGTTCGGCAGCGGCATCGTGCTGCCCGAGACCGGCCTGCACTGGCAGAACCGCGGCGCTTCGTTCACCCTGGGCGCCGGGCCCAACCAGTTGGCGCCCGGGCGCCTGCCGTTCCATACCCTGAACCCGGCGCTGGCGCACCTCAAGGACGGGCGCGTGCTGGCCTACGGCACCATGGGCGGCGAGGGCCAGCCGCAGACGCAGGCGGCGGTGTTCACGCGCCATGTGCTCTTCGGCCAGGACATGCAGGCCGCGGTGACCGCACCGCGCTGGCTGCTGGGCCGCACCTGGGGCGACCAGTCCACCAACCTCAAGCTCGAATCGCGCGTGGACCCGGCCCTGGTGGACCGGCTGCGCGCGGCCGGCCACGACGTGCAGGTGGTGGGCGCTTTCGAGGACATGATGGGCCATGCCGGGGCGGTGGCCTTCCATCCCGACGGGCGCATCGAGGGCGCGACCGACCCACGCGCCGACGGGATCTGCGCCGGGGTCTGATGGCTAGCTAGGCTGGCGGCTGCGCCACCCGGTGCGCCTCGCGCCGCAGCATGTCGCAGAAGTACCCGGCCGCGGGCGTCAGCGGCATGCCGCCGCGCGCCACCAGGCAGATCGGTGGCGCGGGGATCAGCTCGCGCACCGGGATCTGCTGCACCAGCCCGAGCAGGGGCGATTGCGTCCACTGGATCGGCAGGACCATGAGCAGGTCGGAATAGACCATGGACGTGAGGAAGGTCAGGGTGGAGTGCGAGCTCATCACCAGCCGCGGCGGCGGCAGGCCGTGCTGGCGGAACAGCGGGCCGATCTCCTCCTCGGCCTTGTGGGTCACCGAGCTGGTGATCCACTCCGCACCGGCCAGCTCCTTCAGGGAGCGGGCGCCGGCCAGCGGATGCCCCTTGCGCCCGACGACCACGCGGGTGTTGTCGAACAGCCTCTCCACCGCCAGCCCCGCCGCCGTGTCCGCAGGCGCGGGGCCGGCGTAGAAGTCCAGGCTGCCGTCGAGCAGGCGCGCTTCGACGCGCGGGTACACCGCGTCCATGATGTCCAGCCGCACCTCGGGGTAGCGCTGGCGGAAGGCGCGCAGCGCCCCCGGGTAGAGCGCCAGGTGCGGCACGCTGGACATGGCGATGGCCAGGCGGCCGTGCACCTGCCCGCGCAGCTGGTCGATCTCCTCGCGCGCGCGGCGCACGTCTTCCACCACGGAGCGGGCACGGCGCAGGAACACCTCGCCCATGGGCGTGAGCGACACGCCGCGGCTGTTGCGCTCGAACAGCGGCACGCCCAGGTCCTTCTCCAGCTCCTGGATGCTGTGGCTCAGGGCGGCCTGGGCACTGCCCAGGTGGCGCGCCGCGCCGCGCAGGCTGCCGCGCTCGGCCACGGCCAGGAAGTCGCGCAGGGCATTGAATTTCATGAACGCTCCATGGCTGCTGGGTGATCGAATATTTCGATCAGTGTGTGAATTTTGCCGTCTTTCGCAGACGCGGGCCACTGCCTACGATCGCCCCATGCCCGTGATCCAGATCCCGAAAAAAGTCCCGCCATGCAATCCGTCCAGGTCCTGATCGTCGGTGCCGGCCCCGTGGGCCTGGCGCTCGCCATAGAACTCGGCCACCGCGGCATCCGCTGCCTGCTGGTGGAGCGCAACGACCGCGTGGGCTACGCCCCGCGCGCCAAGACCACCAATGTGCGCACCCGCGAGCACCTGCGCCGCTGGGGCATCGCCGACCAGCTGCGCGCCGCATCGCCGCTGGGCATGGACTACCCCTCCAACGTGGTCTTCGTCACCCGCCTGGCCGGGCCCGAGCTCACCCGCTTCGAGAACGCCATGTACTGCGCGCCGGGGCGCAATCCGCTGTACTCCGAACATGCGCAGTGGATTCCGCAGTACACGGTGGAGGAGGTGCTGCGTGCCCATGCCCAGTCGCTGCCCGGCGTGGAGCTGCGCTTCAACTGCGAGCTCGGCGGCTTCGACCAGGACGAAGAGGGCGTCGAGGTCCATCTGCACGACCGGGTGGGCGACACCGACTTCTGCGTGCGCGCCGACTACGTGGTGGGCGCCGACGGTGCGCGCAGCAAGGTGCGCGAACTCATCGGTGCGCGCATGGAGGGTACCTACGGCCTCTCGCGCAACTACAACATCGTGTTTCGCGCCCCGGGCCTGGCCCAGGCGCACCGCCATGGCCCGGCCATCATGTACTGGCAGGTCAACACCGATCTGCCCAGCCTCATCGGGCCCATGGACCGGGGCGACACCTGGTTCTTCATGCCCACCCGGGTGCCCGAGGGCGTGAAGCTGTCGGACCTGGACGCCGCCGCCCTGATCCGCCAGGCCACCGGCCTGAACCTGCCCTACGAAGTGCTGAGCAGCGACGAGTGGGTGGCCAGCCGCCTGATTGCCGACCGCTACAGCGACCGCCGCGTGTTCCTGGCCGGGGATGCCTGCCACCTGCATCCGCCGTTTGGCGGCTATGGCATGAACATGGGCGTGGCCGACGGGGTCGACCTGGGCTGGAAGCTCGCCGCCCGGCTGCAGGGCTGGGGCGGCGATGCCCTGCTGGCCAGCTACGAAGCCGAGCGCCGGCCGGTGCACGAGTGGGTGATGGCCGAGGCCGAGGCCAACCACGCGGTGCTGGGCAACCAGCTGTCCGCCGCAGGCCTGGAGGACGACACGCCCGAAGGCCGGCGCCTGCGCGCGGAGATCGGCGTGCGCATCCAGGCCACCAAGATGCGCGAGTTCGCCACCCTGGGGGTGGTGCTGGGCTATCGCTACGAGGATTCGCCGGTCACCGTGCCCGATGGCACGGCAGCACCGGCCCGCGACTTCATCAACTACGTGCCCACCTCGCGCCCGGGCAGCCTGGCCCCGCATGCCTGGCTGCACGACGGCAGCTCCCTGTACGACCTGTTCGGCCCGGGCTTCACCCTGCTCGCCGCGCCGCAGGCCGACAGGGCCGAGCTGGAACGCATCCGGCTGCAGTGCGCGGCCGCCCGGCTGCCGCTCAAGGTGCTGCAGTGCGAGGAGGGTGGTGTTGCCAGCCTCTACCCCACGCGCTACACCCTGGTCCGGCCGGACCAGCATGTGGCCTGGCGCGGCGACGACTGGCCCGAGGACGGCCGGGGCCTGTTGGACCGCGTGACCGGGCGCGCCCCGGGGTAGCAGCAATCCAAGAATTCCACCAGGCCAGCCATCCAAAAAGAACGGAGACAAGACATGCCAACCATCACCCGCCGTGCCGCCGGCCTCCTGGCCCTGGCGGCCCCCTTCGCCACCTGGGCACAGCCTGCGCCGGGCCTGCCCGTGCGCATCACCACCGTGTTCCCCACCGGCAGCGGGCCCGACGTGGTGGCACGCATCGTGGGCGAGAAGCTGCAGGCCCGCTGGGGCCGGGCCGTGGTCATCGATGCCAAGCCCGGCGGCGCCAGCATGGTGGCCATCAACGGCGTGAAGGGCGCCGCGCCCAATGGCAGCGAGCTGGTGGTGGCGGACGTGGGCAACCTGTCCATCAACCCCCTGATCTTCAAGAAGCTCTCGTACGAGCCCGACAAGGACCTGGTGCCGGTGGCCGTGCTGTACAAGACGGCGTTCTTCGTCGCCGTGGGGGCGTCCAGCCCTTACAAGAGCGTGCAGGAGCTGATGGCGGCGGCCGCCGACAAGCGCAAGCCGCTGACCTACGGCTCCAACGCCGTGGGCGGGCCGATCCACCTGCATTCCGAGCGCCTGGCGCATGCCGCCGGCGTGGAGATGGTGCACGTGCCCTTCAAGGAGACCAGCCAGCTCTATGCGGCGGTGGCCATGGGCGAGGTGGACTGGGCCTTCGGCAGCATCGCCAGTGCTGGCCCGCTGGTGCGCGGCGGCAAGCTGCGCCTGCTGGCCGTGGCCGACAGCGCGAAGTCGCCGGCCATGCCCGAGGTGCCCACGCTGGAGGCCGCCGGCGGCCCCAAGAGCCTGCATGCCTCGACCTGGGTGGCCCTGATGGCGCCGCGCGGCACGCCGGCGGCCACGGCAGCCGACATCAACAAGGCCGTGAACGAGGCGCTGGCCCTCCCCGATGTCCGGGACAAGTTCGCGAACTTCGGCTTCGTCCCGAGCCCGGGCCCGGTGCAGCAGGTGGTGGACCTCACGCAGGAAGACCGCACCCGCTACGCCGAGGTGGTCAAGCGCGTGAAGCTTTCCATCGACTGAGGCAGAACGGCCGTTCGGGCGCGCCTGCCCTGGCCAGGGGCCGGGGTCAGCGCGGCGCCAGGATGGCCATGGTGATGCGCGACACGCAGGTCATCTCGCCCGCGTCGTTGACCATGTCGATCTGCCACACATGCGTGGTGCGGCCGATGTGCACCGGGCGGGCCGTGCCCGTCACCCAGCCGCTCTGGGTGGAGCGCAGGTGGTTGGCGTTGATATCCAGGCCCACGGCGCGGTAACCCTCGGGGCAGGCGTGGGCCGCGCCCACCGAGCCCAGGGTCTCGGCCAGCACCACGCTCACGCCGCCGTGCAGCAGGCCGTAGGGCTGGTGGGTGCGCTCGTCCACGGGCACGCGGCCGCGCACGAAGTCGTCGCCGACCTCCAGGAACTCGATGCCCAGGTGCGGCACGGCCGTGCGCAGGCTGTGGTGGGTGAGCGACTCGACGGTGATGGGTTTCTTCCAGATGGCAGGCATCGTTCTTTTCTTTCTCGCAAAGGGTGAGCAGGGCCCCTTGGTGGTTGGCAGATGAGCCTGCCATTGTGCTTCGGTTCAAGCGCCCGGGCCCTGGGCCGCGTCGCCTGCGGGTCAGCCGGCCGGCGCGCTACCATGGCCGCATCCCGCCGGCTTTTCCTTTGTCCATGCAGCACCTCCCTTCCTGCCCCTCCTGCCGCCAGCCCATGCAAGAGCACCGGTTCGCCACCAACCTGGGCGGCGAGCTGGCGCTCGACATCTGCTTTCCCTGCCAGGGCATCTGGTTCGACCGGCACGAGAACCTCAAGCTGACGCCCGCGGCGGTGGTGGAGCTGTTCAAGCTGCTGCACGAGCACCGCACCGACGAGCGGCGCCCTTTGCAGAACAGCATGGCCTGCCCGCGCTGCGTGCGCCCGCTCGCGCACGGCTTCGACCTGGTGCGCAGCGGCCGCTACGTCCTGTACCGCTGCGCCAGCCAGCATGGCCGCTTCAGCACCTTTTCGTCCTTCATGGTGGAAAAGGGCTTCGTGCGCCACATGACCCAGCCTGAGGTGGCGGACCTCGCCAGGCGTGTCGGCGCCATCTACTGCACCAGCTGTGGCGCCCCCGTGGACATCCGCAAGGACCACGCCTGCCCCTACTGCCGCGCGGCGTTCTCGCTCATCGATCCGGAGGCCGTGAAGCGCGCGCTGGATGGCTATGCCCAGGCCGGCCAGCGTGCCGCCCAACTGCACCCGCCCCAGCGCACCGACCTGGCCGATGCGCTGGTGTCGCTCGAACGCGACCGCACGCGCGCCGAGCGTGAGCGGCAGAAGGAGCGCTTCAGCAGTGCCGGCGCGACCGAGGCGAGCGTGACCGGTGATCTGCTGGTCGCCGGCGTGGCGCTGGTCTGGGGCATGCTCAGCGCTTAGGACACCCTCTCAGTCCCAGGGGCGCAGCGCGCTCCGGTGGGCATGTGGGGAAGCGCCCAGGGGCCCGGTGAGCTGCCCCACGATGGCTGCCCGCAGCGGTGGCAGGCGCCGTGCCAGCTGCAGCACCCCCTGGCGCAGCAGGCGTGGCACAGGCCGGGCGTCGGTGTAGAGCCGCACGATGGCGTTCGTTCCCTGGTACATCGGCCAGGCATGGCGGTGGTGCTCGCTCGCATAGCGGGCCAGTGCCGCGGTATGGCCGGTGTCATGCCCCTGGTGGCGGCCTGCCACCAGGGCGGCCACCAGGCGCTCCACGCCCGCCAGCCCGAGGTTGAAGCCGTGCGCCGTCACCGGGTGCATGCCCACGGCGGCATCGCCCAGCAGCGCACAGCGTGGGCCCGCAAAGCGCCGGGCATACACTCCCACCAGCGGGTAGGCATGGCGCTCGCCTTCCAGTTCCATGGCCCCCAGCCGCTGCTGGAACTGGGCCTGCACCTGCGCAGCAAAGGCCTCGGGTGGCAGGGCCATCAGCGCCGCGGCATCAGCCGCCCCGGCCGTGACCACCACCGAGCAGGCGGCCCGGCCATCGGCGGCATCGGGCAGGGGCAGGATGGCCAGCGTGCGCGCGTAGCCAAAGCATTCGTGGGCTGTGCCGCCATGGGGCTGTGCGTGCGGCAGACGATGACGGTGCGGCCGAAGTCCGTGATGTCCGCCCCGATGCCGAGCTGGCGCCGCGTGACCGAAAAGCGGCTGTCGGCCGCCACCAGCAGGGGCGCCTGCAAGCGCAGCGTTTGCGAAGCCGTCGTGCCCTCGGCCGGGCCCAGCGTGCAGTCGAGTTCGGCATGCTCGACCCCGGTGGCGACCCGCGTCACCTGCGCGCCGGCGAGGATGCGCACGCCCGCGGTGCGCGCAGCCACGGCGTGGGCGGTGCGCCGCAGCGCGTGGTTGGAGACGATGGCGCCCAGCGCCTGGGCGCCGCCGGTGTGCAGCCGCAGGGGGCCGTGGCGGCCCAGGGGGCCATCGTGCACCTGGGCCTCGCGGATCGTGCCGCGCTCGTGCGCCTGCAGGCCGGCCCAGGTGCCCAGGCGCTGCAGCGTGGCCACGCTGGGGTGCGTGAGCGCGATCTCGCGGCCATCGGGTGCCGGGTCGGCCAGCGCCGCCCCGGGCTGCTGCTCCACCACGGTGGCGCTGAAGCCGGCCTGCGCCAGCGCGATGGCGAGCGAAAGCCCGGCGGGGCCGGCGCCCACGATGAGAACGTCACTTCGGGAGGTCATGGCAACAGGGTGTGAACGCACCCGCTGCGGGTGCGTCCCCATTGTGCTGCCCTGGTGCCAGCAGGGGCTTTGCCGTGGGTCAAGCCTTGCGGGACTTGGCCGAGGCCCTGGCCGGCTTTTTCTTCTTGCCAGCGCCCGATTTGCCGCCGCCGCGCAGGTGCAGCACCCAGGCCACCAGCAGCCACAGGCAGGACAGCGGCACCGAATACGCCGCCATCGCAGCCAGCGACAGCGGTGGCGCCGTGATGGAGCGCGGGTTGGCAATGGTCTGCAACAGCTGGCGCGTGCCGTCGCCCAGCACCGGCGTGCCCTGCACGCCGCCCGTGCGCGACATGCGCGCGGCCATGAAGAGCATGAACTCCATGAGCAGCGCCCCGATCAGGAAACAGGCCACCAGGGCCAGCAGCTGCAGGAAGGCGCGGCGATCACCCCGGGCGAGAAAGAAAATGGCGGACAACACGACCAAGGCGAGCAGCACCCAGACCAGGATGGGCCAGGCAGAGATGAGCAGGGGCATCAGGAATTCGGGTCGGCAGGAACAGGCTGCCGATCATAGGCCTGGCGCCCTGGGCGGCATCAAGCCTGTATGAAATTCGCCACGGCGTGCAGCACGGCCTCGTCCTGCAGCAGCTTGCGGTGGCCCAGCCCGTCGGTGGCCAGCAGTTGCGCGCCCGCAATGTGGTCGCGGTAGGCCTCACCGTCGGCAAAGCGGTTGATGCGGTCGCCCCGGTCGTGCACGACCAGGGTGGGCTGGGCGATGCGCGGCCCCACGGCCTGGGGTTCGAACTGGGGCATGAGGATGCCTTCGCGCGCCTCGATGCGCCGCTCCATCGCGGCGCGCGTGGTCTCGCTCAGGCCGAACACCTGCGCGAACAACCGGGTGTATTCCCTGGGTGATGCGGGCGGCGCCAGCAGCACCAGCCGGGCGGCCGGCAGTCCCCGGCTCGCGGCATGGGCTGCGGCGTTGGCGGCCAGCGAGTGGGCCACCACGGCTGCCAGCGTGTTGCCCCGGGCCTGCAGGCGCGCCGTGGCGTATTCGAGGGCGCGGGCGAACTGCGGCAGGTTGCTCACGCGCCCCCGGCTGCCGCCGTGCGCGGGCAGGTCCACGAGCACGGGGTGCATGCCGCGCGCGGTCAGCGCATCGGCCAGGGGCAGCATGTGCCGCGCATGCCCGCCCCAGCCATGGGACAGCAGCACCACCGGGCCCTCGGTAGGCAGGTCGCTGCGGGTGTAGAGCGTGATCTCGGCGTCCTCGAAGGGCCAGCGCTCGGCCTGCCAGCCGGCGGCCACCAGGGCCTGGTGGCCCGGCTTGCGCAAGGGCAGGGGCGTGCCGAAGAGGCGGTAGGCGGTGCGCACGGCGAGCCGGGGCCACAGGTGCTGCGCCGTGCCCAGTGCCAGGCGCACCAGGCGCATGCCGGCATGGGCGCCGTAGAAGTTCGAGGTGGCCTGCACGGCGGTGGACTGGCTCATGGTGGGGCTCCGTAGGGGGGTGGAAGGGTTCCAGAGAGGGAGAGGCGCGTGCGGTCAGTAGAAGACCCAGTCGTGGTTGCTGCGCGGAAGGCGGGCCAGGGTCTGGCGCACCGCATGCAAGGCGCCTGCGAGGGCCGCGGCAGCGGCAAGTCCGACAAGGATCAGCATGGTGTTTTCCTTTCTTCGCACGGTTGTGCGAAATTTGGGCGAACAAGAAGCAAGGGTTCCATGGCGCGCAAAGGGGGTTTAGGCGGTCTGGTAACTCTTGACGAGGCGCGCCCACGACGCCTCGGTGCGTTGCGCCGCCTGCGGATCACGCAGGAAGCGCACGTCGTGGAGCAGGCCCATGACCATGGCGTAGATCTCTGCCACCAACTGGTCGGCCGGGGTGTCTGCGGGCAGGTGCCCGGCCTCGATGGCCTGCAGCACGGTGCGGCGCAGGGCGGCGCGCCAGCGCGTGATCTCGGTGTGCAGCAGGTCGCGCAGCTCGCCTTCGCGGTCGTCGAGTTCGAAGGCGCCGGCGACGTAGATGCAGCCGGTGAAGGCCTCCACGTCGCGCGTGCGCGCAATCCAGCGGCGCACGATATCGTTCAGGCGGGGCAGGCCCTTGGGCTGCTGCATGGCGGGCACGAACACCTGGGCCAGGAAGCCGCGGCCGTACTCCTCGATCACGGCCTTCTGCAGTGCCTCGCGCGAACCGGCGCGCGAGAACACGCCGCTCTTGGACAGGCCCACGCGGTCGGCCACGGCCTGCAGGGTGATGGACTCCAGCCCGTCGGCCGCAGCCACGTCCAGCGCGGCGCCGATGATGGCGGCGCGCGTGAGCTCGGCTTTCTGGGTCTTGGCATCCATGGCGTTAATTTAGCACATGTGTGCGAAAAATCAAGGCGATGGGTTTCTGCAGGTTTTCCCGGCCCGCGCCAAGGCCCTGATGCCAGCGGGAGTTTTTCCTACGGCGCCTTTTCGCCATGGGCAGTAGAGTGGCTTCTTTGTAACCGCCAAAGGACCAACCATGCGCGTGGACATCTACCGTCGGGCCGAAGCTGAGGGCCGTTTCACCCACCTGGCCGTGCCGGAAGGAAAGCGAATTCCGGAAGAAGCGACCAATACGGACTGGGACACCGAGGTGAAAGGCCAGGACCTGGACGAAGATGCCGACCGCTGGGACCACTACGGAATCGTCAAGCCAGGCGCTCAGCTGCAGGAAAAAGGCTACGCCATCACCGGCCTGCACGAGCCCGAAGGCGGCTGACCACCTCGGCCGCCGCGATCAAACGGGGCCGCAGGCGACCCCGTGGCGTCAGTACTGGTGCCCGCGCTGGGTGCGGCGGGCGTCGCCTGCCGGCAGTCCGGTGGTCGGCCCGGAGCCGGTCAGCACGCTGGTGGGGCTCACGCTGCTGCCCGATGCCGCCGTGTCCTGGCCGTAGGTGCCTTGCCACACCGACCATGCCATGTCGTTGCCCGTGCACTCGCTGTCCTTGAAGGCCAGGGGGGCCGTGCTTTCGATCCAGTTGGCGCGTGCCGCCAGCTGCGTGGCCAGGCCGGCTGGCCGGCTCTGGCACGACAGGCCGCCATAGGCCGGCGTGCTGCCGCTGCTGAGGATGTTGTGGCTGATGCGCGTGCCCGAACTCATGGGGTTGAACGGCCCCCAGCTCAGGGCGATGCGCTGGTTGACGACCGTGTTGTGGTGCACGTCGTGGTCGCGCATAGAGCAGGTGCTCTGGAAGCACTGCGTTCCCAGCAGGATCCCGGCGTTCACCAGCAGGTTGTGGTGGATGTGCACCCCCACCGAATTGTCCTGCGCTGACACCTGGATGCCCGAAGTGGTGCGGTTGGCTGCCGAGAACTCGATGTAGTTCTCGCGGTAGGTGTTGTTCTGCGAATTGTCCTTGTCGTGGAAGCCGCCATTGACCTTGCCCAGTCGCAGCTGGTTGTTCTCGACGAGCGACTCGCCGGCATCGAAGAAGGTGGTGGCATAGCCCGCACCTACGTAGGTGCCGAAGTCGTTGTCCTGCACCAGGAACTGGTGGCGCCAGGCGGGGCCCGTGTCGCCCCAGCCATGGATGAAGGCGGGGTTCTCGCTCAGGGTGGGGCCTTCCTCCCCGTTGACGAAGCGCACGTGGCGCACCACCAGCCCGGCCTTGCTCGGGTCGCTCACGATGCCGTACTGCTTGACGTTGGCGATGTCCACGCCCTCGATGCGCGGTGCCGGTGCGGTCGAGGAGGCCACGGAAATGGTGTCCACCCTGTTCATGTCCAGCGTGGCCACCTCGTCGGGGTAGGCGAGGATCTGCTTGGCCTTGTTGTCCAGCAGCCGCAGGGGGCCGCTCAGGTAGGTGCCCTGGCGCAGCACGAGGGCCTGGCCCGCGGTGCTGCGTGCCAGGGCATAGGCGAGCGTCCTGTAGGGCGCTGCGCGCGTGCCCCGGCCACTGGCGTCCTGTCCATCCGGAGCGACGAATACAAAGCGCGAGGCCGCCGTGTCGACGGTGAAGCTGCGCACCAGCGTCTGCGGCGTGCTGCCACTGTCCTTGATTTCCAGCGTGATGGTGTAGCTGCCCTCGGCAGGCGGCGTGAAGCGCACCGTGCCACGCCGGAAGTCGAGCGACAGGTCGGCGCTGCTCTGCGCCACGCCATTGCGCGTGAAGCCCTGCAGCCGGTACTCATAGGGAAAGGTGCCGCCCACCACGCCGGGCCGGCTTTCGTAGGCGATGCCCGGGTAGGCCAGCTCGCGCAACGCAAAGCCCACGGCCAGCGGCTTGCGGGGCTCGGTGTCGGGCAGGGTGAGGTGGGCGCCAGCGGTGTGCACGCAGCGCACGAAGACCGGAGCGCCGTCGGCCGGTACGGTGGCCGGGGCGGACTCCGACACGGCGCAGCGCTGCCCGGTGGGCTGGGCCGTGACGCGCAGGTCCAGCGGGGCGCCCGCTGCCGCCTGGGGCGCGAAGCGGTAGGGCTCGTTCAGGGTGGCGTCCAATGTGGCCGTGCCGTGGCCGAGCTGCAGCGTGCGGCCGAGGCCAAGCCCCTGCACGCGTACGTTCAGGGCGGCCAGGCTGCCGGACGGCGCGGGGTTGGGCGTTGCGCCCCCGCCGCCCGCACCGGGCGCGGTGGTATCGCATGGGTCGCGCAGGGGCTCGTTGCCCGCGATCTGCGCCACCACGCCGAAGCGCTGGCGCGCCAGCAGGTCGGCAAAACTCTGGGCCCCGCTGGCGCCATAGCCCACGAACACCGTGAGCCCGGGCAGGGCCGCGGCGGAGCGCAGGCCAGGTTCGGTGACCGCCACCTCCAGCGTGTTCACGCCTGCGCCCTGGCTGCGCTGGGGGTGGCGTACGGCGTTGCCGGCCACGGGCACCAGGCCGATCGAGGGGGGCAGCACCACCCACTGCCCCTGGCTGTTCTGGAAAGCCCATTGCCCCTGGTAGTGCGCGCCTTTGTAGATGTCGAAGAGCCCATCGGGGCTTTCAGCGCTGAAATCCAGCTGGGCCCGGGCGACGAAGCCCCGGTCCTTGTGAAAGCAGGTGCTGGCGCCCGACACGGCGGGTGGCAGCGGGCTGAGCGCCTGGGCGCTGCCCGCGCAGGCCAGGCCCAGCAAGGCCGCGATGGCCCACGGCATGCGTTGCAGCGGGCGCACAGCGGTGCCCCCGGCCGTCCAGGTGTTTTTCATGTCCATCCCCCCTCGCTCCTGGCGATGCATTTGTTGTGGTGCCACGGGGCTCTCCCGGGCGACACCGAGTATTTCCGAGCGGTTGTCGTACCTCGCAAGGGTTTTCCCGAGAAAATGTGTCCGTCTGTGGTGCGCGCGGGAAGGTGGACCGGGCCGCCCCGGGTGTCAATCCGGGGACGGCGCCCGATGGCAGGCCTGCGCCAGCGCTGGTACGCTGCGTCGCCATGGAGACAACCAACAACACCCCCCCGTTCATTCCCCAGATCCGCCTGTACCAGGACTGGCTGCGCGACCAGCGCGGCCTGGCCTTCGACAGCTACGACGCGCTGTGGCGCTGGTCCACGACCGAGCTCGATGCCTTCTGGCACAGCGTCTGGGATTACTTCGAGATCGAGTCGCCCACGCCGCCCACGGTGGCGCTGGCCAGGAACACCATGCCGGGGGCCGAGTGGTTCCCGGGCGTGCAGCTCAACTATGCGCGCCAGGCGCTGCGCCATGTGCAGGCGGCCCATGCCGCCGGCTTGCCGGCCATCGTCAGCCGCAACGAAAAAGGCCAGCACCGCGAGTTGGACTGGCCCGAGCTGCGCCGCCAGGTGGCCGCGCTGGCGCTGCACCTCAAGGCCCAGGGCGTGCAGCCCGGCGACCGCGTGGCCGCCTACCTGCCCAACATCCCCGAGGCCATGGTGGCCCTGCTGGCCACGGTGAGCATTGGCGCGGTGTGGAGCATCTGCGCGCCCGACATGGGCACCAACGCCGTGCTCGACCGCTTCCGCCAGATCGAGCCCACGGTGCTGATCGGCGTGGACGGCATCACCTACGGCGGGCGCGACCACGACCGCATGGGCGTGCTCAGCGAGCTGCGCGCGGCCCTGCCCAGCGTGCAGCACGCCATCCTGGTGCCCAACCTCGCTGCGGATGCGGCGCTGGCCGGCTGGTCCGACTGGGCGGCCGACGTGGCCGCCACCGGCCCCGCGGTCGACGCCTTCGTGCCCGAGTGGATGCCCTTTGACCACCCGCTGTGGATCGTCTATTCCAGCGGCACCACGGGCCTGCCCAAGCCCATCGTGCACGGCCATGGCGGCATGGTGCTGGTGGCGCTGCAGCTCAAGGTGCTGCACAACGACATCGGCTGCAGCTACGAGGCCAACAGCCTCGGCGAGCGCTACCACTGGTACAGCTCCACCGGCTGGGTGATGTGGAACGCCCAGGCCAGCGGCCTGCTGTCGGGCACCACCTGCGTGATCTACGACGGCAACCCGGGCGGCAGCAAGGACCGGCCCGACTGGGGTACCTTGTGGCGCTTTGCGGCCGAGACCGGCGTCACCTTCTTCGGTGCGGGTGCGGCGTTCTTTGCCAACTGCATGAAGTCGGGGCTGGACCTGGCCGCCTGCGGCGACCTGTCGCGCGTGCGCGCCCTGGGTACCACGGGCTCGCCGCTCTCGCCCGAGGTGCAGGCCTGGGGCACGGCGCAGTTCGAGCGCATCGGCACCCCGGACATCTGGTGGAACAACATCTCGGGCGGCACGGACTTCTGCGGCGCCTTCATCGGCGGCCACCGCGAGATGCCCCATGTGCCCGGCGAAATGCAGTGCCGCATGCTGGGCGCGGCCGTGGAGTCCTGGAACGCCCAGGGCGAACCCGTGAAGGACGAGGTGGGCGAGCTGGTCTGCGTGCAGCCCATCCCCTCCATGCCGCTGTACCTGTGGAACGACACCAACGGCGAACGCTACCTGTCGAGCTATTTCGACATGTACCCGCCCGGCCATGGCCGCCGCCCCGGCGGCGGCGACACGGGGCCCGAGGCCGGCGCCGTCTGGCGCCATGGCGACTGGCTCAAGATCGACGGTGCCAGCGGTGGCTGCACCATCTACGGCCGCTCGGACGCCACCATCAACCGCCACGGCCTGCGCATGGGCACCAGCGAGATCTACAGCGCCGTGGAGGCCCTGCCCGAGGTGCTCGACAGCATGGTCGTCGACCTCGAGTACCTGGGCCGCGAAAGCTACATGCCGCTGTTCGTGGTGCTGCGCGAGGGTGTGGCGCTCGACGAGGCCACGCGCCAGCGCCTGAACGGCGCCGTGCGCACCGCGCTGAGCCCGCGCTTCGTGCCCGACGACATCTTCCAGGTGCCCGAGATCCCGCGCACCCTGAGCGGCAAGAAGCAGGAGCTGCCCATCAAGAAACTCCTGCTGGGCCAGCCCATCGAGAAGGTCGTCAACAAGGACGCCATGGCCAACCCGGGTTGCCTGGACTGGTATGTGGCGTTTGCCAACCAGCGGGCCGCCAAGGCGGCAGCGCAAGGCTGAGCAAGGCTCTCGGCCTGCAAAACGGGCGCGCCCGAAGCCAGTGCCCCCGTGCAAGGGCCGCCCCGCCGCACCGGGGGCGTCCCCCTTCAGGGGGATGCTGCGAAGCAGCTCAGGGGGTCAGTCAAGCTTTGCGCCGGATTGCTTGATCAAACGCTCCCACACGGGCCGCTCCTTCATGTACGCGGCCTTGAACTCGGCCGGTGAGGAGTTGGTGCGGGCCTCGAAGCCCATGCCCGCGATGCGCTGCGCCACGTCGGGCAGTTGCACGGCCTTGCGCACCTCGGCGGCCAGGCGCTCCAGGATGGCCGGCGGCGTGCCCGCCGGCGCGGCAAAGGCCAGCCAGCCCGCCACGCGGTAGGCCTCGTCGGTCATGCCCTGCTCGGTCAGCGTGGGCACGTTGGGCAGGATGCCCATGCGCCGCTCGCCGGTCACGCCCAGCGCCTTGAGCTTGCCGGCGTCGATGTGCGGCTTGGCGACCAGGGCACTCGCGTAGGCCATCTGGATCTGGCCGCCGATCAAATCCTGCACCATGGGTGCCTCACCGCGGTAGGCCACATGGCTCATGTCGGCGTTCTGCGTGAGGCTCATGTAGGCCCCCGCAAGGTGCGGGTAGGCGCCCGTGCCGTAGGAGCCATAGGCCACCTTGCCCTTGTTGGCGGCGGCGTACTTGAGCAGCTCGGGGCCGGTGGCCACGGGCACGCTGGGGTGGGCGACCAGCACCAGCGGGGCGATGGCGATCTGGTAGACCAGGGCCAGATCGCGCTGCGGGTCGTAGGGCAGCTTCTCGTAGAGGAACTGGTTGGTCAGCAGCGAATTGCTCAGGCCCAGCACGATGGTGTAGCCATCGGGTGCGGCCTTGGCTACCGCATCGGTGCCGATGATGCCGGCCGCGCCGGGCTTGTTGTCGATGACCAGGGGCTGGCCCAGGCCGGCCGCCATCTTCTCGGCCAGCACGCGGGCCAGCACGTCGGTGGCGCCGCCCGGCGCAAAGGGCACGACCACCTTGATCGGCTTGGCAGGGTAGGCCGGCTGCTGGGCCTGGGCGGCCGTGCCGGCGAGAGTGGCGATGGCGAGCGCGGCCGCGCCGAGCCAGGTGCGGCGTTGAAGGGTCTGGAAAGTTCGCATGGTGGTTTGTCTCCTGGAATCGTTATGGGTCTTGGGGGAAAAGCTCAGGCACCGGGCGCTGACAGCACCACCTGCATCTGGATGGGCAGGGGCGCCAGTACCTGGCGCAGGCGGTCGGCGAGGGCTGGTGCGCCACCGTCGACCGCTACGCGCACGGCGCTTTCGCCTTCTGCCTGCACGCTGGGGCGCGTGGTGGCGCCGAGTTCGGTGCACACGCCGTCGACCAGCGCCTGCACCGTCCGGCAGGCGGCCTGCAGGCGCAGGGCGGGCTTGTAGATCTTGCCCACATTGGTCACGGGCATGGTCTCCAGCACGGTCAGCGTGCGCGGGCGCGACACGGCCTCGTCCACGCCCGCGCAGACGAAGTCCAGCAGCTCGGCCTCGCTGGCCTGGGCGCCCGGCACCAGCGTGGCGAACACCACGGGCAGCTCGCCCGCATAGGCATCGGGGGCCCCCACGGCGGCGCACAGCTGCACGGCGGGGTGGGCGCCCAGGGCGTCCTCGATCACCTTCGGGTCGATGTTGTGGCCGCTGCGGATGATGAGGTCCTTGGAGCGCCCGCTCAGGTGCAGGCGGCCTTCGGC
Organism: Acidovorax sp. GW821-FHT09B03; assembly: GCF_059418305.1. Taxonomy (NCBI): domain Bacteria; kingdom Pseudomonadati; phylum Pseudomonadota; class Betaproteobacteria; order Burkholderiales; family Comamonadaceae; genus Acidovorax; species Acidovorax sp. GW821-FHT09B03. Next base: position 635,854 of record NZ_JBWKPP010000001.1, read on the forward strand.
ATCGACAAAGCCCAGGTCGCCCGTGGCCAGCCAGCCATCGGCCGTGAAGGCCCGGGCCGTGTCGGCAGCATCGAGAAAGCCCGAGAACAGGTTGGGCGAGTGGAACAGCACCATGCCCGGCTGGCCGGGCGGCATCTCCTGGTCCGAGGCATTGCCGTGCGCATCGAGCGCCACGATGCGCAGCCGCGTGTAGGGCAGGCGCCAGCCAACGCAGCCTGCGGGCGCGTTCACGCCCGGTGGCGTGATGGTGGAGATGCCGGCCATCTCCGTCATGCCCAGGCTCTCGTGCACATGCAGGCCGAACAGGCGCTCAAAGCGCGCCGCGAGCTCGGGCGCCAGCACCGCCGCACCGGTGCGGCAGTAACGCAGGCCCGAGATGTCCGCACCATCGAGTGGCACATTGGCCAGCGCCGCCAGCACCGTGGGCACGGCCGACAGGTAGGTGCAGCGGTAGCGCTCGGCCAGGCGCCAGTAGTTGGCGATCACCTGGCGGTTGCGGAACAGCCCGGTGGTCGGGATGATGGTCTCCACCCCGGCCGACAGTGCCGCCAGCGCGCCCGGCAGCACGCCCGCCACGTGGAACAGCGGGTAGCCGTTGATGCCGGCGTCCTCGGGCCGGATGCCCTGCATCTGCACGCAGGCCCAGGCCGTGAACACCTGCGCGCCATGGCTGTGGCGCGCGAGCTTGGGGGCGCCCGTGGTGCCCCCGGTATGGAAGTAGGCCGCGATGTCACCGGCCGCGATGCGACGCCCGCTCACCAGCCGGTCGTCGGGCTGGGCGCTGCGGCTGGCAAAGTCGATCACGCCGTCGGGCAGCGGGCCGGCGGCGCCCGCTGCCTCGCCGTGCGGGGCCACGCGCAGCACGGTGCGCAAGGTCGGCACCTGGCTGCGCAGGCCCATGGCCTTGGTCCAGAAGCCCGAATCGCCGTCCTCGCCATAGGCGATCAGCACCTTGGCGCGGGCGAGGGTCATCATGGAGGCGAGCTTCTCGGGTGTGAGCAGCGGGTTGAGCGGCTGCACGATGGCGGCCGCCTCGCCGCCCCACAGGGCCAGGTGGTATTCCAGGCAGCCGGGCAGCAGCACGGCCACGGCATCCTGCGGGCCCACGCCCAGGTCGTGCAGCAGGTTGGCCGTCTGGTGGATGCCAGCGAGCAACTGCGCGTACGACCAGCGCATGGGTTCATCCGCCGGGTTGGCGGTGGGCAGAAAGCTCAGCGCCGTCTTGTCGCCAAAGGCATGGGCCGAGTTGCAGAAGATCTCGTAGGTGCTCTGCACCGGCAGCGCCTGGGCCAGTGGCAGCGCCTCCAGGCGCTCCACGTCCTGCAGGCTGCGCACCGGAAACGCGGGGGCGAAGGGGGCCGACAGGGGCGGGCGTGCGCGCGCGCCGCCGGTGCCAAGGGGGGCCGCCGTCATGGAGCGGGGGCCCCCGCGGCGACAGGGGTGGGGCAGGGCGAGAGTGCGCTCCCGGCAGTGTGCATGGTTTGTCTCCTGGCAAATCGGGGCCCATCCTGGGAAACAGGTGGGCCGGTCATTGTTGGTGCGCGATGATTTTTTGACAATTGCACAAAACCATGGACACACTGTTCAAAAAACATTGACAGTCGCAAGGCCATCGCGCGGGGCCTGGGCTGCATGCGCCTGCTGCCGGGGCCATCCCACCCGCGCGGGGAGTGTGCCTACAGAAGGCGGTGCGCGCCGCCGCCCATAATGTGGCGTCACCACTTTCCCTGGCGCGACCGGTGCGCTCCTGACATGACCACTCCCCAAACCCATCCCAAGCGCTTTTCGATGATCCGCGAGTTCCACCTGGCCGACTGGTTCACGCTGGGCAACGCGGTGTGCGGCGTCGGGGCGCTGTTCTCGGCCATGACCTACCTGGGCACGCGCGACGTGCTGCACATCTACTTTGCCGCCGCCCTGGTGCTGGCGGCGCTGGTTTTCGACGTGCTCGACGGGCGCATCGCGCGCTGGCGCCAGAAGAGCTCGGCCATGGGGCGCGAGCTCGATTCGCTGGCCGACGTGATCTCGTTCGGCGTGGCGCCTGCCATCATTGCCTATGGCTGCGGCATGCAGGGCCTGTACGACCGTGTGGTGCTGGCCTACTTCGTGGCCTGCGGCGTCTCGCGCCTGGCGCGCTACAACGTCACGGCCGAGTCGCTCTCGGGCGACGACGGCAAGGTCCGTTACTTCGAGGGCACGCCCATCCCCACCTCCATCGTGCTCGTGGCCCTGATGGCCCTGGCCGGCTACATGGGCGCGCTGGGCGAGAACCTGTGGTTCGGCAAGGTGCTGATCGGTGGCTTCACGCTGCACCCGCTGGTGCTGGTGTTTGCGGCTTCCGGCTCGCTGATGATCAGCCGCATCCGTATCCCTAAATTCTGAACATCCCCCTGGGTCGCTTCGCGCCTGGAACGTCTGTGCCGAGGCGCCGTGTGGCTCTCAGGCCGCAGCCGGCTTGCGATTGACCAGCACAATCCCCACCGCCACCAGCCCCAGGGCCACCAGCAGCCCCGGGGTCACGGGTTCGCCCAGCCACCAGGCGCCGAACAGCAGGGCGAAGACGGGGGTCAGGAAGACGAACACCGAGATGCGCGTGGCCGGGTAGTGGGCCAGCATCCACATCCAGGCCAGGTAGCTCACGAAGGCGCCCACCAGGGCCTGCACCAGCAGCGATCCCCAGGCGAAGCCGCTGAAGTGCCAGGTCCAGGTCTCGCCCAGCACCAGGGACAGGAGGGGCAGCACGGCAGCGCTCACGCCCACCTGGTAGAGCAGCTGCTTGGCCGGGGCGACGCGCGCCAATGGCGTGGTGCGGATCACCACCGTGGTCAGCGCCCACATCAGGCCCGAGGCCACGCCCAGCAGGTCGCCGAGCCAGGCCAGGGGCATGGCGGCGTTGGCCGGGCCCAGCATGCCGTCGCCCAAGGCCAGCGCCACGCCCACGAAGGCGGCAGCCAGGCCCAGCCACTGCCAGCCGCGCAGCCGCTCGCTGGGGATGAAGCGCGGCAGCAGCAGGGCCACCCAGAATGGCGCCCCGTACAGGAACACCGTGAGCCGCGAGGCGCTGGTGTACTGCAGCCCCAGGTAGATGCAGGCGAACTCGCCCGCGAACAGGGCCCCGGCCAGCAGCCCGGCGCGCAGCGCGCCCGCGGGCTCGCCACGGCTGGACAGGGGCACGCCGCGCCACAGGCACCAGGCGGCAATGGCCAGCGCCGCCAGCACGAAGCGCACCGAGGCCTGGAACACCGGGGCCACCTCGGCCACGGTGGCCTTCACCAGCACCTGCTGGAAGCCCCAGAACATGCAGCAGGCGAGCAGCAGGCCGATGGCCAGGGAATCGAGGTGGGTCTTGCGGGCAATGGGCATCGGCCGATTATGGAAGGGGCGTGCCCAGGCCGCAGGGCAGCGCCCGGCCGCGGCCTGAAACGTCGCGAGACAAGGCCTCTTTGGGCCCACGGTACACTTTGCGGCTGGCGATACCGGCTTTCGGGCGCTTTCTTCACCCAACTCCGTTGACATGGCCTTTTCCACGGCGGCCCAGGTCCGCACCCGCTTCGATCTCAAGAGCGCTTCGCTGTCCGTGGTGGCGGTGCTGCTCAAGACCACTGATGCCGCCCAGTTCGCCGCCGAACTGGCCGAGCGTGTGGCCGATGCACCGGGGTTCTTCGACAACGACCCGGTGCTGATCGACCTGGCGCTGGTGCGCGAGGCCGAGGAGTCCATCGACTTCGCGGCCATCGTCGCGGTGCTGCGCGAGCACCGCACCCTGCCCGTGGCGGTGCGTGGCGGCAGCCCGGCCCAGATGGACGCCGCGCGCGCCGTGGGGCTGGCGGCGGTACCCGATGCCCCGGCGGCCCGTGCCGAGACGGCAGCCGCCCCGGAACAGGAGCCCGAACCGGACCCGGAGGCGCAGGTCCAGGTGCAGGAGGTCATCCGCGAGGTGGTGCACGAGGTCGAGGTGGTGCGCGAAGTGCCCGTGGCCGGCCCCGGCACCATGGTCATCGACAAGCCGCTGCGTTCGGGCCAGCAGGTCTATGCGCGCGGCTGCGACCTGGTGGTGCTGGCCATGGTCAGCTTCGGTGCCGAGGTGATCGCCGACGGCAACATCCACGTGTATGCCCCGCTGCGCGGGCGCGCCATTGCCGGCGCGCGCGGCAACACCGAGGCACGCATCTTTTCCACCTGCATGGAGCCGCAACTGGTGTCCATTGCAGGCATCTACCGCACCACGGAGACCGCCCTGCCCGATGAGGTCGCGGGCAGGCCGGCCCAGGTGCGCCTGGAAGGCGAGAAGCTCTTCATCGAGCCGCTGCGCAATCCCGTACGTATCAACCCCAGAGAGATCCAATAATCCATGGCCAAAATCGTCGTCGTGACCTCCGGCAAGGGTGGTGTGGGCAAGACCACCACCAGCGCCAGCTTTGCCACCGGCCTCGCCCTGCGCGGCCACAAGACCGCCGTGATCGACTTCGACGTCGGCCTGCGCAACCTGGACCTCATCATGGGCTGCGAACGCCGCGTGGTGTACGACCTCATCAACGTGATCCAGGGCGAGGCCAACCTGAACCAGGCCCTCATCAAGGACAAGCAGTGCGAGAACCTGTTCGTGCTGGCTGCCAGCCAGACACGCGACAAGGACGCCCTCAAGCAGGACGGCGTGGAGAAGATCCTCAAGGACTTGGCCGAGATGGGCTTCGAGTACATCGTCTGCGATTCGCCCGCCGGCATCGAGAGCGGCGCGCTCATGGCCATGCACTTCGCCGACGAGGCTCTGCTGGTCACCAACCCCGAGGTCTCCTCGGTGCGCGACTCCGACCGCATCCTGGGCATGCTGGGCAGCAAGACAAAGCGCGCCATCGAGGGTGGCGAGCCGATCAAGGAGCACCTGCTGATCACCCGCTACAACCCGAGCCGGGTCGAGGACGGCCAGATGCTCTCGCTCGAGGACATCCAGGACATCCTGCGCATCAAGCTGATCGGCGTGATCCCCGAATCCGAAGTGGTGCTGCAGTCGTCCAACCAGGGCACGCCCGCCATCCATGCCCAGGGCACGGATGTCTCGGAAGCCTACAAGGACGTGATCGACCGTTTCCTCGGCCAGACCGACAAGCCCCTGCGGTTCATTGACGCAGAGAAACCCGGCTTCTTCAAACGCCTGTTCGGGAGCAAGTAAGACATGGCATCGTTTCTTTCCTTTCTTCTCGGCGAAAAGAAGAAGACGGCCAGCGTTGCCAAGGAGCGCCTGCAGATCATCCTGGCGCACGAACGCAACGGCCGCAACGCCTCCGAACCCGACTACCTGCCCGCGCTGCAGCGCGAACTGGTGTTGGTGATCTCCAAGTACGTGAAGATCAACCCCGAAGACCTCAAGGTGCACCTGGAACGCCAGGACAACCTGGAGGTGCTGGAGGTCAAGATCGAGCTGCCCGATACGGTGCGCTGAGGGCGCCGCGCGCCCGGCGCCCTGTGACCGCTGAAGGGGGTTCCATGCTGTCCCATGTCCATGTCGGCGTGAGCGATTTCGGGCGCGCCCTGGCGTTCTATGGGCCGGTGCTGGAGCGCCTGGGCCTGGCGCAGCGCTTTTGCGAGCCTGAAGTGCCCTGGGCCGGCTGGCAGGTGCCGGGCGTTGCGCGCCCGCTGTTCCTCATTGGCCGCCCCTTCGACGGCCAGGCCGCCAGCCCCGGCAATGGCGCCATGAACGCGTTGCTGGCCGCCGACCGCAGCACCGTGGACGAGGTCCATGCCCTGGCCTTGCGCCATGGCGGCACCTGCGAGGGGCCGCCTGGACTGCGGCCCCAGTACCACGCGAACTACTACGGGGCGTATTTCCGCGATCCGGACGGCAACAAGCTGTGCGTGTGCTGCCACGGGGCTGCCTGAACAGGCACCTGGCCTGCCACCGGGACTGTTTCGTGCCCCCGCCGGTCGCCATGGCCGGCTTATTGCTTAATACTTAGGGTAATCCCTGATATGAGGCATTCCCGTGGACGAATCCTGGAAATCCAGCTGGCAGCGCGCACGCAACCATGAGGGCTTCACGCGCGGCGCGGGTGCCTTCTGCGCGCTGGCGGCCGTGCTGGCCTGGGGCTGGTGGGCCGGCTGGCAGGCCGAGCTGATGCCGGTGCTGCTGGGCGTGATCGCCAGCGCCCTGACCGAAACCGATGACAGCTGGCGCGGCCGGCTGCGCGCGCAGCTGCTGGCGCTGGGCTGCTTTGGCCTGATGGCGCTGGCGGTGTGGGCCACGGTGGCGTGGCCCTGGGCGCTGATGGGGGTGCTGGCGCTGTCAGCCCTGGGGTTCAGCCTGCTGGGCGCGCTCGGCGAGCGCTGCCGGACCGTCGCCTTCGGCTCCCTGGTGCTGTTCATCTATGCGGCGCTGGCCGCCCACACCAGCCGTGCCGGGGCGGCGCAGGCGGCACCGCTGATGCTGGCGGGAGCGGCCTGGTACGGGCTGGTCTCGGTGGCCTGGGCCGGGGCCATGCCGCGCGCGCCGGTGCGCTTTCGCCTGGCCCGGCTGTATGCGGTGCTGGGCGAGTACCTGCGCCTGAAGGCCCTGCTGCTCGAACCCGTGCGCGATGTGGACCTGGAGCGCCGGCGCATGGCGCTGGCCCTGCACAACGGGCGCGTGGTGGACGCCCTCAACGCCGCCAAGGAAAGCCTGATGAGCCGCATGGGCCGGGGTCAGCCCCCTGCCTGGCTGCAGGCTGCCATGCACCAGTACCTGGCCGCGCAGGACGTGCACGAGCGCGTGAGCTCCTCGCACGAGCACTACGACCTGCTGGCCACGGCGTTCTTCCACAGCGACGTGCTGTACCGCTGCCAGCGGGTGCTCACGCTGCTGGGCGAGCAGGCCCTGCGGCTGTCGCTCGCCATCCAGCAGCAGTCGCCGCCGCAGCACGGGGGCATGACCTCCCGCGCCATCGAGGACCTGCAGGCCGCCATCGCGCACCAGGACGGCATTGCCGCCGACCTGGCGGGCACGCAAGGGGCCGCCTCCATGGCCCGGCCCCTGCGCTCGCTGCACGCCCTGGGCAACAACCTGGCGGCCATGGCCGCGGTGTTCGCGACCGCCCTGGGGGGCGCCGCCGCCGGCGAGCGCGGCGGCGTCGACCATGCCCTGTTCGACCGCGAGCCGCGCAGCCTGCGCGATGCCTGGGGCCGTGTGCGTGCGCAGCTACATGCGCAGTCGCCCTGGCTGCGGCACGGCGTGCGGCTGGCGCTGTCGCTGTTGGCGGGCTTTGGGCTGATGCAGGCCACCAGCGACCCGCACGGCTACTGGATCCTGCTGACCATCGTCTTCGTGAGCCAGCCGCAGTATGCGGCCACGCAGACGCGGCTCATGCAGCGCGCCAAGGGCACGGCCATCGGCCTGGCCCTGGGCTGGGCGGCGATCCAGCTGTTCCCCGGGGCGCTGGTGCAGGCTGCGCTGCTGGTGTTCGCCGGTGCCGTGTTCTTTGGCGCGCGCCACACCCGCTACGTGCTGGCCACGGCGGCGGTGACCACCTTGCTGCTGCTGGGCTTTCACCAGATGGGCATGGCCCAGGGCGTGATCCTGGCGCGTCTGCTGGACACTGCGGCCGGCTGCCTGATCGCGGCGGCCGCCGCCTGGCTGGTGCTGCCGCACTGGCAATCGCGCCAGTGGCCACGGCTGGCAGCCCAGGTGCTGCAGACCCAGGCCCTGTACCTGCGCGCCATCCTGGCGCAGTACCACAGCGGCAAGCACGACCACCTGGAATACCGCCTGGCGCGGCGCAATGCGCACAATGCCGATGCCGCGCTGTCCAACTCCTACAGCGCCATGCTCAAGGAGCCGCGCGGCGTGCGCGGCAACGTGGATGCGGTGGCCAACTTCCTGCGCCTGTCGCACACCCAGCTCAACTACCTCTCGGCCCTGGGCGCGCAGCGCGGCGGTGCCGATGCCAGCCCCGTGGACGCGCGCGCGCAGGAGATGGCGAGCGCGCTGCTGGCGTCGCTGCAGCAACTGGCCGGGCAGCTCGAACAGGCCCAGCAGCAGGCGCGGGGCCGGATCTCCCGGGCGCCTGCGGCACCGGCCGTGGCACAGGTGCTGCAGGAGTTCGGCGAGCCCGCTGCCGCGCCGCCGGCCGTGCCTGCCCACAGCCTGATGGCGGCCCAGCTGGCACTGGTGGGCAAGGTGTTTCCGCAGCTCCAGGAGCAGGCGCGGCAATGGGCCGAACCGCAGCGCGGGCCGGCTGCGCAGCCATGAAAGCCGCTAGCGCGCGTGTTTGGCGAACTTGGCGGCGAAGGCCTGGGCAATGCTCAGCGAACGCCGGCCGGGCACCAGCGTGGCCCGCTGTCCCGCGGTGAGGGTGCCCGCCTCGTCCACCGCCAGGTAGTAGCCGCAGCAGCCCGCCAGCGCCATGGCGCGGCCGGCCTGGGCAAAGCCCATCACGGCGTTGAACTTGAAGCAGGGCTCGCGCGGCGCCGTCACGCGCAGCACGCAATCGGGGAAGTGCAGCTCGTCGCCGATGAAGACCTCACCCTCCAGCGGTCCGTCGACGGTGAGGTTCTCGCCCATGAATCCGGGCGGCAGCTCCTCGTCGAACAGGCTCACGCCCCGCTCGCGCCGCTGCGCCTGCCAGAAGGCATAGTGCGCAGCCGGGTAGGCATAGACCGCCTTGTCCAGGCCGCCGTGCACGTTCAGGTCCGCCTGTTCATCGCCGGCCAGGCCCAGCCGCCCCACGGCCACCGGGCCTGCGGCCGGCGCCTTGCCGATGGCGGTGAGCACGCTGCGCTCGCCCACCTTGAGGCGCCGCGCGCTGCCGGTGTTCACATGGCGCGCCAGCACGCCCTGCGTCACAGCGGGTGCTCGGTATAGAAGCGGCCGCCGTGGTACAGCAGCGGCGGTACGCCGGCGCGGTGGCTGCAGTGCTCGACCTCGCCCACGAAGATCAGGTGGTCGCCTTCTTCGTAGCGGCTGCGGTTGAAGCACTCGAAGCTCGCGGCGGCGCCGTCCAGCACAGGTGCACCATTGGTGCCGGGGTGGTGGCTGACGCCGGCCCAGCGGTCGATGCCGCGCGTGGCAAAGCGCTCGGCCAGCGCCTTCTGGTCTGCGGCGAGCACGTTGATCGCATAGTGGGCGCCGTTGGCGAAGGTGGACATGGTGCTGGCGCCGCGCGACAGGCTCCACAGCACCAGCGGCGGGTCCAGCGAGACGGAGTTAAACGAGCTGGCGGTGAGCCCCACCAGGCTGCCGTCCTCATTGCGCGCCGTGACGATGGTGACGCCGGTGGCAAACATGCCCAGCGCGTCGCGGAACTCGCGGGCGGAGAAGCTCGGGGGCCGGGCAAGGGCAGGGCGGGGCAGGGGGCGGTTCACGAAGGGCAGGCGCTGGGGCCGAAAAAAGGGCAGGAGACCATTATGGTCTGCATGCCACAGCCATGTTGCGGCCGGGGGCGCTGGAGGTGTCGCGCATGCGGGCCTGGGACCCGGGGCGTGGATGCCCCGACCGCCGTCCGGGGTTAAAAACACCTGGGCTATCATGAACCGACCCTTGCCATGGCAGGGATTGCGCAGGACATCCATGGCACTTCTTCCCCATTTCTCCACCCTGGGCAGCGGGCCTACCGTGCTCATGCTGCACGACGCCGACGGCGGCCACCTGAGCTTTGCGCCCCAGGTCGAAACCCTGGCCAGCCTGGGCTACCGGGCCGTGGCCTGGGACATGCCCGGCTATGGCAACAGCGCCCCCATCGAACCCTATGGCTTCAAGGGCCTGGCCGAAAGCTGCCTGGCGCTGATCGATGCGCTGCAGTGCGGCCCCGTGACGCTGGTGGGCCACGGCATGGGCGCCATGGTGGCGCTGGAAGTGGCCGTGCGCCAGAGTGCCGTGGTGCGCCGCCTGGTGCTGTGCGCGGGGGGGCCGGCCCTCGATGCCCAGGCCCGGCAGGACTGGGTGGAGCCGCGCCTGGCGGCCCTGGATTCCGCGCAGGGCGACATGGCCTTGCTGGCCCAGGGCCTGGTGCCGCAGTTCATCGGCAGCGGCGCCCTGCCCGAAGGCGTGCGCCTGGCCACCCATGCCCTGTCGCAGGTGTACCGGGGCTCCTACCGCCGCGCACTGGAGGCGCTGTCCACCTTCGACCGTGGCGCCAGCGTGCTCGGCCGCCTGCACATGCCCACGCTCATCATCGGTGGTGCACAGGACCGCTGCACGCCCCCCGCGGCCCTGCAGGCCCTGGCCCACGTGCTGCCCGACGCGCGCCACCTGAGCCTGCCGCATGCGGGCCACTGGCCGCAGCTCGAAGACCCCGACGGCTTCGACGGCGCGCTGGCGGAGTTCCTGGCTTCTGCGCGGGTACTGCATTGACCCAGGGCGATTCTTTCGCGTCCCGTGCGCGGACCCAGGGCTCGGCCTGGCCGGGTTCGTTGCTGGCCGGAGCTGTGCTCGCCGCCCTCACGGCGGGGGGCTTGTGGATCGCTCCGCGGGCCGGTGTGGAGCGCGGCACGACCGCACAGCGGGCAGCAACGCCGGTGCAGGTGCTCCAGGCGCCGGCGCCCCCGGACCCCTCCACTGCAGCCCCGGAGCCTGCGGCCCCTGTACCGGCTGCACCGGTGGCGGCCGCCGCTGCGCCGGCCGGTCCCGGGGCCTGTGCGCTCTTTCTTGCTCGCCTGCCCACCGTCTCGCGCGCGCAGTGCGAGGAGGCACAGCTCACGCCCAGTGGCGCGCTGTCGGCGCATGGCGTGCCCTTGTTCTGGCGCGATGTGCCTGCTCCGGTGGGCACGGGCGCTGCCGAGGCACCCTTGCGCGTGCTGATTGCCGGCGCCATTCATGGCGACGAGCTCACGGCGGCTGCGCTGGCGCTGCGCTGGATCGCTCTGGCCGAGCAGGCCGGGCGGCCCGTGCACTGGCGCTTCGTCCCCGTGCTCAACCCCGATGGTCTGCTGGCCAGGCCCGCCACGCGCACCAACGGCCGTGGCGTGGACCTGAACCGCAACTTCCCCACGCCCGGCTGGGAGAAGGATGCGCCGCTGTACTGGGACAAGCGCACCAAACGCGACCCGCGGCGTTTTCCCGGCAAGGCGCCGCTGTCCGAACCCGAGTCGCAGTTCCTGCACGCCCAGATGGCGGCCTTCCGGCCGCACCTGATCGTGAGCATCCATGCGCCCTATGGGGTGCTCGATTTCGATGGCCCGCTGTCGCCGCCCGAGCGGCTGGGCCGCCTGTGGCTGGACCAGGTGGGCATTTTCCCCGGATCGCTGGGCAACTATGGCGGCGTGCACCGCGGCATGCCGGTGGTCACCATCGAGCTGCCGCATGCGCTGAACATGCCTGCGGATGCCGAGGTGCGCTCCATGTGGCGCGACCTGCTGCGCTGGATGGGCGAGCACTGGCCCGAGGCCCCGGGCACGGAGCCCAGGCCCTGACACAGTGGCCCCGCCTGGGGAGGTCAGGAAGTGGCCAGCGTGGCACTGCGCGGCCGTGCCGCCTGCTCGCCCAGGAAGCCGAAGTTCATGGCCGGCTGCTCGCCGCTGATCAGTTCGGCCATCGCCTTGCCCGAGCCCGCGCCATGCGTCCAGCCCAGCGTGCCGTGGCCGGCGTTGACCCACAGCTTGCCCACGCGGGTGCGGCCGATGAAGGGGATGTTGGTCGGGGTGGCGGGGCGCAGGCCGGTCCAGTACTGCGGGTTGCCGCCCTGCTCGGGCGTGCGCGTGTCGCACACGCCGGGCAGGATTTCCTCGATGCGGCGCGACAGCATGTGGCAGCGGGCCTTGGCCACCGGCGAGTCGAGCGACAGGTCGTAGCCGCCAAGTTCGATGGTGCCGGCCACGCGCAGCACGTTGCCCAGGCGGCTCATGGCGATCTTGCGGCCGTCGTCGATGGTGGAGACCGAAGGCGCTGCCTCGGGGCGCAGCAGCGGGAAGCTGGCGCTGTAGCCCTTGCCGGGGTAGATCGGCAGGTCCACGCCCACCGTGCGCAGCAGCGGCGCACTGTAGGAGCCGCAGGCCACCACGACCGCATCGGCCTTGAGCAGGAAATCCTTCTTGAGGCCGCCCGCACCACCGCGGGCCATGACGGCCACCGAATCGATGGCGTCGCCGATCTTGTTCAGGCGCAGCACGTCGTGGCCGTACAGGAACTGCACGCCGCGCTCGGCGCAGCGGCGCGCCAGCGCCTGGGTGAAGACGCGGGCGTCGCCGCTCTCATCGGTGCTGGTGTAGGTGCCGCCCGTGATGTGCTCGCCGTAGGCCTTGAACGCCGGCTCGATCTGCAGCAGTTCTTCGCGGCTCACCAGGCGGCGCTGCACGCCATGCGTGCGCATCAGTTCCACGGCGTGGCCGGCATCGTCGAAGGACTTCTGGTCGGTATAGAAATGGGCAATGCCGCGTTCGAGCCGGTGGTAGTCGATGCCCGTGCTGGCCACCACCTCCTTGAGCGCCGTGTGGCTGTACGCGCCCAGGGCCACGATCTGCTGCACGTTGCGCTCGAAGGCCGTGTCATTGCACTGGGCCAGGAACTTGAGGCCCCAGCGCCACTGGTCCCAGTCCAGTTGCGGGCGGAACAGCAGGGGCGCCTCCTTGTCGAACATCCATTTGAGCGCCTTGAGCGGGGCCTCGCGGTTGGCCCAGGGCTCGCAGTAGCTCACCGAGATCTGGCCGGCGTTGGCAAAACTGGTCTCCAGCGCCGCATCGGGCTGGCGGTCGACCACGATGACCTCGTGGCCACGCTCCAGAAGGTGCCACGCGGTGCTGATGCCGATGATGCCGGCGCCCAGGATGATGGTTTTCATGGATGGCAGTGTGATCCACATTGCGTTCTACTAAAAGCAAAATTAAACTCAATCCAAACGCATCAGTCTGTCTAATGCAGCGGCCGCCCACGAGGCGCCCGCCGCCCGAGTTTTTTGCGAGCCTTGAAGCCATGAGCACCTACGACCCCGCCGCCCTGGAATGCCTTGCCGCCATCGTCGAAGAAGGCGGCTTCGAGCGCGCCGCCCAGCGCCTGAACGTCACGCAGTCGGCCGTCTCGCAGCGCCTGCGCGCGCTGGAGGCGCAGGTGGGCTCGGTGCTCATCGTGCGCAGCCGGCCGCTGCGGCCCACTTCGGCGGGGCAACTGCTGCTCAAGCACACCAAGCAGATGCGCCTGTTGCGCGCCGACCTGGAGCGCGACCTGCAGGAGCTGGCCCCGAGCGCGCCCGGCGCCACGCGCGAGGACGAGCGCATCTCGATCGCCATCAATGCCGACAGCATCGCCACCTGGGCCATGGGCGCCCTGCACGAGCTGGTGGGCCAGCGCCTGCCGCTGGAAATCATCGTCGACGACCAGGACTTCACGCAGGAGTGGCTGCGCTCGGGCCAGGTGCTGGGCTGCGTCACCACGCTCAAGCAGGCGCTGCGCGGCTGCAAGATGGTGCCGCTGGGCGCCATGCGCTACGTGGCCGTGGCGTCCCGGGACTTCGCCGCCAAGCACCTGCCCCATGGGCTCACGCCGCACAATTTCCGCGAGGTGTCCTTCCTCTCGTTCAACCGCAAGGACGACATGGCGGCCGAGTTCGTGGCGCGCACCTTCGGGCTCAAGCGCGTGGCGCTCAACCACCTGTTCGTGCCCAGCACCGAGGGCCAGATGCGCGCCGTGGCCGCCGGCTGGGCCGTGGGCGTGGTGCCCGAGCTGCTCGCGCGCGGGCCCGTGGCCGACGGCAGCATGGTCGACCTGGCGCCCGGCCATGCCCTGCCCATCCAGCTGTACTGGCACTGCTGGAACCTGGAGTCGGTGGTGCTCGATGCCCTGAGCGCCGCCCTTACCGCCACGGCCGCAAAGACGCTGACCCAGCCCTGAATTGGGGCCCGGAAGCGGCAAAAGCCGTCAACAGGGGGTAACCCGCACGAAATAACATTCCCCGCAGTGGGGCGGCACGATTCCTGCAGACTAAAACGTGAACGGCGTAGTTGTAAAGCAACTTAGTCATTTATTTTTTTACTGCAATGTATAAGATGGGGTCCATGTCCACCACGCTACAACCCAAAGTGTCCTTCAAGGAGCAGATGCACCAGGCGCGGGAGGGGGCGATCCTCCAGTCGGCCTGTCGCCTGCTGGGTGAAAAAGCCTTCGACGCCATGACCATGGACGATGTCGCCAATGCGGTGGGCATCGCCAAGGCCAGCCTGTACAAGCATTTCTGCAGCAAGGAAGAGCTGTGCAGTGCCGCCATGGTGCAGATCCTCGCGAGGGTGCGCACCTACCTTGCGGCGCTTCCGGCCGAGCTGCCGGCCCATGAGAAGCTGCGTGCCCTGGTGCGCTGGTCGCTCGAGCGCCTGCTGACCAACGAGATGCCGCTGCTGCCCAGCCGCAACTCGTCGCTGCGCGCCGTGCTCATGGCCGACAAGGATTACCTCGATGGCCTGGTCATCGTGAGCGACCAGATCGGCGAGTGGATCACCGAAGCCCAGGCGCAGGGCGTGATCAACCCCACGCTGCCGCCGCTGGTGGTGCTGTACACGCTGTATGCCCGTGCCTGCGACCCGGTCGTGACCTTCCTCAAGGAAGGCGGCCAGTACTCCGACGCCGAGATCGTCGACCTGGTGCTGCGCACCTGCTTTGACGGGCTCGTAGCCCGCTGACCCGCTGACGCCACCAGGGGCGCGCTGGCGCGGCCCGTGGCTCAGTGCGAAATCACCAGCTTGCCGAAATGCTGCCCGCCTGCTGCGAGGTGGGCATAGGCCTCCCGCGTGTCGCCGATGCCGAAGACGCGGTCGATGACCGGCACGATGCGGTGCGCCGCAATCGCCCGCGCGGCTTCGGCCAGGTCGGCCACCGAGCCGGTGTTGTTGCCCACCACGCGCAGCGCCTTGACGATCACGGGCAGCAGATCCACCGGGGCCGAGGTTCCGCCCACGAAACCCACCGTGAACACCGTGCCGCCCATGGCAGCGGCCTGCAGCGAGCGGGCGATGGTGGTCGCGCCCACCGTCTCCACGACCAGGTCGGCCCCATGCCCCGCGGTGAGTTTGCGCACCTCCTCGTCCCAGGCGGGCGTGGCGCGGTAGTTGATGAGGTGGTCTGCGCCGAGCCGGCGTGCACGTTCGAGCTTCTCGTCGGACGAGGAGGCGAGGATCACCGTGGCGCCCGAGGCCTTGGCGAACTGCAGCGCAAAGATGCTCACGCCCCCCGTCCCCAGCAGCAGAACCACCGAGCCGGGCCGCACCCCTGCCGAGCGCACGGCATTCCAGGCCGTGGTCGCAGCGATGGGCAGCGTCGCGCCGTGGGCGAAGTCCAGGTGCGCCGGCAGGGCCACGAGGCTGGCGGCGGGCACGGCCACGTAGTCGGCGAGCGATCCGGGCAGCGTCAGCCCGCGCATGGCGGCCACATGGCGCGGCGTGATGGCTCCCCCCTGCCAGTGGGGCATGAAGTGCGGAATCACCCGGTCGCCCAGGGCCAGGCCGCTGACGCCGTCTCCGAGTGCCGCCACCTCACCGGCCCCGTCGGCCACCGGCACCATCGGAAAAGCGGGCACCGGAAAGCCGCCGGTGGCGACGGCCACGTCCAGGTAGTTCAGTGCGGCGGCGCGCAGGCGCACCAGCACCTCGCCCGGACCGGCCACCGGGTCCGGCAGGTCGGTGGCGCGCAAGGCGGTGAGCGAGGGGGCGGTCAGTTCGATGGCTTTCATGGCGGTTGCTTTCAGGGATGCGGTGGTGATGAAGTGGCCGCCAGTGTGATTTCAAATTGGCAGCGGATAAACTGCGAATTCATTGATTGATTTGAAATCAGGGGTGTTTAATGGACGTGTTCGACAGCATGCAGGTCTATGTGCTGGCGGTCGAGAAAGGCAGCCTCAGCGCTGCCGCGGTGGCCTGCGGCATCTCGGCCACGATGGCGGGCAACCACCTGCGCACGCTGGAAAAGCGGCTGGGCATGCGGCTGCTGCAGCGCACGACCCGGCGCCAGCACCTGACGCCGTTTGGCCAGGACTACTATGTGCGCTGCAAGGAAATCCTGCGGCTCGTGGCCGAGACCGATGCCCAGGCGCAGAACCAGCAGCTCGCCCCGGCGGGCAGGTTGCGGGTGACGGCCCCAGTCACGTTCGGTACCGACGCCCTGATGCCGGCGCTGCCGGACTACCTGGATCGCTATCCCGAAGTCAGCATCGACGTATCGCTCTCCGACCGCGTGGTGGACCTGGTGGAGGAAGGCTTCGAGGCCGCGATCCGCGTTGGCGAGCTGCCCGATTCGGCGCTGATCGCCCAGCCGCTGGCCCCGTACCGGTTGATGGTCTGCGCCTCCCCGGCCTATCTGGAACGGCGCGGTACACCGCGGCAGCCGCAGGACCTGAGCCAGCACGAGTGCCTGTCTTTCGCGCCCACCGCCCTTGCGCACTGGCGCCTGGCGGACGGGGAGGGCAGCAGCAGCCGGGTGCCGGTTTCAGGGCGCCTGCAGGTCAACCAGGGCCAGGCGCTGCGGGTGGCGGCCGTGCACGGCCTGGGCATCGTGCTGCAGCCAGCCATCCTGCTGCAGGCGGACGTGCAAGCCGGGCGCCTGGTCCAGCTGTTCCCCGACCATGAACTGCCCAGCCGGCCGATGAACGTGGTCTACCTGCCGGACCGCTACCGCTCGGCCAGGCTGCGCAGCTTCGTGGACTTCCTGGTGGAGCGGTTTCGCTGACGGCAGGCACACGCGAAAACGCCCGGCATGCCGGGCGTTCTAAGGTTGTGCAGGGGCTCAGCGCACCAGCAGCACCGGCACCTTGCAGTGCGCCAGCACCTGGGTCGTGACGGAACCCACGACCAGGGTGGCGAGGGCACCGTGGCCGTGCGAGCCCATCACCAGCAGGTCGTAGCGACCGGAGTCCGCCACCTTGGCGATGGTCTCACCGACATGGCCGACCTTGACGATGGTCTTGGCCTGCACGCCCTGGCGGGAGATGAACTTGACGACCGGGGCCAGGACCTTGTCGGCCTCCTCGGCGTGGTAGGTGTCCACGGCTTCCTTGCCCAGGGCCGAACGGGCACGGGCGGGCAGGGGGGCCTGCACGGTGAGCACCGTGTAGTCGTGTTTCGGGCCCAGCAATTCCTCGTGCGCAGCGAGGTAGGCGAGCATTTTTTTCGTGTAGGCGCTGCCGTCGACAGCGAGCAGGATGTTCATTCGAGTTCTCCTAGTTGGTATGACAGACCGTACCTTGCGCTGTCGGTTGTTGTCTTGACCTGTGTCAGGCTTATTCGATCCTGCGCTTGGCAAGGGAGCGGCTCCCTCGCCAGGCCATCATACGGTCACGCAGTAGCGGGGCCGGAAGGTTTCCTGTTCCCCATTGCGGGCATAGCCCAGCGGGTTGGCCACCACGCGGCATTCCCAGGGGCTGCCATCGGCGCGCACGCCCTGGGCGATGTAGTCGCTGGGTGCATGCAGGTGGCCGTGGATCCAGACCTGGGCATCCTGCAGCAGCTCGTCGAGCACATTGCAAAAGCCCGCCGTGCCGGGCACCACGCCGTAGCGCGGGTCGGCACTGCGCAGGCTGGGCGCGAAATGGGTGATGGCCACCGTGGTGCCGTCGAAGGGCGTGGCCAGCGCCCCGCGCAGCCACTCGGTGCAAGTGAGCGCCAGCTCCCGCATGGGTTCGGCCAGGAAGGGCTCGCCATCCTTGGTGCCACCGGTCTTGCGCAGGTAGTGGTTGGCTGCGCGGAAGGCCTTCTCGCGCAGCTTCAGGCGCCGCGCCAGGTCGGTCACCTGGGCATCGTCGGCCAGCGCGTCGTAGTCGGCCCACAGCGTGGTGGCCACGAAGCGCACGTCATCGAGCACCAGGGTCTCGCGCTCCAGCATGCGGATGCCCAGGCGCTCGCAGGTGGTGCGCAGGCGTTCGTGGGCGACATCGAAGTCGAGCGCGTCGTACTCGTGGTTGCCGGGCACGAAGAGCACCGGCGTCGGCCAGCCCGCGAACTGCGGCAGCGGGGAAAACCGCGCCAGGCCGAAGTCCTCGTCCTGCATGCGGCCGCCCTCCTGGTAGGAGCCGATGTCACCCGCCAGCACCAGCAGGTCGGCGCCCGGCGCGGGCTCGGGCGTGAAATCGGGGTTGGCTTCGAGGTGCAGGTCGGACAGGATCTGGATTTGCATGGACCCCGCAGTCTAAGGCGTGATGCCGAACGACGTGCCCGCCGAATGGCCGGGCTCTCCCTGCGGAAACGCGCGCCGGGCCGAACGCGCCAGCGCCGACAGCAGCCAGCCCATGGCCGCCTCCTGCGTGCTGTTGCGGCGCCACAGCGCGTCCACGTGCACCGGCGGCACGTCGAAGGGCAGGCTGCGCTGCACCAGGGCGTCAGCGATCCCGGTCACCGGCACGAAGTGGCGCGGCAGCACGGTGAGCATGTCCGAACCCGAAACCACGCGGCCGGCGGTGAAGAACTGGTTCACCGTGAGCACCACGCGCCGGCGGCGCCCGAGCGAGGCCAGCGCTTCGTCGATGAAGCCGAAGGGCCGGCCCGAGAAGCTCACCAGCATGTGGCGTGCCTCGCAGTAGGCATCGAGCGTCAGCGGCGCATCGGCCAGCGGGTGGCCCTGGCGCATCACGCACATGTACTCGCTGTCGTACAGGCGCCGGCTCTCGAACGAGACCATGCCACCCGATTGCGCACGCGCCGTGAGGTCGGCCAGCACGGCCGGGAAGTAGCCCACGGCCATGTCGGCGGCCTCTTCCTCGAGCAGGCGGCGCGGGTCGCGCGTGGTCAGGGGCACCACGCGCACTGCGACACCGGGTGCCTCGCTTTCGAGGATTTCCACCAGGCCGGGCACCAGCGTCGCACCCGTGGCATCGGCCATGGCCAGCACGAAGGTGGATTCGGCCGTGGCCGGATCGAAGCGACTGGGCGACAGCGATTCCTGCAGCTGCGTGAGCGCGTCGCGGATGGGCGGCCACAGGGCCAGGGCCCGGGGCGTCGGCTCCACGCCCTGGCCGCTGCGCACCACCAGGTCGTCGCCCAGCACCTCGCGCAGGCGGCGCATGGCATTGCTCACGGCCGGCTGGGTCAGCGAGAGCTTGTGCGCGGCCTTGGTCAGGCTGCGCTCGGCCATCACTTCGTCAAAAACCCGGAGCAGGTTCAGGTCGAGCGAGCGGAAGTTGAGGCGGCTGGGCATGGCGTCAAATCATCACGAGTGTGAATATCAATGATTCAACATATAAATTTGAAAGACTAAAGGGTAAACCCTAGTATTGCGCCATCGCCCGGGCAATGTCGCCAAAAGCGCTGAATAGGGGAACCGAAATGACCAATTTTGTACACGTGGACTATCCAACCGAACATCCAGGCGTGGTTCGCGCCGAAAACGCCGCCGCTGCCCTCAAGGGCATTGCCGCAGGTTTCGACAGCGCCCGGGGCGCTGCTTCCCTGATGCTGGCCGCCGTGGTCTCCGGCCTGCTGGTGCTGGCCAACCAGGTGGTCGATAGCTGGACCGAAGGCCACCTGCTGTCGGCCTGGGTCGTGCTGTGGCTGGTGGCATTCGCCGCCCTGGCCCTGCTGTCCGCACCGGCCCGCCGTGCCGGCCTGGCCCTGCGTGCCGGTGTCACCCGCTGGGCCGAAAGCCAGCGCCATGCCGCCGAAGACCGCCGCACCTGGCAGGTCGCCCTGCGCGATCCGCGCATCATGGCCGAGCTGAACCACGGCCTGACCGACATCCGCAAGTTCTACTGAGCCGCCGCTCCTGCCCCCGGGCAGGGCCGACCTCGACATTCAAGCCGTGGCATTCCACGGCTTTTTTGTGGCCGGCCACCCCAGGGAAGACCGGCCACATCACTGCAGTGAATGGCGGTAATTCAAGATATAAACTTGATAACACATGGGGTAAACCCTAAGATTCAGTCACTCGCCCGGCAATGTCGCCACAAGCGCTGATAAGGGGAAACCAAATGACCAGTTTTGCACACGTTGACTATCCAACCGAACACTCGGGCGTGATCCGCGCCCAGAACGCCGCTGCCGCCATCAAGGGCATCGCAGCCGGCTTTGACAGCGCCCGTGGCGCCGCCTCCCTCCTGCTCGCCGCCATCGTCTCCGCCCTGCTGGTGGTGGCCAACCAGGTGATCGACACCTGGAGCGAAGGCCACTTGCTGGCCGCCTGGATGGTGCTGTGGCTGGTGGCGTTCGCCGCCCTGGCCCTGCTGTCGGCCCCTGCACGCCGTGCCGCCGCCGCCCTGCGCGTGGGTGTTGCCGGCTGGGCCGAAAGCCGCCGCCGCGCCGCCGAAGACGAGCGCACCTGGCAAGTCGCCATCCGCGACCCGCGCATCATGGCCGAGCTGAACCACGCCATGGGCGTGCGCACGGTGAACGACCTGCGCGCCGGCTACTGAGCGGGCCCTGCTCCTGCCTGCCGCACGACGGCTGGTGGAATCTGAAAAAGCCGTGGCATGCCACGGCTTTTTTCATGGGCGCTTGCGGGCCGTGGTGGGACGCGGGACGTGGAAACGGACAAAATAATCGGGGCGCATGTCGAAAAAGCCGAGGCGACGGCGTCCTTGGTGCACCGGAATCCCTGGCGCGCCAAGCCGCACCGGGCGGTTCCGGAGTCTTGACGTTCACCACTTCCAAGGAACCACCATGAAGTACATGCTCCTGATCTACAGCGACCCCCAACGCGAGCCCGCCTACGGCACGCCCGGCTTCCAGGCCATGATGGCCGGCTACTTCGCGCTGAGCGCGAAGATGCGGGACGATGGCGTCCTGGTGGCCGGCGATGGACTGCAAGGGATCGAAACCGCCACGTCGCTGCGCATCCGTGGCGGCAAGGTGGAAACCATGGACGGCCCGTTTGCCGAAACCAAGGAACACCTGGGTGGCTACTACGTGGTCGAGGTGCCCGACCTGGATGCGGCCCTGAAGTACGCGCAGGCCGTTCCCACCGCAAGCCATGGCACCGTCGAGGTGCGGCCGCTGATGGTCTACGACACGGCGGCCTGAGCCAGCCGCATTGCCTGGCCGCCGACCATGGGCCCATCCGCCTCAGCAGCGGTCGCCGTGACCCAGGCCCTGAACCGCCTGGCACGCGAGGACCGGGGGCGGCTGATGGCGGCGCTGATCGCCCGGCTCCGGGACTTCCAGCTGGCCGAGGATGCCCTGCAGGACGCCATGGAGTCGGCGGTGTCCCACTGGAGCCGCTCCGGCATCCCGTCGTCGCCCCTGGGCTGGCTGCTGCGCGTGGCCTACCGCAAGGCGCTGGACCGCATCCGCAGCCACCGGACGGCCGACCGGATCGGCGACAGCCTGCTGGTGCTTGCGGGCGGCGAGGCCCACGAAGTGGAGACCGACGAGATTCCGGACGAGCGTCTGCGCCTGATCTTCACCTGCTGCCACCCGGCGCTGGAGCAGAAGTCGCAGGTGGCGCTCACATTGCGCGTGGTGGCCGGCCTGTCCACCGCGCAGATCGCCCGGGCCTTCCTGGACCAGGAAGCCACGATGGGCCAGCGCCTGTCGCGTGCCAAGGCCAAGATCGCCGCGGCGCGCATCCGCTATGCGGTGCCGGAGCCGGCCGAATGGCCAGAGCGCCTGGCCGCCGTGCTCGCGGTCATCTACCTGGTCTTCAACGCCGGCTACTCCGCCGGGCCGCAGCGGGGGAACGGGCTGGCGCAGGAGGCCTTGTACCTGTGCGCGCTGCTGGACCGGCTGCGCCCCGGCGAGGCGGAGATCGAGGGCTGCCTGGCCCTGCTGGTGATCAGCCATGCCCGCCGTGCGGCCCGCACGGATGCCGGTGGCCAGACCATACCGCTAGGCCAGCAGCAGCGCGGGCTGTGGAAAACGGAAGAAATCGCCGCAGGCGTGGCGATCCTGGAGCGGGCGCTGGCCCGGCATGCCCTGGGGCCCTACCAGCTCAAGGCCGCCATTGCCGCCTGCCACTGCGAGGGTGAGCACTCGGACTGGGCGCAGATCGCCCTGCTCTACGACCGCCTGCTGGCCTTCGAACCCACCCCCGTGGTGCGGCTGAACCGGGCCGTGGCCCATGCCGAAGCCGGTGCGCTGGATGCCGCTTTGGCCGAGCTCGAGGACATAGCGCCGGGCCTGCAGGACTACCAGCCCTTCTTTGCCGCGCAGGCGGAGCTGCTGGTGCGCAAGGGCTTGCACGCACGGGCCCGCACAGCCTACGAGACGGCCCTGGCGCTGGCACCCTCGCAGGCCGATGCCGCGTGGCTGGCGTTGCGCCTGGGTCGACTCGCCGACAAGGGATAGGGACCTCCAGCCCAAAAAAAAGCCGCCCTGGCAGGGCGGCTTTGCTGTCGCAGGTGGGCTCAGGCCATCAGGCGGCCAAGCGCTTTTCGATGGCAGCCTTGGTGTCCAGCAGGGCCTGGGGCAGGTGGTAGGCCAGTTGCTCGAAGTGCGTGGTGTGCAGCTTGAGCTCTTCGGCCCAGGCGGCCTTGTCGATGCTGGTCACGGTGTTGAACTGGGCGGCGCTGAAATCCAGGCCCGACCAGTTGATCTCGGCGTAGGCCGGTGCCACGCCGAACATGGTTTCCTCGCCGGTGGCCTTGCCTTCCAGGCGGTCGATCATCCACTTGAGCACGCGCATGTTCTCGCCGTAGCCGGGCCAGACGAACTTGCCGGCCTCGTCCTTGCGGAACCAGTTGGTGGTGTAGATGCGCGGCAGGGTGGCGCCCGAGGCAGCCAGCTTCTCGCCCAGCGTCAGCCAGTGCTGGAAGTAGTCGCTCATGTTGTAGCCCATGAAGGGCAGCATGGCGAAGGGGTCGCGGCGCACCACGCCCTGCTGGCCGAAGGCCGCAGCGGTGGTTTCCGAGCCCATGGTGGCGGCCATGTAGACGCCTTCGGTCCAGTTGCGTGCCTCGGTCACCAGCGGCACCGTGGTGGAGCGGCGGCCGCCGAAGATGAAGGCGTCGATCTTCACGCCCTTGGGGTCGTCCCAGGCGTCGTCGAGCGCGGGGTTGTTGGTCGCGGCCACGGTGAAGCGGGCGTTCGGGTGGGCCGCCTTGGCGCCGGTCTGCTTGGCGATCTCGGGGGTCCAGTCCTTGCCTTGCCAGTCGATCAGGTGGGCGGGCTGGCCGCCGGTGTCCTTTTCCATGCCTTCCCACCAGACGTCGCCGTCGTCGGTCAGGGCCACGTTGGTGAAGATCACGTCCTTGTCCAGGCTGGCCATGCAGTTGGGGTTGGTCAGCGTGTTGGTGCCGGGGGCCACGCCGAAGTAGCCGGCCTCGGGGTTGATGGCGCGCAGGCTGCCGTCGGCCTGGGGCTTGATCCAGGCGATGTCGTCGCCGATGGTGGTGACTTTCCAGCCGCTGAAGGCGTCCGGTGGCACCAGCATCGAGAAATTGGTCTTGCCGCAGGCGCTCGGGAAGGCGGCGGCCACGTGGTACTTCTTGCCTTCGGGGTTGCTCACGCCCAGGATCAGCATGTGCTCGGCCAGCCAGCCCTGGTCACGGCCCATGGTGGAGGCGATGCGCAGCGCGAAGCACTTCTTGCCCAGCAGCGCATTGCCGCCGTAGCCCGAACCGTAGCTCCAGATCTCGCGCGTCTCGGGGTAGTGCACGATGTACTTGGTCTTGTTGCAGGGCCAGGACACGTCCTGCTCACCGGCGGCCAGGGGCGCGCCCACGGTGTGCACGCAGGGCACGAACTCGCCGTCCACGCCGAGCACGTCGTACACGGCCTTGCCCATGCGGGTCATGATCTTCATGTTCACGGCCACGTAGGGGCTGTCGGACAGCTCGATGCCGATGTGGGCGATGGGCGAGCCCAGCGGGCCCATGCTGAAGGGCACCACGTACATGGTGCGGCCCTTCATGCAGCCGTCGAACAGGGGCTGCAGCGTGGCGCGCATCTCGGCCGGGGCCATCCAGTTGTTGGTCGGGCCGGCGTCTTCCTTGGCGGCCGAGCAGATGTAGGTGCGGTCTTCCACGCGCGCCACGTCCGAGGGGTCGGACCAGGCCAGGTAGCTGCCGGGGCGCTTGGCGGGGTTGAGCTTCTTGAAGGTGCCGGCGTCCACCAGCTGCTGGCACAGGCGGTCGTACTCTTGCTGGCTGCCGTCGCACCAGTAGATGCTCTCGGGCTTGCACAGGGCGGCCATGTCGGCCACCCAGGCGAGCAGCCGGGCGTTCTTGACGTGCGAGGGGGCGTTGAGATTCAGGCCCTGCATGGTGGGTGCGTTCATCGGGAGCTTCCTAAGTTGAAAAACAGTCTTTTCAAAGGAAGCGTCCCGGGGCACGGGGCGAAAGGCCTGGCGCAGGTGCGGATGCTGAGCGCTGCCTTTGAAAAAACGGCTTTCTTGCTCAGTCGGCGGGCGGGGCGCGGTTCATCCCCACGGGGTGGAGGACGGATTCCACGGATTCCGCGGGTCGGCTGGGATGTCGATTTTATGAATCTGCCGCCAACTTGTCTGTCAGAAAGGTCCTAAAACCATGCAAAAAAAGCATGGGGTTATGCGGACCTGACGATGGTTCAGCCGTGGCCGTTCCCTGTCCAGCGTTCGTAGCCCGCCTTGCGCAGGGCGCAGGCGGGGCAGGTGCCGCAGCCGTAGCCCCAGGCGTGGCGCTCGCCGCGCACGCCGTGGTAACAGGTGTGCGACTCCTCCAGGACCACGTCCACCAGCGCCTGGCCGCCCAGGTCCTTGGCCAGTTGCCAGGTGTCGGCCTTGTCCAGCCACATCAGCGGCGTCTCGAAGGTGAAGCGCTGGCCCATGCCCAGCGACACCGCGACCTGCAGCGCCTTCAGGGTGTCGTCGCGGCAGTCGGGGTAACCTGAAAAGTCCGTTTCGCACATGCCGCCCACCAGGGTGTGCAGCCCGCGCCGGTAGCCCACGGCGGCCGCCAGGTTGAAGAACAGCAGGTTGCGCCCGGGCACAAAGGTGTTGGGCAGGCCGGCGGCCGTCATCTGGATCTCGGTCTCGCTGGTCAGCGCCGTGTCGCTGATGCGGCCCAGCACGGCCAGGTCGAGCATGTGGTCTTCGCCCAGGCGGCCGGCCCATTCGGGAAAACGCTCGCGCATGGCCGCCAGCACGGTCTGGCGGGCGGTGAGCTCGATGTGGTGGCGCTGTCCGTAGTCGAAGCCGACGGTCTCGACATGGGCGAAATGCGTGAGCGCCCATGCCAGGCAGGTGGTGGAATCCTGTCCACCGGAGAAAAGAACCAATGCGCTTCCGGGTCTCATGGCGAACTCCAGGCTGTGGATGAAAAAAGGGCAAAAAAAAGCCCCGCTGCGCGGGGCTTGCCATGGGGCGTGTGGGGCGCTCCGTGGCGATCAGGCCATGTTCACGGCGATGAACGCCAGCAGGAACATCATGATGCCGCCCACCACGGGCAGCACGATGGGCATCAGCGGGACCACGTTTTCCACGGCGTCGGCCGGATGTTCTTCAGGGGCGTGCGGGGTGTTGTGGTCGGACATGGCGGGGCTCCAGTGCTTAAAACTTGCCCAATTCTAGCCGGTGTGCGGGGCAGGCCCAAGCCCGTCAGATCAAGACGGCCTCCATGCCCCCGTCGTGCAGGTGCTCCAGCACCTCCTCGATGTGGGCCTTGCCGCGCGTCTGCAGCACCAGCTCGATCTCCACGTTCTGCGCGGCCAGCATGGTGAAGGCGCGCTGGTGGTGCACCTCCTCGATGTTGGCGCCCGTGTCGGCCACCATGGCGGTGATGCGCGCCAGCACCCCGGGCACGTCGCGCGCGCTGACCTTGACGCGTGCCAGCCGGCCCGAGCGCACCATGCCGCGCTCGATGATGGCGGCCAGCAGCAGCGGGTCGATGTTGCCCCCGCACAGCACCAGCCCGACTTTCTTGCCCTGGAAGCGCTCGGGGTAGCGCAGCAGAGCGGCCAGACCGGCGGCGCCCGCACCTTCGACCAGCGTCTTCTCGATCTCCAGCAGCATGAGCACGGCCTGCTCGATGTCGCCCTCGTCCACCAGCACCAGGTCGTCCACCAGCCGCTTGACGATCTCCTGCGTGATCTTGCCCGGCGTGCCCACGGCAATGCCTTCGGCGATGGTCGAGGTGCCCTGCGGGTGCTGTGTGCCCTGGATGGCGTTGACCATGGCCGGGAAGCGCGTGGTCTGCACGCCCACGATCTCGATGCCCGGGCGGATCGCCTTGGCCGCCGTGGCCACGCCCGAGATCAGGCCGCCGCCGCCTACCGCGATGACCAGCGTGTCGAGGTCGGGTACCGCCTGTAGCATCTCCAGCCCCAGTGTGCCCTGGCCCGCGGCCACGGCTTCGTCGTCGTAGGGGTGCACGAAGGTAAGGCGGCGCTCGCCGGCCAACTGGTAGGCGTGCGCGCGTGCCTCTTCGAGTGTGTCGCCATGCAGCACCACCTCGGCGCCGAAGCCGCGCGTGCGCTGCACCTTCACCCCGGGGGTGAAGCGCGGCATCACGATCACCGCATGCAGGCCCAGGCGCTGCGCATGGTAGGCCACGCCCTGGGCATGGTTGCCGGCGCTCATGGCGATCACGCCGCGCGCCTGCTCCTCGGCGCTCAGTTGCACCAGCTTGTTGCAAGCCCCGCGCTCCTTGAAGGAAGCGGTGAACTGCAGGTTCTCGAACTTGAGGAACACCTGCGCGCCCACGATCTGCGAGAGCGTCTTGGACTCGACGCAGGGCGTGTCGAGCACATGGCCCTGGACGCGGGCGGCGGCGGCGTGGATGTCTTGGAGGGTCAGCATGGGTGCCATTGTGGCGCCGCAAGGCCCCCTTGTGCGCTGACCGGGGGCCTTTTGTTCCGTTGGCACGCCGCCCCGGCGGCACCGCCCCCCTAACGGGTGAAGAAGCGCAGCGGCACCATCACCAGCTGCGGGAACAGGGTGAGCAGCAGCAGCACCGCCGTCTGCGCCAGCAGGTAGGGCATGACGGCGCGGATCACCGGCTCCATGCGCTCGCGCGCCACCCCGCAGACGACGTTGAGCACCGTGCCCACCGGCGGGGTGATCAGGCCGATGGCGTTGTTCATGATGAACAGCACGCCGAAGTACACCGGGTCGATGCCTGCCATGCGCACCACCGGCATCAGCACCGGCACCAGGATCAGGATGGTGGGCGCGAAGTCAAGCGCCGTGCCCACGGCGAAGATCAGCGCCATGATCACCAGCATCAGCAGCACCGGGCTGCCGACCAGGGGCTGCAGCATCTCGGCCACCACCATCGGGATGTTGGCGGCGGCGATGAGCCAGGCCGAGACCTGGGCCGCCGCCACCAGGAACATCACCACGGCCGAGGTTTTGGCGCTGGCGAGCAACAGGCCGTAGAGCTGCGACCAGCGCAGCTCGCGGTACACCGCGAAGCCGATGAAGAGCGCGTAGAACACGGCCACCACAGCGGCCTCGGTGGGGGTGAAGTAGCCCGCCTTGAGCCCGCCCACGATCAGCAGCGGCAGCAGCAGCGCCCAGAAGCCCGCCACGGTGGCCGAGATCCGCTGGCGCAGGGGCATGCGCTCGCCGCGCGGCATGTCGTCGCGGTGGGACTGGTAGATCCAGGTGAACACCAGCGCCAGCGCCATCATCAGGCCCGGCACGATGCCGGCGATGAACAGCTGCGTGATGGAGATGTTGCCCACCACCCCGAGCATCACGAAGCCGATGGACGGCGGCAGCACCGGCGCGATGATGCCGCCCGAGGCGATCAGCCCCGACGCGCGCGGGATGTCATAGCCGGCCTTGCGCATCATCGGGATCAGCAGCGCAGCGACGGCGGCCGTGTCGGCGATGGCCGAGCCCGACAGCGAGGCCATGACCACGCAGGCGAAGATGGCCACATAGCCCAGCCCGCCCTTGAAGTGCCCGACCCAGGCACCGGCCACGTCGACGATGCGCCGCGAAATGCCGCCGGCATTCATGAGCTCGCCCGCGAGCACGAAGAAGGGAATGGCCATCAGCGGAAAGCTGTCGGCCCCGGAGAGCATGTTCTGCGCGATGATCTGCGCATCAAACAGGTCCATGTAGAACATCATCGCCATGCCGCAGGCGATCAGCGAGAAGGCGATGGGCACGCCCAAGGCCATGGCGGCCAGCAGCGAGAGCACGAAGACGGCGACGACCATGGTGTCAGGCCCCTTCTTCGCTCACGGCAACCAGCGACGCGGGGCTTACCCGCCCGCTCAGCAGCCGCGCGATGTTGACCACCGTCATCACCCCGATGGACACCGCGCACAGGTAGGCCACCGAATACACCACGCCCAGCGAGATGCCGGTCACCAGGCCGGTGTTGGCCATGTTGAGCGCGTGCTGGCGCAGCAGGCCCCACAGCAGCACCGCGCAGCAGGCCAGCGTGATGCACTGCGCCAGCAGCACGGCCGCGAACAGCGCCTTGCCCGAGAGGCGGTGCACCACCATGTCCATGCCCAGGTGGCCGCCCTCGCGCATGGCGAGGATCGCGCCCAGGAAGATCAGCCAGATGAACATGAAGCGCGAGAGCTCCTCGGAGATGTTGATGCCCGAGTCGAACAGGTGGCGCAGCACCACGTTGCCGAAGACCATGACGCACATAGCGGCCAGGCACAGCACGACGACCGCCTCCAGCGCCTTGAAATACCAGTGGATGAGTTGCTTCATGGAAAGTGGGGGAAAGGTGGACAGGCCGCGTCAGAACGCGAAGACCTTGCCGGGGTTCATGAGGTTGTGCGGGTCCATGGCGTGCTTGATCTGGCGCATCAGCGCCACCGGGGCGGCGCCGAGTTCGTCAAGCAGGAAGCCCTGCTTGTGCAGGCCCACGCCGTGCTCGCCGGTGCAGGTGCCGTCCAAGGCCAGGGCGCGCCGCACCAGGCGTGCGTTGAGCGCTTCGGCCTGCTCCACCTCGGCGTGGTCGTTCGCATCCACCAGCATCTGCACGTGGAAGTTGCCGTCGCCCACATGGCCGACGATGGGCGCGAGCATGCCCGACCGCTGCAGGTCCTGCGCGGTCTGGCCCACGCATTCGGCCAGGCGCGAGATCGGAACGCAGACATCGGTGACCACCGAGCGGCAGCCTGGGCGCAGCTGCAGCGCCGCGAAGTAGACGTTGTGCCGGGCTTCCCACAGGCGCGTGCGTTCCTCGGGGCTGCTGGCCCACTGGAACTGCGCGCCGCCGCCGTCCATGGCCAGGGCCTGCACGGTGTCCACCTGTTCCTGCACGCCGGCTGCGCTGCCGTGGAACTCGAAGAACAGGTGGGGCTGCTCGGGCAGGCCGGTGCGGCTATGGCCGTTGAGCGCGCGGATGGCCGTGGCGTCGACGAACTCGCAGCGCGCGATCGGCACACCGAGCTGGATGGTCTGCACCACCACCTGCACGGCGGCATCGATGTCGGGGAAGGCGCACACGGCCGCCATCACGCTCTCGGGCAGCGGGTACAGGCGCACCGTGGCCTCCACCACCACGCCCAGCGTGCCCTCGGAGCCCACGAACAGGCGCGTGAGGTCGTAGCCCGCAGCCGACTTGCGCGCGCGCTGGCCGGTCTTGACCACCTCGCCGTCGGCTGTCACCACGGTGAGGTTGAGCACGTTCTCGCGCATGGTGCCGTAGCGCACGGCATTGGTGCCGCTGGCGCGCGTGGCGCACATGCCGCCGATGGTGGCGTCGGCCCCCGGATCGATGGGAAAGAACAGGCCCGTATCGCGCAGCTCGGCGTTGAGCGCCTTGCGCGTCACGCCCGGCTGCACCGTGGCGGTCTGGTCCTCGGGATGGATGGCGAGCACCTGGTCCATCTGCTGCAGGTTCAGCGTGAGGCCGCCGCGCGTGGCCAGGGTATGCCCTTCGAGCGACGAACCCGCACCATAGGGCACCAGCGGCACGCGGTGGTCGCGGCACAGGCGCACGATGGCCAGCACCTCGTCGCGCGTGCGCGCATGGGCCACGGCATCGGGCGGCATGGCGGCAAAGATCGACTCGTCGCGCCCGTGGTGCTCGCGCACCGCCAGGCTGGTGGACAGGCGCGGGCCGAGCAGCTGGCCCAGGGCATCGAGGAAGGCGGGCGGCAGGGCAGGGTGGGCAGCCATGTCGCTCACTGCGGCTTGGCCGCGGCACGCGCCTTGGCGATCTCGCTGCGCACCAGAGCCATGAACTCCGGGCCGATCTTCTCCAGGTGCGGTGCGATGGCCGGCGGCACCCGGTCGCGGATGGCCTGCAGGTCGGCCTCGGAGAACTGCGTCACCTGCATGCCCTTGTCCTTCATGCCCTGCAGGGCCGCGCCGGCCTCGGCGGCCGTGGTCTTGCGCTGGTAGGTGGTGGCGCTCCTGGCGGCGGTGCTCATCATCTGCTTCTCGTCGGCCGAGAGGCTGTCCCAGTATTTCTTGGACACGGCGAAGATCAGCGGCGAGTAGACGTGGCCCGAGAGCGTCATGTACTTCTGCACTTCATAGAAGCGCTGCGTGTACATCAGCACGATGGGGTTTTCCTGGCCGTCGAAGGCCTTGGTCTCCAGCGCCACGAAGAGCTCTGACCAGGGCAGCGGCGAGGCGTTCGCGCCGATGGCCTTGAAGGCGTCGAGCGTGAGCGGGTTGGGCTGGGTGCGCAGCTTCAGGCCCTTGAGGTCATCGATCTTGTTCACCGGCCGGCGCGAGTTGGTGATGTGGCGAAAGCCGTTCTCCCACCAGCCCAGCACGTGGATGCCCACGGCGGCGAGCTTGGTGTTGAGCTGCTGGCCCACGGGGCCGTCGAACACCGCGTGGGCCTCGGCCTCGGTGTTGAACAGGAAGGGCACGTCCTGGAAGCCCAGTTCCTTGACCTGGCCGAGCAGCGCCAGCGCGCTGCCGGTGTAGAACTCCTGCACGCCGCCCTGCAGGGCGCCAAGCATCTGCGGGTCGGGCCCCAGGGCCTGGTTGGCGATCACGGTGATCTTCATCTTGCCCCCGGTGGCCTTGTCCATGTCGGCGGCGAACTGCTTGGCCGCCAGGCCGGCAGGGTGGCTGTCGGCAAGCCCATGGCCGAAGCGGGCCGTGCGGGGCTTGGTGTCCTGGGCCTGCACGCAGACGGCGGCCAGGGCGGTGAGGGTGCCGATGAGGGCGGTGCGCAGCAGTCGGTTCAATGGCATGGCAGTCTCCTGGGGGTGGGCGTTATGCGGTGGCGGGCTCGAAGGGGCGGGGCGCCGTGGCGGTTGCGGCATGCACGGGGTTGCGCAGCAGGCCGATGCGCTCGATCTCCACCTCGCAGGTGTCGCCGGGCTTCATGTACAGGCGCGGCTCGCGCGCATGGCCGATGCCGGCCGGGGTGCCGGCCACGATCAGGTCGCCTGCCTCCAGCGTGATGGCCTCGCTGATGGTGACGATCAGCGACTCGATGTCGAACACCATGTCGTCGGTGTTGGCCGACTGCACGGTCTGGCCGTTCAACCGGGTTTCCAGCCGCAGGCCGCGCGCGCCGGGGGGCAGCTCGTCGGCGGTCACCAGGCAGGGGCCGAAGGCGCCGGTGCCGTCGAAGTTCTTGCCCATGGTCCATTGCGGCGTCTTGAACTGGTATTCGCGCACGCTGGCGTCGTTGAAGACCGAGTAGCCCAGCACGTGGGAGAGCGCTTTGTCCCGCGTGATGCGGCTGCCGCCGGTGCCGATCACCGCGACCAGCTCGCCCTCGAAATCGAGCGAATCCGACAGTGGCGAGTGCAGCAGCGGTGCGCCGTGCGCGATCACGCTGGAGTTGAAGCGCGCGAACAGGGTCGGGTAGGCGGGCTGCACGAAGCCGCTCTCGGCCGTGTGGTCGCGGTAATTCAGGCCCACGCAGATGATCTTGGCTGGCCGGGCCACGGGTGCCAGCAACTGCACGGCGGCCAGGTCCACGGCGTCCTGGCGGGCCATGGCAGCGGCAGCGGCGTCCAGCGCCGCGCGGCCCTGGCGCAGCAGGTCGTCCACGTCGCCGGGGTAGCCGGCCGCACCTTGGGTGGTGCCGTGCCATGCGCCGGTGGCGGCGTTGCACACGGCCCAGCCGTTGCGGCCGGTCGATTGGAAGCGAAGCAATTTCATCAGTTCTCCTGGTGGCAGCCGCGGGACCACTGCCCCGACCGCTTGGATATATATTTGATCGAATAATCTATTATTCGTATGTTGGTAGATTCCCGCATAAAATGGAGTGCCATGCTGACCACCCTTCCCAAGCGCACCCAGGCCGAGACGGCGTGCGACCTGATCCGTGCCGAAATCCTCGACGGGCGCCTGCCGCCGGGCGCCAAGCTGAACATCAAGGCCGTCGAAGAGCGGCTGGAGCTGAGCCTGGGCGCCGTGCGCGAGGCGTTGTCGCGCCTGGGGGCCGAGGGCATGGTGGTGGGCGAGTCGCACCGCGGCTACCGCGTGAGCCCGGTGAGCAAGGACGAGCTGCTGGACCTGACCCGTGCCCGGGTGGAAATGGAATCGCTGTGCCTGGGCCAGGCCATGGACCATGGCGATGTGGAGTGGGAGACGCGCATCGTTGCGGCGGCCCACCGCATGGAACGCCTGCAGTCCCTGCCCTCCGAGGCCGAGGCGCGCTCCACCACCGCCTGGAACGATGCCCATGGCGAATTCCACGAGGCCCTGGTCAGCGCCTGCCCCAACCAGTGGCTGCTGCGCATGCGCCACATGCTTTACAAGCAGAGCGAACGCTACCGCCGCCTCTCGGTGCCGCTGAGCACCGACCACCGCGACGTGCGCAGCGAGCACCGCCACATCATGGAAGCGGCCTTGGCGCGCGACAAGGCGCGGGCCTTCGCTGCCATCGACACCCACCTGTTTGCCACCGCGCAGATCATCCTGCGCTCGCCGCTGCTGCAGGACTCCTGAGACCTGTCCCGGGGGTAACCCCCGGGATCACACAGTGTTACGGGCTGTGCCGGGGCCGGGGTGTACCGTTGCAGGTTTACGGAGGTGTTCGCCATCGCACGCTTGCAGGCTTTTCTTTTGTCGCTGGCCCTGGCCAGCAGCGCGCTGGGAGCAGGCCCCGTTCACGCCCAGGGCGTGGCAGCGCAACGCCCCGCATGGCCGGACCTGTTGCAGGCCGAACTGGTGCAGGTGGCGGCGCAGAACACGGCCGGCATCGGCGTCTACGTGCGCGACCTGGAGACCGGGATTGCCGTGTCGCACCGCGGCATGGAGCGCTGGTACCTGGCCTCTACCGTCAAGGTGCCGGTCGCGCTGGCGGTGCTGCAGGCGGTGGAGCGCGGCGAATTCGCGCTGGACACGAAACTGCGCGTGCGCGCCTCGGACTACGTGGACGGCGCGGGCCAGACCAATTCCAAGGCCGTGGGAACGGCGCTGAGCGTGCGCTACCTGCTTGAGCAGATGGTCATCTACAGCGACAACACGGCCAGCGACATGCTCATCGGGCTGGTCGGCATCCGCGCCGTGAATGCCCTGGTCGAGCAACTGGTACCCCGGGGCTTCGAGCGCATCACCAGCCTGGCCGACGTGCGCCGGCACGCCTACGGCCAGCTCACGCCGCAGGCCTCGCACCTGTCGGGCCACGACTTCCTGGTGATCAAGCGCCAGCGCAGCGATGCAGAGCGCATGCAGGTGCTCGCGCGCCTGCTGCACGTGCCGGCCTCGTCCTTCCTGCTGCCCAGCGTGGGCGAGGCCTTCGAGGCCTACTACGCGGGCGGCCTGAACTCGGGCCGGCTCGATGCCTATGCCGACCTGCTGGAGCTGCTGGTCCACGGCAAGATCGTCAACGCCGAACACACGCGCTACCTGCTGGCGGTGATGGAGCGGGTGCAGACGGGGGTCTACCGCGTG
Source organism: Acidovorax sp. GW821-FHT09B03 (assembly GCF_059418305.1). NCBI lineage: Bacteria > Pseudomonadati > Pseudomonadota > Betaproteobacteria > Burkholderiales > Comamonadaceae > Acidovorax > Acidovorax sp. GW821-FHT09B03. The sequence goes on from NZ_JBWKPP010000001.1 coordinate 669,422, forward strand.
CAGGCCGGCCTGCCCAAGGCGGCGCGCTTTGCGCACAAAACGGGCACGCAAAGGGCGCGCACCTGCGACTCCGGATTGGTCACTGTCCCACGTCTGGGCCGGGACCGGCGCGTTATCGTGGTCGCCTGCACGCGTGGAGAGCTGTCCAGCGCGCGTTCAGACCGTGCCCTGCGCGACGTGGGGGCGGCCCTGTGCCAGTCTGGACTGCTGACCGACGGACGAACCCATGACCCAGAGTGTCCCCCCGTGGCGCGCGTGGTGCACCGCGCTGATCCTGGCGAGCGCTAGCCTGGCTGCGCAGGGCGCCGCCTGGAGCGACGCGCTGCGCCAGCAGATCGAACGCATCGACGCCGCCACGCCCGGCCGGCTCGGCGTTTATGTGAAGCGGCTGGACAACGGCGAGGTGCTGTCCTACCAGGCCGACCGGCCCTGGTACCTGGGCTCCTCGGCCAAGCTGCCGGTGGCCATCGCGGTGCTGCAGGAGATCGAGCAGGGCCGGCACAGCCTGGCCGAGCAGGTCACCTTGCAGGACACGGACAAGATCGACGGCTCGGGCAACGTGGTCTGGAACAAGGCCGGCACCCGCTACCGGGTGGATGCACTGCTCAAGCGCATGCTGATGGAGAGCGACAACACAGCCGCCAACATGCTGATGCGCAGCATCGGCGACGAGGCGCTCAACCGCCATGCGCGCGAGCTGCTGGGGGGCAAGGGCTTCGAGCGCATCACCAATTTCGCGCAGGTGCGCTACGACGTTTATGCCGAACTGCACCCCGACGCGCTTACGATGAGCAACATGGACCTGGTGCGCCTGGCGGCCGCGCCCATGGGGCCGCAACGCGTGGATGCGCTGGCCCGCACCATCGAGGTGGACAAGGCGGACTTCCGCGTGAAGACCATGGACGATGCCTACCGGCGCTACTACGCGCGCGGCCTCAATTCCGCACCGCTCACCTCCTATGGCGGCATGCTGGAAAAGCTGGTCACCGGCAAGCTGCTCTCGCCCGCGCATCAGCAGCGCCTGTTCACCGACCTCAAGTACGCCACCTACGATGCCTACCGGCTCGAAGCCGGCCTGCCGCGCAGCGAGCGCTTCATCCACAAGACGGGCACCCAGCTGCACCGCGCCTGCCACATGGGCGTGGTCAACCCGCAGGACGGCGGCCGTGCCGCCATCGTGGTGGCCACCTGCGCCGAAGACCTGGACGAGCACGGCGAGGCCGGAAAGGCCTTCGAGCAGATCGGCCGGGCCATCACCGCGACCCTGCTGCCGGGCAAGAAGCCCGGCCGATGAGCGACGCAGGCTACTGCGCGCAGACGCGCAGCACCTCGCTGCCGTAGGCCTCGAGCTTTTTCGCGCCCATGCCGCTGATGCCCTGCAGGTCCTCCTGCGTGGCCGGGTTGCGCTCGGCGATGGCGGCCAGCGTGGCGTCGTGGAAGATCACGTAGGCCGGCAGGTTGTGCTCCTTGGCCACCTCGGCACGCCAGGCCTTGAGGTTGATGAAGCGCACCTGCGCATCGGGCCCCAGGTTGGCGGCGGCGGCTGGCGGTGCGCTGCCCTTGCGGGTGCGCTTGGCCGGCGCGGCCGACACCGATTCGCGCAGCTGCACCAGCACCTCGCCCTTGAGCACGGCGCGCGAGCCCTCGGTCAGGCACAGGGTGTCGAAGCTGTGGCCGCTGTCGAGCATGACCTTCTGCAGGCCCAGGGCGCCGGTGGCGATCAGCTGGCGCAAAACACCACGCAGCTGGGGCTCGGACAGGTCGGCCCCGATGCCGAAGGTGGAGATCTTGTCGTGCCCGAACTGCGCGACCTTCTCGGTCTGCTTGCCGCGCAGGATGTCCATGATGTGGCCCGCGCCGAAGCCGATGCGGCTGACCTGCTGCACCCGGTAGATGGTGGACAGCAGCTTGCGCGCCGCGTCGGTCGCATCCCAGATGGCCGGGGGTGTGAGGCAGTTGTCGCAGTTGCCGCAGGGCGTGGACTCCTCGCCGAAATAGGCCAGCAGGCGCACGCGGCGGCAGTCGGTGGCCTCGGCCAGGGCCAGCAGCGCGTCGAGCTTGCCGCGCAGCGCCTGCTTGAACTCCTCGCCCGCCGGGCTCTCGTCGATCATGCGGCGCTGGTTCACCACGTCGTTCAGGCCGTAGGCCATCCAGGCATCGGCGTTCAGGCCGTCGCGGCCGGCCCGGCCGGTCTCCTGGTAGTAGCCCTCGATGTTCTTGGGCATGTCCACGTGCGCCACGAAGCGCACATCGGGCTTGTCGATGCCCATGCCGAAGGCGATGGTGGCCACCATCACGATGCCTTCTTCGCGCAGGAAGCGGTCCTGGTTCTTCTGGCGCACTTTGGTATCGAGGCCCGCGTGGTAGGGCAGGGCGGTCAGGCCCGCGTCGCTCAGGGTGGAGGCCAGCTCCTCCACGCGCTTGCGCGACTGGCAGTACACCACGCCGGCCTCGCCCGCATGCTCGCGCTCGATGAAGCGCAGCAATTGGGTGGTGGCGTCCTTCTTCTCGACGATGGTGTAGCGGATGTTGGGGCGGTCGAAGCTGCTGATGAACAGCCGCGCGTCCTCGAGTTGCAGGCGCTCGATGATGTCGGCGCGCGTGAGGTCGTCGGCCGTGGCCGTGAGGGCGATGCGCGGCACGCCGGCATAGCGCTCGTGCAGCACCGTGAGGGCGCGGTACTCGGGCCGGAAGTCGTGGCCCCACTGGCTCACGCAATGGGCTTCGTCGATTGCGAAGAGCGACAGGTGCCCTTCGTTGTACAGGCTGTCGAGCAGGCCCAGGAAGCGCGGCGTGTTCAGCCGCTCCGGTGCCGCGTAGAGCAGCGTGATGGCGCCGGTCTGCAGGCGGAATTCCACGTCCTGCGCCTCGTCGAAGCTCAGCGTGGAGTTCAGGAAGGCCGCGTCCACCCCCGCCTCGTGCAGGGCGCCCACCTGGTCGTGCATCAGCGCGATCAGGGGCGAGATGACGATGGTCACCCCGCGCCCCTGCTGCTGGCGCACGATGGCCGGCACCTGGTAGCACAGCGACTTGCCGCCGCCCGTGGGCATCAGCACCAGCGCATCGCTGCCGCCGATCACATGCTCGACGATGTCCTGCTGCGGGCCCCGGAACTGCTCGTAGCCAAAGACGTCGTGCAGGACGGTATGGGCGGGTGACGGACTCAATGACTCTCCTTTTGATAGCTGCCGCAGCGCATGGCAAAAGGGCGGCAGCCTGGTCGGGTGGGTGTTCAACAGCGCCGGCGCGCGCATCTGCGGCGGCGGGCAAAGGCGCCTATTGTGCGCTGTGCAGGCGCCCGGTTCCGGCCAACCCGGTGCTGCAGTCAACGATTCGCATTGCGAATGGATTGGTCCGATTATCCAATTGGACGCAAATGGCTGCCCCGGACAAGATGCGGTCCAGCCCCGGCACAAGGGGTGTCCGTACACCCATCCAGGAGACAAAGACATGCATCACATCTTCCGGGCCGTGCTCACGGCCTGCGCCGTGGCGGCGGCCAGCCTGCCGGCAGGGGCGCAACAAGCCGTGTACCCCAGCGCGCCCATCACCCTGGTGGTGCCGTTCGCGGCCGGCAGCGGCACCGATTCGGTGGCCCGCACCGTGAGCCAGAAGCTCGCCGAGCGGCTCAAGCAACCGGTATTGGTGGACAACAAGCCCGGCGCCAATGCCCAGGTGGCCGCGCAGATCGCCGCCAAGGCCAGGCCCGACGGCTATACGCTGTTCATGACCACCAACACCTCGCATTCGGCCAACCCGGCGCTCTACTCGGCCCTCAAGTACGACCCGATCAAGGACTTCACGCCCGTGGCGCGCGTGGGCGAGCTGCCGTTCGCACTGGCCGTGCACCCCTCGGTGCCGGCCAAAACCCTGGGCGAACTGATCGCCTACGCCCGCGCCAACCCCGGCAAACTCAGCTACGCCACGCCCAACAGCACCTCGCTGGTGGCGATGGAAAGCATCAAGCACATCGCCGGCATCGACCTGCTGAGCGTGCCTTACAAGTCGAGCCCGCAGGCCATGACCGACCTGGTGGGCGGCCAGGTGCAGGTCTACGTGGCCGACCTGGGCTCGGGCATGAGCATGCTCAAGAGCGACAAGGTGCGCACCCTGGGCATCACCACGGCCCAGCCCTCGCCCCTGCTGCCGGGCGTGCCGCCCATCGGCCAGACGGCCAAGGGCTTCGACCTGACCTCCTGGAACGGCATCTTCGGCCCGGCCGGCATGCCGCCGGCGGTGGTGAACCGGCTGAACACCGAGCTGCAGGCCGTGCTGGCCGACAAGGACACGCAGGACAGGCTGGCGCTGATCGGCTTCCAGGTCTGGCCGAGCAAGACCCCCGAAGAGTTCGCCAGCTACGTGGCCGAGCAGCTCAACCACTGGCGCACCCTGATCCGCCAGGCGGGCATCAAGCCCGAATGAACCGACCGAGAGGAACCCCTTCCATGCAGGACACCAGGCCCCCCGGGGCGGCAGGCCCGCTCGCCGGCGTGCGCGTGCTCGACCTCACCAGCGTCATCATGGGCCCGTTCGCCACGCAGATCCTGGCGCAACTGGGTGCCGAGGTCATCAAGGTGGAGACGCCCGAGGGCGACAACATGCGCCACGTGGGCCCCATGGCCAACCCGGGCATGGGCCACATCTTCCTGCACGCCAACGGCGGCAAGCGCAGCATCGTGCTCGACCTCAAGCACCCCGCGGGGCGCGAGGCCGCGCTGCGCCTGGCCGAGGGCTGCGACGTGCTGATCAGCAACGTGCGGCCCCAGGCGCTGGCGCGGCTGGGGCTGGACGCCGCCGCGGTGGCCGCGCGCAACCCGCGGCTGATCCACGTGAGCTGCTGCGGCTTCGACCAGGAGGGCCCCGACGCCGCGCGCCCCGCCTACGACGACCTGATCCAGGGCGCCACGGGCATCCCCTGGCTCATGCAGCAGTACGGCGCGCCCGAGCCCGCCTATGCGCCCACCACCCTGTCGGACCGCGTGACCGGCCTGCACGCGGTGTACGCCGTGACGGCCGCGCTCTATGCGCGCGAGAAGACCGGCCAGGGCCAGGCCATCGTGGTGCCGATGTTCGAGGCCATGGTCCAGTTCGTCCTGGGCGACCACATGGCGGGGCTCAGCTTCGAGCCGCCGCGTGGCGATGCGGGCTATGCGCGGCTGCTCACGGCCCACCGCAAGCCCTACGCCACGGCCGACGGCATGCTCTGCGTGCTGATCTACAACGACAAGCACTGGCGCAGCTTTTTTGCCGCCATCGGCGAGACCGAGGGCCTGGGCCGCGACCCGCGCTTTGCCACGCACGGGGCGCGCGCCGCGCACATCGACGCGGTGTACGCCGAGGTGGCGCGCATCCTGCGCGGCCGCAGCACCGCCGAATGGCGCGCCCTGCTTGACGCGGCCGACGTGCCCCACATGCCCATGAACTCCCCGGCCGACCTGCTGGCCAATGCGCAACTGCGCGCCACCGGCTTCCTGCAGGACAGCCTGCACCCCAGCGAAGGCCCGCTGCACACCATGGCCCACCCCACGCGCTGGTCCGGCACGCCGCCGGCACGGCAACTGGCACCCGCCCCGCGCTTGGGCGAACACACGCGTGCCTTGCTGGCCGAGGCCGGCTATGCCCCCACCGACATCGATGCCCTGCTGGCCCAGGGCGCCTGCCACCTGCCCGCCGGAGACACTGCATGACCACCCCTGCCACCCCACCCCGCTACCTGGTGCGCAGCGCCGGGGTGCCCGCTTACCAGCCGGCCAACCACCAGCACACCTACAACCAGCGCCTGATCGGCCCCGAGACCGTGGGCGCCCGCCAGATGGAGGTGCTGCTGGGCACCCTGCACGCGGGCGGCGGCGCGCTGCCCCACGCCCACCCGGGCGTCGAGCAGGCCTGCTACCTGCTGGAGGGCACGGCCCGGGCCGAAGTGGCGGGCGAGGTGTTTGACATGCTGCCGGGCGACATGTGCTTCTTTCCGGCCGATGTGGCGCATGTCTTCACCGTGACCAGCGAGGCACCGGTGAAGTTGCTCGTCATCTACAGCCCCCCTTACCTCGAATCGCCCGAGCGGGTGGTCCGCTTCCCTGCTGCTTCTTCAGCCACCGCTGCGCCCGCATGAACTTCGCCCTCTCCCCCGAACACGAGCAGATCCGAGATGCCGTCGAGCGCGTCTGCGCCCCTTTCGACGCCGACTACTGGCTGCGCAAGGACCGCGACGGCGGCTTTCCCGAAGATTTCCACCGCGCCCTGGCCGATGCCGGCTGGCTCGGCATCGCCATGCCCGAGGAATACGGCGGCGCAGGCCTGGGCATCAGCGAAGCGGCGCTGATGATGCACACCATCTCTGCCACCGGTGCGGGCCTGTCGGGCGCCTCGGCGGTGCACATGAACATCTTCGGCTTGCACCCGGTGGTGGTCTTCGGCACCGAGGCGCAGAAGGCGCGCTGGCTGCCGCCGCTGATCGCCGGCCGCGACCGGGCCTGCTTCGGCGTGACCGAGCCCAACACCGGGTTGAACACCCTGAAGCTCACGACGCGGGCCGTGCGCCAGGGTGACCACTACGTGGTGCACGGCCAGAAGGTCTGGATCAGCACCGCCCAGGTGGCCAACAAGATTCTGCTGCTGGCGCGCACCACGCCGGTGGAGGAATGCACGGGCACCGAGGGCCTGAGCCTGTTCTACACCGACCTGGACCGCAGCACGGTGGAAGTGCGCGAGATCGACAAGCTCGGGCGCAAGTGCGTGGACTCCAACCAGGTCTTCATCGACGGCCTGCGCATCCCCGTGGAAGACCGGGTGGGCGAGGAGGGCCAGGGCTTTCGCTACATCCTGCACGGCCTGAACCCCGAGCGCATCCTGATCGCCAGCGAGGCCGTGGGCCTGGGCCGCGCCGCGCTGGCCCGTGCCGCCGGCTATGCCAACGAGCGCGAGGTGTTCGGCCGCCCCATCGGCCAGAACCAGGGCGTGCAGCACCCGCTGGCGCTGTCGTGGATGGAGCTCGAGGCCGCGCACCTCATGGTGCAGAAAGCCGCCTGGCTTCACGACCAGCACCTGCCCTGCGCGGCCGAGGCCAACAGCGCCAAGTACCTGGCGGCCGAGGCCTGCTACCACGCCTGCGAGCGCGCCATCTTCACCCACGGTGGCATGGGCTACGCCAAGGAATACCACGTGGAGCGCTACCTGCGCGAATCCTGGATACCGCGCCTGGCGCCCGTGAGTCCGCAGCTCATCCTGTGCTTCATTGCCGAGAAGGTGCTCGGGCTGCCCAAGTCGTATTGAGGCGCGCATGCGCTGGCATGATGGGCGCATGAAGCTGTACCTGCTGCGCTACTTTGCCGTGCTGGCCGAAGAGCTGCACTTCGGCCGTGCGGCCGAGCGCCTGGCCATCACCCAGCCGCCGCTCAGTTCGGGCATCAAGGCGCTGGAGGACGAGCTGGGCGTGAAGCTGTTCGAGCGCAGCAGCAAGCACGTGGCGCTCACGCCCGCGGGCCATGCCTACCTGGCCGAGGTGCGCGTGGTGCTCGACCGCGTGGCGCGCGCGGGCGAAACGGCGCGCGCCGTGGCCGCGGGGCTGCGCGGGCGCCTGGACATCGGTTTCACCGGCTCCATGGTCTACCGCGACATGCCGGCCATCGTGCGCGCCTTCGGCGCGCAGGCGCCAGGCATCGAGGTGCAGCTGCGCGAGATGTCCACCGGCGAGCAGCTCGAGGCGCTGCTGCACCGCCAGCTGCACGCCGGCTTCATCAACAGCAGCGTGGTGCCCGAGCCGCTGGCCAGCCTGCCGCTGGCCGAGGACCATTTCGTCTGCTGCCTGCCCGAGGACCATCCGATGGCGCAGCACGCCACGCTGGACCTGCAGGCGCTGGCCGCCGAGACCTTCGTGATGTTCTCGCGCGACGTGGCGCCCGCCAACCACGACAACGTGATCGCCCTGTTCCACCGCGCCGGCATCCACCCCCACACACGCCATGCGGCGCGCCAGTGGCTCACGGTGGTGGCGCTGGTCGCCCTGGGCATGGGCGTGGCCCTGGTGCCGGCCGCCATGGCGCGGGCCGGGGCCCAGGGCGTGCGCTTTGTGCCCATTGCCGGCCTGCACCACCCCACGGTGGGGGTGCTGGCCTGGCACCGGGACGCGGTGAGCCCGGCGCTGCGCGGCTTCCTGGACGTGGCGGCCGCTGGCCAACAGGGGTAACCGGCCCGGGCCAGCAGGGGAAAAGCCGCGCTTTCTACAATAGCGGGATGCAAGCCCTCCAATACACCCGCGCCCGGGAACTGCCCGACATCCTCGCCCAACGCATCGCCATCCTCGACGGCGCCATGGGCACCATGATCCAGCGCTTCAAGCTGGGCGAGGCGCAGTACCGGGGCGAGGGCTACACCGGCCCCGGCAACGCGGGCGACCGGTTCAAGGACTTTGCCTACGACGTCAAGGGCAACAACGAGTTGCTGAGCCTGACCCGGCCCGACGTGATCAGCGACATCCACGAGCGCTACCTGGCCGCGGGCGCCGACCTGATCGAGACCAACACCTTCGGTGCGACCACCATCGCGCAGGAGGACTACCACATGGCCGAGCTGGCGCGCGAGATGAACCTGAAGTCCGCCCAGCTGGCCCGCGCCGCCTGCGACAAGTACAGCACGCCCGACAAGCCGCGCTACGTGGCCGGCGCCCTGGGCCCCACGCCCAAGACGGCCAGCATCAGCCCCGACGTGAACGACCCCGGTGCGCGCAACATCGACTTCGAGCAGCTGCGTGCCGCCTACTACGAGCAGACCGAGGCGCTGGTCGAAGGCGGCTCCGACGTGCTGCTGGTCGAGACCATCTTCGACACCCTGAACGCCAAGGCCGCGCTGTTCGCCATCGACGAGTATTTCGAGAACAGCGGCCAGCGCCTGCCGCTGATCATCAGCGGCACGGTGACCGACGCCTCGGGCCGCATCCTCTCGGGCCAGACCGTGACGGCCTTCTGGAACAGCGTGCGCCATGCGCGCCCCCTGGCCATCGGCCTGAACTGCGCCCTGGGCGCCACGCTGATGCGCCCCTACATCCAGGAGCTCAACCGCGTCGCCGGCGACACCTTCATCAGCTGCTACCCCAACGCCGGCCTGCCCAACCCCATGAGCGACACCGGCTTTGACGAAACGCCCGAGGTGACGAGCCGGCTGGTGCACGAGTTCGCCGCCGAGGGGCTGGTGAACATCGTGGGCGGCTGCTGCGGCACCACGCCCGACCACATCGGCGCAATCGCGCGCGCGGTGGAAACCGTGCCTGCGCGCAAGATGTTCTACCCGGCCGAGGCCTGAATCCCGGGGCCGGTGGGCCCATCTGTACGAAAATCGATCCTGGCGATGGCTTTGCCATCGCCAGGTGCTATGCATACCATCGCAATTTTGACCGCAGCATCTGCTGCGGCCGTGAATCCTCCTGCCCGCCATGCTGACCGACGCCCCCACCTCGCCCCCCGTTGCCGCACCACCCGCCCCCATGGCGGGCAGTACGGACCGCGAGGCCCTCAAGCTCGAAAAGCGCCTGGTGCGCCAGGTCAGCCAGGCGATTGCCGACTTCGGGCTGATCGCCGATGGCGACAAGGTCATGGTCTGCGTGTCCGGCGGCAAGGACAGCTACGGCATGCTGGACGTGCTGCGCATGCTGCAGCAGCGCAATGGCAACCGCTTCGAGCTCGTCGCCGTCAACCTCGACCAGAAGCAGCCGGGTTTTCCGGCCCAGGTGCTGCCCGACTACCTGGCGGGGCTGGGCGTGCCCTTCCACATCGAGACGCGCGACACCTACAGCGTGGTCAAGCAGCATGTGCCCGAGGGAAAAACGATGTGCAGCCTGTGCAGCCGCCTGCGCCGGGGCATCCTGTACCGCGTGGCCGACGAACTGGGCTGCACCAAGATCGCGCTGGGCCACCACCGCGACGACATGCTGCAGACCTTCTTCCTGAACATGTTCTTCGGCGGCAAGCTCAAGGGCATGCCGCCCAAGGTGCAGAGCGACCGTGGCGACCACCTCGTCATCCGCCCGCTGGCCTATGTGGCCGAGGACGACCTCACGCGCTGGGCGGCGCTGCGCAACTTTCCCATCATCCCCTGCACCCTGTGCGGCAGCCAGGAGAACCTGCAGCGCAAGCAGATCGGGCAGATGCTGCGCGACTGGCAGCAGCTGTACCCGGGCCGCATCGAGAACATGGCCGTGGCGCTGCGCAACCTGGTGCCTTCGCACTTCATGGACCCGCGCCAGTTCGACTTCCAGGGCCTGGTGGCCAATGGCGTGGCCGATGCCGATGGCGACAAGGCCTTCGATGGCGAGGAATTCCCGCAGGCCATTGCCATGCCGGTGCCGCGCTGAACAACCCACAACCCGACTGGATGGCCCCCGATGACCGCCCTCAAAGCCCCTGAACTGCTGTTGCCCGCCGGCTCGCTCGACAAGATGCGCGCGGCCTATGACTTCGGCGCCGACGCCGTGTACGCCGGCCAGCCGCGCTACTCGCTGCGCGCGCGCAACAACGAGTTCCGCCTGGAGCAGATCCGCCAGGGCATCGAGGAGGCGCATGCGCGCGGCAAGAAGTTCTTCGTGACCAGCAACCTGATCGCGCACAACGACAAGATCCGCACCTACCTGCGCGACATCGAGCCCGTGATCGATTTGAAGCCCGACGCCCTGATCATGGCCGACGCCGGCCTGATCATGATGGTCAAGGAAAAGTGGCCCGAGGTGCCCGTGCACCTCTCGGTGCAGGCCAACACCACCAACTGGGCGGCCGTGAAGTTCTGGCAGAAGATGGGCGTTGCGCGCATCATCCTCTCGCGCGAGCTGAGCCTGGACGAGATCGCGCAGATCCGCCAGGAGTGCCCGGACATGGAACTCGAGGTGTTCGTGCACGGCGCGCTGTGCATCGCCTACTCGGGCCGCTGCCTGCTCAGCGGCTACTTCAACCGCCGCGACCCGAACCAGGGCACCTGCACCAATGCCTGCCGCTGGGGCTATGCCACGCATGGCGCCGAGGTCGACCCGACCACCGGCGAGGCCGTGGCGCAGAAGATGGAGGCCGGTTTCGACTTCGCCGCCGCGCAGCAGGAGGCCGAGCAGTCGTTTTCCACCTGCGGCGACGGCGTGCGCCACCCGGCGGCCGACCAGGTCTACCTGCTCGAGGACATCGGCCGGCCCGGCCAGCTCATGCCCATCATGGAGGACGAGCACGGCACCTACATCCTCAACAGCAAGGACCTGCGTGCCGTGGAGCATGTGGCGCGGCTGGCGCAGATCGGCGTCGACTCGCTCAAGATCGAGGGCCGCACCAAGAGCCTTTACTACGTGGCCCGCACCGCCCAGGTCTACCGCCGCGCCATCGACGATGCCGTGGCCGGCCGGCCGTTCAACCCCGAGCTGCTGCTGGAGCTCGAAGGCCTGTCCAACCGCGGCTATACCGGCGGCCTGCTCGAGCGCCGCCCGAGCCAGGACTACCAGAACTACATCAGCGGCCACTCGGCCACCCAGCGCAGCCAGTTCGCGGGCGAGGTGCTGGGCGCCGACGGCCAGGAGGCCGTGGGCCTTGCGGGCGACTGGGTGCAGGTGGAAACCAAGAACCACTTCGCCGTGGGCGACCTGCTGGAGGTGGTGCACCCCAGCGGCAACATCCAGCTGCGGCTCGAGCGCATGCACGACGTGCACGGCCAGCCCGTGGCCGTGGCCCAGGGCAACCCGGTGCGCGTGTGGATCCCGCTGCCCGCGCGCTATGCGGGGGCACTGCTGGCGCGTGTGGTGGAACAGCCAGCGGCCGCGCCGGAGCTGGTGGCGTGATGCCGCGGCGGGCAGGATTGATCTCCCTGGCCGCCGCACTTGCGGGAGCGGCCCTGTGGGCACCCGGCGCCGGCGCACAGCTGGGACCCGAGCCCCCGGTGCGCCATGTGCAGGGCTCCTGGGTCAACCTGCGTGAACGGCCCCGGCCCGATGCCCGGGTGGAAGCCCAGTTGCCGGCCAACACCGTGGTGCGCCTGCTCGCCGAGCAGGACGGCTGGTGCGAGGTGTTCTACACCGGCGACGCCCGGCTCAACCCCGATGGCAAGGGCGAGGTGATCCGCTTCATCCCCTTCCAGTCGCACATGGCCTGCAACCTGCTGGCCGCGCAGCCCCTGACCCTGCCGCAGGCCGCGAAGGACCCGGCCCGGGCCTTCTGGGTGGCGCCGTCGTCCAACCGCCTGCGTGCCTATGGCAATGCCCTGCCCCGGCCCGCGGCCCTGCAACTGCCGGCCTTGCGCAAGAGCCACGCCGAAGGGGCCGAGGTGCGCTACCCCGCCCGGCCGGAGTTCGATGCTGCCAAGCGCCTGCTGCGCGCCGGCGTGCTGCCCGACACGGCCCACGAGATCGCGCGCGGCAAGCCGGTGCCGGACCCTGTCGCCGATCTCAAGCTGCCAGGCCTGCGCCTGGCCCTGCAGCCCATTGCGTCCTCGCGCTTCAAGCGCCATGGCGAGGTGGCGCTGCTGCACGACACCGAGGCCGACGGCCTGGCCGCCGTGGCCGGAAGCCGCATTGCCGTGGTGCCCACGGCGGCGCCCATGGGCCGCTACAACCGCCACAGCGGGCCGGAGATCGAGTTCGTCACCGGCTTCTGGGACGTGGGTGCGGCCGACCTGGTCTTCGATCCGCCGCTCACCATCTATGCCGTCACGCAGCAGGGCCTGGTGGGCGCGCAGGCCCTGCGCAAGCGCAGCTGGCAGATCGACAATGCGGACTTCTACTGCGGCGGCAACTACACCGGCCCGGCGTTCGAGGACCCAGGGGCCGAGGGGGACGAGGTCGTCCCCGTCAAGCGCTATGCACGCCTGCCGGAAACGGCGCAGGTGCTCACCCGCCTGGTCACCACGACCGAGCTGCCCGCCAGCGCTGCGGCGGTGAAGTCCCAGCGCCAGCCCCTGGGCTGGACCATCCCTGCCGAGCCTCCCGACGTTCCCAAGCCGGTGCGCATCCAGACGGCCGTGGTGGCCTACGAAATCGACCTCGACCGTGACGGCATTGCCGACATCTTGCGCTTCGAGGTGCCCTTCAAGGGCGAGATGTCGGGCCACCCCCTCTTTGCCCACCACTGGTACCTCAACGTCGGCGGCCAGTGGTTCCGCGCTGGCCGCTGGATCGACCAGGAGTGCACCTGAACTAAGGTGGTGGAGCCGGCTGGCGCAGCAATGCCGCCAGCACCAGGGCCTCGGCCAGCACCTCGAAGACCTCCTCGAAGGTTTCCAATGCTGGCGGCACGCCGGGCCACTGGTCGACGGCAATCGCCCACAGGCCGACCAGCAGGCCGGCCCACACCAGTGCCTGCGTGCTGTGGTGGCTGAGCGCGCGGTGCAGCCAGGCCAGCGTGGCCACGCCGACCACGCCCACGGCCAGCAGGGGTGCCTCGCGCACCCAGGTCGACTGGCAGGCCACGGTCCATTCGATGCAGCGGAACTTCCACAACTCGTGCAGCATGAACTGCTCGTCCAGCGCCAGCGCGCCGAAGGCCAGCACCAGCCAGATCCCCAGCATCCGGGGCAGGGCGCGCTCGGCGGTCAGCCGCAGCGCGGTGATGGCCAGGGTGAGCAGCAGCGCGCTCGACAACCAGGCGGCCGGCGAGGCGTCGGAGCGGAAGGCGCGCTCCCAGCTGGGCGCGAACAGCGCGGCGCTGAGCAGCAGGAAAACGGCCACCCCGGTGAGCAGTGCAGGGGCCACCCAGGGATGGGGTGGCAGAGAAGGCGGCGAGGGTGGAGTGGGCATGGTGGCGTGGGCAGGCCGGATTCTGACGCAGGCCGGGTGGGCCGGTGATCGGGTGCCGCTGTTCAGCGGGGTCGAATCGCTCCAGAATCGGGCCTTCACCCCACCGCCCGCATGGCTGCACCCATCGACCCTTCCCGCCCTGGCGCCTTGCCGCCCGTGGCCCAGTTCCTGGCCGAGGCGGCGCTGCAGCGCCAGGCCGCGCTGCTCGGGACCGACAAGGCGGCCCCGGCGCGTGCGCCGTTTCCGCTGGGCGATCCCGCAGCACCCGCGGCCCCTGCCGCACCCGTGCCCGGGGCAGCACCCCCGGCGCCGGCAGTGGCCGACAAGGCCAGCATTTCGCCGCAGGCGCGTGGCCCCCTGGGCGCGGGCTTCGATCCGCGGGGCCATGCGGCGGCGGCCAGCCCGGCGGGCGCTGCGGTGCGCAACCTGCTGCCTGCGGCGCTGGCACCGGGGGCGCCGGTGCCAGCACCTGCTGCGTCCGCGGCAGCACCGCTGTCTGCGGCCTGGCCGGCCGAGGGGCTGGACGCCCCGGCGCTGCGCATGGTGAGCGCCCTGGTGGCGCAGCTCACCGAGGGCAGTGGCATTCCCCAGCGCGTGGTTGCGGCCCAGCCCTGGCCCGTGGGCCTGGCGCATGCACTGGAGAAAGGCGATGCCGAGCCCGGGCAGCCGCCGCTGCAGACCTGGCTGGTGCGCCAGGGCACGGTGCAGACGCCCGAGGGGCCACGCAGCTTTGCGCTGACCCTGCGCGTGCCGGTGCCCTGGATGGCGTCGCAGTCGACACCTCTCGCCGCGGCGGGGCTGGGCGCGCCGGCGCCGTTGCATGTGCCGTTTTCCGGCAATGCGCAGGCGCTGCAGTCGGGGGTGTTCGCGCTGGTGCTGCAGGGGCCTGAAGCCGCGGCCACGGCGCGCACCAGTGCGCTCCTGGTGCTGGACTTCCAGGCGCAGGTGCCGGCTTCGGTCTATGGCCGAGAGATGCTTCTCGCGCCAGGCCAGCGCCTGGACCCCTGGACGCAGATGGCGGTGCTGCAGGCCAGTGGCCATCTGCCGGTCGATGAGGAGCGTGAGCGCGAACGGCCGCTGTGCGAGGTGGCTGGCTGCCCTTATGCGGGGCGCACGCCTTGTGCGCAGCCGTTCTGCCTGGCCTTGCGCTGGGTGGACCCGGTGGTTCCAGCGCTGCCCGCAGGGCCCCAGCTCAGCCCGTGAACTGGCTGTCGCGCACGTCGCCCACGCTGCGGCGGATCTCGCCGTGCCGCGCGCGCGTGATGGGGTAGACCAGCAGCAGCGGAATCGCCAGCGCCAGGCACAGTGCGGGCAGCGGGCCGGTCATGAGCCGTATGCCGCCCAGCGCCTCGGGCGACTGGGCCACGTTGGGTACGTAGTGCGTGATGTCCAGCACGGCCGCAACGATCACCGTGGCCAGCGTGCGTGCGATCTTGTCGACCAGACCGAACAGGCCGTAGTACATGCCGGTGGTGCGCTCGCCCGCGAGCATGTGGCCGTGGTCGATGGTGTCGGGCACCATCGCGAAGGGCACGATCCAGTGCGCGCCCATGCCGATGCCGATCAGCGCCAGCACGGCGGCCACCGCCCCCTGCTGGCCCGGCCCGATCCAGTACAGCACCACCAGGCCCGCGGCACTGAACACCAGGCCCAGCATGTAGGCCCGGTTCTTCTCCCAGCGGTCCACCACGCGCTTCCAGACGAACAGCGAGACCGCCACCACCCCGAGCAGGATGGCCATGAGCCGCGGCAGGTCGCCCTGCGTGCCCTGCAGCTGGTAGATGACGAAATAGGCCAGCGCGCCCTGCACCAGGGTCAGGCCCAGGCGCACCAGGCCGGCCGCGCTCACCAGCAGCAGGAAGGGCCGGTTGCGCAGCGTGCCCAGCAAGGTACGGCGCACCGAATCCCAGGCAGGCGAGGGGTCGGCGGGGGCGGGTGCCTCGTCGGCCACGGGCTCGCGCACGCGCCAGGCCACCACGGCCACCGCCATGCCGGCGGCCAGGCCGAAGCAGGCACCGGCCAGCGCGTAGCCCGTGCGCGCATCGGGCGCGGCACGCACCAGCACTGGCATTAGCACGCTGCCCGCGAAGAAGCCGATCAGGGCACCGAGCGAGGCAAAGGCCGTGAGGCTGGTGCGCTCGTCGTAGTCGCGCGTGAGGTTGGCGGCCATGGCCTGGTAGGGCAGCTGCACCAGCGTCATCAGCGTGTCGAACAGCGTGTAGGTGATGGCAATCCACAGGAACGCCGCCACCGGCGACAGGCCCGGGGGCACCATCCATACCGCGGCCGACACCACGGCCAGCGGAATCGCGCCGTAGATGAGGTACACGCGGTGGCGGCCCCAGCGCGAGCGCGTGCGGTCCGTCACCCAGCCGAACAGCGGGTCGTTGATGGTGTCCCACACCTTGCCCACCAGCAGCGCGGCGCCGGCAACGGCCGGCGGCACCAGGGCCACGTCGGTGTAAAAGATCATGAGCAGGAAGCCCATGGCGGCGATCAGCATCTGCAGGCCCACGTTGCCCACGGCGTAGCTGAGCTTGGTGCCCAGCGGCAGCCTGGTGTCGGCGGTGGTGGCAGCCTGCGCGGCGGTCGGCCCGCTCACAGCGCGTGCGCCGGTTCGGCCACGGGCTCTTCGGCGTCGAGCATGGCACGCACCTCGCGGCGCAACATCTTGTTGAGGAAGCTGCGCGGGATCTCGGGCACGATGCGCACGCGGTCGGGCTGCAGTGCCGCGGTCAGGTTCTCGGCCAGGTACTCGGTGATGTCGTGCTCCAGCGCACGCCAGTTGTGCTCGGTGCGCCAGCTCTGGCGCAGGCTGACCACCAGCACGGCCTGCTCGCCGTGCTGCACCAGGCAGCATTCCTTGACGGCGGGGTGCTGGTGCGTGACTTCTTCCACCTCGCGCGGGTTGAGCAACTGGCCGTCCTTGCGCACGCGGTCGGCATTGCGGCCCAGCACGTGCAGGTAGCCTGCCTTGTCGAAATAGCCCGTGTCACCCATCACCACCCAGCCGTTGCGAAGCGTCTCGGCCGTTTTCTCGGGGTCGTGCCAGTAGCGCTCGAATTGCACCGGGGTCTGTACCGTGATGAGGCCCGTGGAGCCCAGGGGCAGCGGATGGAAGTCGTCATCGCGGATCACCACGTCCACGCCGGGCATCACGCGCCCCACCGACGACAGGATGTCCAGGCCCAGTGGCGCGCCGCTGGCGTCCACATGTTCGTGCGGCAGCAGCCAGGTGATGGGCGGCAGAGCCTCCAGGCAGCCGTAGCCCTGCTGGAAGATGGGGCCGAAGCGGCGGATGGCTTCGGCGATCTTGGGCGCGGGCATCATTTCCGAGCCATAGGGCACATGGGTCAGCGAGGCCAGGCGGTAGCGCGGCAGCTCCGGGTCGTCCAGCAGGTCGATGATGGCCGACGGCGAGAGAAAGGCGCGCGAGACCTTGTGGCGCTCGATCAGCCCGGCCAGCGTGGCCGAGCGGAAGTTCTCGGGCATCACCAGCACCGCGCCCGAGAGCAGCGTGGGCAGCACCAGGCCCGAGCCCGGCCCGGTGAGCGGCAGGCCCAGCATGTTGATGTCCTGGCCGCTGGCCGGGGGCGTGAAGTTGATCGACTGGGCAATGAAGCGCACGCTGTCCAGGTACTTGCGGTGGGTGTAGCCGATGGCCTTGGGCAGCCCGGTGGTGCCCGAGGTCATGTGCAGCGCGAACACCTCGTCCTCGTGCACCCTGGCCGTGCCGCGCGTGGGCGTGGCCTGGGCCAGCGCGTCCTCGTAGGGCTTGCCCAGGGCCAGGATGTGCAGGCCGGGCATGCGCTCGCGCACGGTGGCCAGGATGGGCTCGCTCAGCGCCGGGTCGTGGATGAACACGGCGGGTTTCACGCGCAGCAGGGTATCGAGCGCGGCCTGGGCCGACAGGTGCTTGTGGAAGCTCGCGAAGATGGTGCCGTTCTCGAACGTGGCCAGGCGCGTCTCGTACTGCTCGCCGGTCTCAGGCAACCAGGTGAAGACGATGTCGCCCTGCTGGACGCCCTGCGCCTGCATCCAGCCGTGCAGGCGCAGCACGCGGTCGTGCAGCTGTTGGTAGGTGAGGGTGCCGCGCCGGTCGATGAGGGCGCGCTTGCTGCCATGCAGTCGGTAGGCCAGGCGGGCCACCGAGCGGGCGGTGCGCAGGCGGCTCAGCATGAAGCGCGCCATGACGCTGCGCAGGGAGGGAAGGGCCACCGTTGTCTCCTGGGATTGCCGAGATGAAAGGGCAGTCTCCCACGCAGCCTGCGGGGCAATCATTTCCATTTGTTGGCGTGCGTATCTGCCTGTTTCAGCGGCCGCCCAGCGGTCGCATCGTGCCGACAACAGGCATGAACGCGGGTGTGCGGCGTCGCCCGGACGCAACAGGCACCTCCCGGAAAAAAGCCGCCAGCACCGGGTGCGGTGCTGGCGGCTGGGTCGGACCGGGGGCCGCCGGATAGGCGGCCGCGGTTCTTGCAAAAAAGAAATATCAGGGATACAGGCCGCGCATTTCGCGGGCGTGCAGGATGCGCTGGCAGGCCACGATGAAGGTGGCGGTGCGCAGGCTGACCTTGTGCTCCTGGGCAATCTGCCAGACGCCGGCAAAGGCATCCTGCATGATGCGCACCAGGCGGGCGTTGATCTCGTCCTCGCTCCAGAAGAAGCTGGAGAAGTCCTGCACCCATTCGAAGTAGCTCACCGTCACGCCGCCGGCGTTGGCGATCACGTCGGGCAGCACCAGCACGCCCTTGTCGTGCAGGATGTCGTCGGCCTCGGGGGTGGTGGGGCCGTTGGCGCCCTCGATCACCAGCTTGGCCTTGATCTGGCCGGCATTGTGCTCGGTGATCTGGCCTTCCAGCGCGGCCGGGATCAGGATCTCGCAGTCCACGCCCCAGAACTCGTCGGCTGCCATGGTGTCGGCGCCGGCAAAGCCGCCCACGCCGCCACGCGCCTTCACGTGGGCCAGCAGGGCCGGTACATCGAGGCCCTTGCCGTTGAAGATGGTGCCGGTGTGGTCCTGCACGGCCACGACCTTGGCGCCAGCCTCGGCAAACAGTTTGCCGGCGATGCCGCCGACGTTGCCGAAGCCCTGCACTGCCACGCGGGCACCGTCGAGCGACAGGCCGGTGAGCTTGGCGGCTTCCACGCCCACGGTGAAGACACCGCGGCCGGTGGCCTCCACGCGGCCGAGCGAGCCGCCCAGGTCCACGGGCTTGCCGGTGACCACGCCGGTGGCGGTGGCGCCGGTGTTCATCGAGTAGGTGTCCATCATCCAGGCCATGATCTGGCCGTTGGTGTTCACGTCGGGTGCAGGGATGTCCTTGGAGGGGCCGATGATGATGCCGATCTCGCTGGTGTAGCGGCGCGTCAGGCGCTCAAGTTCACCGAGGGAGAGCTTCTTGGGGTCCACGCGGATGCCGCCCTTGGCACCGCCGTAGGGCACGTTCACCGCGGCGTTCTTGATCGACATCCAGGCCGACAGGGCCATCACTTCCGACAGCGTCACGTCCTGGTGGAAGCGCACGCCGCCCTTGCCCGGGCCGCGCGAGGTGTTGTGCTGCACGCGGTAGCCCTCGAAGTGGGCGATGGTGCCGTTGTCCAGCTCGATCGGTACGTCCACGATCAGCGCGCGCTTGGGGCGCTTGAGCGTCTCGACCCAGCGGGCCAGATGGCCCAGGTAGGGCGTGACACGGTCCACCTGCTGCAGGTAGACGCCCCAGGGGCCGAGGTTGTCTGCTTGGAGGTAGGAAGGCAGGGTATGGACGGCGCCCAACTTGGAGCTGGTGGCCGGAGCGCCGGAAGATTGCGACATGTGAATTTCCTTGTGGGATAAGTTCAAGCCACGGAGCTTATGCCTGCCTGTTGTCCCTGTCCAAGGCCGGAGTGTTACAGGATTATGCATTTGATGCATAACATGCCAATTGGCCCGGTCGGTGTCTGGAACCGGCGCGCAGCGCCCCTGGCTTGCTGCCCTCGAGGGCATCTCCAACGCCTCACGTTCCATGTCCGCCAGCACGTACACCTTCACCTGCATCGGCTCCGATGCCGACGCGCTTTGCACCCTGCACGGCAAGCTGCTGGCCGCCATCGGCACCCCCTGCAGTGCCTGGCCCGAACTTCTGGGCGGCATCTTTGCCGATTGGGACCAGCCCTCGGTGCTCAGTGCGTCGCTGCTGGGCACGACCTTGCGCTGCAGCATAGACGCCTCGGCGCACGATGCACTGGAGAAGGCGCAGATCCTCGCCCTGCATGCCGCGGGTGCCGAGTACCTGCGTGTGCAGGTCTTCAACAGCCAGGTGGGCGAGTCGGACACCACGCACCACCACGCGGGCAAGCGCATCACTGCCAAGGCCTTTCCCAAGCCCGCCCTGTCCGAAGGCGACCGCTTGTACGGGCTGGTGCTCGAGTCCAAGGATGGCGCGCTCGCCAAGGAGATCAAGGCCGGGGCCTCTGCGGACGCCGCGGCCCAGGGCATGCCCCTGTTCATGCACGCCCTGCGCGGGGGCATGGAAAAGTCCGTGCGCGCCATGTTCGATGCCCGTGTGGACCTGGCCCCCTGCCTGCCCTGGGCCACCGAGGCGGCCAGCCAGATCGCCCAGCATGGCGGCAGCAGGCGCGAAGCCATGCTGGTCGCGCTGCTGGCGCTGCCAGGCGCAGACCTGGTGGCACTGTCGCGCTCCGTGGCCGTGGTGCAGGCCGTGTGCGCACACCCCAAACTGCTCAAGTGGCTGCTCGCCCAGGAAGGCGTGGACGTGAATGCCAGGTTGTACGAGGAGGAGTCTGCGCAGGAGGTCGGCAGCCTGTTGTTCCACAGCGTCGAGTCTTCCAGGACAGCGCGGAAGTCCTGGCGGTGCGGGAGGCCCGGGGCGTCTGCTCGGTGCCACCCCTGCAGATGAGCGACGTGGCCCGTCTGGACCGCATGCGCTGTGGCTACCGCGATGCCGAAACCACGGCGCAGCTGGCGGCTGCGGGCGTCGACCTCGACACCTCGGTCTGGCGTGACGACTATCCTGCGGTGCGCATGCTGCTGCGCAATTTTCAGGGGGCGGCGCGGGATGTGCGCCTCGCCCTGGAACTGCTGGATGCGGGCGCCGGCATCGCTGGCTGGCTGACGCCGGAAGCGGTCCAGGAGGAGGTGCTGGGCGCGCTGCTCGCGTGGTGCTGGTACGAGCAGGGTGCAGCCGAGGGTGAGGAGCCCATCGCTCTGGACGGGCAGCGCGTGGACGCTGTCCTCGGCATCTTTCGCCGCATGCTGGAGCGCGGGCTCAACGCCAACACCCCCGTCGTGTTCAGCGCCGACAACCTGGCGGCCAGGGGCGAAGCCTTTGCTACGCCCCGGGTGCGCTATGAAGGCGGGCTGCTGGGGGCCGTGGCCTGCATGCTGTGCGCACGGGGCAGCGAACTGCGCGGCCTGTGCCTGCCCCTGGTGGAGCTGCTGCTGGTGCATGGCGCCGACCCGCTCGCGCCCTGCCGGCGTGTCGCTGGCCACCCAGGCTCGGGTGGCACCCGGATCTGGGTGCGCGGGGCCTGACCGGAGACCAACCTGCCCTGGCCCGAAGGCGCCTCGGCACTGGACTATCTGCTGCAGCGCCAGGCCCGGGAGCCGGACAGCACCGATGCCGCGGTGGTTGCGGCCCTGCAGGCCAGCGGTCGGCCAGGGCGCTGAACGCTCACTCGACCTTGAAGCCTGCCAGCTGCGGGTCGCCTGGCGGGTAGCGCAGCTCCAGGTTCTGCAGCACCTGGCGCAGCACGGTGGCGATCATCAGGTTGCGGTGCGTCTTGGAGTCGGCCGGCACGATGGTCCAGGGCGCCCAGGGCGTGTGCGTGGCCTGGAGCAGGGTGTCGTAGGCCAGGCGGTAGTCCTTCCACTGCTTGCGCACCTCGATGTCGCCCATGCTGAACTTCCAGTGCTTGGCCGGGTCGTCCAGGCGCTCCTGCAAGCGCAGGCGTTGCTCCTCGGGGCTGATGTGCAGCAGGAACTTGAGCACGATGGTGCCCGTCTCGCTGAGCATGCGCTCGAAGTCGTTGATATGGGCCAGGCGCTGCTGTTGCTGCGCGGGCGTGATCCAGCCATTGACCACGGGCACCAGCACGTCCTCGTACTGGCTGCGGTTGAACACCGTGATCTCGCCGTCCTGCGGCACCTGCTGGTGGATGCGCCAGAGGTAGTCGTGTGCACGCTCGGTCTCGGTGGGGGCTTTCCAGCCCACGGTGCGCACGCCCAGGGCGCTCATGCGGCCGAACACGCCGCGGATGGTGCCGTCCTTGCCCGAGGTGTCGGTCCCTTGCAGCACCACCAGCAGCTTGTAGCGCTTGTCGGCATAGAACAGGTTCTGCAGCGCGTCGAGTTCCAGCGCCAGGGCTTCCACGGCCGCCTTGTCCTCGGCCTTGCTGCCCAGCGAGAAGGGCTTGGCACCTGGGTCCCAGTTGGCGAGGGCGGAGGCCTTGCCTTTCTTGCCGCCCGCCTTGGGCTGCCAGGCCGACCAGCGCTCGCCAAAGGCCTTGCTGCTGCTCTGGAAGGGGTTCATGGTGTGCATCTCCGGTGAATAGGACTATCGAAGGGGCCGTCAGTGGCTGCCATGGGCCATGCGGTAGGCCATGGGCGTCTGGCCGGTGGCATGGGTGAAGGCCCGGTGCAGGCCTGCTTCGCTGGCAAAGCCCAGGTCCTGGGCGATGCGCTTGAGCGGGTAGCGGGTCTGGCACAGGGCATCACCGGCCTGCCGCAACTTGATGCGGCGCATCCAGTGTGCCGCAGACAGGCCTGTGTGTGCACGCACCCGCCGCGCAAGGGTGCGGGTGGACAGGTGCATGGCCGCCGCCAGGTCGGCCAGGCACAGGCCCTGGGCCGGGCTGCGCTGCACCCAGAGCATGGCGCTGCGCAGGGCGGGCTCTGCCTGGGCCATCAGGTCGAGCCCGGCAAACACCGGGTGGGTGGTGCGTGGGCGGGGCAGCATCAGCACCTCCTGCAGGTCCTGCACCGCCTGGGGTGGCAGCCGTGCCGCCAGCGCATGCAGCATCAACGGCAGGTAGCCGCTGGCGCCGGCGGCCGTGGTGGCGGCCGCGTGGGCCACCAAGGGCTCGTCCAGGCGCCAGTGCACGGCCGAAAACTCCTGCTCCAGTGCCGCCCGCAGCCACCAGGTGGCCGTGGCCGCGTGGCCATCGAGCCGACCGCTGGCCGCCAGCAGCACCACGCCGGCACAGTAGCTCCACAGCTGCGTGCGGCCGGGCAGGGCACGCAGCGCCCGCACCAGGGGTTGCAGGGGGCGCAGCTGGGCCCTTACTTCGTCGGGTGACGACAGCCACAGGCCTGGCACCAGCACGGCATCGGCCTGTGCCTGGACCAGGGTCTCGGTGGGCGCCAGTGCCGGCCCCTGCCAGGTGGCAACCGGCTGCAGGTCCAGCCCCACCCACAGCACGTCGAACAGCGGCCTGCCCGCACGCAGGTTGGCCGCGCGCGCCATGTCGGCCGTGGCAAACAGGCCCGCGGGCATGCAGCCCTCATAGAGCAGCAGGGCCAGGCGCAAGGGGCGCGAGGGGGAGGGGGAATCAGCACCTGGGTGTGGCATGAATTGGCAATGAATCGTCCATTCCGGCCATTTTCACCAGACGCACGCCTTTGAACAATAGGTCTTCATCCATTGCCACAACACCTCTCCCATGAAGATCACCCAATTGCGCAACGCCACCATCGTGCTGGAATTCACGGCCCAGGGCACGCCCGTGGTCCTGCTGGTCGACCCCATGCTCTCGCCACAGGGCGGTCTGCCCACGCTGCGCTACCTGGGCGGCACGCGCCGCCGCAACCCCACCGTGGAGCTACCCCAAGGGGCCGATGCCTTGCTGGGCCGCGTGACGCATGCCCTCATCACCCATTGCCAGCGCGGCCACTTCGATCACCTGGACCGGGCGGGCAAGCAGTTCCTGCGCGGGCGCAGCACGCCCGTCGCCTGCATGCCCCGCGATGCGGACTACCTCGCCGCACGTGGCCTGGTGGTGCAGCCGCTGACCGGTCCCGGCCGGCAGCCCTTCCTGGGCGGTGGGCACATCACGCCCATCGCCTGCCTGCATGGGCGCGGCTGGGTCGGCCGGCTCATGGAGCATGGCCATGGCTACCTGATCGAGATGCCGGGCGAGCCCAGTGTCTACATTGCCGGCGACACGGTGCTCACCCCCGAAGTGCGCGATTGCCTCACCCGGCTGCGGCCCGACGTGGCCGTGCTGCCGGCCGGCGGCGCGCGTTTCGACCTGGGGGGCGAGATCCTCATGGACGGGCGCGACGTGATCGAGGCCTGTGCACTGGCGCCCGGCCTGGTGGTGGCCAACCACCTGGAGGCACTCGACCATTGCCCCACGACGCGGGCGGATCTGGCAGCGATGGCCGCACAGGCCGGCCTGCAGCACCGGCTGTGGATCCCGCAGGACGGCGAGTCACGCGTGTTCTGAGGCGGGTGTCGAGCAGGTCTGTTCGGGCGCATGCCCGGCCCGCAGCGCATCGTGCGCCATCAGCTCCACGAAGCGGCGTGCACCCAGGCCCAAGGGGCGCTCCTTGGACCAGACCACGTCCACCCACAGCGCCGTGCCGTTGCTCAGGTTCTCGAAGGGCATCTCCAGCAGCGTGCCCGCGTCGATGCGCGGCTGCACCAGCGCGCGCGGCTGCCAGCCCCAGCCCAGGCCGGCCTCGATCAGGCCCAGGGCGGCCAGGTGGTTGTCGGTGCGCCAGTGGTGGCGCGCAAATACGAAGCGCCGGTCGATCTGCGCCAGGTCGCGGCTGGCCACCACGATCTGCCGCGTGGTCGTGAGGTGCTCTTCGCGCAGCTGGGCCAGGGCGCCGGCTTCGCCCCGGGCCTCGGCGGCCGCGCGCGCTGCCTGGAGCACCGGGTGGTCAGGCGCCATCACCGCCACCAGGGTCTCGCTGCCCACCTCCTGGAAGCCTTCGCGCCCGTCGATGCTGGGCCGCTCGAACACCAGCGCCAGCTGCGCGCGCCCGGTGTGCAGCAGCTCAAGCGCATCGACCTGGGGCGCAGCCAGCACCTCCACCTGCAGCAGCGGGTACTCGCGCGCCAGGGCGGCGATGGGCTCCGTCCAGCGCGAGGCCAGCAGCTCGGGCGCAATCGCCACCGTGAGCCGCTCTTCCAGGCCCTGGGTCAGCGACAGCGCCTGGGCGTTGAGCTGCTGCAACTGCCCGGCCAGCAGCCGCGCCTGGGGCTCCAGCGCCCGCGCGGCTGCCGTGGGCCGGGGTTCGCGGCCGCTGCGGTCGAAGAGCGGCATGTCCAATTCCGCCTCCAGGTGGGCAATCGCCATGCTCACGGCCGAGGGCACGCGCGAGAGGCTGCGCGCCGCCGCCGAGAAGGAGCCCTGGTCCAGCACGGACAGGAAGACCTGGATGTTGTCCGAGGAAAAAGCCATCCCCCAATCTATCAGAAAAACTGATACAAGCTAACTTTTTATATCAGCCGCAAGCACATAAAGTTCGTGCCATGGAAACGCAGAACACCACCACCTCCCTGGCAGCGCCGCAGGCTGCCGCCGGCCTTCAGGGCGTCAAGCGCCGCGTCGTCTACGTCACGCTGTACGAACTCATCGCCATCTTTGCCGCCACGGCGGGGCTGGCCTTCCTCACCGGCCAGGGCGCCGCGCATGCGGGCGTGATTGCTGCCGTTGCGGCCCTCATCGCCGTGGCCTGGAACCTGCTGTTCAACTGGGCCTTCGAGCGCTGGGAGTCGCGCCAGGAAGTGCGCGGGCGCAGCACCAGGCGCCGGGTGGTGCATGCCATCAGCTTCGAGATGGGCCTGGTGGTCACCCTGGTGCCGATCTTTGCCTGGTGGTTCCACATCAGCCTGTGGCAGGCGCTGGTGATGGACATCGGCATGATCGTCTTCTTCCTGTGCTACACCTTTGTCTTCAACTGGGTGTTCGACCATGTGTTCGGCCTGCCGGCCAGTGCGCAAGGCATCGCCCAGCCTTGAAACCAGCGGTGCCTGACCGCAGGGGGTGAAACTGGCGCGGCCAGGAGGTGCTTCATCTCAACCCTGCAGCAACTGCCCCGCGATGGCGGCTGCTGCCGTGCGGGTCTCCACCCCCAGCTTCTCGAAGATGTGCTCCAGGTGCTTGTTCACCGTGCGCGGGCTCATGCCCAGGATGTCGGCGATGTCGCGGTTGGTCTTGCCCTTGGTGAGCCACGAGAGCACCTCGGTCTCGCGCGGCGTCAGCGCCACCTGCTGAAGGTGGCGCGGCGCTGCGGCCTCGGGCCGGGCGTGGCTGAGCAGCAGCATCGATTCGGCCAGGCCGCTGGCGCCCATGTGCCGGGCCAGCAGCTGGCGGCCGTCGGCCAGGGCCAGGGTCTGTTCGCCATCGCGCTGGGCCTGCACCAGCCAGGCGGCGGCCACTTCGGCGGGGGCCTCGGCATGGGCGAAGGCGTCTTCCAGCCAGCGCGTGGCCTGGGGAGAGCGCCAGGCCATGCGGCCCTGGCCATCGAGCACCACCACGCCCAGGCCGGCCACGTCCACTGCCTCGCGCGCCAGGCGCGTGGCCTGGGCATTGCGCACATGGGTCGCCAGGCGCGCCAGCACCTCGGGGATGCGCAGCGGCTTGACCACGTAGTCCACGCCACCGCTGGCAAAGCCCTGCAGGATCTGCGCCGTGTCCGACAGCCCGGTCATGAACACGATGGGCACGTGCGACCACGGCGGCGTGGCCTTGAGTTGGCGGCACAGCGCGAAGCCGTCGATGCCCGGCATCACCGCGTCGAGCAGCACGCCATCGGGCACCACCATGTCGAAGCGTTGCAGCGCCTCTTCGGCGTCGCGCGCGGCCAGCACGGCGTAGCCCTCGGCGGCCAGCGCGTCGCAGAGCATGCGCAGGGTGTCCAGGGCGTCGTCCACCACCAGGATGACGCGCTGGCCGGGCACGCCGGGGCTGACCGGTGCGGTGGGATCAAAGGGACTGTTCATGGTCGGGTTCTCGAAGGTGGCGGGCCAGGGCCTCGAAGTCGAAACGGTCGGCACAGGCCTGCAGCACGGCCAGTGCCGCAGCGTGGGCCGGCAGCTGGGCACGCGCCTGGCGCAGCAGCTCGCGCACGGCACCGGCCTGGCCCTGGCGCGCCAGGCGCGTCAGGCCGTCGCGCAGGTCCTGGGGCAGGCTGGCGGGAGCGGGCACCGGACCCGCGGCCTGGTCCGCTGGGGGCGGCAGGGGCTGCGGGGTGTTGTCGTGCACCCATTCGAGCTGCAGCGCCGCCTGCAGCGCACGCAGCAGCTCGGACTCGATCACCGGCTTGCCCACGAAGCCCTGCACCTGCATGGCCGCCAGGCGCCCGGGCTCGTGGTCGAACTGGTTGGCCGAGACGAAGACGATGGGCAGCGCGCTGGCAGGCAGCAAGGTGCGCAGCAGACCCGCGGTCTGCCAGCCATCGAGGTCGTCCATGGAGATGTCGAGCAGCACCAGGTCGGGCGGGGTCTGGCGCACGATCTCCACGCACTCGCGCCCGCTGGCCGCCTCGCGCACGATGAAGCCCAGCGGCACCAGCAGGCCGGCCAGCAGCTGGCGCTGCAGCGGCTGGTCGTCCACCACCAGCAGCGTGCGGCGCGGGGCGATGTGGCCGATCACCGGGCGCAGGGCCGCCATGTGGGCCGGGCGCCACGCCGGGTCGGGCGAGATGCCGGGCAGGTACAGGCGCACGGTGAAGGTGCTGCCCTGGCCCGGGGTGCTGGCCACCGTGAGCTCGCCGCCCATGAGCTGGGTGAGCAGGTGCGTGATGGTCAGGCCCAGGCCGGTGCCGGCCTCGCTGGCCCGGCGCCCGGCGCTGCCGCGCTCGAAGGGCAGGAAAATGCGCTCGCGGTCCTGCGGCTCGATGCCGATGCCGGTGTCGATGACCTCGATGCGCGAGACATGCGGGCGAAAGTCCATGCGCAATCGCACCTCGCCGCGCTCGGTGAAGCGCACGGCGTTGGACAGCAGGTTGATCAGGATCTGGCGCAGGCGCTTGGCATCGGCGCGTATCCAGCCCGGCATGGTGCCTTCGGTCTGCACCACGAAGCGCAGGCCCCTGGCCTCGGCCTGCGGGCGCAGCATGCCTTCCACGTTCTGGATCAGCTCGGGCAGGGGCAGGGGCGCCAGGTCCAGGCGCAGCCGGCCGGCCTCGATGCGCGCCAGCTCCAGCGAGCCGTCGATCAGTGCATGCATGTGCTGCCCGCTGTGCTGGATGGTGGACAGGCTCTCGCGCAGCCAGCCCTCGGTCTGTGGGTTCTTGAGCAGGATCTGCGTGTAGCCGAGGATGCTGTTGAGGGGTGAGCGCAATTCATGCGTCATGCCGGCCACGTAGCGCGTCTTGGCCAGGCTGGCCGACTCGGCCTGGTCCTTGGCGGCCTGCAGCTCGGCGTCGGTGCGCTTGTGGGCTTCTATTTCCTGCAGCAAGAGCTGCGTCTGGCGCTCCGACTCGTCCTGCGCCATGCGCCGGCTGTCGGTGCTCAGCACCACCCACCAGGCGCACACGGCCGCCAGCAGCGCCAGCAGCGCGAACACCTTGAAGAACGGCATGCGCAAGAACTGCGCGGGCGTTTCCAGGCTTTCCTGCACGTAGACCACGCCGAGCAGGAACACCAGCACCGCGCACAGCGAGACCATCACCATCAGGTACTGCCCCATGCGGAAGTTGACCTTGGCTGCCCAGTGGCGTGGCAGCAGCAGCGCCGCCACGGCGCGCAGCTGGTCGGTGGCGCGCGAACCGGTCTTGCAGCGGTCGTGGCAGCGCGATTCGAGCGAGCAGCACAACGAGCAGATGGCCGCGCCGTAGGCCGGGCAACGCGCCATGTCCTCGGACTCGAACTGGTTCTCGCACACCGTGCAGCGCACGGCCTCGCCGGGCTGCCAGGTGGTGTCGGGCTGGCGCGCCAGGTAGTAGCGCCCCCGGGTGGCCCAGGCCAGCAGTGGGGCCAGCGCCATCGACAGCACGAGCGCGATGAAGGGCGAGAACGCGGCCGCCATTTCGCCCAGCATGCCGGCATAGGCGCAACAGGCCACCGTGGCCGCCAGCACCATGGAGCCCAGCCCCACGGGGTTGAAGTCGTACAGGTGCGCGCGCCGGAACTCGATGCCCGGCGGCGACAGCCCGAGCGGCTTGTTGATCACCAGGTCGGCCACCAGCGCCCCCACCCAGGCGATGGCCACGTTGCTGTAGACGGCCAGCACCTTCTCGAGCGCGCCGAACACCCCGAGCGTCATGAGCAGCGTGGCAATGCCCACGTTGAACACCAGCCAGACCACGCGCCCGGGGTGGCTGCGCGTGATGCGCGCGAAGAAGTTGGACCAGGCAAGCGAGCCCGCGTAGGCATTGGTCAGGTTGATCTTGATCTGCGAGACCACGACGAACAGCACCGTGACCGCCACTGCCAGGCCCGGCAGGCCCAGCGCCTGCATGACCTGGTGGAAGCCCGCGAGGAACATCTGCGTGGGCTCGGCCGCGCGCGTGGTGCCCACTTCGAACTGCAGCGCCGCGAACGCCAGGAAGGCGCCGCCCGCCATCTTCAGCATGCCCATCACGATCCAGCCCGGGCCGGCCACCAGCACCGCGCCCCACCAGCGCCAGCGGTTGGCGGCCGTGCGCTCGGGCAGGAAGCGCAGGAAGTCCACCTGCTCGCCGATCTGCACCACCAGCGAGAAGATCACCGTGCCCGCCACGCCGAACATCAGCAGGTTGAACTGGCTGCTGCCGCTCTTGAGGCCCGACAGCCCGGCGAAGTCACGGTACAGCTGCGGCTGGGTGAGCGCGATCCACACGAAGGGCAGCAGCAGCAAAAACAGCCACAGCGGCTGCGTCCACGCCTGCAGGCGCGAGATCAGCGTGATGCCGCGCATGGCCATGGGCAGGATGACCAGGGACGAGACCACGTAGCACCACTGCAGTGGCCAGTCCACCACCATCTGCAACGCCAGCGCCATGATGGCCGCCTCCAGCGCGAAGAAGATGAAGGTGAACACCGCGTAGATCAGCGAGGTGATGGTCGAGCCCAGGTAGCCGAAGCCCGCACCGCGCGTGAGCAGGTCCATGTCCAGGCCGTAGCGCGCTGCGTAGTAGGCAATCGGCAGCCCGGTCAGGAAGATCAGCACCCCCACCGCGAGGATGGCCCACATGGCATTGGAAAAGCCGTAGTTGAGCGCGATGGCCCCGCCGATGGCCTCCAGTGCCAGGAAGGACAGCGAGCCGAACGCCGTGTTCGCCACGCGGAACTCGCTCCAGCGCCGAAAGCTCTTGGCGGTGTAGCGCAGCGCGTAGTCCTCCATGGTCTCGTCGGCCACCCAGGCGTTGTACTCGCGCCGAAAGCGAAAGATCGTCTGCTGGGCAGGCTGCGGTGCGACGGACGGGGGGGTGGAGGGCATGCACGGGCCCATGCAAGAAACGTTCTAGCAACGCTTGCCGGGTGGTGCGTACGCACGGGCTACGTTAATTGACGTATGGGCGCGTACCAGGGTTGTCCCTAATCTTGGCACCAGCGCGGCACCCACAGCAACCCAGCCGGCCAGCGCCGCACACCACCCCAAACCGTCTGTAGCAAGGAGCGTTTTCACCATGAAGCACCTCACCGATCCGAATGCCCTGGGCACCAACCCCTCCACGGACGGCGGCCGTCGCCGCCTGCTGCAGGCCATGGGCGCCGCCTCGATGGCAGGCCTGCCGGCCTGGTCCTTTGGCCAGACCACGGCCGCTGTCAACACCACCAAGCTGGCCGTGACGGACACCGAGGTCACCGTGGGCCAGCTGCATTCGGCCACCGGCACCATGGCCATCTCCGAGACCGGCTCCATCCAGGCCGAACAGCTCGCCATCGACCAGATCAACGCCATGGGCGGTGTGCTCGGCCGCAAGATCAAGGTCATCAAGGAAGACGGTGCCTCCGACTGGCCCACCTTCGCCGAAAAGTCCAAGAAGCTGCTCATCAACGACCACTGCGCCGCGGTGTTCGGCTGCTGGACCAGCGCCTCGCGCAAGGCCGTGCTGCCGGTGTTCGAGAAAGAGAACGGCCTGCTCTACTACCCCACCTTCTACGAAGGCCTGGAGCAGTCCAAGAACGTGATCTACACCGGCCAGGAGGCCACGCAGCAGATCCTGTACAGCCTGGAGTGGGCCAAGACCGAGAAGAAGGCCAAGACCTTCTTCCTGATCGGATCGGACTACATCTGGCCGCGCACCTCGATGAAGATCGCGCGCAAGCATGTCGAGAACTTCCAGAAGGGCAAGATCGTCGGCGAGGAGTACTACCCATTGGGCAGCACCAACTTCGGCTCGCTGATGAACAAGATCAAGGTGCAAAAGCCCGACTGCCTGTTCGTGGCCGTGGTGGGCGGCTCCAACGTGGCCTTCTACAAGGCGCTCAAGGCCGCCGGCATCACCGGCGACAAGCAACTGCTGGTCACGCTCTCGGTCACCGAGGACGAGATGACCGGCGTGGGTGGCGAGAACTTCGCGGGTTTCTTCTCGTCGATGAAGTACTTCCAGTCGCTGGACAACGAGAACAACAAGAAGTTCGTCGCCGCCTTCAAGGGCAAGTACGGCAAGGACGCGGTGATCGGCGACGTGACTCAGGCCGGCTACCTGGGCCCCTGGCTGTGGAAGGCCGCGGTCGAGAAGGCCAAGAGCTTCGACGTGGACAAGGTGGTGGCCGCATCGCCGGGCATCGAGCTCAAGACCGCGCCCGAGGGCTACGTCAAGCTCGACGCCAACCACCACCTGTGGAGCAAGTCGCGCATCGCCATGGGCATGCCGGACGCCAGCTTCAAGGTCGTTGCCGAATCGCCGGAGCTTATCAAGCCCGATCCCTTCCCCAAAGGGTATCAGTAACCACCCCCTGAGCGGCTACGCCGCTTCCCCCTCTCTCGCTTCGCGGGAGGGGGACGACGCCCTCGCTGCGGGGCGGCCCTTGCTCGGCGTCCCTGGCTTGGGCCGTGCCTTTGCGTGCCCCGTTCTTCGTACCGACCCGTTTGCGCTCAGGAGCAGCACCCATGACCTTCTCAGAAATGCTCAACATCGGCCTCATGCAGGGCTTTGCGGGCCTGAGCCTGTTCGCCGTGCTGCTGCTCATGGGCCTAGGGCTGGCCATCATCTTCGGGCAGATGGGCGTGATCAACATGGCGCATGGCGAGTTCATGACCATCGGCGCCTACACCATCTACCTGGGCTCCACGCTCGCGTCGACGCATGCGCCGCAGCTGGTGGCCTACTACTTTCCGGTGGCCATCGTGGCTGCTTTCGGCATTGCCTTCGCCGCGGGCTGGCTCGTGGAATGGGGCCTGATACGCCACCTGTACAAGCGCCCGCTCGATACGCTGCTGGCCACCTGGGGCATCAGCCTGGCGCTGCAGCAGTGCTTTCGCACCTTCATCGGCCCCAAGGAAGTCAGCCCCACCTTGCCCGACTGGCTGCTGGGCTCGTGGGCACCCGTCGAGGGCCTGGATATCCCCATCAACGGCATGTTCGTGCTGGGGCTCACGGTGGTGGTCACCTGCGGCGTGCTGCTGGCGCTGCACCGCAGTCGCTGGGGCCTGCGCGTGCGTGCCACCGTGGCCAACCGCGTGATGGCCAATGCCACGGGCATCGATACGCAAAAGACCGACCGCCTGACCTTCGCCATCGGCTGCGGCATCGCCGGCGTGGCGGGGGCCGCCTTCACCACCATCGGCTCCACCGGGCCGACCTCGGGCTCGCTCTACATCGTGGACGCCTTCCTGGTCGTCACCTTCGGCGGTGCGGCCAGCCTGCTGGGCACGGTGGTCTCGGCCTTCGGCATCGCGCAGACGCAGTCCATCACCGAGTTCTTCCTGGCCGGCTCCATGGCCAAGGTGATCACGCTGTCGCTGATCGTGCTGATCCTGATGGTGCGGCCGCAGGGCCTGTTCGCCTCCAAGGTGCGCCGCTGAGCACCGATCGATTTCCCCCCGAGTCCACCACCGGAGTCTTTTCATGAATGCCCTCAAAGCCTGGATCCAGCGCTACCAGCTCGCCAGCCTGGTGCTGCTCACCGTGCTGCTGGCCGTGGTGCTGCCACTGGCGCTCGACATCTTTCGCCTGAACCTGGTCGGCAAGTACCTCACCTACGCCTTCGTGGCCATCGGCCTGGTCATGGTCTGGGGCTACGGCGGCGTGCTCAGCCTGGGGCAGGGCGTGTTCTTCGGCCTGGGCGGCTACGCCATGGCGATGTTCCTCAAGCTCGAGGCGTCCGACCCCATCGCCACCAAGATCCAGTCCACCCCCGGCATCCCCGACTTCATGGACTGGAACCAGATCACCGAGCTGCCCGCGTTCTGGGTGCCGTTCAAGAGCCTGCCGTTCTCGCTGGCCGCGGTGATCGTGGTGCCCACATTGCTGGCCTTTATCGTGAGCTTCGCCATGTTCAAGCGCCGCGTGGGCGGCGTGTACTTCGCCATCATCACCCAGGCCGTGGCGCTGATCTGCACCGTGCTCATCATCGGCCAGCAGGGCTACACCGGCGGCGTCAACGGCATGACCGACCTCAAGACCCTGTGGGGCTGGGACACGCGCACCGACAGCGCCAAGTACATCCTGTACTACGTGTGCGTGGCGCTGCTGGTGCTGTCCATCGTGCTGTGCCGCTTCATCCAGACCAGCAAGCTCGGCACCCTGCTCTTGGCCATGCGCGACAAGGAAGACCGCGTGCGCTTCTCGGGCTACGACGTGGCCAACTTCAAGGTCTTCACCTTCTGCCTGGCGGCCGCGCTGTCGGGCATCGGCGGTGCGCTGTTCTCGCTGCAGGTGGGCTTCATGTCGCCGAGCTTCGTGGGCATCGTGCCCTCCATCGAGATGGTGATCTACGCTGCCGTGGGGGGGCGCATGAGCCTGGTCGGGGCGGTGTACGGCACCTTGCTGGTCAACGCCGGCAAGACCTACTTCTCCGAAAGCTTTCCCGACCTGTGGCTGTTCCTCATGGCCGCCCTGTTCATCGGCGTGACCATGGCCTTCCCCATGGGCCTGGCCGGCCTGTGGGAGAGCCACATCGTGCCCTGGTGGAAGGGCCGCCGCGAGGCGCTGCGCCAGGCGTCGGTGCGGGCGCCGGTGGCACCGCCAAGCCGCCCGCCCACCGATGCGCCGGCCGCCGCCCCGAGCCTGCCTGAAGGCGCCAGCAGCCAGCGCGCCTGAGCGCACCCCGCACCCGGAGCACCCCCATGAGCAACACCGACTTCGCCCTGGCCGTGGAAGACCTCACGGTCTCGTTTGACGGCTTCAAGGCCATCGACGCCCTCACGCTGTACGTTGACAAGAACGAACTGCGCGTGATCATCGGCCCCAACGGCGCGGGCAAGACCACGCTCCTGGACCTGATCTGCGGCAAGACGCGCGCCACCGGCGGCAGCATCAAGTTCCGGAACGAGGAGCTCACGCGCATGGCCGAGCACAAGCGTGTGCGCCTGGGGATCGGCCGCAAGTTCCAGACGCCCTCGATCTACGAGAACCTCTCGGTGTTCCAGAACCTGGAGGTCTCCTACCCCTCGGGGCGCTCAGTGTTCGGCGCACTCGCGTTCCGCTGCACCCCGGCGGTGAAGGAGCGCGTGCAGGCCGTGGCCGACGACATCGGCCTCGGGGACAAGCTCGACACCGAGGCCGGCCTGCTCTCGCACGGCCAGAAGCAGTGGCTGGAGATCGGCATGCTGCTGATGCAGGAGCCCGAGCTGCTGATGCTCGACGAGCCGATTGCCGGCATGAGCGCACGCGAGCGCGAGCTCACGGCCGAGCTGCTGCAGCGCATCTGCAAGAACCGCGCGGTGATCGTGATCGAGCACGACATGGAGTTCGTCAAGCGCATCGCGCACAAGGTCACCGTCATGCACCAGGGAAAGATCCTGGCCGAGGGCTCGATGGACAAGGTCCAGAACGACCCCAAGGTGATCGACGTCTACCTCGGCCACTGACCGAGCCACCCCGCACAGGAGCACCACCGTATGTTGGAAGTCAAGGACCTGTTCGTGGCCTATGGCCAGAGCGAAGCACTGCACGGCATCTCCTTCGAGGGCCGGGCCAACGAGACCGTGGCCATCATGGGCCGCAACGGCATGGGCAAGACCACGCTGTTCAAGAGCCTCATGGGGGTGATGCCGGTCAAGAGTGGCAGCATCACCGTGGCCGGCCAGGAGGTGACGCGTGACGAGAGCTTTCGCCGCGTGGCCAAGGGCATTGCCTACGTGCCCCAGGGCCGCATGATCTTTCCCACGCTCACGGTGGAAGAGAACATCCAGACGGGGCTGGAGAACTCGAAGACGCGCGAGATCCCCGATGAGATCTACGCCCTGTTCCCCGTGCTGTGGGACATGCGCCGGCGCAAGGGCGGCAACCTTTCGGGCGGGCAGCAGCAGCAACTGGCGATTGCGCGCGCGCTGGTCACCGACCCCAAGGTGCTGCTGCTCGACGAGCCCACCGAGGGCATCCAGCCTTCCATCATCAAGGACATCGCCCGGGCCCTCAACGAGATCCGCAAGCTGCGCAAGATCACCATCGTGGTCAGCGAGCAGGTGCTCTCGTTCGCCATGGACGTGGCCGACCGCCTGTTCGTTATCGAAGGCGGCCGTCTGGTGCACGAGACCGCGCGCGCCGATACCGACCAGCAGCACATCAAGGCCTACCTCTCGGTCTGAGCCCCTCTTTCTTTTCTCTCTTCGTTCCCCTTCCACAACCATCCAAGGAGCAACACGCCATGGCCGATACCCTGATCAAGGTGGACCTCAAGCAGTCGCCGTACGACAACCCCCAGGTGCACAACCGCTGGCACCCGGACATCCCCATGGCCGTGTGGGTGGAGCCCGGGGCGGAGTTCAAGCTCGAAACCTACGACTGGACCGGCGGCGCCATCAAGAATGACGACAGCGCCGACGACGTGCGCGACGTGGACCTGTCCACTGTGCACTTCCTGTCGGGCCCCGTGGGCGTCAAGGGCGCCGAGCCGGGCGACCTGCTGGTGGTGGACCTGCTCGACATCGGCGCGCGCGACGACAGCCTGTGGGGCTTCAACGGCTTCTTCTCCAAGAAGAACGGCGGCGGCTTCCTGACCGAGCACTACCCGCTGGCGCAAAAGTCCATCTGGGACTTCCACGGCATGTTCACCAACAGCCGCCACATCCCGGGCGTGAACTTCGCGGGCCTGATCCACCCCGGCCTGATCGGCTGCCTGCCCGACCAGAAGATGCTCGATGCCTGGAATGCGCGCGAGGCCGAGCTGATCGCCACCGACCCGGACCGCGTGCCCGGCCTGGCCAACCCGCCCAACGGAATCACCGCCCACATGGGCAAGCTGCAGGGCGAGGCCAAGGCCAAGGCCGCCGCCGAGGGCGCACGCACGGTGCCGCCACGCGAGCACGGTGGCAACTGCGACATCAAGGACCTCTCGCGCGGCTCCAAGGTGTATTTCCCGGTCTACGTCGAAGGCGCGGGGCTCTCGGTGGGTGACCTGCACTTCAGCCAGGGCGACGGCGAGATCACCTTCTGCGGCGCCATCGAAATGGCGGGCTGGGTGCACATGAAGGTCAGCCTGATCAAGGGCGGCATGGCCAAGTACGGCATCAAGAACCCGATCTTCAAGCCCAGCCCTGTCACCCCCAACTACAAGGACTACCTGATCTTCGAGGGCATCTCGGTCGACGAATCGGGCAAGCAGCATTACCTGGATGTCACGGTGGCCTACCGCCAGGCCTGCCTGAACGCCATCGAGTACCTGAAAAAGTTCGGCTACAGCGGCGCGCAGGCCTATTCCATCCTGGGCACGGCCCCGGTGCAGGGCCACATCAGCGGCGTGGTCGACGTGCCCAATGCCTGCGCCACGCTGTGGCTGCCCACCGAGATCTTCGACTTCGACATCAACCCCACGGCCGCCGGCCCGGTGAAGATGCTCGACGGCAGCATCGACATGCCGATCTCGCAAGACAAGTAGCCACGAAGGCCCGCCCATGCCCACCTACGACTACGCCTGCCCCGACTGCGGCAACTTCGATGCGCTGCGCAGCGTGGCCCTGCGCAACGAGCCCTGCGCCTGCCCCGAATGCGGGGCCGCAGCGGCGCGCGTGTTCGCCTACGCCCCCCATCTGGCCTGCGTGAGCCCCGAGCAGCGCCGCGCGCACGACACCAACGAGCGCGCGCAGCACGCCCCGCGCTCGTCCTCGCGCGATGGCGATGCCGGCAGCTACGGCCGGCTGCGCCACCCCTCGGGGTGTGGCTGCTGCAGCGGCGGTGGCAGCAAGCGCGGCGGGACGGTCACGGCACCGAGTGGCGCGAAGACCTTTCCCACAAAAAGGCCCTGGATGATCAGCCACTGACGAATCAACGATTCCCAAGGAGACCACGCCATGATCCACGGCGATATTTCAAGCAGCAAGGACACCGTGGGCGTCGCGGTCGTCAACTACAAGATGCCGCGCCTGCACACCCAGGCCGACGTGCTGGACAACGCGCGCAGGATCGCCGACATGCTGGTGGGCATGAAGACCGGCTTGCCGGGCATGGACCTCGTGGTCTTCCCCGAATACAGCACCCACGGCATCATGTATGACCGCCAGGAGATGATGGATACCGCCACCACCATTCCTGGCCCCGAGACGGAAATCTTCGCGGCTGCCTGCCGCAAGGCCAAGGTCTGGGGCGTGTTCTCGCTCACGGGCGAGCGGCACGAAGAGCATCCGCACAAGATGCCCTACAACACGCTCATCCTGATGAACGACCAGGGCGAGATCGTGCAGAAGTACCGCAAGATCATGCCCTGGACGCCCATCGAGGGCTGGTACCCCGGCGACCAGACCTATGTGAGCGAGGGGCCCAAGGGCCTCAAGATCAGCCTCATCATCTGCGACGACGGCAACTACCCCGAGATCTGGCGCGACTGCGCGATGAAGGGTGCCGAGCTCATCGTGCGCTGCCAGGGCTATATGTATCCGGCCAAGGAACAGCAGATCCTGATGAGCAAGGCCATGGCCTTTGCCAACAACACCTACGTGGCGGTGGCCAATGCGGCGGGGTTCGACGGCGTGTACAGCTACTTCGGCCACTCGGCGCTGATCGGCTTCGACGGCCGCACGCTGGGCGAGTGCGGGGAGGAGGAATACGGCGTGCAGTACGCGGCCCTCTCCACCAGCCTGATCCGCGATTTCCGCAGAAACGGTCAGTCCGAGAACCACCTGTTCAAGCTGCTGCACCGCGGCTACACCGGTGTTCTCAATTCCGGCGAAGGGGACAAGGGCGTGGCCTCCTGCCCCTACGGCTTCTACCAGCGCTGGGTGACCGACCCCGACGGCACGCGCGCCGCCGTGCAGGCGCTCACGCGCAGCACGGTGGGCACGGCCGAGTGCCCCATCGAAGGAATACCGCACGGCGGGTGACGCACGGTTACCAGGGCGCGCCCGGCAGTTGCCGATAATGGGGCGCACATGGTGGCACCCGCATCCCTTCACATCCCCCTGGCCTTGCTGGCCCTGTCGTCGCTTGCCTTTCTGGCCGGTTGCTCCGCCCCGGCACCCACCGCGCGCGGTGAGGTGCGCGGCGCACCCACCACTGCGGGCGAACTGGCCCAGTCGGACGTGAACCGCATGGCCACGCTGGCCATGCGCGACAACCTGGCCAGCCTGTACCTGCTGATGGACAAGCTCTACCGGCGCAACCCGGCCGAGTGGCGCAAAAGCGGCGCGACCAGCCGCGAACAGGCCATGGAGCAGGTGCGCGCCGCCGTGGAACAGCGCCAGCCCTGGGCGCCGCTGCAGGGCCGGCGCGACATCGCGGGCCTGGCCTTTGCTCTGGCCCCCGAATTCGCGGGCGACCGGGTGGCGGCCTTCATTGCCGCCACGGCCGACATGCTGGTCACCGCCCATGGCGGCAAGACCGAGTTCTTCCTGCTCGACTCGCTCGATGCCCAGCACCTGTACAACGCCGCGCGCAACGTCGAGTCGGCCGTGTGGCTGCTGTCCCAGCGGCGCAATGGCGCGGGCCAGCCGCTGCTGTGGGCCGACGAGATCGGTCCCCAGGGGCGCAACCTGAGCTTCGAGCGCGAATTCGGCAAGCTCATCGCCCGCCTGGACCTGGTGGCGGTGGTGGTGACCGAGAAGTACCGCCGCGCGGCCATCAGCTATGTGCAGGGGATCGTGGGGGGCACTTTTCTGCAGTTCCTGCCCGTTCGCTAGGCAGGTAAAATGCCGCTTCCCCCGAGGAGCGTTGCAGCGGACAAGCCTGGCACCCAGATTGCCAGGCAACCATCCGTCAGGCTCGGGGCCGACCACCCCGCAACGACGCTCACCTGTTACCGACCCCACTTGCAGGTGAGCCTGATGTCCGCCCTTCCCATGCCCCCCCTGAAGCTGTCCGGCCTGGAGCCCGTCTCCATTGGCGAGGGCACGCTGTTCGTCAACATCGGCGAGCGCACCAACGTCACCGGCTCCAAGGCCTTTGCCCGCATGATCCTCAACGGGCAGTACGAGGAGGCCCTGGCCGTGGCGCGCCAGCAGGTGGAAAACGGCGCCCAGGTGATCGACATCAACATGGACGAGGCCATGCTCGACAGCAAGGCGGCCATGGTGCGCTTTCTGCAGCTCATCGCCTCCGAGCCCGACATCGCGCGCGTGCCCATCATGGTGGACAGCTCCAAGTGGGAGGTGATCGAGGCCGGCCTGCGCTGCATCCAGGGCAAGGGCATCGTGAACTCCATCTCCATGAAGGAGGGCATCGACAAGTTCAAGCACGAGGCGCGCCTGGTCAAGCGCTATGGCGCGGCCGCCGTGGTCATGGCCTTCGACGAGAAGGGCCAGGCCGACACCTTCGAGCGCAAGATCGAGATCTGCGAGCGCGCCTACCGCGTGCTGGTCGACGAGGTGGACTTCCCGCCCGAGGACATCATCTTCGACCCCAACATCTTCGCGGTGGCCACCGGCATCGAGGAGCACAACAACTACGCGGTCGATTTCATCGAGGCCGTGCGCTGGATCAAGCAGAACCTGCCCGGCGCCAAGGTCTCGGGCGGTGTCTCCAACGTGAGCTTCAGCTTCCGCGGCAACGACCCGGTGCGCGAGGCGATCCACACCGTGTTCCTGTACCACGCGATCCAGGCCGGCATGGACATGGGCATCGTCAACGCCGGCATGGTCGGCGTCTACGACGACCTGGAGCCCACGCTGCGCGAACGCGTCGAGGACGTGGTGCTCAACCGCCGCCCCGATGCGGGCGAGCGTTTGGTCGAGGTGGCCGAGACCGCCAAGAGCGGCGCCAAGGACGAAAGCAAGAAGCTCGAATGGCGCGGCACGCCCGAGGCCCCGCGCACCGTGGGCGAGCGCCTGTCGCATGCGCTGGTGCACGGCATCACCGACTTCATCGTCGAAGACACCGAAGAGGCCTACCAGGCCATCGTCGCCAAGGGCGGGCGGCCGCTGCACGTGATCGAAGGCCCGCTGATGGACGGCATGAACGTCGTGGGCGACCTGTTCGGCGCCGGCAAGATGTTCCTGCCCCAGGTGGTCAAGAGCGCGCGCGTGATGAAGTCCGCCGTGGCCCACCTGATTCCCTACATCGAGGAAGAAAAGCGCCAGGACGAACTGGCCGGGCGCGACGTGCGCAGCAAGGGCAAGATCATCATCGCCACCGTCAAGGGCGACGTGCATGACATCGGCAAGAACATCGTCACCGTCGTGCTCCAGTGCAACAACTTCGAGGTGGTGAACATGGGCGTGATGGTGCCCTGTCACGAGATCCTGGCGCGCGCCAAGGTCGAGGGGGCCGACATCGTGGGCCTGTCGGGCCTGATCACGCCCAGCCTCGAAGAGATGCAGTACGTGGCCGGCGAGATGCAGAAGGACGACCACTTCCGCATCAAGAAGATCCCGCTGCTCATCGGCGGCGCCACCACCAGCCGCGTGCACACCGCCGTGAAGATCGCGCCGCACTACGAAGGCCCTGTCGTCTACGTGCCCGATGCCTCGCGCAGCGTGAGCGTGGCCCAGAGCCTGCTGGGCGACGGCGTGCACAGCTATGTGCAGGAGCTCAACGCCGACTACGATAAGGTGCGCACCCAGCACGCCAACAAGAAGCAGACCCCGCTGTGGTCGCTGGCCAAGGTCCGCGCCAACAAGACGCCGGTGGACTGGGCGGCTTTCCAACCCACCGTGCCGCGCGCGCTGGGCCGCCGGGTGTTCAAGAACTTCGACCTGGCCGAGCTGGCGCGCTACATCGACTGGGGCCCGTTCTTCCAGACCTGGGACTTGGCCGGCCCGTACCCCGCGATCCTGACCGACGAGGTGGTGGGCGTGGAAGCCACGCGCGTGTTCGCCGATGCGCAGGCCATGCTGAAAAAGATCATCGAGGGCCGCTGGCTCACCGCCAGCGGCGTGATGGGCCTGTACCCGGCCAACAGCGTGAACGACGACGACATCGAGTTCTACACCGACGAAACCCGCACCGAGGTCGCCATGACCTGGTACGGCATGCGCCAGCAGACCGAAAAGCACGTCATCGACGGCGTGACCCGCCCCAGCCGCTGCCTGGCCGACTTCGTCGCACCCAAGGACAGCGGCATCGCCGACTACGCCGGCCTGTTCGCCGTGACGGCGGGCCTCGGTATCGAGAAGAAGGAAAAGGCCTTCATCGACGCGCTCGACGACTACTCGGCCATCATGTTCAAGAGCCTGGCCGACCGCCTGGCCGAGGCCTTTGCCGAGTGCCTGCACCAGCGCGTGCGCACCGACCTGTGGGGCTATGCCGCAGGCGAGCAGCTGACCAACGACGAGATGATCG
Organism: Acidovorax sp. GW821-FHT09B03; assembly: GCF_059418305.1. Lineage (NCBI taxonomy): Bacteria > Pseudomonadati > Pseudomonadota > Betaproteobacteria > Burkholderiales > Comamonadaceae > Acidovorax > Acidovorax sp. GW821-FHT09B03. The sequence continues at coordinate 710,926 of NZ_JBWKPP010000001.1, forward strand.
GCGAGAAGTACGCCGGCATCCGCCCGGCGCCCGGCTACCCCGCCTGCCCCGACCACAGCGCCAAGAGCGAGCTGTTCCGCGTGCTGCAGTGCGAGGAGGTCGGGATGACCCTGACCGAGAGCCTGGCCATGATGCCGGCCGCCAGCGTGAGCGGCTTCTACCTGGGCCACCCTGAGAGCACGTACTTCAGCGTCGGCAAGATCGGCGAGGACCAGCTGCACGACATGGCCCAGCGCCGGGGGATGGACGAGGCCGTGCTGGCGCGGTTGCTGGCGCCTAACTTGTAGCGGGTTCTTGCCAGCCCCAGAAAGACGAAAGCCCCGCATGCGGGGCTTTCCATTTGGTGCATCTTTCAGCTTGTTAGCGTCCAGAGCGCATATCCCAGTGAAATATGTGGAGGTGATTGTAGCGGCTTAGGTTACAAATGGCAAAAACACCGAGAGGGACAAATGCCTGCGTCTTTGCCGTACCGACTTGCCTTGGATCTGGGATCCACCTCATTGGGATGGGCTATCTTTCGACTGGCGCCCAGCGGGCAACCCACTGCCATTATCAAGGCGGGAGTCCGCATCTTCAGCGATGGCCGCAATCCCAAAGATGGTGCTTCCCTGGCCGTGACGCGACGTGCCGCCCGCGCCATGCGCCGCCGGCGCGACCGCTTGCTCAAGCGCAAGGCCCGTATGCTGGACCAGTTGCTGCGCCATGGCTTCTTTCCGGCCGATGCAGCAGATCGCAAGGCTCTGGAGCACCACAATCCCTTCCAGTTGCGCGCCAAGGGCCTGCACGAGGCATTGACCCCCGGCGAGTTTGCGCGAGCGCTGTTCCACATCAACCAGCGGCGGGGCTTCCAGAGCAACCGCAAGACCGACCGCAAGGACAACGACAGCGGCGCGCTCAAGAAGGCGATTGGCCAACTGCGCGAGCAGATCACGGCCAGTGGCTGTGCGACGGTGGGCGAATGGTTCTGGCGGGCCCGCATGGAGCAAAAGCCCGAAGGGGTGAAGGGCCAGGGCGTGCGGGCGCGCTACCGCGAAACCCCTTTCACCACGGACGAGGGCAAGAAGCGCATTGACAAGAGCTACGACCTGTATGTGGACCGCGCCATGATTGCCCAGGAGTTTGATGCACTCTGGGCGGCGCAGTCTGTCTTTCAGCCAGCCCTGTTCACCGAGGCCGCGCGGGTCGACTTGAAGGATACGCTGCTGTTCCAGCGCAAGCTGCGCCCAGTAAAGCCAGGCCGGTGCACCTTGTTGCCCGACGAAGAGCGAGCCCCTTTGGCCTTGCCCAGCACGCAGCGCTTCCGCATCCTGCAAGAGGTCAACCACCTGCGCCTGCTGGACGACTCGCTGCGCGAGCTACCGTTGACGCTGGCGCAGCGCGATGCGGTGGTGGCGGCTCTGGAGGGCCGCGCCAAGCTGGGCTTTGAGCAGATGCGCAAGCTGCTCAAGCTCTCGGGCACGGTGCAATTCAATCTTGAAGACGAAAAACGAACCGAACTCAAGGGCAACGCCACCAGCGCCGCGTTGGGCCGTAAAGAGCTGTTTGGCGCAGCCTGGGCGGGTTTTGACGCTGCGCTGCAGGACGAGATCGTCTGGCAACTGGTGAGCGAAGAAGGCGAGGGTGCCTTGATCGCCTGGTTGCAGCAGCACACGGGCGTAGACGAAGCGCGTGCCGAGGCGATTGCCAACACGGCCCTTCCCGAAGGCTACGGCAGCCTGAGCCGCAAGGCGCTTGCGCGCATCGTGCCGGAGCTGCAGCGTGATGTGGTGACTTATGACAAGGCCGTGCAGGCTGCGGGGTTCGCGCACCACAGCGACCTGGGCTTCGACTTTGACCATGGCGCTGGAGATGTGGAGCAGGTGGGCGAACGTACCATTGCGGCCACGGGCGAGATCCAGCCGCTGTTTGCTTTCAAGCAACTGCCGTACTACGGCAAGGCCTTGCAGCGCCATGTGGCCTTTGGCAGCGGCAAGCCCGAAGACCCCGACGAAAAGCGCTACGGCAAGATTGCCAACCCGACCGTGCACATTGGCCTCAACCAGGTACGCGCGGTGGTCAATGCGCTCATTCGCAAGTATGGCCGGCCTACCGAGGTGGTTGTCGAACTGGCGCGCGACCTCAAGCAAAGCCGCGAACAGAAGCAGGACGCCCAGCGCAAGCAGGCCGATAACCAGCGGCGCAACACCCGCATCCGCGAGCGCATTGCGGAAACGCTGGGCATCAGCCTGGAGCGCGTGCGTGGCAGCGATATCCAGAAGTGGATTCTGTGGGAAGAACTGAGCTTTGACGTGGCCGACCGCCACTGCCCCTACAGTGGCCTGCAGATCAGCGCTGCCATGCTGCTCAGCGAGCAGGTGGAGATCGAGCACATCCTGCCGTTCTCCCAGACGCTGGACGACAGCCTGAACAACCGCACCGTGGCCATGCGCCAGGCCAACCGCGTCAAGCGCAACCGCACGCCATGGAATGCGCGCGCCGACTTTGAGGCACAGGGATGGGACTACGACGGCATCTTGCAGCGGGCCGAGCGCATGCCGCTGCGCAAGCGCTACCGCTTTGCCCCCGACGGCTACGAACGCTGGCTGGGCGAGGACAAGGACTTTCTGGCCCGCGCGCTGAATGACACCCGCTACCTTTCACGCGTTGCCGCCAACTACCTGCGCCTGGTATGCCCCCAAGGCGTTCGGGTGATACCGGGCCAGATGACGGCCATGCTGCGCGCCAAGTTCGGGCTGAACGACGTGCTGGGCCTGAACGGCGAGAAAAACCGCGACGACCATCGCCACCATGCCGTGGACGCCTGCGTGATCGGCGTGACGGACCAGGGCTTGATGCAGCGCTTTGCCAGCGCCAGCGCCCAAGCGCGCGAAGGTGGCCTGACGCGCCTGGTGGAAGACATGCCCCTGCCCTGGCCTACCTACCGTGACCACGTGGAGCGGGCGGTCCGCCACATCTGGGTCAGCCACCGGCCTGACCATGGCTTCGAGGGTGCCATGATGGAAGAGACTTCCTATGGCATCCGAAAGGACGGCCGCATCAAGCAGCGGCGCAAGGCCGATGGCAGTGCGGGGCGTGAAATCACCAACCTGATTCGCATTGTCGAAGCGGGGCAGCCCGGACGCCATGGAGTGGATGCCCAGGGCAAGCCATTGGCATACAAAGGCTATGTGGGGGGCAGCAACTACTGCATTGAAGTCACGGTGAACGACAAGGGCAAGTGGGAAGGCGATGTGGTCTCGACCTTTGATGCCTACCGGATCGTCCGTGCATCGGGGTGGAAGCAGCTGCGCAACCCCGCCACGGGGCAGAACGGGAGCCCCTTGGTCATGCGCCTGGTTATCGGAGACAGTGTTCGGTTGGAGTTGGACGGGCGCGCGGAGACCCTGAGGCTCGTCAAGGTCAATGGGAACAACGGGCAGATATTCATGGCGCCGGTGAACGAGGCGAATGTGGACGCTCGCAACAGCGACAAGCAGGATGCTTTCGCCTACACGTCCAAGTACGCTGGCTCCATGCAAAAGGCCAAGGCCCGTCAGGTCACTATCTCCCCCATTGGTGATTTGCGTGATCCAGGCTTCACCGGCTGACCACCATGATCGGCCGCATTGTCGAAATCGCAGACGATCGGCGGCACGTTTTTGTGAACCGAGGCTTCATGGTGGTAAGGGACACCGAGGGCGAACGCAAGGAACTCGGCCAGGTTCCTTTGGATGATATTGCTGCAGTCATTGCCAACGCCCATGGCCTGAGCTACACCAACAATCTCCTGGTGGCACTTGCAGAAAGGGGGGCGCCGTTCGTGCTCTGCGGTACCAACCACAATGCCGTGGGCATGCTGCTATCACTCGATGGCCACCATGTACAGGCCAAGCGCATCGAGGCACAGATTGCGGCGGGCGCGCCCCTGCAGAAGCGTTTGTGGGCCTCAGTGGTCAAGTCCAAGCTGGAGCAGCAGGCGGCGGCGCTGGAAGCCGCTGGCGCGCCGACCGCGCCATTGCGGGCACTGGTCTCCAAGGTCCGAAGCGGCGACCCCGAGAACATCGAGGGGCAGGGTGCGCGGCGCTATTGGGGCCTGCTGTTTGGCCCTGAGTTCCGCCGCGATCAGGATGGTGATGGGCTCAATGCCTTGCTCAACTACGGGTACACCATACTGAGGTCAGCTACGGCTCGCGCAGTTGTAGCCGCCGGCTTGCACCCCAGCATCGGCCTGCACCACAGCAACGACGCCAACGCCATGCGGCTGGTTGACGATCTGATGGAGCCGTTTCGCCCCGTGGTGGACCTCAAGGTATGGCAACTGCACAAGGCGGGGGAAGCCCACGTCACGCCAGACACCAAGCGCGCCCTGGTGCGCGTGCTGTACGACGATATGCAGACGCTGGTTGGGGTGACGCCCGTGATGGTGTGCATGCAGCGCCTGGCGACGTCATTGGCTCAGGTGTACCTGGAGGAACGCGCCAAGCTCGACCTGCCGCTGCCCGGCCTGCCCCTTTCGCTGGCGGGCAGCTTCGAACCCGATTGACGGATCCGCGCTGCCAGCCGCACCATGTTGTCCGGGTACAGACTTATGTGGATGGTGGTGATGTTCGATTTGCCTGTGGTGGAAAAGGCCGAGCGCAAGGCAGCCACCCAGTTTCGCAACACGCTGCTCGATCTGGGCTGCGAAATGAGCCAGTTCAGTGTCTACATGCGATTTTGCACAAGCCAGACCCAGGTGGATACCTTGTGCCGCGCGGTGGAGCACGCCTTGCCTCCGGGCGGCAAAGTGCATATCTTCCAGTTCACTGACAAACAGTACGAGCGCGCGATCACCTATCGCGGGCGCACGAAACAACCGGCGCAAAAAGCGCCCGACCAATTCGACTTGTTCTGAACCATGGCGCGGATTTCTAGTCCTCTGAAAGCGGAAAATCTCTTGATGAATCAAGGGGTTACCGCGATCAGAGTCTAGATCACTGGGATATGCGCTCTGGCCGGAACCCTTTGAGGCCTGCAATGGTCTTGCTGCGCTAGTCTAGATCACTGGGATATGCGCTCTGGCCGGAACCTCAGGCCGGCCCCTCCAACCGAGGGCTCGAGTCTAGATCACTGGGATATGCGCTCTGGCCGGAACCCATGACGCTGCCAACCAGCTGGTACGTGTAGTCTAGATCACTGGGATATGCGCTCTGGCCGGAACCCCGGCACGCGGCCGGTAGCGTTGAGCAGGAGTCTAGATCATTGGGATATGCGCTCTGGCCGGAACCTGGTGGGCGGGTCAGTCTTTTTCGTTCAGAGTCTAGATCACTGGGATATGCGCTTTGGCCGGAACCCTTGAGGATGTTCGCCGCCAGGTGAAAGGAGTCTAGATCACTGGGATATGCGCTCTGGCCGGAACCCGGTTTCATCGCTCAGGCAGTACACGTCGAGTCTAGATCACTGGGATATGCGCTCTGGCCGGAACTTCAGCAGCGTTAGGTACTGCCAGATCTTTAGTCTAGATCACTGGGATATGCGCTCTGGCCGGAACCGGTGTTCTCGCTGGTCTTCTTCCCGAAGGAGTCTAGATCACTGGGATATGCGCTCTGGCCGGAACGACCAACTCCCGCCACTGCCAGATGACTACAGTCTAGATCACTGGGATATGCGCTCTGGCCGGAACAGCGTCTTGGCGCGCGAGGCGGCCGACTGCAGTCTAGATCACTGGGATATGCGCTCTGGCCGGAACTCTCGACCCAATCAGGGGCGCCCAGGTCGGAGTCTAGATCACTGGGATATGCGCTCTGGCCGGAACCTATGTGTGGTTCAACCGCAAAACCGCTGCAGTCTAGATCACTGGGATATGCGCTCTGGCCGGAACGTCATGGTGTTCCTTGTTGGCGGATGGCTGAGTCTAGATCACTGGGATATGCGCTCTGGCCGGAACTCCTTCGCACGGCGGTTGTCGTCGCGCGTAGTCTAGATCACTGGGATATGCGCTCTGGCCGGAACCGCAACGCATGGCGCCTTGCCGCGCAGGCCAGTCAAGATCACTGAGATATGCGCTCTGGCCGGAACGCTCGTACGTGAGCGGGACGGCGGCAGGGTAGTCTAGATCACTGGCATCCGACTGCCAAAGAAGCAAGGCAAGCCCAAGCAGTTGCAAGGGCTTGCCTTGTGCGTCCCTCAGCCCACGATCGTCCCGCTGACTTCGCCCAGGCCGATGCGCACGGCGCCTTCGCGCTCGCACCAGCCCTTGAGGGTCAGCGTGTCGCCGTCTTCGAGGAAGCTGCGCTGCTCGCCATTGGGCAGCGTGACGGGCTGCTTGCCGCCGCCGGTCAGCTCCAGCAGCGAGCCGGCTTCGCTGGCCTCGGGACCCGAGAGCGTGCCCGATCCCATCAGATCGCCGGGCTGCAGGTTGCAGCCGTTCACCGTGTGGTGCGCCACCAGCTGCGCGGGCGTCCAGTACGCGGCGCGCTGGGTGTTGGTCAGCGCCAGGCGCACGGCAGGCTCGCCGGCTTCGCGCATGCGGGCGGTCTGCAGCAGCACCTCCAGCGCAATGGTGAAGGCACCCTGGGCGCGGTTGCCCGGTGAGTCGAGGTAGGGCAGGGGCTGCGGGTCGGCGGCGTCGCGCTCGAACGGGGCGCGGAACGGTGCCAGCGCCTCCATGGTCACCACCCAGGGCGACAGGGTGCTGGCGAAGTTCTTCGACAGGAAGGGGCCCAGCGGCTGGTATTCCCAGCCCTGGATGTCGCGCGCGCTCCAGTCGTTGAACAGCGCCACGCCGAACAGGTGCTGCTCGGCCTGGCCGATGGCGATGGGCTCGCCCTGGGCATTGCCCTGGCCGATGAACCAGCCCAGCTCCAGTTCGTAGTCCAGGCGCTTGCAGGGGCCGAGCGTGGGCACGGCGGCATCGGGCGCCTTGGTCTGGCCCTGCGGGCGCTTGATGCGTTGGCCGCTGATGCCGATGGACGAGGCGCGGCCGTGGTAGCCGATGGGCACCCACTTGTAGTTGGGCAAGAGCGGGTTGTCGGGGCGGAACTGCTTGCCCACTGTAGTGGCGTGGTGCACGCTGGTGTAGAAGTCGGTGTAGTCGCCGATCTGGCAGGGCACGGCCATCTCGGCCTCGCCCTGGGGCGACAGCGCCTGGGACCAGGCGGCCTGCTGGCTGGCGCCTTCGCGCAGGCCTTCGGACAACTGCTGGCGCAGGGCCTGGCGCTTGGCCGGCGTGGCGGCCATCAGTGCGTTCATGTCGTTGTGCGCGACCAGGCCCGCGGCCTGCAGGTCCAGGATCTGGTCACCGATGGCCACGCCGATGCGCAGCGGTCCACCGCTGCCCGCGGTGCGAAAGCGGCCGAAGGGCAGGTTCTGGATGGGGAAATCGCAGCCCGCCAGATTGGCGGAGGCGACCCAGCTGCGCAGCTGGGGATCGTGGGTGGCGTCGAGGGTGGTGGTCATGGTCACGCAGGGAGGGAAGAAGAAGGGGAGAAAAGGATCAGTCGGCGCTCATCTGCGCACTGTGGGCGACCTTGCCCAGGCGCTCGTACTCGCGCTTGGTCAAGGCATCGAAATCGGCCACGCTGGCGCTGCGCGGGGTGAAGCCCGCGGCCAGCAGCTTGTCCTTGACGGCGGGGTCGGCCAGCGCATCGGCCAATGCCTTGTTCAGGCGCTGTGCCACGGCGGGGGGCAGGCCCGCGGGGCCATAGACGCCGAACCAGGGCTCGACCACCGCGTCGGGCAGGCCGGCTTCGGCCAGGGTGGGCACGTCGGGCAGAGCGGGGGAGCGCTGGGCGCCCGCCACGGCCAGGGCGCGCAGCTTGCCGGCCTGGATGTGGGGCAGCGAGGCGGGCAGGTTGTCGAAGGCGATCGGCACCTGGCCGCCGATCAGGTCGGTGATCAGCGGCGCGCTGCCCTTGTAGGGCACGTGCACCAGGTCGGTCTTGCTGGTCTGCGCGAACAGCACGCCGGTCAGGTGCATGGAGGTTCCGGCACCTGCTGTGGCGTAGGGAACACCGGGGTTCTTCTTCGCATGGGCCAGCAGCTCGGCCACGGTCTTCACGGGCAGGGCGGGGCCGGCCTCGAGCACGATGGTGGAGTTGCCCAGCAGGCCCACGGCCGTGAAGTCCTTGCGCGGGTCGAAGGGCATCTTCTTGTAGATGTGCGGGTTCAGTGCATTCGTGGAGATCGCGCCCATGCCCACGGTGTAGCCGTCGGGCGCGGCCTTGGCCACCGCGTCCATGCCGATGTTGCCGCCCGCGCCCGCGCGGTTGTCGATGATGACCGGCTGACCCAGGGTCTGCGCCATGTGGGCGCCCACGGTGCGTGCCACCAGGTCGGTGGTGCCGCCGGGGGCATAGGGCACGACAAAGCGGATCGGCTTGGCCGGGAAGGCGGCCTCCTGCGCGGCCGACGGGCCGGCGGCCAGGCCGAGCATGCCGGCGGCAGCGGTGCACAGCAGGGCGCGGCGGGTGGTAGGGGTGCGGTCGAAAGCGGTCATGTCCGGGTGTCTCCGAGGATGGTTATAGGAATGCCGCCATTCTTGGCCGGCCCGCCGTTTCCTACAATCGTTCTTTCCACTCCATGGACAAACATGGCCACCCTGGTGCTCGACCGCGTGCTGCGCATCCTCGACCAGCTCTCGCGCTACGACGCGCGCGGGCTGTCGCTGTCGGACATCGCGCGCCAGTCCGGCATCCCGCATCCCAGCGTGCACCGGCTGCTGCAGGACATGATGGCCGCGCGCCTGGTGGCCGCGCTGCCCGAGGGGCGCGGCTATGTGCTGGGCCGCCGCCCGTTCGAGCACGGCCTGGCCGCGCGCGGCCGGCACGACGTGGCGCCGCTGTTCAGCGCCAACCTGCAGCGCCTGGCCGATGCCACGGGCTATGCGGCCTACCTGTTCGTGCTCAGCGGTCACGAGGCCGTCTGCTATGCCCATACCAATGTGCAGCGGCTCGACCCGCCGCTGTCGGTGACCGTGGGCGGGCGCCGCCCGCTGGGCGTGGGCGCGGCGGGCCTGGCGCTGATGGCGGCGCAGGGCGAGGAGCTCATCGAGGCGGCGCTGGCGGCCAATGCGGCCACGCTGGGCCGCTACGGCGGGCTGGACGAGGCCACGCTGCGCACGCTGCTCACCCAGACCCAAGGCCTGGGCTATGCACGCAGCGGCGGCTGCCTGAACACCAATACCGCCGCCGTGGGCCATGCGGTGGTGGACGCGGGCGGGCGTGCCTTTGCGGCCATCAGCCTGTCGACCACCGTGGCGCGGCTCACGCAGCGCGAGGCGGCGCGGCTGGCCGCGCTGCTGCGCACCGAGATCGCGGACATCCAGCCGCGTGTGCACTTCCACTGGAGTGATTCCTCACCCCTGCGCTGAGGCGGTTGGCCTATGGCTGGGGTGTCTGCTCGGCGCCCATGTCGGCGCCCGCAGCCATTTCGAGCTGCATCATGATCATGTTGACCAGCATGTGCACCGTGGGGCGGCCGGTCTCGATCACGTAGTGGGCGGTTTCCCGGTACAGGCCGTCGCGCTGGGCGTAGAGTGCGCGCAGCTTGTCCATGGGGTTGCCGCCCTGCAGCAGGGGGCGGGTGCGGTCGTGCTTGACGCGCTTGTAGATCTCTTCGGGCGAGGCGCGCAGGTAGAGCACCGGGCCCATGGCGCGCAGCACGTCGCGGTTCTCGCGGCGCAGCACGGCGCCGCCACCGGTCGACAGCACCATGCCCCCCGGCTGGGCAGCGGCCTTGGCGAGTTCCTGGGCCTCCAGGTCGCGAAAGCGCGCCTCGCCATGTTCCTCGAAGAACTGGCGGATGCTGGTGCCCAGCGTTTCCTCGAGCCGATGGTCCAGGTCGATGAACGGCACACCCGTGCGGTGCGCCAGCTGCCTGCCGACGGTGGATTTGCCCGAGCCGGGCATGCCGACCAGTGCACAGCGAATCTGCATATTCTTTTCTTGCCCCTTGGGGGGCGAGTTTAAAGCAGGGCCCTGTGGTTGCTACAGCGCCGCGTAGACCAGCGCCGGGTACAGCTCGCACAGGTAGCGCAGCTGGCCGGGTGCCTGGGTGAGCAAGATGGCCACCAGGTCTTCGGCCGGGTCCACCAGGAAGAAGGTGCCGCCCATGCCGCTCCAGCCGTACTGGCCCACCGAGGCGGCATGGGGCGCCAGGCCGGCGCTGCGGCGCACGGCCACGCCCAGGCCGAAGCCGTAGCCCTCGGGCAGGATGTCCCCGGCCGCCGGGATGCGGTCGCCCAGGTGATCGGCCGCCATGAAGGCCACGGTGGCGCGGCTGGCCAGCCGCACGCCGTCGAGCGTGCCGCCGGCCAGCAGCAGGCGCGCAAAGCGCGCGTAGTCGCCGGCCGTGGACACCAGCCCGCCGCCGCCCGACTCGAACGCGGCCGGCCGCGCTACGTCGTTGAGCGCCACCTCGGCGCCGGTGGCCGGGTCGCGCGCGAAGGGTTCGGCCAGGCGGTGCAACTGCTCCGCCGGCACGTGAAAGCCGGTGTCGTGCATCTGCAGCGGGCCGAAGACCCGGCGCTGCAGGATGGCGCCCAGGGTCTCGCCCTCCACCACCTCCAGCAGTGCGCCCAGCACGTCGGTGGCGCGGCTGTATTCCCAGCAGCTGCCGGGCTGGTGCAGCAGGGGCAGGGGCCCGATGGCCGTGGCCAGCGCCGCATTGCCGTCGCGGCGCGAGCCGATGCGTGCCGCTTGGTAGGCCTGGGCCACTGGGCCCGTGTCCCAGGCGTAGCTCAGCCCCGCCGTGTGGCGCAGCAGGTCGTGCACCGTGGCCTCGCGCTGCACGGCGGTGGTACCCCCCGTCGCCGGGTCGAACACGCCCTGGCCGGCAAAGGTGGGCAGGTAGCGCGCCACTGGGTGGGACAGGGGCAGGCGCCCTTCTTCCATGAGCATCAGCGTGGCCAGCGACACCACGGGCTTGGTCATGGAGTAGATGCGGAAGATCGAATCCGGCGCCATGGCCGGCGCCCCCGCGCCGGGCGCCTGGGCGCCCAGGGCGTCGTGCAGCACGGTCTGGCCGCGGTGGTGCACCAGCGCCACCGCGCCGGGCAGGATGCCGCGGTCGATGTGGTCCTGCAGGACGCTGCGCAATCGGGTCAGGCTGGGGGCATGCATGGGCGGGGGCTCCTGGAGAAGATGGCAAGAGCCTGCCACAAGTGGCAGATGGGCCCAGCCGCCTGTGGGACAGCGCCTACAGTGGCTTCCGTGCCCGGCCGGTGGAAATCCGCCACCCCGCCTCCTATGCTCCGTGCATGACCGTCTCCGACCGCATCCAGCGCGCCACCGAGCGCCTCCAACCCCTGGTACAGCCCGTGATGCCGCTGTGGCGGGCGGTGCAGCTGTGGCTCGACGCCGACGGCCTGCGCATGAGCGCGGCCATGTCCTTCTACGGCATGCTCAGCCTGGCGCCGCTGCTGCTCCTGCTGGTGGGCGTGCTCGGCTGGTGGCTGGACCGCAGCTACCTGGAGAGCAGCCTGCTGAACCAGGTGCAGTCGGTGATGGGCGAGCGCGTGGTCGACGTCATGCGCCAGGCCCTGGCCAGCGCCCAGGAGCCGTCCGAGGGGCGCCTGGCCTCGCTGATCGGCTTCGTCGTGCTGCTCTCGGGCGCCACCGGGGTGTTCGTGGAGCTGCAATCGGCGCTGGCACGGCTGTGGCAGGGCGCGGAGCTCGACCCCGCGCGCACCGCCTGGTGGCACATGGCCTCGCTGCGGCTGCGCGGGCTGGCCTATGTGCTGGCCATCGGCTTTTTGCTGCTGGTGTCGCTCACGATGTCCACGCTGATCAACCTGTTCGCCGGCTGGGCGGGGGCGCGGCTGTCCATCGCGCCGCTCGGCCCCATCCTGCAGGTGCTCAACGAGGTGGTGGCCTTCGGCTTCGCGGTGGCGCTGTTCGTCGGGCTGATGCGCATCGGCACCGGGCGCAAGCCGCCCTTGCGCTGTCTGCTGGCTGGCGCGGTGCTGGGGGCGACGCTGTTCACCGTCGGCAAGCAACTGCTGGCCTGGTACCTGTCGACGGCGGCCGTGGTGTCCGCCTACGGAGCGGCCGGCTCGCTGGTGGTGCTGCTGATGTGGATCTATTTTTCGTCGGCAGTGCTGCTGTTCGCTGCCAGTTGCGCGCGGGCCCTGGACGAGGCGGGGCTGCAGGTGCGCAGGCGTCGCGCCCCGGCGCATCCCGTGCCCCAGGACGGTACGGAGGTGGCGCCTGTGCCTTGACTAGGGCCTGTGTCGCTTGGCGCTGTAAGCAATGGCAAATGTGTGCCCTGGGGCTGTGCACCTTGCGGCGCTACTGCAGCACTTCTTACCGACCCTTACAAAGCAGACAAAGGCGGGCATCGTGGCCTGTATACCGTGCGCTCATGGGCCGCGTTGTGCACTGAGTGACGGCCCCGAAACCAGAACGACTCCTGAATGGCGCACATGCGCGCGGAAAGAAAAGAAACACCATGAACAGCCCTATCACCCTGCAGCCGTCCGATGTGCGCACCGTGCCTTCCACCCCTTCGCCCATGAAATGGATGTGGGTCGCCATCGCTTCCCTGGGGGCCTGTGTGGTGGCCCTGGGTACCACGCTGGTGGTACAGCACCGCCCGGCTGAAGTTTCCGCCGCCGCAACGGCGGCCAGCCCTGCCGTGGTGGCCCAGTCGCTGCAGGGCGCCGCTCCCGCCCCATCGCCGCTGGGTCTGGTAGCACCCCAGGTCGGTGCCCAGGCACAGCCTGCGCCCATGCCCGAGCCATTCCAGCCCCAGCGTGCCAATCTGGCCGGCGGCACGACCCAGATGGCGCAGCGCGCCCCGGTGTGCAGCACCTGCGGCCGGGTCGAATCGGTGCAGGCCGTCCAGCAGGCCGAGCCCGCCACCGGGGTGGGCGCGGTTGCGGGCGGCGTGCTCGGCGCCGTGGTGGGCAACCAGATCGGCAAGGGCAACGGCCGCACGGCCGCCACGGTGCTGGGCGCCGTGGGCGGCGGCTATGTGGGCCACCAGGTGGAGCAGCGCTCGCGCACCCGCACGGTGTACCGGGTGGCGATCCGCATGGACGATGGTTCGCTGCGCCGCTTCACGCGCGCGCAGCCACCGGCCGTGGGCACGCCCGTGGCGCTGCAGGGCAAGGGCTACCGCATCGACCACGAGCGCGACAGCCGCCCGAACGGCGGCGGTGGTGGTGCGTACACCAACGCCCCTGCGGGCGCGGTGCGCGTCGCCAACGGCTACTGATCAGCGGCAGGCGCCTTACAGCGCCCGGACCAACTCCGGCACGGCCGTGAACAGATCCGCCTCCAGCCCATAGTCGGCCACACTGAAGATCGGCGCCTCCGGGTCCTTGTTGATCGCCACGATCACCTTGGAGTCCTTCATGCCCGCAAGATGCTGGATGGCCCCGGAGATCCCGGCCGCCACATACAGCTGGGGCGCCACGATCTTGCCCGTCTGGCCCACTTGCCAGTCGTTGGGTGCGTAACCGGCATCCACCGCAGCGCGGCTGGCGCCCAGGGCGGCGCCCAGCTTGTCGGCCAGCGGGGTCATCACTTCGTCGAACTTTTCCTTGCTCCCCAGGGCCCGGCCACCGGAGACGATGATCTTGGCAGCAGTCAGCTCGGGGCGGTCGCTCTTGGCGATCTCGCTGCCCACGAAGACGCTCTTGCCCGCATCCGCCGTGGCGGCGGAGGTTTCGGTGCCTGCGCTGCCACCGCTGGCCGCTGCCGGATCGAAGCCCGTGGTGCGCACGGTGATGACCTTGGTGGCATCGCTGCTCTGCACGGTGGCAATGGCATTGCCAGCGTAGATGGGGCGCTCGAAGGTGTCGGGGGTTACCACCTTGGTGATGTCGCTGATCTGCGCGACATCGAGCTTGGCCGCCACGCGGGGGGCCACGTTCTTGCCACTGGCGGTCGCGGGGAACAGGATATGGCTGTAGTTGGATGCGATCGCGAGGACTTGCGCGGCCACGTTCTCGGCCAGGCCGTGTTCCAGGCCAGGCGCGTCGGCGTGCAGGACCTTGGCGACACCGGCGATCTGGCCGGCAGCAGCGGCGGCGCCACCGGCGTTGTGGCCGGCGATCAGCACGTGCACGTCGCCACCGCAGGCAATGGCGGCGGTCACGGTGTT